>CAKKRC010000055.1 GCA_919902495.1 Nitrospiria bacterium
GATCAACGAGCGGACGCCTGCCGGTCGGATCGCGCTGCCCGAGGACGTCGCGGGAAGCGACACGGACGCGCAGGTCCAAAAATCGGTCCGTGCGCGCAGGCCGGACCCGGACGGCCCGACGATCGAAGGCGCCGCGGAGCTCATCAACACGTCACGCCATCCGCTTCTCATTCTTTCCGCCGGGGCGAACCGGAAACTGATCTGGAAGGACCTCCGCGAGTTCGTCGAGCGGACGGGCATCCACGTGGTCCACACGCAGATGGGGAAGGGCGTGCTCTCCGATGAATCGCCTTACAGCCTCTTCGCCACGGGCATCCACAAGCGGGACTACGTGAACTGCGGCATCGACCGGGCGGACCTGATCGTCACCGTGGGGTACAACATCGTGGAGTATCCGCCCTATGTCTGGAACCGGGCGCTGGACAAGAAGATCATCCACATCGATTTCGTCGAGGCCGATGTGGACCGGTACTATGACCCCGAGTTCGAGATGGTCGGCGATGTCTCCGTGTCGCTCCGGCTGCTCGCCCCGAAGGTGAAGCGGCGGGAGGACAAGGTGTTCGCGGACCTCCGGGTTTTCCTGGACAAGAAGCTGGTGGCATCCTGCGAGACGACCTTTCCTCCCCGGCCGCAGGAGGTCGTCTGCCACGTCCGTAAGGCCCTCGGCGAGGACGATATTCTGACGCTGGACAACGGCATCTACAAGCTCTGGTTCTCCCGGCTCTACCGGACCTACAAGCCGAACACCTTCATCCTCGACAACGCCCTGGCGACCATGGGCGCCGGCCTGCCCGCGGCACTTGCCGCCAAGCTGCTCCATCCCGAGCTGAGGGTGCTGGCCGTGGTGGGCGACGGCGGGTTCATGATGAACGCCCAGGAGCTCGAGACAGCGGTGCGGCTGAACATCCCGGTCGTCGTGCTCATCCTGAACGACAACGCCTTCGGATTCATCAAGTGGAAGCAGCAGAACATGGGATTCGAAAGCTTCGGGCTCGACTACACCAATCCGGACTTCGCGCGGTTCGCCGAGAGCCACGGGGCGGCCGGCATCACCGTGAAGAAGGGTGACGACCTCGGGGCGGTGCTCAAGAAGGCATTCGAGCTCCACAAGGTCGTCGTCATCGAATGCCCCATCGACTATACTCAGAACTACGCGACATTCTCGAAGGAGATCGAGGACCTGGTGTGCGAGAGGTGAAGCGGCTACCTTTTCGACTCCGCGCGATCGCGGGAGAGATCCTGATCCGTACTAATACAAACGCACTTAATATTGTGTCATTGCGAGGAGCGTAGCGACGAAGCAATCTTTTATTTTACAACGAGATTGCCGCGCTTCCTTCGGTCGCTCGCAAAGACAACGTAACAAAACTTTATGCGTTTGTATTAGGTAAGGAACAACGACAAGGAGGCGGCCTCCATGGTTCCTGTAAACGCGATGCAGATAGTGAACGAAGCCATCGAGGCGCACGGCGGGACGGCGTACTGGAACAGCCTCGAGGCGCTCGACGTGGAGATGTCGGCAAAAGGGTTCCTGTTCACGGCAAAGCAGCGGCCGGTCCTGAAGCGCGTCCGCATGCGGGCGTCCACGCGCGAGCCGCGGTTCTCCTTCTTTGATTTCCCCAATCCCGGCCAGACCTCCGAGCTCATCGGGACCAACGAGGTCCGCATCCTTGACCGCGAAGGAAATGTCATCAGCCGGAGAGTGGACCCGCGGGCGGCGTTCCACGGTATCCGCCGGCTGTTCAAGTGGGACGACCTGGATTTCATTTACTTCGGCGGTTATGCGAACTGGAACTACCTGACCGCGCCGTTCCTGCTCAGCCGCAAGGGATTCGTCGTCGAAGCGCTTAAGCCGCTGCAGGGAAATATGGCGAAGCTCACCCGGCTGCAGGTGACCTTCCCCGCCGATGTCCCAACGCACTCTCGCCAGCAGATATTCTACTTCGACGACCAGCGAATGCTCCGGCGCCTGGATTATACGGCCGAACCCGTCGGCGGCTGGGCGCACGCAGCGCACCTATGCGGGGAATACCGGACCTTCTGCAGGCTGAAGGTCCCGACCCGGCGATGGGCGCTGCCGCTCCCCTTCGGACACCGGCCATTGCCCGGACCGAGGCTGGTCGATCTGGAAATTCACGACATCAGGCCGATCCAGGCTTCTTCAGGAGCGGCTTGAGCAATGACGGCATCGAGCGGGCAATGAGTGGGAAAGCTGGGATAGCATGAAGCACGAAGAACGAAAGGACTTTGACAAGGAAGCGGCGCAGTGGGACGCGAATCCCGGCAGGGTGAAGCTGGCTCATGACGTAGCCGACGCGATCATCCGCGAGGCCCGCCCCGGGCGGGAGATGGATGCGCTCGATTTCGGCTGCGGCACGGGGCTCGTGACGCTCAAGCTCCAGCCGCTGGTCAGGAGCGTCACGGGCATGGACAGCTCCCGGGGGATGCTCGAGGCGCTCGAGTCCAAGGTGAGCAGCCAGGGTCTTGCCAACGTGAGGACGCAGTTCCTGGACCTCGAGCAGGGCGGAAAAGTGGAAGGCGGCTATCACCTGATCGTGAGCAGCATGACGCTCCACCATGTGCCGGACCCCGCGGGCCTGATCGCGCAGCTCGCCGGAGCTTTGCTGCCCGGCGGGACCCTCGCCGTCGCGGACCTGGACTCCGAGGACGGCTCGTTCCACGGCGACAACACCGGCGTCCTGCATCTCGGCTTCGACCGGGGGATGATCAGGGGCCATTTCGAACGGGCGGGACTCTCCGCGGTGCGCGAGGTCACGGCCGCGGTCGTCGCCAAGGCGATCGAGGGAAAGGGCAGGCGGGAATTTCCGGTGTTCCTGGTCCTTGGAACGAAGTGACGCGGCGTAGGCGATGTCGCCCGGACACTCGGGTATGAACGAGGATCGCGGTATGAACACATCACTCCAGGAGCTTCAGACCATCCCCGGCATCGGGAAAAGACTCGCCCGCAATCTGTTCGATATCGGCATTCGCCGTGTTCGAGACCTGAAAGGCCGCGATCCGGAGCGGCTCTATAAGAAGCTCAACACACTGCGCGGCCATCACATCGACCGCTGCGTCCTCTACACGTTCCGATGCGCGGTGTACTTCGCGACAGAGACAAAGCATGATCCCCGGTTGTTGAAATGGTGGAATTGGAAAGACAGGCGATGACCCAGGACCTGGCACTGAATGTAAAACAGCAGCAGTTCAACGCCGCGATGGAACTGTACGAGAAGGCGCCCGTGTACCAGGCCATCGGGAAATCGGTCTCGCTGGCCAATGTTTCGCTGCAGCTGTATCTGCTGTACCTGGTGCTTCCCGTTTCCATTGGATGGCCATTGCAGCTATGCTCTATTTTCATAGCGTATGCGGCAGCGGACTTTCTGAACGGGCTCGTCCATATGTACATGGACAACAACGACAGCTATGATTCATTGGCAGGGCCGTTGATCGCCGCGTTCCATTTGCATCACCGGACGCCGCTCTACAAAAAGAACAACATCCTGCTTGTCTATTTCAACGAGTCGGGAGCGAAGAACTGGCTCGTGGGGTACCTCCTGATGGCAGCCATACTGATCAAGACCGCGTCTATCCATCCCGTCCTCTCCTGTATAGTTGTGTATGTCGGCATGTTATCTTCCGTCGCGGAAGTCTCCCATTATTGCTGCCATGTATCGGATTCAAGGACAACGCGGTACTTGCGATACGCCGGATTGTTCCTGTCGAAAAAACACCACGCGCACCATCACATTTCCGACAACATCAATTATTCGTTCTTGAACGGTCTTACCGACCCGCTGTTGAACGTCATCGCCCGAACGTTCTTTCCCGGGTACAAGAACACAACGGACAGGCATTATGCCGCCTATACCGGCAGCGGGACAGCGAACAGGTGACTACGCGTCCATAGGCCGGCAAGAACTGAACCTGCATAGCAAGAGGGACCAGGATGATCGAACCTTTGGACAAGAGGGAATTCCAGCAGCTCACGCTCAAGCGGTTTGCCGCGTGGTCCGTCCTGAACGCGCTTATCAACACGGTCATCGCCTTTATCATCGCGGGCGTCGGGCTCAGCAAGGGTTTTGCCGTCACCCTTATATTTTCCCAGTGCATCGGTTTTTCCATTTTCTTCTCGAATCTCGCCGTTCTTCCTGTTTATCAAAGGGCCACGCGGCTGCGAACGCAGGTGCTGATCGTTGCGGCCGCAGTGATCGCGGGATCGATCATCGGGACACTTCTCGGCGCTCTGGCGAACGGCTTCCGGCCGATCCAGTTCTTCCAGGAGCACTTCGGGTATTTTACCCAGGTGATCCTGTTCGCCCTGCTCTTCGGTTTTGTCATCAGTTACATCTTCATCTCGCTTTCGGTCATTTCAGAAGAGAAGATCAAACGGCTGGAAGTGGAAAAAGCTGCCATGGAGGCCGAGCTCCGGCTGGTCCAGTCCCAGATGGAGCCCCATTTCCTGTTCAACACGCTTGCCAACGTGCGGAGCCTTATCGATTCCGACCCGCGCAGGGCAGGGGACATGCTCGAGACCTTCGTCGCATTTCTCCGGACCTCGCTGCGAACAAGCCGGGAGCGGACCGTGCCGCTTGTCCAGGAGCTGGACGTGGTGAAGAACTATCTGGATCTCTTCACCATGCGCATGGGATCGCGGCTCCGGTACAAGATCGAGCTCCCGGAAGCGCTTCGCGGCGTTCGCATCCCGCCGCTCTTGATCCAGCCGCTGGTCGAGAATGCCGTGAAACACGGGCTGGAGCCGTCCATCGACGGAGGCGAAGTCACAATCGCGGCCGAGCGTGCGGACGGCAGGATACGGATCAAGGTCACTGACAGCGGGGTCGGGATCCGGGAAGCGGCCGGGGGAAGCGGGATCGGCCTGGACAACGTGAGACGGCGGCTGGCGATCATGTACGGGGAGCTGGGCAGGCTCGTGATCGAGGAGAACAGCCCTTCGGGCGTAAAGGCGACGATCGAGATACCGGATGAGTTGAAAGGAACCACCCCTCACCACGATCCTCTCCCCGTGCCAGAAGTAGGCGCCTCCAGGCGAGGGGAGAGGAGGTAGTAGGTACGGGTCATTATAGCCATTGTAGGGGCGGCCCTGTGTGGCCGCCCTGAGGATGTGGGGAAAAAGGAGAAAGAGGAAAGTGAAACCAGTTCGCGCGATCATCGCTGACGACGAAGAGGCGTTGCGGGAACATCTCAAGAAGAAGCTGTCGTCGCTTTGGCCGGAGCTCGAAGTAATGGGCGTGGCGCAAGACGGTGAAGCTGCGCTGTCGATGATCAGGGCTCTCAAACCCGACATCGCGTTCCTGGACATCAGCATGCCGGGGATGTCCGGTATTGACGTGGCGAAGGCCGCGGCAGGCGCGTGCCTGTTCGTATTCGTGACGGCGCACGACGAGTTCGCCGTCGAGGCGTTCGAGCGGGAGGCAGTGGATTATCTGCTCAAGCCCGTTACGGACGAGAGGCTTACGAACACCATCCGGCGGCTGAAGGAGCGCCTCGTCGTAGCGCCGGTCCCCGATCTCACGGGTGTCCTGGAGCGGCTGTCCAGGGCTTTGCCGAAAGCTCCAAGCCATCTGCAGTGGATCAAGGCCCAGCACAAGGACGGCGTGCGGCTCATCGCCGCGAACGACATCTATTTCTTCCGCGCGACGGACAAGTACACCACGGTCAGGACGCGGGACGGCGAGTTCCTGATCCGGAAGACCCTCAAAGGGCTTGAGAACGAGCTTGATCCGGCCCAGTTCTGGCGCGTCCACCGGGCGGCCATCGTGAACGCCCGTCTGATCCAGAAGGTGGACCGCTCCTTGGCCGGCACGCGCACCATCCGGTTCAAGGACCTTCCCGACAACCTGACCGTCAGCCGCGCCTACGCGCATCTGTTCAAGCAGATGTAGCCGCACTTCATCCCGCTCCTTTACCATTCATCCCCTGATTTTCGCCGTTCGTCGCTCGTTCCTTGCGTTCCGGCTCATGCTGCGGTATCGTTGGCCCAGAAACAACCCCTTATCCCCGGTTGAAAGCTCGGGGAAACGGGAGTCACCCCTCACCTAACCTCTCCCCCACCAGAAGTAGGCGCCTCCAGGCGAGGGGAGAGGGATGTAAGAGAGGGGCAGGGAGGTCGCACATGAGCATACTGGAATTTAATAAGGTCAAAAAGGAATACCGGCTGGGCGAGACCACGGTGCGCGCGCTCCGGGGCGTGGACCTGACGGTCGGGAAGGGCGAGTTCATCGCGGTGCTCGGCGCGTCGGGCAGCGGAAAGACCACGCTCCTGAACCTCGCGGGCGCCATCGACGAGCCCACGGAGGGCGAGGTACGGGTGAACGGGCAGGCGATATCGGGCATGGCGGACAACGCGAAGGCCGAACTGCGGAACCGGACCATCGGCTACATCTTTCAGAACTTCAACCTGGTTTCGGTGCTCACAGCGCTCGAGAATGTCATGCTGTCCCTCCAGATCAGGGGCGGCAGGACAGCGGACATTCGCGGTGAAGCCAGCCAGCGGCTGGATGACGTGGGCCTCGCGGACTTCATGCGGCATCGTCCGGACAAGCTCTCCGGCGGTCAGCGCCAGCGGGTGGCGATCGCGCGGGCCCTGGTCACGAACCCGCTCCTGGTCCTTGCCGACGAGCCCACGGCCAACCTGGACCATGAGACCGCGCAGTCCATCATTGATCTCATGAAGGAGCTGAACGAGAAAGAGGGCGTCACCTTCCTGTTCTCGACCCACGACCAGCGGCTGATCAACGAGGTGAAGCGGGTGGTCAGGATCGACGACGGGAAGATCGTTCAGTAAAGAAGAGACGAAGTTGGGAAGGTGGGAGGTTGGGAAATTGGGAACTTGAAAGGCAGAACAATACGAAAGCACTAAATAAGATGGCGTATCTTCTCAACTTCTTAACGTCGCAACTTCGTCAGTTGATTAAGACGGCTCACCTTCTCAACCTCTCAACTTCGGAATCTAGGAGGTTCTCATGCTTACGTGGCTTACCATATCGCTCAGGAACATCATCAAGAACGGCAGGCGCAGCCTTACCACGGTGCTCGCCATCGCGCTCGGCTATGCCGCCATCAATCTCTTTCAGGGATATGTGCACAGCACGTACGAAGGCCTGACGAACGCGGCCATCCACGGCGAGGGACTGGGGCATATCACGATCTTCAAGAAAGGCTATCTGGACCAGGGCAAGCTCCATCCCGAGAAGTTCCAGTTCAGCAGGGACGAGGTGGAGCGCATCTCGGGAATCGTGCGCAAAGAATCCGACGTCCAGCTCGTGACGCCGCGGCTGTCGGTCTCGGGCATCCTGTCGAACGGCAGGAACTCGACCATCTTTATCGCCGAGGGGCTGGTGCCGGTCGACGACAAGGAGATCAGGGGCGACCTGTCGAAGTACACATCCTTCAGCGGGACCTATCTCGACGACAGGGAGAAGGCGGGCGTGGTGATCGGATCGGAGCTTGCGGCCATGCTGGACCTTAAGGTCGGAAGCGACGCCGTGATCCTCTCGAACACCTATTCCGGCATGGCGAACGCTTTGGACGCGAAGATCAGCGGCATCTACAACACCGGCAATACGGCGACGAACGACAAGATGCTGCTCATGACCTTCCGCCATTCCCAGGACCTGATGGATTTTTCCGGGGCCGAGCGGCTGGTGGTCCTTCTCAAGGACGGGCGGAACGGGAAAAATCTGATATCGGTGACGGGTCGTTTGCAGAAGGGCCTCGCGGCCGCGGGCTTCAGCGTTGAGATGAAGACCTGGAACGAGCTGTCGGTATTCTACAAGCAGGTCAAGAACCTGTTCGACATGATCTTCCTGTTCATCTTCATCATCGTGCTGGTGATCGTGGTGATGAGCGTCGTCAACACCATGAGCATGTCGGTCATGGAGCGCACCCGCGAGATAGGCACCCTGCGCGCCCTTGGCCTGAAGCGTCTGGGAGTGAAGGCGCTGTTCGCCACCGAGGGGGCGCTCCTGGGCATCCTGGGGAGCGGTCTGGGGTTCATCTTCTTCTTCACCGTCTACGGGCTCATCGCGGCGGCGCATCCCACGTATGTGCCTCCCGGTTCGTCGAATCCCGTGCCGCTTCAGGTGGACCTGGTCTGGCCCGTGCTTGGCCGGAGCGTTCTGTCCCTTGCGATCCTGGCGCTGCTCGCGGCGTATGTTCCCGCGCGGCGGTCGGCAAAGATGCCGATCGTGGATGCGTTGGGGCACATTTGACGCAGGAAGAAGCGGAAGGTACGAAGGTGAGAAGGTAAGAAGGCAGGAAAGAAGAGACATGGGGACAGGGCAGAGGCAGAAGGATACAATAACCTGAAAGAGTTGTTTTACCGCAGAGAACGCTGAGAACGCAGAGGACGTCGAATTCCTGAAACAGGTTGAGGTATTTTAAGACGTCACATAATGAATTGTATTTCAAGATTTTCTCCGAGAGCTCTGCGATCTCTGCGGTGAAAAAATGACTGGTACTAGTATTGGATTCAGAGTCAGGAGGAATGCCGTCATGAGAACGATAATGAGAACAGGTCTGGTCGCTGCTTTCCTGATGCTATCCCTGGGCGCGGCCCATGCCGAAGAGCGGACGGTCAAGGACATCCTCACGCACGCGGACCGGGCGCGGGGGAACCTGGCCGGCATCATCTGGGACATCCGGATCACGACCAACGAAGAGGGGAAGGACGAGACACGCGGCATGACCGTCACGGTGAAGGGGAACAACACGCTTGCGCGGTACACCAGCCCGCCCACGCTGAACGACCGGATGGTGCTGATGGTGGACCGGAACATGTGGTTCATCCGGTCGGGGCTGAAGAAGCCGGTGTCCATCTCGCCCCGCCAGAAGCTGATGGGCGACGCGGCGAACGGCGACATCGCGTCGACCAATTACGCGAACGACTACACCGGGACGCTGTCCGGCGAGGAGCCGGTCAAGGGTGAGGCGTGCCACGTGCTCGACCTGAAGGCCGCGACGAAGAACGTGACCTACGACCGCATCCGGTACTGGGTGTCGAAAGAGCGGCTGGTCGGCGTGAAGGCGGAGTTCTATACCATCTCAGGAAAGCTCTTTAAGGCCGCTGAGTTCAAGTACGACAACCGGGTCCGCACACCGGACGGCGAAGAGATTCCCTTCGTCTCCGAGCTGGTCATTCATGACGCGATCCAGAAGGACAAGGTGACGACGCTGACCTATGCCGGGATCCGGGTGCAGACGGTCCCGGATTCCACGTTCAACCTGAACGTGCTGGTGAGGTAAGAGTCGGAAGGTAGGAAGGTGGGAAGGTAAGAGGGTAGGAATGAAAGGTGAACGAAAAAGACATCATGTCATAGGCCTGCTCCTGTGCGCCGTGCTGGTCGCGACGCCGGTTGCGGCGTTGGCGGTGGAACAAGTCCCGCCGGGTGCGAGCGAAGGATTTTCCTCGAACATCCGGGCGCTGCTCTATGGCAATGCGCAGTATCCCGCCCATTCCTCGCAGAACCCTGAAAATGCCTTTGCGCGCCTCTACCGGTATTCGGGGACGGTCGAACTGAGGCCGGACCTGTTCTTCGACAGCCCCGTCGTGAGCGTGGTGTTCAAGCCGCGGTTCACGTCGTCCTCACAGTGGTGGGAGGACGGCATGGCGAAAGGCGAACGGGACAACCTGACCCGGGCCTATGTGAACGAGTGGCGGGTCCAGGCGAAACCTCTTTCGTCCCTCTTTGTGTCCTTTGGAAAGGAGAAACTGCTCTGGGGGCCGTCCTTCCTTGCGAGCCCGTCGAACGTCCTGTTCAAGGACACGGAGAAGGCGAATCCCAAGACCGAGGTCGAGGGCAGGTATCTGGCCCGCGTGATGTACCTCCCGAACGCAGCGGTCACGATCACCGGGCTCAGCGAGACACAGCGTGATGACGCCCCGGATCCGGTGAACGATAAACCCGTCCGGGCGGTGAAGGCGGATTGGGTGGGTTCGAACGCGGCTCTCTCCCTTGTCGGTCATTTCAAACGGGACGACCGGTTCCGTTTCGGAAGTTACGGTCAATGGACCGCGTCCGATGCCGTTCTTCTCTATTATGACGGCATCGTCACCCGGGGGACGGACGTCCTCTATCCGGTATCGGACCCGGCGAACCCCCTCGGCGGGACATTCACGGAGCGATACAACGGCTCGGACCGGCTCTTTGCGACCGCGGTCGTCGGAGGGGGCTATTCCTTCCTTTCCGGCTCTACCCTCAACCTGGAGTTCCTCTACAACGGCCAGGGATACGGAGACGCCGATGCCGCGGAATACTACCGCCTCAGGGACCGGGCAGGTGACCACTACTTCGACGGAGGGCTCCTGTCTGCGTTGTCCGCTCGAACGCTTGGACAGACAATGAACACCGGCATGCAGTTCCTGCGGCGGTATTACCTGATGGGCCAATACCAGGTGCGGGAGATCGGCAACGCGCTGGATATCGCTGTGCGCTACACGCACGGCCTGGAGGAGCGCACGGGACAGGCATCGACGATCCTTGAATGGAAGCTCTCGGACCGGGTGCAGTTCTTCAATATCAACATGGTCGGGATCGATCGCGGAAGGAAAACGGAGTTCAGCGCCATTCTCGCCCGGAGCTTCATGGCGGGGATCGAAGTGCATTTCTGACGCGGAACCGAACAGGCTTATATGATGCGCTAAAACGGATGGCTTAATAAATTGCACCAACATCGCCAAATGACCACTCCTGAAGCCCCGGATCGAGTGCCGCGCCGTATCATCGCTGCCTTCGAACGCATACCCCATTTATACCCCATCTATTAACTTGACATTGTCAACGGCTCGGTACTATCATGCACGTCACTACCAAGTAAACTGTGTTTGGATAATTTAATTAGGGGGGGTACGATATGAGGCAAAGATCGATGTCAGTTGCGGTAATCGCAGCATGTCTTTCGCTGGTCGTCGCATTGGCCGGCTGCAGCGGCGGAGGCGGCGGCAGTTCGCCAGCGCCGGCACCGAAGGTCCAGCTTTCGGGGACGGTCTCGGCGGGATCGGCGATGATAGCGAGGGTATCGCTCAGGGACGGAACCGGAGCTGCCAGGGGACCGGTGGAGACCGGCCCGGACGGCACCTATACGTTCGATGTCGAGGGCCTCACGCCTCCCTTTTATATCAAGGCCGAAGGCGCGGTAACGAACACAAGCTATGATCTGTATTCAGTTGCGGCGACCGCCGGGACCGCGAATGTAAATCCACTGACAAACGTGATCGCTGCCGCAGCGGCAGGAGAAAATGATCCCGCGGCGGGTTTTAATAGCCCGCTCACCTCCACCGTTACATCGTCGAGCATCAATAGCGCCTCTGCCGCCGTCACAACAATGCTTCAGGATCTGCTGACCTCCTACGGCGCCAGCGGGAACCCGCTCACGACGGCTTACGCTGCCGATCACACGGGACTCGACGCAGTGATGGACGTTGTTTCCGTAGAGGTTTCTTCGACCACCGGGTCCGTGACCATGACGAACACCATGAACGGCGCTCAGATCGCACAGGCAATGACAACGAGCCTCGCGACCCCGACCGTGAACGTCAGCGCATATCCGGCGGCGGCGATCATGGGGGATATCCAGGCAATACAAGCGATGTTTACGCAGCTCATGACCGCCTTGAACAAGGGTGTGACCGGAGCCCTGACGGAAGCAGACCTTGAAACATTCTTCGCGACGACTTTCGGTCTATACGACGGGTTGGACAGGGCGGGCAACATTACCAAGTGGGCGCTGGATTTCAACGACTGGGGGAAAACCTATTCGAAGATGATCATTTCCGTGGGCCCGGTTTCGAGTGGAACGGGTTCTTATGCGGTCCAGACCTGGAGCTACTTCACCGACGGGTCGTATTATAACCTGTGGCCGGGCGGGCTCGTGGTCGTGAAGGATGGAGCGAACTGGAAGTTCACCGGCAACGGCCATAGATCCTATTCGCTCATAGCGGTTGAGACCCACCGGTGGGTCACTGCCACTACGGATACCATAAAAAGCGGCATCGATTTCTACATGCCGATCATCGGCGGACAGGACCTTGAGACGGCCCATATTACGGGCCCGGGGCTACCCCCTGCAGGCGTGGATATGGTGCGCGCTTCCGGTGGTGGAAATCCTTATTTCGTTTTTTCCCCACCCGATCATCCCAACCGGGCGGAATTCTATTCCATGACAGACCATCTTTCAGATGCTGAAATAGAGGCAATACCTGACAACTCTGAGTACACAATTGTTTTTTCTGACAGCACCGCTTCCGTGGTCGATACACGGGTTGTACAGATCCCCAAACGGCCCTTCACCGCGGCCGAGGCTGCTTCCCCGGACATCTATATGACGATCCCCGGACTGACGCACGCGATAGCAGATGCGAATATCGGCGGGACGTTCACGTTCACCTACACCAAGCCCGCGGCCTTTGTGACGATATGGATGACGACGGCTTTGGACAGCCTGAGCGGGGGAGCCGGAGCAGGAAGCGGCGATTTCCAGGCGCCTCTCAATGTCGGTACGATTTCATTGGCCACGACAGGAACAGCAACCAGCGCGTGGCTCATGCTGAATACTACCGACCAGTACCGAAGGTCCCCGTATCTTTGGTGGGAGTTCAAATAGAAGCGCAGGGCGGGAGGATCGTGCATTCCCCGTCTCCTGTCAGGTTGTTGAGCTTAGCATGAACAAAGGCCGGAGAGAACGCTCTCCGGCCTTTTCTTTGGTGTGCTGATCTACGGGCCTTGATAAGAGATCACAAGCCGAACAGCAAGGCTGTCAGGGGCGACCCGGAATCTGAGGGAAGCTATAAGCATAGCAACGGCCTGTCCCTTTTTTTGTCATCGCATCAAACAAAAAGCACATCTCAGCTTCTCCTGTAAAAGGTTTGCCGCGCTTCAGTTCGTCAGTCTATTATCGATGCATGCGTAAAAAGTCGAGAAAGCCGTCTTTGCGAGCGTAGCGAAGCAATCTCGTAGTTCGTATCTGTCTGATAACTCGAGATTGCCGCCCCTGCTTACTTCCTGCTGGGGAAGGCTTGAAAAATCGCTCCTCGCAATGACAGCACGGGGGACTTTTTACGGGATCATCATTAATTGGATGATAAGTTAATTTCGAGACTATAGTCTCCCCATCGGAATGTCCGCCTCATGTCCGTTACTTCCCCACATAGTTCAACGAGTTGCGCTCGTTTACGACAGAACCTGCCTGATCGGGCAAATATATGCCACCGGGACCCTACCCGGAAAACACCCAGTGAAAAAGTGAATAATCCCTTGACGAGTTATCGGCGCTTGGTATAATGCATGACACGCGCAAGGAATTCATGTTGTGACGAATTAATCAAGGGAGGGGACTATGAAGCGATCTCATGTTCTTCCGGCAGTGGTTATCGCAGTAGCGGTCATGGCAACATCGGTCATTCTGAGTGCCTGCGGCGGCGGTGGCGGCGGAGGCGCATCCTCTCAGACTGCACCGAAGGTCCAGCTTTCAGGGACGATCGGCTCAACGGGGAACGGCTATACCCATAAGGCCTCAATGGCTTCAGGATTTGGCAATCCGAACGTGAACCGGGTCATGGCCATCCCGATCATGAATGGCTCGCTGAACGGATGGAGCCTTAGCAGCAGCGCATCCTCGAGCATCGCTACCGATGGTTCTTTTTCCATGTCTCTGGATTCCGCCTATGACTACGTTCCTGTCCTCATCGATACTAACGTGACCGGAACAGGCCGCTACATCGGCACCATCGGAGCCAACACGGGTTCTTCGGAAAGCATCCTGAACATCCCCGTAACGCAATCGATCCTCAGCACCATCGCCCTCGGCACCGTCTCCCGCCCCACGACGTCTTTTTATGATGCTGTCTCATCCAAGGTCGTCGGTACCGCGGACTTCAGCCTGTCACCGGTCCAGCTCGCGGCATTGGCCAAGACCGACGATGTATACAAGAACATCATGAACATCGTGAACAACTACGGGAACTTCGATAATCCCGCGGATGTCTGGTATTATCTCAGGCCGAACTTCTCCTGGCGGCGCACCTACTCCGGCCTGACCACTTCGACGAACCTTACCAGCCAGCCTGTGTATACCTACAACCGCTACCAGTTCCAGCTCACGACCAACTCGCAGTCAGTGCTCATAAGCCAGCTCTGCCCGACCAACACTGTGTCACTGCAGCTGTATCCGCCCGCCGGAACGACCGTGGCCAGTTTCGGCACCAACTCATACCATGATAA
The DNA here is from genome assembly GCA_919902495.1 of Nitrospiria bacterium. Lineage (GTDB taxonomy): Bacteria > Nitrospirota > UBA9217 > UBA9217 > UBA9217 > JAAXXJ01. The sequence continues at coordinate 14,241 of CAKKRC010000055.1, forward strand.
CAATCCACTGCAGAACGACAACAACCCGCATTGCAGAACGCACAGCTCCGGGAACGGTCAGGAGCAGATAGAGGATTCCTTCGCGGATTTTTCAGCGACCAATGCGTACGCCGATGCCTACCAGACCATGGACTATGAGTTCATGACCGATTTCCAGGAGGATATTCCTGCAGGGTACTGGACCTGGAAGGAAGACGGAGTGGTCAAGGGCATGTTCGACGCATCCGTCAGCGTCCCGAAGACTACCGCCGGCAATCCCAAGGGATTCGTGCCAGCCATGTATGTAAAGGTCGATGGAACGAACAAGATCGAATATGTGGACATCGCCTGGTTCTATTACGACGAAACAGCAGGGCAGTATGTCAAGCTTGGGACGGGAGACCTCGGGATCCTGAAACACGTCATGCAGGCTGGAGAAGTGGAGTTCATGAACGAAACGGATAATACTAAGGCAGACGCCTATTTCGATCCGACCGTGACAACAAGGGTCGTGCCACCGCTTGCACGGGACTCCAACGGTACGCTGATCGGTGACGGTTCCTGGTATTTTGACTACAGTCCCGGCACAGCTACTCCCCAGACTGCGAGATCGATCATCTTTTTCTATGAGTCCGCCGGCATAGGGAACTATTTCGAGGCCTTTGGACCAAACACCCCCGGCGGCGGGTCCGGCAAGCCTCGCCGGAAGTAAAGGCCTGCCGATGTAGTGAACCTTCTCCATTCGTACAAAAGGCCCGGGAACATTCCCGGGCCTTTTTTTGGTGTGTCGAGCATCACCGCCACCAGAATCGTCCGTCCCTGCTTAGCCTGCCGTATCATGACCATGACCTCATGAATATTACAAGGAGTTACGTGCGTTTTCCAATGAACCTGCCAGATCGTGCCAAACAAATGTCTATGGGACCCTACCCGGAAAATACCCCGAGCAAAAGTGAATAATCCCTTGACGCGGTACCGGCACTTGATATAATAGCCAGCACGCGCAAAACATCAGTGTCTCAGTTCCGTGGTGCGACGTACAAGGAGGGGAGTATGAAACGATCTCAGGTTCTTCCGGCAGTGGTTCTCGCGGTAGCGGTCATGGCAGCATCGGTCATCCTGGGCGCCTGCAGCGGCGGAGGTGGCGGAGGCGGCAGTGCCCAGCCCACACCGAAGGTCCAGCTTTCGGGGACGATCAGCTCAGGTTATACACCTGTCGCGAAGGCATCATCGCTGTACTTCGCCAGAGTGCTTTCGTACCTTGGAATCGCGGATCTTGCTTATGCAGCTCCAGTGTTACCCTCGGTGAATGAGGTGATAGCGATCCCAATCTATAGCGGGTCCCTTAGTGCGCGCAATATGCCGTCGAGCCAAACAGCGACGATCGATGTCGCTACCGGGAATTTCAGTCTTTCCCTGGCGAAGGACAGCGACTGGCTCCTGCTTCTGATCAATTCAAATCTCACCGGCACGAGCCGATTCGTTGGCTCCGTTGCTCTCAATGCCGGCACCGACAGCATGCTGGGCTTTCCGGCAACTGATTCAACATTGACAACGATGAACCTCGGCACGATCAATCGGCCAGGATTTAATGGTGACGGTCTCACCACCAGGACTGTGGGCACGACGGACTTCAGCCTGACGACGTCCCAGATCACGGCCATGGCGAAGACGGACAAGTTCTTCCGGAACGCCATGAACATCGTGAACAACTACGAACAGTTCGGGAACGGCGTGGGAAAGTATTACCAGCTGCGGCCGGATTTTCACTGGGAAGGAAGCCTCCCATCACTTGTGACCGCCGGAGCGCTCAGCTCGGCCCCGTCGCTCACCTATAAAGGGATGAACTTCCAGCTCGACCAGAATACCGATTCCGTGTCAATGACCAGCGTCTGCAACACCACCGGCATCGTGACGCTCCATCCGCCGGTATCGGCCGGCACGGTCACCATGGGTTTCAACGCCTATAGTTATGCGAACCCTATCAAGAACAGCGGCAATGGATGTAGTCTCTGGAACGGCGGCCCCGCCGTGCAAACAGATTACAATGGCATTTACGCAAGCAACGGTTATGATCATATCTCCTTCAGCGTAATCGATTCCTTCACTTCAGGCACGATCCCGTCCGGCTTCTGGGAGTGGAAGGAGAGCGACGAGGTCAAGGCGGCGTTCGACATAGCCAACATTAATCCCCCGATCACCAATACAGGCCAGCTCAAGGGATTCGTTCCGGCATACAAGATCACCACGGACGGCAACAAGAAGATCACCCGTGTCGATATCGCGTGGTACTTCTATGACAGCGGTATCTATACGCAGCTGACAACGTCAGACCTGAAGGTATTGAAACACTTTGTCAGCGGCGTAGAAGCGAAGTTCGAGGCCACTGTCGGTCCCAATCGACGCACCTGCGAGATGTACATCGATCCATCGGTGGAGACCAGTTTCAATCCGGCAGACCCAAGGTACGCTGCTACCTGCCAGGCCGATGCTAACCCTTTGTTTAGGGACTGGTACTATCAGGATCCCTCGCATCCGGAGACCAATACCGGCCTGATGGGATTCTATGAGACCGGCGGATTCGGATATTTCTTTGATTACTTCGTCGCGCCATAGCATTAAAGGATCACAGGACCATTCTGAACAATGACAGGGCCCGGGAACATTCCCGGGCCTTTTTTTACCTTTTCACGTTTCCCGTCTCACGGGTTCACCGGTCGCTTCCCATGCGGGGCCTTTGCCAAACCCCTCCAATTGTGCTACCATTCTTTCATCATCGCAGGCATTCATAAACAAGCCGTTGAAAAAGCACTTTACGTGTCTTTGCGAGCGTAGCGAAGAAATCTCGTAGTTCATAGCCGCCTGACAAGTCGAGATTGCCGCGTCCCCCGGATCGTGTCCGGGGCTAAAGGCGCTCCTCGCAATGACAGAACAGGCGTTCTTCAACAGCCTGTTAAGGAGACCGACCATGAAGGACAAGGACATTCGAAGCGAGCTCGAGGAACTCAGGACGCGGCTGGAGTCGCTCTCCCGGACGGGAGGGCAAGCGGGTGCGCAGCCCGCTGCCGGTGCGGCGCCGGATCCGTCGGCTGAAGCTGAGAATGCCGGGGCGGGGGGATTTCTCCGGGACATCATGAAGCAGGCCGAGGAGCTCATGAGCGGCCTGGACCTGCAGCTGAAGGACGTTCCGGCGAAGACGGCGCTCATGATCTTCGCGCTCGGCGTCCTGACGGGCCGGATGCTGAGCAAGAGGGAGTGACCATGGACGAATTGATCGCGAAACTGCGGCTCCTTGCGAAGGCGGAGGCCATCCTCGTTCGGCTGCACCTCCGGAGGGCGGTGCGCCAGGTGTCGTTCGTCCTTGTAGCGGCACTCTTCGGACTATTGGCCCTGGCGATGCTGAACGTCGCGCTCTACCTGTTCCTGGCGCCCCGGGTCGATCCGGCCCTGGCTGCCCTCGCCGTTGCGGGGCTGGACGCGCTGGTGGCGGTAGTTGCCGTCATTGTTGCAAGCCGCCTCGAGCTCGGCACCGAGGCCGAGGACGCCGAATCGATCCGCGACCTCGTGTCGACCGAGCTTGCCGCCGACGCCGAACGCCTGCAGGCACAGCTCGACGACCTGGGCCGGGACATCAAGCGCATCCGGTCCGCCGTGACCGGAATCACGCAGCCGGGAGGCATCGGCCTGCCGGCGATATTCCAGTGGCTCATGATGCTTGTCGGCTTCCTGCGCCGGAAGCGCGGGTGACCGTGGATCGGTCATGACTCCCGCAGTGCCTACCCGCCTGTCCTCTGCACCTTCTCTTTACATTCTTGTTGCCAATTCCCTGCTATATGTGTAAAATATGATTATCATATAATACCATAAAAGGAGCTGGCGATGACAAAGACGATAACCGCCACCGAGGCTGTGCGGAAGTTTTCGGAAATACTCAATTCCATCAAATACACAGGGGACGACTATACCATTGTGCGGGGAGGGAAACCGGTCGCGTCGATCCGCCCGGCGGAAACGCACGCGAAAGCGCTGACCCTCGGCGACCTTCCCGCTTTAGCAAAGACGCTTCCTTCGCTCGGCGACGAGACGGAGCGGTTTATGAAGGACCTCGCCGAGGCCCGTAAGCGTCAACCGCACATGCCGGAGAAAAGCAAATGGGCGTGATCCTCGACACGAGTGTGCTCATTGCGATCGAACGCAACGCTCTCGGGCTTGAAAAACTGGCGGCGGGCAGGGAACGCGAGCCGTTCGGCATCAGCGTGGTAACCGTCGCTGAGCTTCTGCACGGAGTCCACCGCGCTGACACCGAGAAGCGGCGTCTCACGCGGAGCGCTTTTGTCGAAAAGATCATTCAGGCCTTCCCGGTCTATCATTTCGACCTTCATGCCGCGCGGATCTACGCGAAGGTATGGGCCAATCTGGCGAAAAAAGGGACAACCATCGGAGCGCATGACCTGATGATCGCTTCTACCGCGATCGCGCTCGGTTTTTCCGTGGTCACAACTGATGTTCGTGATTACGGGAAGGTGAAAGAAGTGTCCGTTGAAAGGTTCGTTGTATGAGGTAAGGACCTGATGCTCGTGATTTCCTTTGCGCTCATCGCGCCTTCGCGGTAAGATGCTTTCCGTGATCTCTTCCATCCTTTCCCAATTCGACCTTCCCGGCACGCTCCTCTCGGCCGGACGCTTCGGCTCAGGCCTCATCAACGAGACCTTTCTGTGCGAGTTCGACGGCGGCGTTGTCAGAAAATACATCCTCCAGCATATCAATAAGAGCGTCTTTACGCGGCCCGACCTGGTCATGGAGAACGTGGCGACCGTGACGGAGCATCTCCAGGCGCGGCTGCGGCGCGAAGGCGTCGCCGATCCCGCGAGCGTCACGCCCGCGCTCGTCCGGGCCCGCGATGGCCGGTCCCATCACGTCGACGGGGCGGGAGAGTGCTGGCGCATGTTCCACTTCATCGAGACCGGCGAGGTCTTCGACATCGTGCGGGACGCAGGCCACGCCCATGAAGTGGGCAGGGGCCTCGGGAGGTTCCAGGCGCTGGTCACCGACCTTCCGCCGGGAAGATTGCACGACACGCTCCCCGGGTTCCATCATACGCCGGTCTATCTCCGCGGGCTCGATGAGGCCGTCCGGAAGGACCTGCAGGGCAGGCTCGCAGAAGCGCGGGCCGAGGTCGAGTTCGCCCAAGGGCGAAGGCGCCTGGCGCCGCTCCTGACGGACCTCATGGAAAGCGGACGGATCCCCATCCGCGTCGTGCATAACGACCCGAAGGTGAACAATGTCCTGATCGACCGGCGGACGGGGAAGGCCTTGTGCATGCTGGACCTCGACACGGTGAAGCCGGGCATCGTTCACTTCGACTTCGGCGACTGCGTCCGCTCGGCTGCCAACCCGGCAGGAGAGGACGCGGCAGACCTGGACAGCGTTGCCTTCGACCGCTTCCGGTACGAAGCGCTCCGGCAAGGGTATCTGAGCGAAGCGTCATCCTTCCTCGTTCAACAGGAGATCGATCTGCTGCCGCTCTCGGTACAGGTCATCACCTTCGAGCTCGGCATCCGCTTCCTTGCCGATCATCTGAGCGGAGATGCCTACTTCCGCGCCCGCTTTCCCGGCCACAACCTCCATCGGGCCAGGGTCCAGTTCCGGCTGCTGGAACGCATGGAAGCAATGATTTGAAAAAATAACCAAATTCTCGAAGATGTTCAAGATGCTTGTCTTTTTTGGGTAGCCCGGTGGCTCGCTGTGCTAAGCATGCAGGAAGAGATTCATGTTCCACAGTTCATTGTCCCTTGCCCGGCAGCGCTTTCCCTGCGGACGCGCTGCTTTTAAGTCGGTGGTTGTGCTGTGCTTGGTCGGGCATGCATACGCACAGACTTCGCACCAGGCTACCCGGCGCTTGGGGACATCAAAAACGCGTCAAGAGATTAAGTCTTTTGCCTTTCTAAAAGCGCCTGCATCCCGTGAAGAGGGCCTCGTACAAGCATGACCGGAAGACTGCATGGTAAACCACAGTCATGCCTGCGCGTGCGTAGCGAAAGCGCATATGGATGGCCGTATTGTCCTGAAACCACAAGAGACAACATGTCATGCCTGCGAGGAACTCAGAACCGGGGTGCAGAAAAAAGAGATGTGTTTTACTGTGCTATACTGGTCCCATGATCACTCTTGCCGACATCCAACTGGCCCGCGAGACCATCTCCTCCCATATCCACCGGACGCCGCTTATCCATTCCAGCTCCCTCAGCATTCTTTCCGGCGCCGAGGTCTACCTCAAGCTCGAGAATCTCCAGAAGACCGGATCGTTCAAGGTCCGGGGGGCCTTCAACAAGCTGGCGCGCATAGCGGACCACCGGGTCATCGCCGCTTCCATGGGCAACCATGCCCAGGCCGTCGCCCATGCGGCCGGCAAGCTTGGCAAGCAGGCGACCATCGTTATGCCCGAGACCGCGTCGATCATCAAGCAGGAAGCGACCCGGGGCTACGGGGCGGAGGTCATCCTCCACGGAGAGAAGTTCAGCGACGCGCTGGACTACGCGCTCTCCCGGAAGGACGCGGTCTTCATCCATCCCTTTGACGACGACGACGTCATCGCGGGCCAGGGTACGGCGGGGCTGGAGATCGCCGAAGAGCTCGACGCCATTGATGCGGTGTTCGTTCCGGTGGGCGGCGGAGGACTTATCGCGGGGACCGCCGCGGCAATGAAGGCCCTTTCTCCCCGCACGATGATGATCGGCGTGCAGGCCGCGGCCGCGACCTCGGCCTGCGCCTCCTTTGGTGGGCACCGGGTCTGCGAACGCGTTCCGGAGAACACCATCGCCGACGGCATCGCGGTCGGGAAGGTCGGAGAAAGGACGCTGGCGCTGATGGGGAAGCACGTCGATGCCATGTTCGCCGTTGCCGAGGACACCATTGCCCGGTCGATCCTGCTCTTCCTTGAGCGGAAAAAGCTGGTCGTTGAGGGCGCGGGGGCCGTGCCGCTGGCGGCGCTCCTGGAGAACACGGAGCGGTTCCGCGGGAAGCGGGTCGTGCTGGTCGTCAGCGGCGGGAACATCGATTTCACGCTCATCGACCGGATCATCCTGAAGGGGCTCATGACGAGCGGCAGGATCGGCGTCTTCGCGGTCGTGATCGATGATATCGCCGGCAGCCTCCATGCCGTTACCGGCATCGTCGGATCGCAGAAGGCGAACATCCTGAGCGTCGCCCATGACCGGACGACCGGCGACGTCGCCATCGGCAAGGCGAAGGTCGTGTTCACCGTCGAGGTGCGGAGCAGGGAGCATCTTGCGTCGGTCCTTGCCGCCCTCAGGGACAGGGGATACGAAGTTCGCGGCGCGGCCCCCTCCCCGGCGGAACTTTTATAAAGAAAAAGACAGCGCTACGGATCTGCACTCTCCTACCTTAATCCTCATGGATGTTCAAGATGCTTGTTTTTTTTGGGCAGCTCATCGCTCTGCCGCACAGCATGCCATTGTACACGGTGATTAGATACCACTTTTCAGCCATCCAAGGGCGCTTTCGCCTGCGGCGCGCGCAGGCCGGCTTTTCTCTTTATCGATCACTGTTCGGGCGCATGCTTGAGTGCGGCTATCGCGTCAGAGCAGCCCGGCGCTGGGGTACGTAAAAAGCTTTAATTCGTTGCTTTTCTAAAGCGCCTGCATCCCGTGAGCATCGTCCGCACGCTACATGCCCGGGAATAGTGCCGATCAACCACAATCATGCCTGCGCGTGCGCAGCGTAAGCGCACATGGATGGCAGTATCACTCGGTACAACAGAAGACAAGCTGGCATGTTTGTGCGGTGATGTGAACCGGGGTGCAGAAAAAAATGATGG
>CAKKRC010000056.1 GCA_919902495.1 Nitrospiria bacterium
TGTGCGGTGATGTGAACCGGGGTGCAGAAAAAAATGATGGTAATTTCACGGACATTCCTCTTAACTAATCTGTCCGATTGACACCCCCGTCCCATCCTACTATAATGAATTTCTGTTCCAAACAGAAACATCCCGTATCCTAATTCTTGCCTGTTACCGCACCGGGGAGTCCGACCCTATGAACAAGGACCTTTTTCTTGGGATCGACATCGGCTCCGTCAGCGTCAAGACGGCGATCCTCGATCAAAAAAAAGCACTGCTTGCCGAGACCTGCACCCGCATCAAGGGAGACCCGGTCAAGACCCTGCGGGATGAACTGACGCCGCTCCTGTCCCGCTTCCCCGAGGGACGGATCGCCGCCTGCGGCGTCACCGGCAGCGGCGGGAAGCAGGTGGCCGTTTCCCTGGGAGCGCTTTTCGTCAACGAGATCCTCGCTCAAGCCGCGTTCGCCGGCGCTTTCCAGCCTGAGGCCAGGACCATCATCGAGATGGGCGGCGAGGACGCCAAGCTCATATCCCTGGGACAGGAACAGGGCGGCGGGACCAAGATCGATGACTTCTCCATGAACACCGCCTGTGCCGCGGGCACGGGCTCCTTCCTTGACCAGCAGGCGAACCGCCTCAACCTCACGATCGAGGAGTTCGGCGCCATCGCCCTCAAGTCCAAGATCCCTCCCGCCTTCGCCGGCCGCTGCAGCGTCTTCGCCAAGATCGACATGATCCATCTCCAGCAGATCGCCACGCCCGACCACGATATCGTCGCGGGGCTCTGCTACGCCATGGCCAGGAACTTCAAGGCCACCGTGGGCAAGGGCAAGAAGTTCATCGCGCCCATACTGTTCCTGGGCGGTGTTGCCGAGAATCCCGGGATGCGCCGGGCGTTCCAGGACGTGCTGAAGCTCGCGGACGGCGCAATGACCGTTCCCGGCCATTTCCGCACGTCCGGCGCCATCGGCGCGGCGATCATGGTCATCGACCACCCGAAGAAGGCGGTGCCCTTCCGCGGCCTCGACGGGCTCTTGACCTGGCGGGAGGCGGAGCGGACGGGGGGGAACGGCGACAATGATCCTCTTGTCATGCCGCGAGGGATCATGCCGAACCCGGACCAGGACGTAGTGACGGGCGACGACGGTCTCATCGAGGCGTACCTCGGCGTGGACGTGGGGTCCGTGTCCACGAACGTGGTCGTCATCGACAAGGAGATGCGCGTGCTCTCCAAGCGCTACCTGCCGACCGCGGGCCGGCCCATCGAGGCGGTGAAGCAGGGGCTGACCGACGTCGGGGACGAGATCGGCCGGCGTGTCCGGATCATGGGCGCCGCCACCACGGGTTCGGGACGCTACCTCACGGGCGACATGATCGGCGCCGACCTCGTCAGGAACGAGATCACCGCCCAGGCGACGGCCGCCGCGGCCATCGACCCCCGCGTCGACACCATCTTCGAGATCGGCGGGCAGGACTCGAAATTCATCAGCCTTCGGGACGGCGCCGTGGTGGACTTCGAAATGAACAAGGCCTGCGCGGCCGGGACCGGCTCGTTCCTCGAGGAGCAGGCGGAGCGGCTCGGCATCCGGATCAAGCAGGAGTTCGCCGACAAGGCGTTCTGCTCCGATTCACCCTGCCGCCTCGGCGACCGGTGCACGGTGTTCATCGAATCGGACCTCGTGCACTGGATGAACCGGGGTTCGGGCGTCCAGGACCTTACCGCCGGCCTCGCCTACTCCATCGTCCAGAACTACCTGAACAAGGTCGTTGCCGGAAAAAAGGTGGGCGATCATATCTTCTTCCAGGGGGGCGTGGCCGCGAACCGGTCCGTTGTTTCCGCCTTCGAGAAGGTCACGGGAAAACCCGTCACCGTCCCGCCCCACCACGAGGTGACCGGCGCCATCGGGGCGGCCATTCTCGCCCTGCGCAGCCAGAACGGGAGGCCCAGCTCGTTCAAGGGCTTCGACCTGACCAAACGGGCCTACACGGTTTCCACCTTTCAGTGCGCCGAATGCGCGAACCGCTGCGATATCCGGCGCGTCAGCTTCGAAGGCGAAGCGCCGCTGTTCTACGGGAGCCGGTGCGAGAAATACGACGTCAAGAAAAAGACGAAGGAGGACAGTCTCCCCGATCTCTTCGCCGAGCGGGACCGGCTCATTGCCGCGGCGATCGCGTCGCGCGTAGCGACCGAAGCCCCGGTCATCGGCATCCCGCGCATGCTCTATCTGAACGACGAAATGCCCTTCTGGCAGACCTTCTTCTCCGAGCTCGGCTTCCGGGTCGCTCTGTCCGACCGGACCAGCAGGACCATGGTGAACCGCGGGCTGGAGAGCACCGCCGCGGAGACCTGCTTTCCGGCCAAGGTCGCGCTCGGCCACATCCAGGACCTGGTCGATAAAAAGGTGGATGTTCTCTTTCTCCCCAGCTTCGTTCGCTTCCCCGCGGCCCATGGGGACGGCAAATATTCCCAGGCATGCCCCTATGCCCAGGCGCTTCCGTACCTGGCAAAGGCCGCGCTTCGGCTCGGCGGGATGAAGGTCATCGAGGCGGTCCTCCGGCTTCAGAACGGGCGGCAGTTCGCCGCGAGCGTCAGGGAGGTGGGCAAGGCCCTGGGCAAAGGGAGCCGTGCGGTCGCGCACGCGATGCGGCTCGGCAAGGAAGCGCAGGAACGCGCCGGGCTGGCGGTGAGCAAGAAGGGCGGCGAAGTGCTGTCCGGCCTCAAGCCGGGCGAGCGGGCGCTGGTCCTCATCGGCAGGACCTACAATACCTGCGACCAGGGCATGAATATGAACCTTCCCGCCAAGATCAGGGACCTCGGCATCCAGGCGGTCCCCATGGACTTCCTCCCGCTCCATGACGAGGACTTCACGGACCCCTCGAACATGTACTGGCGCTCGGGCCAGAAGATCCTGGCCGCCGGCCGGTACATCAAGGACCATCCCAACCTGTACCCGGTGTACATCACGAACTTCGGCTGCGGGCCGGACTCGTTCATCTCCCATTTCTTCAAGGATGCGCTCGCGGGCAAACCCTTTCTCCAGCTCGAGATCGACGAGCACAGCGCCGACGCCGGAGCGATCACGCGGATCGAGGCGTTCCTCGACAGCCTCAGGAACGTGAACGGCGCGAAGCCGGTCCGGTCATGCTCCCTCCACCCGAAGACGGCCCCGCACCGGAGAAAGGTCTTCCTCCCGCCCATGGCCGATCATGCCCACGCCCTTGCCGCGGCGTTCCGCGCCTGCGGCGTGGAGTCCGAGGTCCTGCCCGAGTCCGATGCGGAGACCGTCCGCATCGGAAAGCAGAACTGCTCGGGCCGGGAATGCTATCCCCTGGCGCTCACCACGGGCGATATGATCAAGGCCACGCGTCGGCCGGATTTCGATCCGCGCAACAGCGCCTTCTTCATGCCGTCGGGCAAGGGGCCCTGCCGGTTCGGCCAGTACAACAGCTATCACCGCCTGGTGCTGGACACCATGGGTCTGCATGACACGCTGATCGTGGCGCCCATGCAGGACGAGAGCCTGTACCGCGATCTCGGTATGGTGGGAAAGGACTTCCTCCGCCTGCTCTGGAAAGGCATCGTTGCCGTGGACATGCTCCAGAAGATCAACTGGGAGCACCGCCCCTACGAGAAGAAGAAGGGCGCCGCGGACCACATCTACCAGAAAGCGCTCCTTGACGCGATGGGAGCGATCGAGCGCAGGGAAGACCCTCTGCCCGTGCTGAAGCGCGCGTATGAGGAATATACCGCGATGGAGATCGGCGAGCGGAACAAGCCGGTCGTCGGCATTGTGGGAGAGATCTACATCCGGGCGAACCGATTCGGGAACGAGGACGTCGTCGGCCAGATCGAGCGCCTCGGCGGCGAGGCGTGGGTCGCGCCGATCGGGGAGTGGTTCCTCTACGTGAACGAGACGGCAAAGGTCGCCGCACGGATGAGCCGTTCCTGGGGCGATCTCGCGAAGGCGCACCTGTCCAACCGGGTGCAGGTGCGGGACGAGCACCGCCTCATGAGCGGGTTCAACGGAAGCCTCCGGAGCCTGCACGAGCCGTCGATCGGAACGACGCTCCAGCGCGCCCTGCCGTATATTCACCACTCCTTCGAGGGCGAAGCGGTCCTCTCCGTGGGAAAGGCCATCGATTACATCGGGCGGGGCGTCTCGGGCATCGTGAACGTCATGCCCTTCTCGTGCATGCCGGGGACCATCGCCGGCGCGCTGCTCAAGCGCGTGCAGGAGGACCACGGCAACATCCCGCTCCTCTCCATCGCCTACGAAGGCCAGCAGGATACCCAGACCGTCACGCGCTTGGAAGCCTTCATGCACCAGGCGAGGGCGTACCAGAAGGGGAAGAAGGGGTGATGCAAGCGGAAATGGAGAGAATCTCAGGAAAACGTGGGTGACCCAGCAGTACTGTGACCCCAACAGCACTCTTAACGCTTAAAAAGGAGGACTCTATGAATCCAGTGACGGTACTCATTGGAATAGCAGCCCTGGGCTTTGGTATCTACACGTCCTACGTCCGTGCCACAAGCCCCGCCAAGTTCGGCAAGTTGGAGGCGATGAAGAAGCAGTGGGGCGAGGGCGTGGGCAAGGCTGTTCATTTTGTCGCGTACACCGTTATTCCGATCATCTTCGGAATCGTCATGATCGTGGCCGGCATCAAGGGCGTGTCATTCTTTTGATAACATTCGCTCGGTCTGGGGATTTCAGCCATCGCTTCGAGAGGGCCGGGACAAAGCGCCCGCCCATCAACTCATCGTTGAGTCATAAAAAAGGAGGATAACGTGCGTATTGCAGCGCTCAACATTATTATTTTAGCTGTTCTGGCATCGGGGGCGCTTGCTGCTGAACCAGGCAATGCATTTGTCTCGCGCGACCTTGGTCTTTCAATAGATGTGCCCGTTGTGAAAGATACCAAAAACCCGAATTACCAGATAGCCATGTTCTTTCTGCCCGTCTCAGATAATTTTTCCGCCAACGTGAACATCCAGAAACAGCAATTTACCGAACCGGTCGAGGCCTACGATACATTGACAATGAGCCAATTCAAGCAATTCAACATGACTGTTTTGAATCGCACGATAAAGGGCAACGATCTTCGGTATGAATATAAAGGCGAGATAGAGGGAAGAACGCTGCATTGGTATGCTAAAGCGATTAAATCCGGACAACATGTATACCTTGTTACCGCAACCGGCCTTGACAGCCAATGGGCGCAACAGAAAGCATTGCTGATAAAGTCCGTTGACAGTTTTGCAGTAAAGCAGTAGCCCGGCTTGTCGTTCGAGAGGGCCGCGGCAAAAAATACCGCCGCGCTCCTCAGTTCAGTGCTGTCCTGAATGAAAGGAGACCAATATGGCAACATGCGGTTATTGCGGGACGACGATCCTGTTCGGCGGGGTCAAGGATAATGATCTGCGGTTTTGCAATAACGAGTGTCACCAAAAAGGACAGGTGCTCGTTGTTTCGCGCTCGGTCCCGAAAGATATCGTCGATAACCAGGTCAGGCAGGTCCACCGCGGTCCCTGCCCGAAGTGCAAGGGCAGCGGCCCCGTCGATGTCCATACCGCGCACCGCATCTATTCCGCGCTGGTGTACACCTCCTGGAGCAGCACTCCGAACGTGAGCTGCCGGTCGTGCGGGATAAAGAGCCAGATCGGCAATACGATATTCTCTCTCGCGTTGGGCTGGTGGGGATTCCCCTGGGGACTTATCATGACGCCGATACAGATAGGTCGGAACATCTTCGGTATCATAAAGGGTCCCGATGAGTCGAAGCCGTCGGACAAGCTCGAGAATCTTGTCCGCATCAGCATTGCCTCGCAGGCGCTGCAGGACCAAAAGACAGTCCGGCCATGATGAAAAAGATAGTGAAGCGCTGCGCATGGACGAACAATGATGAGCTGATGATCGCGTATCATGACCATGAGTGGGGAGTTCCCCTTCATGACGAGAACCGGCTGTTCGAATTCCTCATCCTTGAAGGGGCGCAGGCCGGCCTCAGCTGGCTGACAATCTTAAAAAAACGGGAGAACTACCGGCGCGCCTATGATGATTTTGATGTCAACAAGGTCGCGGGCTATAAAAGCAGGAAGATCGGGCAGCTATTGAACGACCCCGGCATCGTACGGAACAAGCAGAAGATCAGCGCGTCCATCGTCAATGCGAAAGAGGTCATCAGGGTCCGGAAAGAATTTGGAAGTTTAGATGCGTATCTCTGGGGATTTGTGGGCGGCAGGCCGGTGATCAGCAAGCGGAAAAAAATGAGCGATATCCCGTCGCATACGCCGGAATCGGACGCCATGAGCAAAGATATGAAAAGACGGGGCTTCAAGTTCGTCGGCACGACCATCTGTTGCGCGTTCATGCAGGCCGTGGGGATGGTCAACGACCATGAAGCATCCTGTTTCAAATACGGACCAAAACGAGCATCGCGTGACCATCAGGACAACCGCTAGCAAGACGCCGCGAAGCCGCTCCTCCGGGTCCTGTGTCCTGTGTGGTTGCTGCTCGCTTGATGACAGCCCCGTCGCGCAATGATATGGTCCCCGGGCCGCTTCCCCGCAAGAGTATCCTGACTTTTCCCCCGTAATTCAGTTTGACAAATCATTATCATATATTTACAATGTAATTATGGCTCAAGTATCCTTCGAATGGGACAAAGAAAAGAGCGCATCAAACCAAAAGAAGCACGGGATATCATTCGAGGAGGCACAGACGGTATTCCTTGACGAGAAGGCCCTGATGATACATGATCCGGACTCTGCGGCCGATGAGGACCGGTTCATCCTTCTTGGGCTTAGTGCTAAATTTCGAATACTGATTGCTTGCCACTGCTATCGGAAAAGCAGCGAAGTCATAAGGATCATTTCTGCTCGCAAGGCGACTCGCGCGGAACAAAGACCTTATTGTGAAAGGTGACCGAAATGAGAAAAGAATACGATTTTTCAAAGGCACAAAAAAATCCGTATGCGCGCAGGCTCAAGCGTCAAGTAACGCTCAGGATGGACGAAGGTACGATCAGCTACTTCAAGAGTCTCGCGCAGGAGATCGGCGTCCCTTATCAAACACTGATCAATCTCTACCTGAGGGATTGCGCGGCCTCGCACAAAAAACTTGCCTTTCACTGGAAGACCGCGTAGCAGGCCATCAGGACGATCCACTCCGGATGCGCGTATGCCGATGGGGAATGATGAGCGCTGGTATCATAGAGAGGGACCGCATGGACGATCTGAGAAAGGCCTACCGCATTGTCGTGATCATCGGCCTCGCCATGATGGCGAGCCTCCTGGTGTACGCGGCCGTCGTGGGGATCCTGGATAAGGAGCCTGCGTTGATCCGCAGCGCCCCGGCGTTGTCGGGCAGTCAGACGGAAATACTGAAGTTTGCGCTGCTCGGCATATCGGTGGTCGTCTTCTTCGTGATCCGGTTCGTCAACGATCAGGTCCTTAATGCCAGCGGGGAGCAGGCGAAGAAGCTCGATCAGCGACCGCCGTTGGCCAAAGGGATAGCGCCCGAGTTCGGCCGCCTGACGACCGCTGCGGTCATCACGTATGCCCTGTGCGAATCGCCGGCGATCTTCGGGCTGGTCCTGTTCTTCCTCGGCAGAAGCCCATCGGATTTCCATATCTTCCTGCTCATCTCGCTGTTCTTTTTTGCCGTCCACTTCCCCAAATTCAGCCGGTGGGAGGAGTGGTACCGGAAGCAGCAGGGCCGGTGATGGAAACCACGGTCCGAAAGGCCGGATACACGGTTAAAACAAAATGACAAGAATGTTTTCTCGCAAAGCCGCAAAGGCCGCAAAGAGGTCTTTAAGTTCTGATTATTACACCGAATGAGTTGCTTTTCTTTGCGAGCTTAGCGACTCGCATAGAGGCGCCCACTGTTGGTTGCGAGAGATGCCTTTTCGTTCTTTTTAGGATCTTCATGAGCGACAAAGATAGATCAAAGAAGTCCGCACCGAAGCGCGCCAGGCCGGCGGCGTCCTCAGCGGGAAAGAAACCCGCGAAGAGGAAAACTGTCCACGCGGCAGCGCCACGTGCGAGGAAGACGTCCCTGCGGGAGCTCGAGGCGCTGTTCCAGGAGACCTTCGACCTCGCCGCGGTCGGCATCGCCCACATCGCTCCTGACGGCCGCTGGCTCCGCGTCAACAAGACGCTCTGCGAGACCATCGGCTACAGCCGGAGCGAACTGCTTGCAAGGTCCCTCCCGGACATCACCCATTCCGAGGACCGTGCCGGCGCGCAGAACAGCCTGCAGCATATGCTCCGGGGGGATGTCCAGTCGTGCTCGATCGAGCTTCGCGCGGTACGCAAGGACGGGTTCACGGCCTGGATCAATCTCACCCTCTCGGCAGTGCGGCAGCGCTCAGGAAAGGCCAGCTATTTCGTCGCCGTGATCGAGGACACCACCGGCCGCAGAAGGATGGAGGATGGCCTCAGCCTGTTCCGGACCGCCGTGCAATCCCTTCCTCTGGGCGTCACGATCACCGACCTGGACGGCAAGGTCATCTTCATGAACCCTTCCGAGGCCCGGATGCACGGTTACACCGTGGACGAGCTGCTCGGCAAGGCGGCCACGATCCTCGGCCAGTCCCAACAGCGGAGCGGGCCGAGCGTGCGGGAAATGATCTCCCGGAACCTCATCGGGGACACCCCCTTCACGCGCGATGCGACCAACGTCCGGCGCGACGGCACGGTGTTCCCGGTCAACATCAGCTCGGTCGTCGTGCGCGATATGCGCGGGACCCCTCTGGGACTCATCAGCGTTTCCGAGGACATTACCGAGCGCCAGAACATGATGGAAGCGCTGCGGGAGTCGGAGCAGCAATACCGCAGTCTTTTCGAAAGCGCCAGTGACGCCATCTTCATAACGGACCACGAATCCGGCATCCTGACCGACTGCAACGTGAAGGCCTGCGAGCTTCTGGGAATGGCCCGGGAGGATATCCTCGGCATGCACCAGAGCCGCATGTATCCTCCGGAAGAAGCCGAGGCGTACCGCCTGCGGTTCAGTACGCTGAACGAGCAGCAGCGCACGGGCATGTTCCACGACAATGTCGTATGCCGGAAGGGCGGGCGGCGCGTCTGGGTGGACATCAGCGCGAATTACTTTGAGAACGGCGGCCGAAAGTTCGTCATGGGCATCTACCGGGACGTGAGCCAGCGCAAGCTGGCGGAGGAGCAGTTCATCCAGTGGATGGACCAGCTCAAGGAGAGCGAGGCGCGCTTCCGCGAGCTCGCGGACCTGCTGCCGCAGCCGGTCTTTGAAACGAACCTGCACGGTGTGCTCACCTTTGCGAACCAAAGCGCCTTCGATTATTTCGGCTATCGCCCCGAGGATTTCGCCGCGGGCCTGCATTCGCTGCATATGGTCTCCCTGTCCGAGCGGGTGCAGGCGCTCGATGATATCCAGCGGATATTCCGGGGCGAGAGCATCGGCGCGCGCGAATATACCGCCATCCGCAAGGACGGCGAGGAATTCCCCGCCATCTTCTACACGTCGCTGGTCGTCAGGGACGGCAAGCCCGCCGGCCTGCGAGGCATCATTCTGGACATTACGGAGCGAAAGCGCTCGGAGGAGGAGGTGCGGCAGAGCCGGGGCCGTCTCCAGCTCCTGATCGACCGGATGCCGCTCGGTTTTATCCTGTGGAACAGGGATTTTCGCGTCGAGCTCTGGAACCCCACGGCGGAGACGATCTTTGGCTATTCGGCTGAGGAGGCCATCGGCAGGAGCGCCGATGACCTGATCGTTCCGCCTGAAGTCAAGCCGCACGTGGCCGGGATCTGGAAGCGGCTTCTCGAAGGCGATGCCACCGCCCATAGCGAGAACGAGAACATGACGAAGGACGGCCGGCGGATCACCTGCAGCTGGTACAATACGCCGATCAAGGACGCTGACGGGACGGTCGCCGGGGCGCTGTCCATGGTCCAGGACGTGACCGAACGCCGGAAGATCGAGACCGCCATTGCCCAGTCGAAACAGGACTGGGAGAACACCTTCGATACCATTACCGACATGATCACGATCCATGATGAGGACTTCAATATCATCCGGTCGAACAAGGCCGCGGCGACGATCCTGGGCCTTCCCTGGCTCGAGGTGGGCAAGGCCAAGTGCTTTCAGTACTACCACGGCGCCGATTGCCCGCCCGAGCGCTGCCCCAGCTGCGAAAGCTTCCGGACGGGCAAGCCCAGCGTCCACGAGATGTTAGAGCCGCACCTGGGGCGGTACCTGGAGATCCGCGGCATCCCCCGCCTCGACGAGAGCGGGAAGATGGTGGGGCTGATCCACGTCGTGCGCGACATCAGCAGCCGGAAAAAGGCGGAAGAGGCCCTCCGGGCGAGCGAGGAGAAGCTGAAGCTGATCCTGGAGAACGCCGGCGACGCCATCTACGTGATCAGTTTCGACGGTGAGGTCAAGTACATCAATTCCGCGGCCTCCCGCATATCGGGGTATGCGTATGAGGAACTGATGAAAAGGCCGTTCTTCGAATTTGTGCATCACTAGGGGGACATGATAACTAAGTATCGATAATCATGATAAATGCCTTTGTGGATGCTTGACGAATCAACGAAAAAGGGGTTATAAAAAGGCCCGCGTCAATTTATGTTTGACAGGTTAAACGTCCGCGGGAAGGGCATTTTGTGACTAACTATGATGGATGTTTAGTCGAGTAAGACGAGTCAAAATTCTAAAATCCAGTCGCCGCACCACGCTTGATAGATTTATCTAGATCGGCCTTTTTCTCCTGGTCTATTTCACCCTGAATTTTCTCAGAATAAATGAGTAGAGATCCATCATTAGAAACATCATTATACAGAGTAATTATTGAGGTCTTCTCTCCCCTCCAACTCATAGAAAAGCCCCGATTATAAACAAGCCCAGTCCCGAACTTTTCAGACAACGAACCCCTGATCATTTCCCAGTTTTTATTCCCCTTAAAGAGAGCAACAACAGAGTGTAGATTCCCCTT
Organism: Nitrospiria bacterium; assembly: GCA_919902495.1. Lineage (GTDB taxonomy): Bacteria > Nitrospirota > UBA9217 > UBA9217 > UBA9217 > JAAXXJ01. The sequence goes on from CAKKRC010000056.1 coordinate 10,962, forward strand.
CCAAAAGCCATAATTGAGGCTCGTCAATTTGGCGTCACCGATCTTCAGTGAATCGTTTTTGCGACTGTAATATTTTATGCCCTCCGTGTCTTTCAAAACAAACAGCAGGCCTTTTATTGAGCCGATGGATGCACCCCATTTAAAGTCTCTAAATCCAACGGGCTCCTGCGGGTAGCTTCTGATCGAACCATCCTCATGCAGATATTCAATGGTCCGCTGACAGGGTTCCCAAGAAGCATCTGATGCAAAGGTGACCTTTAGCTTAGCCGGATAGAGCCACACGGCCTCCCAGGTAAAGCCCTTTGTTTTTTCCCAAGGGCTCGCAGACGCCGGATCTCCGTATTCCTTCTTTGTTTCCTCCATCACCCCGGCACACGGGTTAGGAGCTTCAGCGCGCGAGGACGAGACAACAGTCAGCCAGGCGGCCAGGCCGATCCCCGCCAGAGCAATAATTCCATTTTTCATATAATCCCCACGTTCATCGTTCCAACTCCCTCCCGAACCAGATCACCTTCCCATTCACCTTCACCTGAAGAGGATCCGCGTCGATCGGTTCATACCGTCCGTTGTCGCTGATGATCCGAACCTTCCCCGTGGTCTGTATCATCTGCATGCGCTTGATCATGATCGTGTGATCCATCGAGATCGCGTAAATCCCGCCGTGGGCGTCTATATAGTTCCGGCCATGGTCCACCAGGATAAGGTCCCCGGAGAACAACGTTGGCTCCATGCTGTCACCGGACACCCGGATCAGCGACATGTTCGTTGGGTCCCCGCGCCTGGCGATCCACTCCCGCCGAAAAGCCACCTTCATGTCAACGGTATCGTCAGGCAGCAGCCCGCCGCCCGCGCTGATCTCGCCGCGGACCTGCGGGACGAAACAGTAATTTTCCGGATCTTCCTTAACGAGCGATGCCCCATTGAGGGAGAACATCGGCTCATCAGAGCGCGTCATTTTCCCCTTCCCCGTCAGCAGCCAGTCGACCGACAGGTTGAACTTCATTGCAAACTGCACAATGCGATCCGCGGGAAGCTCGCCCTTGCTTTTAAAGTTAGAAAGCGCCTGCGGAGTGATATCCAAGGCCTTGGCGATCGCCGTCTCGTTCTTTAGATCAGCACCGCTTAACATTCTTTCAATTATTGCTGAATAGTAGTAAATCATAGGTTTAAATTAATGCTTGACACTATGTAAGCATGGGTGTATATTTACACCTGTAATTTACAAATGTAAGCAAACATGGACTTAAAAAATGACCAAGACCCGTACCAATAAGAAAGTACTCAAAGCCCTGATCGATCAAGACTGGGAAGAGTGCACCATAACCGAGCTGGCCAGGCGCGCAGGTTTGTCACGCATCTGGACGAGCAATGCCATCCACGGCAATACACAGAGCAGATCGGCAAGAGAGGCGATCGCGAAAGCTCTCGGATTCAGCTACGAACATCTCTGGCAAAACAACCGGGCTGCATAATTCTACCAGAACGGTAGAATTGTAGCCCATTTTTTGTGACCTGTCTATGTCTAAAACGCGAACGAAAATAGATTCCGCCCGCCAGATGGACCTGGATGTCTTCGGACTGATCCGCGAGGTATCTCAGCGCCAGGCCGAGACCGCCGGTCCGCTCGTGGAGTCCGGAAAGTTCAACATCGACATACGTTTGCGCGAGCTGCTGTCCGCCGCGCTGAAACGATCCCACCTCTCACGCTACGAGGTCGCCGGCAAGATGAGCGAACTCATGGGCGTGGAAATTACCAAAGCACAATTAGACTCCTGGACCGCCGAAAGCAAGGAGTGTCACCGCTTCCCGTTTGCCTACGCAGCCGCGTTTTGTGCGGTCACGGGAGATCGGTCGATCCTGCGCCTCGTCGCGGATCTGTGCGGCGGGTATTTCATCGACGGAGAGGACGCCCTTCGTCTCGAGCTGGGGAAGATCGAAGAAGAGAAGGAACACATCGCGGAGCGAGAGACTGCAATCCGAGAGTTTCTCAGAAAGGGGCACTGATGGGAGCGGATTATCCGGGACAGGAAAAAGCGATAGCGATCCTGCAGACCATGCCGGACGCGGCAAAGGAATACCTCGCCCATCACATGCGGAACGCCCTGGCCGGATCCATCGGGAACATAGACCTGGCAATGCGCCAGGCAACAACGCCCGCGCTGAAAGAGCGGCTGGAAAAAGCGAACGACGGGCTGTTCCACGCGGTCTCTGACCTCGCGCGGATCGGCTGCTGAATAAGGGCAGGCTGAAGGTAGAAGACTGAAGTAAAGGAGGAGGTGAGAATATGGCAAAAACAGATTACACGATCGAAGCACAGCAGAACCTGATCAAGATCGTCCACTACCTGGCGACGGACGTGACCAGACACGCGACAGCGGGAGAGATCGCCGAGGCGCTGGAGATCAGCAAGAGCAAGACGATGTGGACGCTGCACAACCTGCGCGAGCGCGGGTGGGCGGAGCAGAGCGGAGACGGCTGGCGGCTGGGCGTCGGCATAGTGAAGGTGGCCGAGGCGGTGCGGAAGGGCCTGACCGATACGGCACAGCGGTATCTCGGGGCATAAGTCAAAAAGTCAAAGCTAAAAAACGCAACTTAATAAAATCAGTTAGTTAGCGTTGAAAAAGTCAAACAAATTTGACTCGGAGGAGAGATCGATGGCGGTCAAGAAAGAGCGACAGTATGGATTTTTGCAGGGCATGAACTTCATGTCTCGCATTAACGAGGTGTCCTTCCTGGCGATGGTTCAGAAGGTCATCGAGAGCGGCGAGTATAAGAAGGACTACGACAGCGTCAAGGAGTTTGTCAAAGAGGAACTCGGAATCACCTACCAGACCTACCTCAACCGCACCGAGGCCATGCGCGTCATCGGTCCGGAGATCACCAGCATCCTCGTAAGCTCCGGTCTTCACCTGCGCGACGTAAAGATGATCGAGCACATGATGACCGACGAGCAGAAGGCCAACCTGAAAAAGGGCGTGCTCGAGATCGGCGACCGGAAGATCCCGATCAACGAGGCCCACTCCGAGGACATCCGCATCGCCGTGGCGAACCTGATCGAGTCCGCGGACCTCTCCCGCAAGGCCGAGAAGCAGGCGAATAAAGATCTGGCTCGGCTCAAGAATGAGTTCGACAAGGGCGACTCGCCGGCGAAGAAGCGGCTGGCGGAGCTGGAGGCGATCGCGGGTGTGCCCGACACGCCGGAGAAAGTGATCGCCGGGTTCGAGCGCATCGACCAGGCGTTCTCCGACCTCGAGACGACCATCCGCGTGTTCGTCTGGAAAGACGCAAAGAAGCTGATCGCCGATGACCCCGCGCTCCAGGCCAAGGTCGAAGGGCTCCAGCGGCAGATGCAGGCGCGGGTCGAGCAGCTGATCAAGGACTGGGATGGGGAGATCAACGGATGAAAACCCTGACGATCAAAAAGGCCAGGCAACTGATCCGAAAAAACAAACCGAACACCGAGAAAATGTTCGAGGCCATGAAGGACTGGCCGTTCCGCGTACGGCTGTCGCTGGCGATACAGCTTTTGCTGGGGTGGCGCAAGGGCGGTGTGAGATTTGAGGCGGACATGGTGAGTATGAAGGAAAAGAGGAGGAGCGATGAAAAAGCAGGCGCGAAAAAGAGTCACGCAACGGACCAACCTCGACCGGGCCGTAACGGAGTTTGCTAAAGCACAAGCGTTGATCCACTCCGGAATTGAGACGGCGGTTCGGGCGTTCGACCGGCTTGAGCGGCACATGAACAACCGCATCGCCGCGCACAAGGCGCACGCGACGATGACAAAGCAAAAGGTCAATATCAGGATTAACGGAGCCCCAGTGGACTTTTCAAAGGTGGACTGGGCAGGGATTGCAGTGAGTCCTCGTATCAAAGGCCGGATGGAAAAGACCCTCCGTGATGCTATTAAAGGAGGCAAGCCATGAAAAACATCGCTATAAAAACGGCGCTGTTCGTCGCCTGGCCGCTGTTGGCGTGTGGGATCGCCGCGTGTGTGGTATTTGTTCTCTTCGCGGCGTGGTTCGCAATCCCGTTCATGGCACTTACCAGAAAAGCGGATGGTTCTGTTTCTTATTCCATGGGAGGCAAATCATGACTGGCGGCGATCTGGTGAAGCTGAGGAACGCGGGCTTCCGCGTGTTTTAGAAGAACATCATCAAACGGGTGATCCACGAGTGCGACAACGGCACATTGAAAAAGTTCGGCGGGCCTTACGCGACCATGGCCGAAATGAACCGAGACTGGACCGAGCTGATGGAAGATCCGAAGCATATTTTCCGATAGCCGTTCCCCCACATTGTGGGGTATCACCGTTTCGCCGGGCTCCGGCGTGAGGCGCGCGAGCGCAGAGGGGACACCACCCCTCACCTGACCTCTCCCCCAAGGGGCGAGGGATAGACAACACGAGGAGCCCATGGCAATCAACCCACAAGTCAGAGAGCAGATCAGGATGGACCTGATGAACGCGCCGCACGGGCACAAGGCCGAGACGATCCGCCGCTGGGCGATCATCGTCGGGCTGAAGCCACAGACCGTCTACAGCGCTCTCGAGCTGAACGCTCGCACGCGCAAGAGCGAGCCCGTCCGTCCGGAGCTGCGCGACTGGGCGAAGATCGTTGCCCAGGTCAAGAAGCGGCCGCCGACGGAAGCCGGAGAGATCAGCACCGACCAGGCCGTGCGCATCGCCATCGAGAGCAAGCTCCTTCCTGTATCAGCCATGGATGTCTCCATCGGGACGTTCGACCGCATCATGCGCGAGCTGGGCACAAATAAAAAATCCGTCCGCTGCAACCGGATCCAGGCCGACCGGCCGAACAAGGCGCATCATTTTGACGGCTCATCGAGCAACCACTTCTACATAGCGAACAAGGTCGGCAGCGAGTACGTCATGAAGATGCACCGCCCCGGCGCCGGCGGCTACAAGAACAAGCCCATCCCGGTGGACCGGCTTCGCCCGTATTACTATGGCCTGATCGACGATCACTCCGGCCGCGCCATCGCCCGCGTGACCGCGGCGATGAACGAGAACGCCGCGGACTCCGCGCTGTTCCTGTCATGGGCCTGGGCGGAGATGGGCCTGCCCGACGAGCTGCACATGGACCAGGGCATGCTCAAGAAGTGCTTTGCAACACGTGATTTCATTGACCGGCTCAATATAGGATTGCCGGAGTACACGCCCTTCAACTCACGAGCGCACGGCAAGATCGAACGCACCTGGCGTACCACCTGGCAGCGGTTCGAGAAACAGTTTTTTGCCATGGATGACTGGCAGAAGTTTGAGATCCCGATGACGGAGTTCAACGCCCGGCTGCTCGGTTTTCTGGAGGAGCTGAACGCCCAGCCCCATCGGTACGAAAAGACCGTCACGCGGATGGACGCCTGGCGCCGCGTCATGTTGAACGGCGGGATCATCACCCTGCCGGCGGACGCCATCAGCACCATCGCCCGGCGCGAGAAGCGCAAGGTGGATATCGCCGGGATGTTCGAGTACCGCGGCACGCCCTATGAGGTCAAGGGCTTGCACGACGCATGGGTGTACGTCTATGAGGGCGTGTTCGAAGACAAGCTCGTGGTCGAGGACATCGTCACACGCGAGCGCTTTGAGGTCCGGAACTTCAAGCCGTTGAACATCGGGGAGTTCAGGGGGCATGTTGAGACCGCTCACCAACGGGCAGTGAAGGACGGGGCGGAGTTGAACATACCGGAGGCGGCGACGTTATACAGCGGACGCGGAGACGCGGAGACGCGGGGACGCGGGGAGAACGTCATCAGCCTGCCGATCAGGACGACCGAGCGCGAAGTGGCGAGCGTGTTCGATGTGGAGCACTACGCGAGCCTCGAGGACGCGATGGCGGAGTTCACGGCGATCGTCGGTACGTTTCTGTCCGACCAGGACCGGCAGGCGATTGAGGGATTGATCGAAGAGAACAAGTTGGACAAGGCATACGTCGCCAACCTGGCACAGGAGATCAGGGGCGAATTGGAAGCTCGGAGAGCGATAGCGTTATAGCGGGAGTAACCCCACCCTGCCCCTCCCCTTAGGTAAGGGGAGGAAAAAGGAGGGGTTAATTTATCACAAGGAGGATGTGCGATGACAAAGCAGGTATCAGTATCGAAGTTAGAAGTGCTCAGCGAGTTCGGTTACAGCAGGGACCCTTTCAAGGGGTTCCTCATGGAGACGGCGGACAGTCTCCGCATCAAACGGCTCTTGAAGATCGGCGTCGAGAGCCGCGCCATGATCAGCATCATCGCGACGTATTGCCAGGGCAAGACCAGCGCGCTGGACCTCGCGTTCCAGGAGATCGACGCAACGGTAGTTCGGCTGTTCACGCCGGACAAAGAGCGCGTCGTAGTGAGCGACATAGAGAAGGCGCTGATACTCGGCCTGTCGAACGAGAGCTGCAAACGGACAAAGGAAGTCCGCGCCCGCCAGATCCGGCGCATCATCGGCGAGGCCGCCCTGGTCAAGCCCGTGGTCCTCATCCTGGAGGAAGCTCACCGTATGCACGGCCAAACCCTCCGCGCCTTGAAGACCTTCCGCGAGCTGGAGTATCACGGCATGTCCCCGCTCTTCACCGTCGTGATGGTCGGCCAGTACGATCCCATGAGCAAGCGATACGTGGACGAGGTCCGGCTGCGGACCGACAGCGTGAAGCTCAAGGGGCTCACCCGTGACGAGTCGAAGCAGTACCTCCTCCAGACCGTGGGCAAGAGCTTCGAGGACGACGCGGCTGAGGCGATCTCCCGCCTCGAGGTGGCGCGGAACTTCGGCACGCTCCAGGAGGCGGCCATCAACCTGATGGGCCGCGCCATGCAGCACGGCTCGAAGAAGGTCACTCCCGTGCATGTGTTCGAGATGTACAACGGCGGGATCAAGGAGCTGATGAAAAAGGCGCGCGTCAGTCTGGAGGACCTGTCCAAGGAAACCGGGATCCCGAAGAGCACGCTCTCCCTCGTGACGAACGAAAACCAGGGCACCATGACCGACGACAAAATGAGCGAGACCCGGAGCGCCGTGGCCAGTGTTCTCGGCAAGCGGCTGAAGGTGAACATCGAGCAGGCCGAGGCGGCGGAGGTGAAGGCGTCGTAGAAACAGAGGTCAGAGGACAGACCGCTGCGCTGACAGAGGACAGACAAAGGACAAGGAGAAGAGCGATGAAAGGACGAGATAAGAGGCGGAGAGTAAAGAGCCGCAAGAACGAAGTTCCACTTGAGCGGCTGCGGCACTGCAGCGGTGTCATGGCCGCGTTAATAGACGCATCCACCTGCACCGCAGAGCAGCGCTTCCAGAAAAGCCAGGCGATCAACTGCTGCGACGGGTGCCCACATGCAGCGGTCGACGCGGCTACAAGACCACCCCTCACCTAACCTCTCCCCCAAGGGGAGAGGGATGAGAACAGGAGGACACATGGACAAAAGGGACAAAGTGATAGCAACGCTGATCGTGCTGATCGTTCTCACGATCGCCGCGCTGCAGTTCGGCATGTACGTCGGCCGTACAGCGAACGCAGAGGCAACGGTACGAACGCCGGAGCAGGCGACCATCGACCTGCTCAAACAGCAGTTGGCCGAGGCCCGGCTCAACGCGGAAGTGGAAAAGGAGAAACTCTCGATCATCCTGTGCGAGAGCGACTACAACAGGAACAACGGCACCATCCGTCACACGGCCTGGGGCGACGGCGGCAAGAGCTACGGCGTCGCGCAATTCCAGTTCCGGACGTTCAACGATCTGCGGACCCAGGCGGGCCGTCCGGATCTCCGGTGGAAGAACAGGGACGATCAGATCTGGCTCCTGGACTGGGCGCTGCGGCACGGGTATGGGAAGTACTGGACGTGCTACAGCAGACGGGGTGAGTCATGAGCGCCTGCATCTACCGCCACGCCGGGAAGCCCCGGATCTGCGGCCAGGACAAACGGCCCTGCCGGTGGTGGCGCGCCGCGTGGTGCATCAGCACGGACGTGATCGGCGCCGCGTGTCAGGCGTTTTTGAAAATGATACTCGGAGGAGGGTGCGACTGATGGAAGCCCCGGAGAGAGAAGAGCTCTTGCGCAACATGCTCCTTGATCTGGTCGAAAAGGGCAACACTGTCGACGATGCCGAGGAGATCATCGAGAACAACCTTGAATACGTCGCAGATGAGGCCCGCAGCAGCCTGGTTAACATTCTGAGGGAGGAGTAAAAATGACAACCATGTTCGACATAGACAAAGCCGCCCAGGCCTACAGCCAGGCGCACGACGCGCTGCGCGACGAGATGCAGATCGTCGAGTTGGCTATCTCGGGAATCAAGGATGCGCACCACAAGGCCCTGCGCAAGCTCGTGGCCCAGGCGGCGGACAAGAAGGCGATGCTCGGGAACATCATCAAAGAAAACCCCGCGCTGTTCGCGAGTCCGAAGACGCGGATCATCCACGGCGTGAAACTCGGGTTTAGGAAAGGCTCGGGCAAGCTCGACTGGGACAGTGATGAACTGGTCGTAAAGCTCATCAAAAAGAAACTCCCCGAGGAAATGTGGGAGATCCTGATCAAGAAGACCGAGAAGCCGCGCAAGGACGGGTTGAACGGCCTCGACGTGAACGACCTGAAAAAGATCGGCGTCACCGCCGAGGACACCGGCGACCAGGTCGTCATCAAGCCGACGGACAGCGAGATCGACAAGCTCGTCGACGCGCTGCTGGCGGAAGCGGAAGAGCCGGAGGCGGCGTGATGGAAAACAGGGGCCAGGGTCCAGGGGCCGGGGTTCGGGAAGAGATCCAGTTCACCGCCGAGGACCTCGCCCGGCTCAGATCGTCCGCCGAGTCCGCCGCGGCGATCGCCAGGCGCCACGGCTGCCGTGATGCCACCTACCAGGAGCGGCGCTGGGAGTTCGCCAAAGACTGGGCAGCGGGCAACCGGTGGAACACCAAGAAGAGCTGGAACTGGGCACGGGAGATAAAGAAGGAACTGGACGAGATGAAGCGGAAAGGCATCGAGGGATCGCGCTACGGGACGGCGAGGGCGGCGCGATGAGCGACGAGAAAAAGACCTGCGGGCAGTGCGGCCGGTACAACCTCGGGAAGTGCATGCGGTATGGATATTTCATAAGCGCCCGCGGGCTCGCGTGCGAGAGCTTCGAAGGTAGGAAGGAAGGAAGGTAAGAGGGAAAGATGAACTGCCACATCTGCAACGCGACGATCAATCCACCCGAGCCCCGCCTCACGGCGACGACGTTCCATTTCTGGGCGCGGTGCTGTCCGGCCTGCCAGCAGAAATACGGAGAGAGGGATGCGGACGGGAAGATCATCACCAAGCTGGAGAAGAAGGAAAAGGTATGAGCAGCAAGCGCGGCATACGGCGAAAGCAGTGCCAGGGGAAGCGGGCGCTCTGCAACGAGGACCACGCCCGCCGCGAGGCAGCGAAAGGCCGCCGCCGGACCGGCGACGATATCCGGTCCTACCGCTGCCCGCATTGCAGCTGGTGGCACATCGGACACCACAGCGCGAGGAAGATCTAATGAGCAGCAGCGATCAAATAACGCTTGACCTGAGCGAGCCGCAGATGACCTCGGAAGAGACTGCGGTTTGGAACGTGCTCCGCATGTGCAAGGGCCGCGAGCTCGCCATCCTCGGGCCGGACATCGAAGACCTCACGGGCATCCGGTATAAGCAGGTCCAAAAAGTGATCAACGGCCTCCGCTGCCATCACATGAAACTGATCGGCTCCGGGACGTTCGGTTATTACCTGCCACAGACGCGGGAAGAGATGGACGCGGTGACGCACTACATCAGCCACCGGGCGATCATGGCTCTGCACACGATCAGTAAACTGCGGAAGCTCAGCATGGATGAGGTTTACGGACAGGCGAAAATAGTGTATGAGAGGGCGGGGTAAGAAAAACTGGTTGGAACTTGGAGGTTGCTTTGAAACACATTGGACTTCACGCCCACAGATTGAACGAGAATAACCCCCGCGAGATCGCATTCTCCGAAATATGGAAAGAAGAAAACAATCGGGACAGGGCTATTGGACTCGGAAATGGAACCTTGCAAGACCTGATGATTCAAATTTCCAGCGAACCTAAAGAGGGATTTCATCGAACATTCGGGCATCATCTGTCTGCAGGCGGAAGCTATGCAAAATGTTCCTATGAAATCACGCAACGAGACGCAGAGATCGTCGCCACGGTGGTTCAATGGCTCGGGTCGAACGTCGGCATGTGCTTTCTCGGGCAAGCGTTGAAAAAGTTTGGAAAGCAAATAGTCGATATTAAGTAGTTCCAACCCGCGGATGAGCGGCGAAGCGCAGCGGAGTCCGTCTCGATCCGCTGGTTGAAAAGGAGGCGCGACAATGGCGATGAACACCGCAACCAATCATGATTTGAAAATCCGCAAACGAGTGCAGCTCGTCCACATCGCCGCGAACGAACTGGGGCTCCTGGACCCGAAGAAGCACGACACGGATCCTGACGACGAATATCACACGATCCTGAAACGCTGGAACCGCCCCGGCACCCGCCAGCCGGTCACCTCGTCGCTACAGATGAGCTATCAACAGCTCGGGGAGCTGTTGGATTTTATGACGGCGCTGGGGTTCAAACTGAAAAGCAAGGGTCCAGGGTCCGGGGTCCAGGGGCCAGTTCACCCCTCACCCCAGCCCTCTCCCCCAAGGGTAGAGGGAACATCGAAGAAATACGCCTCAAGTCTTGACGGCCTCCGCGAAGAAATAACCGACCTGGCCCGCGAGCGCTGGGGAGACTCCTGGGAGCAGAGCCTGAACAAGCTCTGCCGGAAGTTCGGCGTGAGCCATTGGCGGTTTCTGAACGTGAACCACGGCAAGGCGGTGAAACAGCGGATTGAGAGCTGGCAGCAGGGAGAGGCGGAAACGGTATGAACGAGACCGAAGAACCAAAGTCAAAATACGACTGGCTCCTGGACATGAAGCAGACGGAGCTGCGCGCCGTGCTCAAACAGCACGAGGGCGACATGCTGCACGCCTACGACAAGGGCGGCATCGACCTGGTCACCGCGCTGTGGGAGCACCTCGCCGGGATCCCGGTGTATCCCTCGAAAAAGGCGTTCTATAAACTCGCCGCCATGTACGTGCGCCAACACTACGATCCGGCGGACTCGGCGTTCAGCAAAAAGATGCTGGCCGCGCGGATAGGCGTGTCGCTGCGGTTCGTAGAGCTGGCCCTGGCGACGACGGACAAGACGGATGTGCGGCAGATAGACGCGTTTGAGAAGCAGGCTGAAGGCTAAAGGCTGAAGGGAAAACCAATGGTCCGAAAAAAGATCGACATAGCCGAAAAGAAAAAGCACCTGAACTTTGTGATGCTCTCCGAGAAAGAATACTCCGACCTCTGCAACCGGCTCGGGCCGGACGGCGCAGCGGACTGGATCGAGGAGCTGGATCTCTACCTGGGCAGCAAGGGCGATCCCTACGAGAGCCACTATTACACCATCCTCACCTGGGCGCGGAGAAAAATGAAGAAGGACGCGGTGACGAGTCCGGGGAACAGCGCCGTCCTGGACCGGTTCATCGAGGACCTGAAGACCTGCCCCTCCATGCCGGTCATGAAGCCCGAGGCGCATGCCGCCGCGTTCGCCGCGCTGCAGAAGCTCAAGACCCCCTGGCCGAAGCTCCGGCAGCAGCTCCTGGACGACCCGACAATTGAAAAAAAGATCAGGGCGGCGTATCTCGCCCCTTGACGTATGAACTGGAGTCAAATATACTTTGGTCTGGAGGTAGAGCGATGAAACAGATTATAGCACTTGCATTATTGGTACTGATCACGGCATGCGGCGGCAGCAACGGTGGCGGAGGCGGCGCAACCCCGGGAGTGCAGCAGACCGGCGTAACGGTAAAATGTCTTTCGCTCAATACGAGCGGCGTGTGCAATTCAACGCCGGTCGGAAAGCCCACGATCCTCTCGGCGCTCAGCAGCAGCCTTACGTTCACGACGGCATTTCAGGGGCCGGATCTGAGCCTGTCCCTGGGCGGCTCCGTGCTGATCAGGATGGAGGTCTCGAACAACGATCCGATTGTGTTTCAGGGCTACGCGATATCTCACCTAATCGTGGGCGGCATGGACTTCGGACTGATCGGCGCGCCCGTCGAGATCCAGCCTGGCGCAACCTCCGTCGTCCTCAATGGCGGCGTCGGCATGGTGAGCTCGTCCATGGCGCTCGGTGCGGACTCGGTCTCCGCATACCTGCTCCAGTGCGACGACACAAACTTCACCTGGCACGACGCCAACTACAACACCGCCGCCCAGATCATGTCCTATCTGACGGGGACCGCTGCGAACACCGCGGCCGTCGCCGTGAATAGCTATACGATCGTACCGTAGTTATCGGAGGTGTTCTGTAATGGTAAAAAAATTGATACAAATGGCGTATGACTTTGAACAGAAACAGGGAAAGAAGGCGATCGGAATATATCTCGGAGCGGACGAATGGGATATTCTGATTCACGACCCGGAAGCAAGGATGTGGTTCTATCAGAACGGGCCGATCGTAAATGCACGCCCGGAGATTGACGGGGTCCCTGTTTACAGAATTTTTGCGCAGACGCATTTAAACATCGGATAGACAGACCCGCATTCCCCGCGTCCCATCCAGGCCGTTGCTCTCCATGAGCATCGGCCTTTTTAATTAAACTTGCCCGAATGCTTCGCAAGATTTGTATTGCCCTCTGCGGTATTCTCCCCCCATCGCGCATCCTCTCTCTTTACCCCGTTAGAGGTGTAAGCCTCTAACGGGGCCTCCTTCCGATGCGCGATAGGAGAGAGCAACATGATAGAGATCAGCGACAGCGCGGTCCTCGACGACAAACAGCGGCGGGTCATCGCAAAGATCGAGCCGTTCACCACCGGGCTGGACCTGCGCGTCACGCGCGGGCACTCGACCCCTCTTTCCCAACTCTCCACGATCGCCAAGCTCGCCAAAGAGTACAAGGTCTCCTTCCCTGAATTTTCGCAGGACAACGTAGACGAGATGGTAGAGGTCCCCGGCGTCGGCCTGGTCTACCGCTGGCAGCGGACCCACAGCCGCCTGCTCCACATCGGCGTCATCGTCAATCCGCCCCGCACCTGCACCATCCTCGAAAGCTACGTCCGGCCGACGGGCGAAGAGATGCTCGGCAAGCTCATGGACCCGAGCCCGCACATCACATCAGATCCGATCGACTTTTCCCAGAAGGTGAACGGCGTCCCGAACATCAAACTCGCCGCACGGATCCTCACGCGCGCGAAGGCAGCCGGCGCCGGGATCAAGTACGTCAAGATCGAGAACGTGAACGGCTGCTGCCACTGCGACCTGGAAAGGACGGCATGACGACTGACGCGGGAAAAAAGCCTTTTTTGATGATCACCCGGAACGACGCAGGACAGCACGCCATGAACAAGGTGCTCGCGTTCGCGGCCGCAGCGGTGATGTCCATCGCGTTCATTACCGAGTCCTGGACCCGCGAGCTGCTCTGGCTCGACTATATCGGCTATTCCTTTGGCATGGCGTTTTCTTATGCGCCCGTCGCCGTGGCAAAAGCGCTCAAGTCCCTGCGGCCCGGCATGTCGTATCAAGGTCCGGTCCGACAGCCGACAACCGTTGTGTCCGGACAGGAGGAGTCATGATCACGCGCACCGCTCTATTTATTTTTTGCATGGCGATAGCGGCCTGCGGCACCTCTCACGGCCCCACGCCCGTGCGCGAGCTGACGAATGCCGGCGAGGTGGTGACCCGGCTCGAACCGACACCGACAGCAAGCCGGGACAATCTGCCGGCAGGAGTAAAGCGGCAGGACGTGGCGGTGATCATCACGCTCACTCCGGAAGCGGAGACGAACAAAAATACCAATGCGGCATCGCCGCCCAAAAGTGGCACGCACGGCGGCTCCGGACGGATCACCGTAACCAAAGACGGGAAAGTCTACGCGGACGATCTTGCCATGTCCGCAATCGAAGCGGTGGAAACCCCGGAGCCGTCTCATGCCTGGCGCTGGTGGGCCGGCGGGATCCTGTTCACGATCCTCAGCCTCGCCTGGGCGTCAAAACAGTTTGCCTGGGTCGGCGCGCTGCTCTCGCCGATCGGCGGGCTTATCAAGCGCCTCCGGGCGCTCCTCGGAGGCAAACCCTGATGGAAGAACAACTCTTCGAAGCGGTGATCAACGCGGGCGTGGGCGCGCTCATCGCCATCGCGATTATCTTTTTCACCTACAAGCTCGTGAGCGCCCTCCTGCTCAAGGTCGGCGCCGAGATGGTCGGGGCGTTCAAAGGCCAGACCGAGGCCATGACGCGCCAGGCGGTGTCCATGGAAATGCTCACCAAGTCCCTGTCGGACTACGTGCTGCGGGACAACAGCGAACACCGGGAGATCATTATTCTGCTCAAAGTAATAGCCGAGCGGCTCACTCACCTGGAGGAAAAGAATGGATGCTCAGAAAGAACGTTATAAGCGCATACGCGGCATGCTGCTGAAGCTGCTTGTCCACCAGCACCCGCACCCGCTCGATGCCAAGGTCCTCTACGTGCTCCTGGACGATCTCCAGTACAGCGTCTCCGACGAGGAGTTCGGCAGCCACATCGTGTACCTGGAGGAAAAAGGGTTTGTCCGCAAGGACGTGCGCAAGACCACCGGCGTCACCATCGAGATGATCACCATCACGCCCGGCGGCATCGATCTCATCGACGGGTTCCGCGAGGACTGCGGCGTGGACGTGAGGTTCTGAAAAGGCCGAAGGTGGGAAGTTGGGAAGTTGGGAGGGTGGGAAACGGCATGGGTAAATCAGTTGACGACGAGATAAAAGAAAAAGCCTTTCAGCTCTGGCGCAAATGCGGCCGCTCTCCCGAGCGCGTCGTGAAGGAGCTGCGGGACCAGGGGCACATGGTCACGCGGCAGTCCATCGATACCTGGAAGAACAAGGGCCTCTGGGAAGACCGGGCCGCGCGCGCCGAGGCGCTGGAGCAGACGGTGAACGACCCGCAGCTCTCCGGCGAGGAAAAGATGATCGCCGCGCTGCTCGGTCAGAAGGACCGCTATGAGAAATATTTTGAGACCCTGCCGATCGGCGAGATGGACACCCAGGCCGTCTATGCCTACACCAACATGATCACCACCATCCAGTCCATCCGGCAGAAGACCGCCGCATACAAGGCCGAGCAGTTCATCGACTTTATGAAAGACCTGATCGGGTGGCTATCGAAGAATGACCCGGAGAGCGTGCCCGCGATCGAGAAGAACTTTGACGATTTCATAGCCTTTGCCAAGGAGAAGTATGGCAAGCGGTAAGGAAAAACTATTTGACCGCGCCATCGAGGAGCTGCGGCAGCAGATCCAGGCGAGCACCAAGCCGTTCCCCGAGGACAAGCTGGCGCAGAAGGTGCGCATCGCCACGGCTGAGAAAAACATGGAGTACTTCGGGAAGATCTATTTCCCGCACTATGTGACCTCGCCTCCCTCGGCGCTGCACAAGTACATCTGCACCCGCTTCCCGGCCATGATCGAAAAGTCGATCGCAACCGGCCTCGGCGACAAGGAAGCGGACGCGGCCCCGCGCGGGAACGCGAAGTCTACCTGGACGACGCTCATTCTCGTGCTCTGGGTCGCCGCGTTCAAGAAGCGCAAGTTCCCGCTGATCATCTCCGAGACCAACAGCCAGGCCGCGGACTTCATCAGCTTCATCAAACTGGAATTGGAAACGAACGAGCGCCTCGCCCAGGATTATCCGGACCTCTGCGGCGAAGGGCCGATCTGGCAGGCGGACACCATCATCACGCGGAACGGCGTCAAGGTCCGCGGCGTGGGCGCGGGCCAGAAGCTCCGCGGCATGCGCCACGGGTCCCGCCGACCGGATCTCGTGATCGTGGACGACCTGGAAAATGACGAGGCGGTGGAGAGCGCCGAGCAGCGCAAGAAGCTGGAGAAGTGGTTCTTCAAGGCGCTGATGAAGATCGGTCAGAAGTACACCGTCTTCATCGTCATCGGCACGATCCTGCACTACGAAAGTTTATTGAACAACCTGCTGCTCAAGCCGGGATGGAAAGGCCTGAAGTTTAAATCGATCATCAAGTACTCCAGCTCGCACCTCTGGAACGACTGGGAGTTGATCTTCACCAACATCACCATCGGCAAGGAACAGGCCGAGGCCGCAGCCGACGCCTTTTTTGAAGCGCACAAGGCCGAGATGCTCGCGGGCACGGAGGTCCTCTGGCCCGAGGTGGAGGACTACTACTACCTCATGAAGATGCGGATCTCCGAAGGCCCCGCATACTTCGAGAGCGAGAAGCAGAACGAACCCATCAACCCCGAGGACGCCGCTTTCCTCGAAGAGTGGATCACCTACTACGATGACGACGAGGTGGACCTGACCGGCCTGGCGCACGGCGGATCAGTTGACCCGTCGCTCGGGAAAAAGAGCAAGAACGCGGATCCGTCGGCGATCATCGGCGGAAAGAAAAAAGGCGAGATCATTTACCTCACCTTTGCCGACATTGAGAAGCGCCACCCCGACAAGATCCTGACGGACCTGCTCGCGTACCACGAGAAGCAACACCTCGACCAGGTGGCGATCGAGGCCGTGCAGTTCCAGGAGTTCTTCGCCGGCCACGTGGAGAAGGAAGCGCACAAACGGAACCTGACGCTGAACGTGCTCGCGGTCCCGGAGAACACCGACAAGGACCTGCGCATCATCCGGCTGCAGCCCTGGATCAAGAACGGCTGGATCCGCTTTCGCAGGAGCGGCATGCAGGAGCTGATCCGCCAGATCATCTACTACCGGCCCAAGGGCAAGGGCGGACACGACGACGGACCGGACGCCCTGGAGAAGCTCGTGAACCTCCTCGTCACCGGCGTCGGCAAGATAGAATACCAGACCGTGGCATCGCGCACGTCCGGATTCGGAAAACAAAAGGGCGCGTGGTAGTTTTTAAATCTGAAATCTGCAATTTGCAATCTGCAATTTGCACTTAGAGGTTCTCATGCCTTTACTCGACCAATACGGAAAAGAGATCAAAGCCAACAAGCCCATCCTGGAGCCCGTCGCGGTGCAGACCATCCGCGATCGATACTCCTCCTACCCCAGCCAGGGCCTCACGCCCGAGCGGCTCGCCGCCATCCTGAAGGAAGCGGACCAGGGCTATGTCCTGCGCCAGGCGGAGTTGGCTGAAGAGATCGAAGAAAAGGACGGGCACCTCGGGTCGGTCCTTCAATCGCGCAAGCTCGCCGTGGCCGGGCTCACCTGGGAGGTCCTTCCCGCGTCCGAATCGGCGGAAGATAAAAAGATAGCCGAAGCGGGCAAGGAGATGCTGGATTACATCGGCAGCACGGACCCGCACGAGGAAGGCTTTGAGGGCGCGGTCATCGATTCGCTCGACGGCCTCTTTAAGGGCTTCGCCGTGCAGGAGATCATGTGGGAGATCGCCGAGGGCCAGGTCTGGGCCAAGAGCCTGGAGTGGATCCACCAGAAGCGCTTCACCTTCTCCGGCCCGCAAACGACCGTCGGCAATCAAACCCTCTGGCCGCTGCTGAACATTCCGCGCCTGCTCACTGACGCGGAGCCCATCTATGGTGATGAACTGCTGCCGAACAAGTTTGTGTTCCACCGCCACAAGGCGAGAAGCGGCGCGACCAGCCGCGGCGGACTGCTCCGCGCGTGTGTGTACATGTACCTGTTCAAGAATTACGACATCAAAGACTGGCTCGTCTTTAACGATCTGTTCTCCGTGCCCATGCGCGTGGGCAAGTATAAGTCCGGCGCGAGCCCCGCGGACATCGACGCGCTCAAGACCGCCGTGTTCAACCTGGGCGTGGACGCAGCGGCGGTGATCTCCGACAGCACGGTGATCGAGCTGCTTGAAGCCGCGACCAGGACAAACGCCGGTGGCTTTAAAGAGCTGGCGGAATACTGCGAGAAGACGCAGACCAAGGTCGTACTGGGACATTCCAGCGCGGCGGACTCCACGCCCGGCAAGCTCGGCAACGAGCAGCAGGGGCAGGACCTCCAGCAGAACCTGCTCGAGTCCGACGCGAAACAGATCGAGCGCACGGTCCGGTTCCAGATCCTCGGGCCGTGGAAGACCTACAACTACGGACCGAACGCGAGCATCCCGAAGTTCAAAATGCACTACGAGGCCGACGAGGACCTCGCCTCTCTCGCCGAAACCTACGGCAAGCTCGTAACGTCGGTCGGGTTCACCGGAATCCCGGTCTCGCATGTGCATGAGCGGTTTGGGATCCCCGAGCCGAAGGATGGGGAGAAAACTATTGTCCCCCCGCAGCCGGCAAACCCGTTTGCGGGGTTGATGCCTTCAGCGCCAGGACAGAAGACAGCGGCGACAAGCCCTGACGATGTTCCTCCGGTGGATGAGTCCGGCGCCGCGAAGGAGTTGCAGACCACACAGGCCTCCGTGCTGAACGGCGCGCAGATCACCGCGGCGACCGCCATCGTTATGGCCGTGGCCAACGGCGAGATCCCGCGCGACGCGGGGCTCGGACAGCTACAGGTGTTGTTCAACCTCACGCCGCAGCAAGCCGAGCAGCTCATGGGCACGGCAGGAACGGCGCAATTTAAACAGGCCGCGTCTCCCGAGCCGCCCGCGCCGATCGACAAACAGCCGCCTCCGGACAAACAACAGAATAAGCTCTGTTCCTGCGGTGTTGATCATCACTCCGCACTCCGCACTCCGCACTCCGAACTGGAGCTGATGCTCAATGCCCTCGAAGGCGCCGACGCCGCATGGGTCTCGGAATACATGAAGCGCCTGGAGCCCAGCCTCCACGGAGCAAAACAGTCCGCTCTGAACGAGATCGAGCGCTGGCTCGCGGAGCTGACAGAGCCGCCCACGGCGGAAGAGTTCAACGCGAAGATCCAGCAGATCCTCGGCGACGCCTACGCGAAGATGGACAGACAGACGGTAGACAACACCGTCGCCGACATGTACCGCTACTACAAAAACAGCCTGCCGCTCGCGAACGTCTCGACCTATTTCGGCGGAGCGGACGCCCGCGCCATGGAGTGGCTCGCCGAGAACGACAACCAGTTCTATTCCAAGTTCATCAAAAATCCCGAGTCGCAGGACGCGCTCACACAGTTCCTGAACGACCGCTATCTGCAGGGCGGCGAGGGTCTGTTCGGCCGGGGCGATCCGAAAGTCATCGCAGAGCTGAAAGCCCTGCTCGGCGAGAAGCTCACCGACATCAGCGGCTTCCAGGCGAACAGGATAGTAGACACGAGCGTGCAAAGAATACGCAATTTTGCCCATCTCGAAAAAATGGCCTCCGCGGGGATCCCCGAGGTGGAGATCTACGAACCAACCGAGGAGTGCGCCTTCTGCGCCAGCATGAACGGCAGGGTCATCCAGGTGGCAACGGCCTACGGACGGATGCAGGAGATCCTGGACATGACGCCCGACGAGTACGTCGAGTCCATGCAGCAGACCCCGGACAAGGTGGACAATCTCGAGGCGCTGCAAAATTCCGGAGCGATGCCGCCCTATCATCCGCACTGCCACGGCCGCCCCATCATGCGGATACAGAAGAACAGGTCAGACGTTGGTAGCCGCAGGCTTCAGCCTGCGCCGATCATCACCGTCCCCGTGCATCTGACGTTCCACGGCAGCGGGGGAAATAAAAAGATCGTGAGCCGGGACGCCGAGGGAAATGTTCTTAAGACGTGGGAGTCTTCCCCGTCAAACGAGGATTGACAGGGCCGCTGTTTTGGCAGGGGCAAAACCGAGAATCAGCTCCTTCCCGGACCACAAGGCGGGGCGTTATAGCCGGTCGGAACGAAAAAGAACGCTTGCCCGTTTATAAACGCACTCAGGCCTATAGGATGAGGGGCGAATAGCAGCATTCAGGATTCAAAAATCAATATTCAAGATGTTTGAGGAGGTTTACCCATGTCAGACATGAGCAATTATCTGGAAACGATGATCGGCAACCTGCTGTTCCGCACGCAGGTTGCCTGGAAACCGGCAGCCATCTGGATCGCGCTGTACACCACCCTGCCTGCCGAGGACGGCACCGGCGGCGTGGAGGTCACCGGTGGGAACTATGCCCGCGTGCAGGTGGCCCAGCTCGACGCGAACTGGAACGCGCCGGCAGCCGGCAACGGCCTGTTCGACAACGTGGCCGATATTGTGTTCCCCGCGCCGAACGCCAACTGGGGCAACATCGTCGGCTGGGGCGTCCTGGACGCGAACGCGGCCGGAAATCTTTTGATCTTCAAAACCCTCACCGTGCCGAAGACCGTGAACAACGGGGACCCCGCGCCGAAGTTCGCGGCGGGCGCGCTCGACGTGACGTTCGCGTAGAGAAAAATTATGATCCTCGACGCCATCACAAAAAAGCTGGAGATCATTCTCGCCGGAGCGGTAACGGCAAATCAACTGCCATTCCAGTGCGACTGGGTGGACGTTACGACTACGGCGTCCACGCCCGGCACGAACGGAGGCCTGACGAACAGCGCCGTTGCCGTGGACCTCGTTCCCGTTCCCGGAGGGACGACTCAGCGCATCGTCAAATACATCAACATCTACAACGCGGACACCGCGGCGGCCACGGTCACGGTTCGGTTCAATGATAATTCCACACTCCGCACTCTCGTCAAAATAGTTCTTCAGGTAGGCGAGACCATCATCTACAACGGGACTGAGTTTCTGGTGCTCGATGCCACGGGGTCAAAGAAGCTCGCGCAGTCCGGAACGGGCCGCTGGCTCAGAACCGTCGTGCTTACCGCCGGATCTTCTCATGTGACCGGACCGCAGGCGACCAGCATCTTTGTCCGCATGGTCGGCGGCGGCGGCGGCGGCGGCGGATGTTCCTATGCCGCCAGCAACTTTGCTTTCGGCGGCGGTGGAGCTTCCGGGGCATACGCGGAAAAGACCTTCACCGTCACGCCGAACACCGCATACACCTACGCAATCGGCGGAGCGGGCGCGGCGGGCGCGAACACCGCCGGCACGGGTGGAACGGGCGGGGACAGCACCTTCGCGGTAGGCGGAGTTACCGTCACGGCCAAGGGTGGACTGGGCGGCGTGGGTATGGCAACGGGAGCGACGCTTATCTTTGCCCGGGGCGGAGCCGGTGTAATAGCAACACTTGGCGATGTGAACGGACGCGGTATGGCAGGGCGACCCGGTATACGTCACAGCGGACTGCTCGGCTGTTCCGGCAACGGCGGGTCAAACCCGCTGGGCGGCGGAGGCGGGAACGGATCAAACGCGCACGCTGTAGGAGCGGCAGGCTTGGGGTACGGCGCCGGCGGCGGCGGCGGCGCGGCCATGACTGCAGCGGTCCTGGGCGGAGCGGGCACGGCAGGCTGCATCATCGTGGATGAGTTCGCATGAAATATACCATAGACAAATTCGGGAACGATTCATTCTACCAGACGGCAACCTCGTTTGGCGTGGATGCGTTCCTCTCGATCTCGTACCTGTTCGCAGTAGGCGGCGTGCAGGCCCTGCTCGAAGGCGCGGCCTCGTGTTCGATCACAGCAGCCGGACAGCTCGCCACGGCGATCCCCCTCGCGGGCGCGGCGCAGGATGCGGCAACGGCAGCGGGCAGCCTCACCACGGCTATTCCACTTGCCGGCGCGGCGCAGGATTCGGCAATAGCGGCAGCAGCGCTCACCACGGAGATACCCCTCGTGGGATCCGCCCAGGACGCGGCAACGGCGGCGGCGGCGCTCACCACTGAGATACAACTGGAGGGCAGCGCGGTCTGCTCTATGAGCGCCGATGCAGAGCTCACGGCGCCGCAGCCGATCCTGCTTGAGGGCTCGGCCCTTGACACGGCAACGACAGCGGCGGCGGCGCTCACCACGGAGATCCCTCTCGCGGGCGGAGCAGAGGCATCCGCGATCGCCGAGGGCGATCTCACGGCGGGGGCCGCTCCGGATATTCTGCTCGAAGGGTCGGCCCTGTGTTCGATATCGGCGACAGCGGACCTCACCACCAGCCCGGCACAGCCCGCTACCGGCGGGGGCGGCGGCAGCGACGCGAAGCCGAGCTACATCACGCCGTACCGACGGGCGCGGGAGCAGGCGGCGATCGGCGCGGAGTTATCCGGCTCGGCCAGGATCTCCTACCGGGCGAGCGGAACGCTTACGGATGACAAACAAGAGGGCAACCACGCGGGGTTGCCCCTACAG
Organism: Nitrospiria bacterium; assembly: GCA_919902495.1. Taxonomy (GTDB): domain Bacteria; phylum Nitrospirota; class UBA9217; order UBA9217; family UBA9217; genus JAAXXJ01. The sequence continues at coordinate 33,081 of CAKKRC010000056.1, forward strand.
GGCTCGGCGCGGATCTCGATGACGGCGGCCGGAGAATTGACCGACAGCGCGTTCGACGGGCTCACCGATGACGACATCGTCGCGCAATTGATGTTTGACGAGGAGCTGCTCGCGGCATGAACATCTCCGTCAAAAGCAACACCAACGTGGAGGCTATGATGAAGCGCCTGGGCGAGGACGTTGCCGGCGGTCTGATCGCCGGGACGACGACGGTGCTCGAAACCGCCGACGCGTTGATCTCTCCGGAGGTCCCGGTCAAGACCAGCAACCTGGTGAACTCCGGGACCATCGAGATCTCGCCGGACGGACGAAAGGGCGTCCTCCGATGGCTCGCGGACTATGGCCGCTACGTGGTTGAAGGCACCGGCCTCTTCGGCCCGTTTAAACGCAAGATCGTCCCGAAGAACGCCAAGGCGCTCAAGACGCCCTGGGGTCCGCGCAAGAGCATCAAAGGCCAGGAGCCGAACGACTTCATCACGCGCGGCGTCGAGAAGCTGAATCCGCCGGAAGCGTTCGAAGAGGGCATGGGGAGATACCTGAAGAAGAAGGGATGGTGAAGGGCGCGAAGTTGAGAAGATGAGAAGTTGAGAAGGTAGGCTGTTGGTTTTACTCAACCTCTCAACCTCGGCTTCATCAACCTCTCAATCTCGTGAATTTCCCCGAATGCTTCGCAAGATTTGTCTGGACGAATAGCCTACTGTACGGGCACAGGAGAAACCTTCCATGTCAAAGCGCATTTTGATCGTTGATTCCGCACCCCGCACTCCGCACTCCGCACTTGGGCTGCTGCTCATGTTACATAACATAACACCCGACGGCGACATGGTGCTGCTGAACAGCATCGACCTGAACGGCAAGGTCCCCACGGAGATCCAGGTGATCCCCTACGGTGTGCTCAATACGCCGAAGTACGGAAAGCTTGTCGTGGACGATGAGTCTCTCGCCTCCATCATGTCCTTCCGGATGAAACAGAAGAACGACAGCGTGATCGACTACGAGCACCAGACCTTTGCCGAGCCGCCGATCGCCTCGCCCGCTGCCGGCTGGATCAAGCGGTACGTCAACAAAGGCAAGGACGGCATCTGGGCCGTCGTCGAGTGGACCGCCAAGGCGCGGCAAATGATCCTGAACAAGGAGTACCGCTACTTCTCGCCCGTGACGCTCACGCGCAAGAGCGACGGGAAAGTGCTGGCGCTCCTGGGCGGCGGGCTCACCAACATGCCGAACATCGACGGGATGGTTCCGTTGACGAACAAATCCGCAATCCACAATCCGCAATCCGCAATTCAAAAGGAGGGTCCAAAAATGAAGAAGCTTCTCGCAGCACTCGGGCTTTCGGAAACGGCCACCGAAGACGAGGGAATAATCGCACTGAACAAACTGAAGGCCGACAGTTTCGCGATCGTGGCCAATCGCGCGGTGCTCGCCATTCTCGGCGTGTCCGACTCCGCGTCGGAGTCCGAGGTCACCGGCACCATCATGGCCATGAAGCAGAGCCACACGCAGGTCGCGTCGCTCCAGACGGAGCTGAACACGATCAAGATGGCCAACGCTGAGCGCGAGGCCACGGAACTCGTGACCAACTCCATGCGTCCTGATGAGAAGGGCATGGTGAAGGTCTCCCCCGCCATGAAGGACTGGGCGCTCGCCTATGCCAAGCGGGACCCGGAAGGCTTCAGGGTGTACATCAACAAGGCCCCCGGCGTCATCAGCACCGAGAAGATCGCGGGCGACGACAAGGGCGGCGGGTCCGGCGGGCAGCAGCTCGACGAGACCGAACTGCAGGTCTGCAAGGCCTTCGGCAACAAGCCGGAGGATGTGATGAAAAACAAGGCGGCCGCTTAACGGCGAGAGGCCGAAGTTGGGAAGGTGGGAAGTTGGGAAGTTGGGAAAAAGCACAAGGGGAAAAAAACAAGGAGAAAAAACATGAAAAAGAAAATGAAACAGATGGCGTTGTTCGGACTGCTGATGGTCAGCATCATGCTGGCCGCGGCGGTTCTCATGGCGGTGGGCTCGCTCAAGACACCGCTGGTTGTCATCATCCCGGCGATCGCCGCGGTCCTCTTTGTCGCATCCGGCACGGGCCTGCGGATCCTGGGCAACCAGATCGGCGCGCTCACCGCGGACCGCGACACGCCGCGCAGGGCCGGGCAGCAGGTATCGCTCGGCGTGGCAACGACTAAGAAGATCTACGCGGGCTCGCTGGTCATGCGCAGCGCAACGGGCTACGCCACTCCCGGGGCGATCGCAACGGGCTGCATCGGCGTGGGCCGGGCGGCGGAATATGTGGACAACACCCTCGGCGCGGACGGCGCGGTCTCGGTGCTCATCGACAAAGGCGTGTACCGGTTTAAGAACAGCGCCGCCGGCGAGGCCATTGCCGTCTCCGAGATCGGCAATCTCTGCTACGTCGTGGACGATGAAACGGTATCCAAAACGGACAACGGCGGGACCCGGTCCATCGCCGGACGCATTCATGATGTCGATTCGTCCGGCGTCTGGGTGGAGTTCAGCGTCATCCCGCGCACGGCCACGGTCGGCAGCGCGGACCTGGACCCGACCGCGATCAAGTACGCCACGGTCGCCCTGACCAATGCGAACATCAAAAACCTGCGCGCCACGCCTATCACCCTCGTGGCGGCCCAGGGCGCAAGCAAGGTGATCGAGTTCGTCTCGGCGCAGCTTCGGCTCGACTACGGGTCCAACGTCTTCACGGAGACCGCCGACAACCTGGCGGTGCGCTATGAGAACGGGGCCGGCGCGCTCGCGTCACAGGCGATCGAGTGCACGGGCTTCATCGACGCGGCGGCGGACACCATCACCAACGCGCTGCCGAAGATCGATGCCATCGTGGCCCAGGCCAGCATGGCGAACAAGGCCATCGTGCTGCACAACACCGGCGATGGAGAGTTTGGCGGCAACGCGGGCGCCGACACGCTCATGGTCGTCAAGGTCGCGTACCGCGTCCATGACTTTGCGTAAATAAATCAGGGTCCGGGGTCCAGGGTCCGGGGTCCAGGGTTAAACCTGGCTCCTGGCTACTGGCCCCTGGCCCCATCTTTCATCTTTTAGGAGGAACCACAAAATGAAAAAGCTTGGAACCATCACCCTCTGGCTCGTCATGCTGACGATCGCGCTCGTCGCGTTTGCGGCTGCGCCCGCCGGAGCTCTCGCGGCCACGGGGGCCGCTGCCCTGCCGATGCCCTTCATCGGCCTCATGATCGTAAACCGATCAACCATCAGCGCCATCTTCGTGAACCTGAAAACGACCTTCAACAACGCCTTCGACGGGGCGCCGTCGACCTGGCAGAAGATCGCCATGCTCGTGCCGAGTTCCAGCAAGAGCAACGACTACGCCTGGCTCAGCATGTTTCCCAAGATGCGCAAGTGGGTGGGCGAGAAGGTAGTAAAGAGCTTCAGCGCATTCAAGTACACCATCACCAACGACGACTGGGAAGCCACCGTCGAGGTGGACCGGAACGACATCGAAGACGACAACCTCGGGATCTACGCGCCCCAGGCGCAGATGGCCGGCTGGTCCGCGAAGCAGCTCCCCGATGAGATCGTCATCGCCCTGGTCAACGGCGCTTTCACCGCGCTCTGCTACGACGGCCAGTTCTTCTGCGACACCGACCATCCCGTGGGCAACGAGTCCACCGGCGTGGCCAGCGTCAGCAACAAGGGCGTGGTGGTCCTGTCCTGCGCGACCCTGGCCCTTGCCCAGGCGTCCTACGGCGCGGCCCGCACGGCCATGAAGAAGTTCAAAAACGACGACGGCCAGCCGCTGAACATCACGCCGAATGTTTTACTGTGCGGCCCTGCCCTGGAGGACACCGCGCTCACGCTCAAAAACAACGAGCGCCTCGAGGACGGAAAGCAGAACCCCTACCGCGGGACCTTCGAAGTGGTTGTGGACAGCCGGATCACCAGCGACACCGCCTGGTTCCTTTTGGACACGACCAAGCCCATCAAGCCGTTCATCTACCAGGAGCGCAAGGCCCCGAACTTCGTCGAGGTCACGGATCCGCAGTCCGAGGACGTGTTCAAGCGGAAAAAGTTTCTCTTCGGCGCCGAGGCGCGCGCGGCCGGCGGCTACGGCTTCTGGCAGCTCTGCTGGGGCAGCACGGGTCTGGGAGCGTAGCGTCGTAACGACAACATCGGAAGTTGGGAAGTTGGGAAGCTGGGAGGTTGAGAGAAACCACCAACAGCCTAACTTCTCAACTTCTTAACCTCTCAACTTCAGACCTTTCATCGGAGGTTTTATGATCATCACCGTCACATCAAAATCCGAACTCGGCTTCCGCCGCTGCGGGACCCGGTTCACCCGCGAGCCACAGGACGTCGAGGTCGACGCAAAGACCCTCGCCGTCCTGAAGGCCGAGACAAACCTCGTTGTTGTAGAGACAACGGAAAAGGCCAAGACGCCGCCCCCCCCGGTTGACACCGCGAAGGAGCTGATCGAAAAGATCAAGACCATGACCGACGTGGCCGCCCTGGGCGAGCTGTTCAAGGGCGAGACCCGCAGCACCGTCAAGGACGCCTTGAAGGCGCGGATCAAGGAGCTGAAGGACGCGGAAAAGAAATAATGCGAAACGCCCGCGTCCCCGGCGGCGAATGTCGTCGGGGTCAGTGCTCCGCAGAGGAGCAGCGCGGGCGTCACCATGGCGCGGCGGCCATGGCCTGAAGAGCAGCCAAGGAAAATCAACCAATGACAACGATCCCCGTCATACATCCATTCGTCTCCGCCTCCCGGCAGAACAACTGGTACAACTTCGCCGCCTGGGGCGACAGCCTCACCAACGGCGCGGGCGGCAACGGGACGACCTATCCCGCGGTCCTGTCCAGCTTGTTCGGCTATCGCAACGTTCACAACAACAACAACGCCGGCGGGACCAGCGTCGATATCCGGGCGCGGTTCGAGGCCGATATTGCCGTCCACGCCGGAGACTTCACAATCATCTGGGCGGGCCGGAACAACTACACCGACCCCACGCAGGTAAAGGCCGACATCGCCGCCATGGTCGCGGCCCTGCCGAGCCCCAGGCGGTTCCTCGTGATGTCCGTCCTCAATGGGAATTATGCGGGCAGTGAGTACCTCGGGTTCGCCAATTACAATCTCATCATCGCGCTTAATAATGATCTCGCGGCCCTGTACCCGGACAATTATCTCGACATCCGCGCCCATCTCGTCAGCTTGTACGACCCCGGAACTCCGCAGGACGTAACCGACTTCGGCAACGACATCCCTCCGTCAACGCTTCGGTCAGACGCCATTCACCTGAACGCCGCCGGATATACCGCCGTGGGGAATCGCGTGCATACGTGGATCGCCGCGAACGACGCAGGCCTGGGCCGCACGCTGCCCGATCTGCAGGACCTCGTCACGATCTTCGGCTCGCCCCCGCCCGTCGGCACGGTCATCCCGGCGATCGGAGCATTCACGGACCTGACGGCACAGCGGATCGACGTCGTCTCCGGGACGGGCGCAAACAGCGTTGCCGGCCCCACCCTGGCACTGTCCACGAGCAATTACGGCTACCAGTTCACCATAGCTGCTATCAACATGTACTCCAGCTATGGCGGCACGCAAACCGCGACGCTGAACTCCGGGCCGAAGATCCTGGCGCTGGCCATGGACCAGATAACCAAAACAGCGCTGACCTTCTGGACCGCAAACCCCACGACCGCCGCCACGGGCGGCTCGGAAAAGATGCGGATAGATTATGACGGGCGCGTGGGGATAGGGATCGCCGCGCCCCTGGGCAGGCTGCAAGTGCATAGCTACAGCGATCCCTATATCACGGGCACTGCCGTTTACGGACATCTCGTGTTAAGTGCAACCTCAACCTCGCTGCAAATGGGAGTCAGCGCCGCGTCCCCCTACGAAGGCTGGATACAGATGCGCCATACAACCCAGTCGGGGTTCACCTATCCGCTCTCCATCCAGCCCCTGGGCGGCAAGGTAGGCTTCGGCATCATCACGCCGACCTCGTGGCTCCATGCAGTCACTGGTCTGATCGCGGCGACCGGGGACGAGATAGCTTATCGGCTCGAATACACCACCAACAAGCAGACGTCCGGGAACGACACCGGGCTGCTCATCCAGCAGACCGACACGCTGAGCCCCGGCACGTCCCTGATGCTCGATCTCCAGGTGGGGACCACGAGCAAGCTGTCCGTGAATAACACGGGCGTCCTCACCTGCGCGCAGTACCGGCTTACCGCCCTCAACACCGCCCCCGCGAACGCCGGAGACACCGGCACGCTCGGCGAGGTGCGGATAGACGCTTTGAACATATACGTCTGCACCGCTACCAATACCTGGAAGCGTGCGGCGACATCGACATGGTAAAGGAGACGATCATGAAGGTGGACATGGACCAGGTATTCAAGGAACTCGACGGGAAGGTGATCAAGGACGGGGGCGCCGAACTCAAGCTCGAAAACCTCGCCGTCCGGGCATTGAACGCGCCGTCGAGCAAAGTGGGACCCGATGGAAGGATCATCCAGATAGGGGCCGAGGAAAAGATCGCGCGGTTCAATCTTTCACGGAAAGTATTTTCCGGCGGTGAGGTCGATCTCACCACGGACGAATGCGTGCTCATCAAAAAGTGCATCGACGCGGCGTATGA
>CAKKRC010000057.1 GCA_919902495.1 Nitrospiria bacterium
TCTTCGCCTCTTCAAACAGCTTCTTCGATCTCGTGCCTGCCATGCCTCGGTGTTCCTCCGATTTAGTAATAATGGTATGAATCTGTTCAGCTATAGTTTATAAAATAATCGGCCTGAAGAGTCAACAATAAAGGCTCTCTCTCGGGATTCAATCAGAAGTAAACATAATATTACAATTACAATTTGGCGGCGATGAAGTCCGCGACGGCAGCCGCGTCGTTCAGATCGAACCGGGGGATATCAACGCTGAAGGGTACGTCGCTCACGAGCGCGCGGAACGACCGGTCGTTCATGCAGAGCGGCTGATCGCCTGACACACCGCTTCGAAAAACCTCGATCCTTGCGCCTTCGTCCTTCTTGAATCCTTCCCGCAGCACGACATCAATGTCCTGCACCATCACCGCGAGATCATCGAGATCGGGTTCTCGGGAGATGTTCTTCATGAGCGCCATTTCGTCCGGCCCCACCAGCATCACCGCATCAGCGCCAGCCTCCCGGAACCGCCAGGAGTCCTTGCCGGGCTGGTCGACAGCAAAGCCCTTGGACGCATGTTTGATCACCGCCACGCGCAGGCCACGTTCCTTCAGGATGCGCACGACCTTCTCGATGAGGGTGGTCTTGCCGCTGTTGGACGACGCAGCGACGAAAGAAACGATCTTCATGATAGGACCGGAAGAGACCTGTTAACTTCGGATTGACGTGTCTTCACACGGAGAAAAGGAAAAAGATATTCACCTTCCGGGACATGATGATTTTCATTCCGCAATCCGCAATCCGAAATCCGCAATGTTATATCTCCGTCAGGTCCGTGGAGCCAAGGTCCCTCTTCTTGCCGAGGACCCGCACACCGAGGATCCCGATCTCATAGAGAAGGTAAATGGGAATGGACATGATGGTCATGTTGAATGCATCCGGTGTCGGCGTGAGGATGCCGCCGATGACGAAGGAGCCCAGGAAGGCGTACTTGCGGAACCGCGTGAGCGCTTCGACATTGATGACCCCCATCCGGCCGAGCACGATCATGATCAGGGGAAGCTCGAACACCGCTCCCGCTCCGAGCATGAACATGAGGGTGAAATTGATGTATTCCCCGATCTTGATGATGGGCTTCAGGTGCTCGGTCTTATAGGCAACAAGGAACGGGATGGCGAAGGGCAGCAGGAAGAAAAAGCAGAACAGCACGCCGATGCCGAAAAAGATCGTGGCAAAGACCACGAACTGGCTTGCGTACTTTCGCTCCTGCCGCAGGAGACCGGGCGAGATGAACTTCCATATTTGGTAGAGGATGACCGGGAGCATCAGCATCATTCCGGCGACGAACCCGATCTTCAGATGGGCCATGAAGGGTTCGGTGAGTGCGGTAAAATGCAGTTCCTGGACCAGCTTGTTCGGCGTGAACGTAATAAAGGGAAAGGACGCATGAAAGCCTGCGGTGGCGTTCAAGGGCAGCAGCAGAATGCCGAGAATGTCCTCGGAATAATTGAAACAGGCGATGAAACCCGCTCCGATGGCGATGGAAATATAGACGATCCGCTTCCGGAGCTCATCGAGATGGGACCAGAACGACATCTTGCCGTTTTCAGGATTTGCCGTATGCATCCGGTCCCTTCTCCTTCGCGGCGGTCTCTTCCTTGGGCAACTGGGCAGATGCTTCGGACTTGAGCTCGGCCTCCTTGCCCTCCACGTCGGACTTGATCTTCGCCAGATCGATGGAGCTCTCCGCGGACCGCACCTCGGTCTCGATGGTGTCCTTCACTTCCTGCGAGGCCCGCTTGAACTCGGCGATACCCTTGCCCAGGGCCTTGCCCAGGTCAGGCAGCTTCTTGGGGCCGAAGACCACCAGGGCGATCACGAAGATCACGATCAGTTCAGGTATTCCGAGACCAAACATGGCGTTTCTCCTTACATCCTATTTCGGTTTGCATATCCCGAACTTCGAATTGATTGCCGCACATTCCGCAATCCGCAATCCGCATTCCGCAATAAAATCACTTCTCCGGCCTTTTCTCCACCAGGGCCTTGATCTCCAGGGTCTTGCCCTGCCGGAGCACCTTGAAGGTAACGGTCTTGCCGATGTGACCGAAGGCCACCATCCGAGGCAGTTCGCCGGCCGCAAGGATCTTCTTCCCCTCCAGTTCGACGATCACGTCGCCCTTCTTGAGACCCCCCTTGTCGGCCGGTCCGCCCCTGGTCACCGACCTGATGATGGCGCCGACCGGTTCGGACATGCCGAGGGCCTCGGCGATCTCCGGTGTGACCGGCTGCGCGTCCACGCCGAGCCATCCCAGTTCAGGCTTGCCGGTCGCCTTGATGGACGGCAATACCTCTTTCACCATGTTGATCGGCACGGCGAAGCCCAGGTTCTGTCCCTTGGCGATGATGATCGTATTGATACCGACCACTTCCCCCTTCATGCTGAAGAGAGGGCCGCCGCTGTTGCCCGGGTTGATCGCCGCATCGGTCTGGATGAGATCATCGTAGGGCCCCACGCCGATGACCCGCCCCTTGGCGGACACGATGCCTTTCGTTACCGTATGGGACAGGCCAAAGGGATTTCCGATGGCCATGACCCACTCACCGACCTCCAGCGCTTCGGAATCACCGAGGGTGACCGCGGGCAGTCCCGCTGCCTCGACCTTGATGAGCGCGATGTCTATCTCCGGTGATTTGCCGATGAGCTTCGCCTCCAGGACGCGGCCGTCGTCAAAGGACACCCTGATGTCCTTCGCCTTGTCCACGACGTGGTTGTTGGTCAGAATGTAACCGTCGGAGCTGATGACGAAGCCCGAGCCGAGGCTCTGGCGCACCTGTTCCTTCTGCGGGGCCTGTCCGCCGAAGAACCGGTAGAAGAACTGGTCCATCTGCGGATCTCCGAAGGGAGACGGCTGCGTCACCTTGATGACCTGACGGGTCGATATGTTGACCACCGATGATTTCTGCGACTTGACGAGGGGAGCGAATGATTGCGGAACGGACTGCGCGGGGGCGCTTACAGCAAGGGAGAACAGGATGAATGTGAAAACGGATTTGTACCAGGACCTCATGAACGACCTCCGCAGTGAAGTGTAAAATTCATAACACGGCGTCGCGGAATAGTCAAGGGATTTCCACGGGTTGCAGACTGCAACAGCGTCGGCAGGACACTAGGGGCGACATCGGGCCTACAGCACTACGCGGATGACGGTCTTCACGTTGCCCCGGACATTGAAGTCTCCCGCCACTTCGAGCCTGCGGGGTTTGAGGTCCTTTTTGAGCGCGTCGAAGATAAGGTTGGTCACGGCCTCGTGAGAGATGCTCTGGTCGCGGAAGCTGTTCAGCCACAGTTTCAGGGCCTTCAGTTCCACGATCTTTTTGTTCGGCACATAGGTGATCCTGATCTCGGCGAAATCAGGGTAGCCCGAGCGGGGGCAGAGGCAGGTGAACTCGGGATAGGAGATCTCGATCGTATAATCGCGGTCCGGGTTCGGATTGTCCCAGATCTCGAGCGTGGCCTGTTTGATGGCTTTGGCGCCGTATTTCATGGATGAGATACTACTCATTTCATGACAACAAGTAAAGGATTTTCCTGTCCGGACCGGACGTCCGTGATCGTTATTGTATGTGCGGCTGGAAAGAGCCGGCCACGTCCTCGAATATCTTCCGGTATTCTCCGGCGGCGTCCACAGGCGCCCGATAGTGCAGGACAAAGAATCCCTTTCCGGCGGGAAGGACGATAAAGCGCTCGGCCATGATCACTTTCTTCGAAGGCGGCACGATCTCGTAGATCCTCGATCCGTCATCGGGCTTCGGCGGTATATGCCGCTCCGAAGAACGGGAGACCAGCTCGAAGGTCTTCATCGTGAAGGTCACTCCCCGTAGCCCCGCAACCACGACAGGCGCCATCTCTTTTTTATCATTATAGTCTTCCCTTACCATGGAGTTCAATCGGGTGTTGATGTACTGCCGGTGATCGGTAAAGAACTTTTCACCGCTGTAGTACAGAAGGGATATCGTCGCCGCAGCGCCGTCCCGTTCTTCAGGGCCGCTCAGCTTCACCCCGTAGACCTTCGTCATGTCGCCGTAGGGATGACCCTGTTCCGTCCTTGCCCACTCCTTCGGGACCTGCACGCTGAAGTACCCCCCCTCGCAATTGAACTTTTCATACAGGGGCGCGGCGTTCGATGCGAACAGGCCGGAGGACATCAATAGAAGAACGAGCACTATTTGCAGGGATACATTGTTCATTTTTCACCTGGTACAATTCATGTCGTATCGAATCTATTCCAGTCCGTCCAGCCGATCCGGCGCTGCTGTCGATTATCTATAAGAAAAGGGTACAATATTGTTCGCTTGATGGCAAGGAAATAGAGGCGCCGCTGATAGGCATTGTTTTTCCGGTCCTGCTGCCGCTATGATACCCCATGGCACATCGTTTCAACTGCATCGCCACCGGCATCGGCAGCCTCCCCCTGGTCGACCCTGACGAGGCAGTGGCCTTGTCGCTCAAGTTTCTCCCCGAGGCGCCCATCTGGCCGCAGCTCCCCCAGCGGTCGATCCTCGAACACTTCTGCCGCCAGTACAGCGAGGGCATGCCCGGGCTCGCCATGGACAGCTCGAAGCAGAGCTTGTATTTCGATACCTCCCGGGACCTGTCGCCCGCGCTGGAGCGGTTCTACGAACGCTACCTTGCAAAGGACCTCGGCCATTTCAGCATCTCCGAGGACCACGCCGCGGGGTTCCACGACTTTGTTGCCAAGCTGAAAAAAGACGGGCTGCCGCCGGCCGCCCGATTCCTCAAGGGTCATTGCACCGACCCCCTCACGTTCGGCATCACTGTCAAGGACAGCGACGGCAGGGACATCGTATACCACGATATCCTCTTCGACGCCATCACGAAGGGGCTCGCCATGAAGGCGGCCTGGCAGGTCCGGACCCTGAAGCAGTTCGGCCTTCCCGTCATCCTGTTCATTGACGATCCGGCCATGTACGCCCTGAGCTCGGGCCTGTACTCTCTCTCGCCCGATCTGGTCGCCGGCAAGCTGCGGGAGATCATCACGATGGTCCATGATGAAGGCGGCATCGCGGGCATCCATTGCTGCGGCAACGCGGACTGGCCCCTTCTCTTCCGGACGAGCGTGGACATCATCAGCTTCGACGCCGTCGGTTACCTGAACAAGGTCCTAATGTATTGCGATGAGATCAAGGAATTCTTTCATCGCGGCGGCAGCCTCGCCTGGGGCATCGTACCTACGACCGGGTTCACCGGCAGCGAGACTGCGGACGGCCTTGTTGGCATGCTGAAAGGCGGCATAACGCGGCTTTGCGATACCGGGATCGACCGTAGCGTGATCTTGCGTCAGTGCATCATTACTCCATCCTGCGGGCTGGGAAGCCTGACAACGGCACAGGCCGAAGCGATACTGAAATTGACGAGGGAAGTTTCGGATGAAATGCAAAAACAGATTTAGATGCAAGTGGAAATAGATATACGCGGAGAAAGACTCGTTCGTCATTCCCGCGAACGCGGGAATCCAGGGTCTCTGGATTCCGGGTCAAGCCCGGAATGACGGATATGATAATGGATCAAACATAATATATATTGCACTGAGCAATTCCAACTTTCCGTTGTAATTTCCCCTTCCCGAATATATAATGCCTGTTACCGTCAACGCGCAAGAGAAAGGACCAACGCTCCATGTCCCATGACTTCAATTGCATAGCCACCGGCATCGGCAGCCTGCCCATCGCCGACCCCGATGAAGCGGCGCAGCTGTCGCTCCAGTATCTTCCCGAAGCGCCCATCTGGCCCCAGCTCCCCCAGCGGAGCTTCCATGAGCACATGGACGGCCAGTACAGCGAGTCGCTTCCCGGCATCGTCGTGGACGAAAAAAAGCAGCGCTTCTCCTTCGATACGTCGAAGGACCTGACGCCGGAACTGGAAAAGTTCTTTGAGCATTATCTGGAGAAGGACTATTCCTTTTTCAGGATATCGGAGGACTACGCGGCCGGGTTCTACGGCTTCCAGCGGGCGGTCAGGAAAGGCCTGCCGAAACAGGCTCGGTTCATCAAGGGCGCCATCACCGGCCCCCTTACCGCGGGGATATCCTTCAAGGACGAGACCGGCAAGGACATCATCCACAATGACGTTATGTTCGACGCAGTCGTGAAGGGCCTCGCCATGAAGGCGGCCTGGCAGATCGAGGCGTTCCGGCCCCTCGGCCTTCCGGTCATCATCTTCATCGACGAGCCGGCCATGGAGTCGCTGGGTTCCGCCTTCTCCGCCGCGTCGCCCGAGATGGTCGCCGAAAAGCTGGATGAGATCATCGACACCATCCACGAACTGGGCGGTATAGCCGGCATCCACTGCTGCGGGAACGCGGACTGGCCCATGATCTTCAACACGAAGGTCGACATCGTGAACTTCGATGCCTTCGGCTACGTCGAGAAGGTCCTGCTCTATCCAGACGATATTAAAAAGTTCTACGCACGCGGCGGGGCACTCGCCTGGGGCATTGTGCCCACGGGGGCCTTTACCGGCAAGGAAACCGCGGACCTGCTCATCGAATGGCTCGAAACGAACATGAAGCGGCTCGAAGGAGCGGGCATCGACCGGACAACCATCCTCCGTCAGTGCCTTATCACGCCGTCCTGCGGCATGGGCAGCCTCACCCCGGAGCAGTCGCTGGCGATCCTGAAGCTGACCCGGGAAGTGTCGGACAGAATGCAAAAAATACGAAGCTGAGAAGGTGGGAAGGTAAGAAGGTGGGAAAAAGAAAAAACAGCGTAACTTCCCAACTTCCCACCCTCCCACCTTCGTAGAAATTCATATCACCATGCCCCGTCCCCTCCACGTCACGCAGTTCATCATCGCCTCCTTCGGCCTGCATCTCCTGCTCGTTGCCGCCGCGGTATACGTGGCGAACCGGGCGGATTTGTCCCTGCCCATGCTGACCCCGGTGAACATCGTGGATCTGCCGCAGAACGTCGTTGCGAAACTGCCGCCCGTGGACACACGGCCGATCTCCCCGCCGACAGCGCCGACCCCGCAGCGGAGAACGGCCCCCGAGCGCGCTCCTCGGCCGGAGAGCGTTCCGGGACCGAAGCACGTCGGGTCCGCGCCGGACATCGCGCTCCCCCGGACCACGCCGCCGCAAGGCCTGACCGATGGCAGCGACAAGGGGACTTCCCCGACCGGCAAGCCTGGCATCGGGATCCGCGAAGCCGGGAAAGGGCCGCTGCCCTTCCTCTCGCAAGCCGATATCGAGGAGCTCGCGCGCAAGGGAATGCCCGAGAAAAGACCGGGCGATGATTCCGTCACCCTGGACACCGACGAGTTCAAGTTCATCTCCTACAACCGCTGGCTCAAGTACAAAGTGGAGAGCGTGCTGAGGTACCCCGAGCTGGCAGCGGTCTCGGGGCTCCAGGGCACGCTGTATATCCAGTTCGACATCATGAAAGATGGTTCCCTCGGGGACCTTGAGCTCATAAAGTCATCGGGCTACAAGATCCTCGACGACGAGGCGCTCCGCTCCATCCGCGCCACCGCGCCGTTCCAGCCCCTCCCCGATGGATGGAACATGGACCATTACACCATCCGCGCCGCGGTCCTGTTCTATCTGAGCGAGGCATACATCCGGTGACCGACCTGCTCAGAATAGGCGCGGCCTTCGCCGTCATCATATTTCTCCTGCGGCTCCGCTGGAATCTCGGCGCCGTCATGCTGCTGGCCTCCGCCCTTCTCGGCGCCCTCTATCTTATCGGCCCGCTCAGACAGCTCACGGTCATGGCAAGGGCCGGCGCGGATCCGGTCACCCTGAACCTCGTCGGCGCGCTGGTGCTCATCATGGTACTCGAGAACATTATCCGGAAACGCGGCCTGCTGAAGCAGATGACCGACTCCCTCAGCCGCGTGGCCCGGGACCGGCGGTACACCATGGCGATCCTCCCCGGCGTCATCGGGCTCCTGCCCTCGGCCGGGGGCGCCGCCTTCTCGGCGCCCATGGTCCAGGAGGCCGCCGGAGACATCAGCATTTCGCCCGAACGCCGGGCGTTCATCAACTACTGGTTCCGACACATCTGGGAATACTGCTCCCCGCTCTACCCCGGCATTATCCTGGTCGCGGCGGTTTCCAGGATACCGCTCGACAGCCTGCTCCTCTCGCAGCTGCCTCTCCCCCTGGGCGTGGTTGTCGTCGGCGCCCTTTTCTGCTTCCGCGGCGTCGAAGGGCATGCGATGCCCGGCGAGCGCAAAAAGGACGATATCAGGGACCTGGTCGTATCGCTTCTGCCCATCATCGCCTCGATCGTCATGGTCGTGGTTTTCAAGCTCAACCTTTCGGTCGCCATGGCAGTTATCGTCATCGTTCTCTTCGCCCTCTACCGGTACTCGCTGTCCGAGATCGGCACTGCGCTCAAGGAAAGCGTTTCCCTGAACGTTATTCTGATGGTCTTCGGCATCATGGCGTTCAAGGGCATGCTCGAAGCCTCGGGCGCCATCGAATCCCTGCCCCGCATCTTCCGGGAGAGCGGCCTTCCGCCCGCGGCGATCTTCTTCGCCCTGCCCTTCCTGGTCGGCCTGCTGACGGGGCTGACCGTGGGTTTCGTGGGCTCCACCTTCCCGATCATCGTGGCCATGACCGGACACAGCCCGGACCCGTCCGTCATCACCTTCGCCTTCGCCAGCGGCTTCGCCGGCGTCATGCTCTCGCCGACCCACCTCTGCCTGCTGCTCACGGTCCAGTACTTCAAGGCCGACCTCGCCGGCACCTACCGGCTGATGTACGTGCCGGTGCTGCTCGTTTTCCTCGTTGGCCTCGGCGTCTATCTGATCTAGAATTTTTCAAATGCAATTCATCTGAAATCACCCCACCTGACATCCCCTTAGCAAGGGGAGGGACTCTTTGGCCCCTCCTTGCCAAGGAGGGGTTGGGGAGGTGGTTCGAACAACGGCCCCTTGCCATTTCAAACTGTTTGTAGTACTGTTTTCCCATCGAGGTCATCCATGGATTTTAAGACGGTACTGTCCTCCCTCATCAAGCAGTTCAATGATCAAAACGTCCGTTACGGCCTCATGGGCGGGTTCGCGCTCGGCCTCTGGGGCGTCGCCCGTGCAACCGTTGATCTGGATTTTCTGATCGACCGGAGGGACATCGACAAGATCGATGCGATCATGCACGAGCTGGGATTCCAGATCGCCTTCAGGAGCGAGAATGTCTCCCAGTACCGGTCGGGACTAAAGGCATTCGGTGAGGTGGATTTCGTGCACGCCTTCCGTGACACGAGCGTTGAGATGCTCAGCCGGTCCGTCGACAGGGACCTGTATGGCGGTGAGCTGAAGATCCGCGTGCTCATGCCGGAAGACATCATCGGGCTCAAACTGCAGGCGATCCAAAACAATCCCAAGCGCCGGGAGACCGACCTGAGCGACATCAAGGCGCTGGCCGCTGTCCCGGGGAGAACGCTTGATTGGAAAACGATCGAGCGGTACGCAGACCTGCTTGGTGCGAAATCATTGATCGACGAGGTCCGGAAAGGGAATTGACCATGCTCTCACCCGCTGCTGAGAAGGAATTCCAGGAAATGGCGCACTCCGAGTCTTTCCGGAAGGATATGGAATCTGTCCGCCTCGATCGACTCTATGCTTTCGTTAAGGACGGCAACGTGGATATCGACGCCTATCTCGCCTTCGTAACGGAGTTCAACGAGTTCATCGGCCACGAACCCAAGCCATTCCGACAGATCATCGACAAGGACATGCGGCTCTGACCGTATACCCGTTCATTCTCCCCTCTTTCGACTGCATTCCCCAAAAACCCCTTGCATTTCAAGCTTCCTTCTGTTATATATATGTTTCCCAAAAACGAGTAAGGTCGATTCCCCCGGTCGTTGTACGAGGCCGCCCGGGATTACTCCTTGCTCCTCGGGTACAAAGGCTCCTCACCCCTGCCCCTATTGAAGACTCACCCTCACCTTTGCTTCCTCTCCCCTCGAGGGAGAGGATAAGAGGAGAGGGGGCTTAATCTTCGGAGAGGGAACAAGGAAGAGGGGGCTTTATCATCGAGGGGCTATAACCCAGAAGGAGGCAGTAACGATGCATATCTACGAATCCATCTTCATCATCACCCCCACCCTTTCGGACGACGACACCAACGCCATTATCAAAAAGATGCAGGACGTGGTAGCAAAGCAGGGCGCTGAGATGCTCAAGTTCGAGGACTGGGGCAAGAAGAAGCTTGCCTACGAGGTCAAGAAGCAGAAGCGCGGCCACTATGTGTTCTTTCAGTTCAAGGGAACGCCCGCCGCGATCAACGAGCTCGAGCGGACCTACAAGCTGACCGACTCGGTGATCAAGTTCCTCTCCGTGAAACTGGAAAAGGAACTGCGCGTCAAAGCGCCGCCGAAGCCCAAGAAGGAAAAGCCGGCCGGGGCAAAGCCCAGCGGGCCGTCCGTCACCAGGACCTTCGCCGATCGCGATCACCGGTAGTCCTCACGCCGCTGCCGTTCCCCGCAGCGGGTGACCAGGAAGGAGCGTCATGAACAGCTTCAACAGGGTAATCCTCCTCGGCAACCTGACCCGCGATCCAGAAGTGCGGTACATCCCCAGCGGGACCGCCGTCGCGAGCTTTGCCATCGCCGTGAACCGCCGCTACAAACAGGGCGACGAGATGAAGGACGAGGTCAGCTACATCGACATCGTCGTGTTCGGGAAGACAGCCGAGAACTGCGGCCAGTACCTGAACAAAGGCGACGCCATCCTGGTGGAAGGCAGACTGCAGCAGCGACGGTGGGACGACAAGGACAGCGGCCAGAAGCGCAGCAAGGTCGAAGTCGTTGCGCAGACCGTCAACTTCATGCCGAAACGTTCCGGCCAGGCAGCAGGCCAGGGCGGGAAGCATGACCAGCAGGAACCCGCGCCCGAGCAGCCCGTGGACGAAGGGGACATCCCCTTCTGATCGAACATCCGCGGGACAAGAACGGACACGGACCACAACCAATAAGAGGAGCACACGCACATGGCAGAAACCACTGAACATAGCCCGTCGACACCCAGCCCGTCGGCGCCCAGCAGACCGTCGGGATTCCGGCCCTCAGGGCCCCGCTCTTCCGAGGGCGGCAGGCCCCGGGACACGCGGCCCGGCGGAGGCGGCAAGAAGCGCTTCCAGGTCAGAAAGAAGGTCTGCAGGTTCTGCGTCGACAAGACACCGTTCATCGACTACAAGGACCTCAAGACACTGAAGTTCTTCATCACCGAGCGGGGCAAGATCCTTCCCCGCCGCATCTCCGGCAACTGCGCACGTCATCAGCGCGAGATCACCGTGGCGATCCAGCGCGGCAGGAACATCGCGCTCCTTCCGTTCTCCGGTGAAAGGACCGCTTAAGCCGCAGGGCGGAACGCAACACAGCCTTTATGGGAACCCCGGCCGTTTTCGAACAGGTTGCGGGTTCCTTTTTTTTATTCTTTCATAGTAAATTCATAATAAATCTGAAAAGCAACGACGGACTTCTTTCTCTCGCAAAGCCGCAAAGGCGCAAAGAAAAGCTAAGGCCATAAGAACAATAAGTCGTAATAAGCAAAATAAGAATTTGACTTAAAATCTTCACAACGTAAACTTGGACTTTTTTTAAGCTTCTGTCGTTGTCTTTCTTTGCGTGCTTGGCGGCTTTGCGAGAAACAGCTTTTCGCAGCAGCTTTTAATCTTTTTTTTTACGAGTGAACTTTTCTGGAGGCTCCATGCCATTCCGGTCCATACTCACCTCCGCCCTCCAGTCCGCGGGACTGATGATCGCGGGATTTCTCGTTCCCGTCATCGGACAGATCACCTTGCTCATCGCACCCGTGCCGCTCATCCTCATCATGGTGCGAGAAGGCAAGCTGCCGGGCATGCTGGCGGTAGGGCTCGCAACTGCCATCATCGCGGTTCTCGCCGGGGGACAGGCGGTATTTGTCGTCATATTCCTGAGTTTTGGCTTCATGGCCATGGGTCTGGCGGACGGACTGCGGTGGCGCTGGAAGCCCGAGAACGCTGTCCTTATCGGCGCCATACTCACCATCGTTGCCCTGGTCGTCGTCCTGACCCCTTTTTTATCTAGTACCGAAAAAGGCCTCGTGACCGTGGCCGAGGACTACCTGCGGACAAGCCTCGCCGAAGCGCAGCAGCTCTATACGCAGCTGGGGCTCACCGAAGTGGCGCAGATGATGGCCCAGGTCACGGACACCGTGGTCTATTACCTGGTGCGGCTGCTCCCCGGCATCATACTGGCAACGACCCTTTTACAGGCCGCCTGCTGTTACGGCGTGGCACGGTCCCTTATTCTCCGGAAGGACCCGGCCGCAGCGGTCCTGTCGGAGCCTTCCCTGGCCGCGTGGCACGCGCCGGACTCCTGGGTCTGGGGACTGATACTCACCCTGGGACTCGTCGCCCTGCCGGACGTGACCATCCGCTTCATCGGCATGAACCTCGCCCTGGTCTTCCTCCTGGTCTACTCGGTCCAGGGCCTCGCCCTGGTGGAGTTCACGCTTCGGAAAGCCAAGGTCGGCACGATCTGGCGGAGCATGATCCTCACGTTCATTGTGGCTCTCCCCGTGATCGTTCCCGTGATCGCCCTCGGCGTGGTGGACATCTTCGCGGACTTCCGCAAGGTCCGGACGCCGGCACAGACCCCTTAACATTTTTTCACCGCAGCCAAAAGTAGGCGCCTCTAGGCGAGATCGCAGAGCTCGCTGAGATTATTACATTGTAAGGCAAGGTTCGTTAAAACATGACCTAATACTCTGCGCTCTCCGCGTTCTCGCTTAGAAGCGCCTACTTTTGGCTGCGGTAAATAAGTTTTTGTTCTGATGTATTTTTCTGGTATAATGCCCATCAACATGCGCCTCACGAAAGACCTCATCCAGCATCTTGCCAACGCCATCGCCGCGAACCTTGAAAGCAAAGGCACGGTCAAATACGACGTGTCCAAAGAGGTCATAACCGGGAAGATCGCGGACGTGATAACCGCGGACATGATGGCGGAGGAAAAGCTCAACAAGGACGTCGAAAAGCTCCTTGCCGCGCACGAGGACGAGATCGCCCGGGGGCAGATGGATTACCGCAAGGTATTCGAGCTCACCAAACAGAAGCTCGCAAAGGACCGGGGGATTGTACTCTAATGCGGATTGCGAATTGCGGATTGCGGAATAACGGCACAACAAAGGATGACCGGCCATGCGCCTGAGCGAAGACCGCATCTCCCACATTTCCCACCTGGTCCTGGATATGTTGATGCAGAACAGGAACGTCGACGCCCTCCAGCCCGAGGAACGGGTCCTCCGCGAGATCAAACGCACCATCACCGCAGAGCTCACCTTCGACGATGAGGCGGACAACGCCGCCCGCCATACGATCCAGACCCTCTCCCGCCGGGTCCCCGAGGGAAGCCGCGAATGGGAGGTCCTGTACCAGAAATACCGGGAAGAAGAATTGCGGAGGAGACGAAAGCTTTGAGCACGATCACCACTCCCGGCCTGGTCATCGCCTGCATCGTTTCCGGCCTGGGGTTGTTCATCAGTCCAGGACTGTCCAGTCCCCTGCTGTTCCCCTGGGTCATCGGCTACCTCTTCCTCGCCCTCCGGGTCTCCTACGACGCGTACATCATTCCCGCTCCCCTCAAATCGTTCCCGTTCATTGTTCTGGGCATCGTCCTGCTGAACTTCCTGGTACAGGTCTCGGGAGGAGTGCATTCCTCACTCTGGCCGGCCTATTTCCTCTATGCCGTCGTCGTTGCGGCATTCTCGCCGCCCCGGCGCGCCTATGGCATGGTGGCTGTCATTCTCGCCATTGAATCCGCCAATCTGTTCCTGACCGGACAGGACGTCGCCGGCCGCTGGCACGTCTACGCGGGATCCGGCCTTTCCCTTGCCGGCGTATCGGCCACGGCATCGCACGTCATGCACCGGATCCGCAGCGAGGCGGAGGAGGTCCGTGACGCCCACGACCGGCTCATCGCCCATGCCGACGCCTACGATCCCCTCTCCGACACAACAAATCTCGAATCGTTGACGCGGGAGCACCGTCAGGCGGCGACCGTGAAAGCGGCCAACGAGCTCGAGAGCTGGTTCAATGGCCTCATCGAGATGGCCTCCGATCTCGTTCCGGCACACACCTATGCGCTGTTCGTGAGCGAGCGCCGCGATGACGGCGAGGCATTCACCCTGCGTACCATCAAGACTGAGAGTTCCGGCTCCGCACTGCCGCTGGGAACGGTCCTCGACCCGCATGCGAGAACGCGCATCAATGTCTGTGCGGAGCGGCAGGACGTCCTGTACCTGACCGAGCCTGAGGAGCCCATCACCGGCCTCGACTTCTACCGGTCTGATGTCCGGAGTGTGCCGGTGAAGTCCCTGCTCCTGCTCCCCATCGTCCAGAAGGACCGGACCCTGGCCGTCCTCGCGGTGGACAGCCTGCAGGCCGACGCGTTCCCCCGCGGAACGCAGGAAGTGCTGGAGCGATTATCGGCCTTTTTCATCCACTTGAGCGACAAGGTCCAGACGACGCTCGAGCTCGACGCCAAGGTGAAGCTCTTCAGCACCCTTCACCAGATCAGCCGGGACCTGAACGAGAGCCTCTGGTTCGGCGATATCATGAAAAAGGTGATCCCCCGGATATCCCAGCTCGTCCCCTACGACTACTGCGCCTGCGTCCTGAGCACGGAGATCGAAGGAGTCACTCACCTCCAGTTCATCGCCCTCGAAGGCTACGATGACGGCCTGGTCGGTGAAAAATGCCCGCTCGCTGAAAGCGCGGTCGTGTCATTCATGCACCGTCACTGGAAGGAAACCGGCGTGCCCTTTTTTTACACTGATGACTACGGCGAGCGGGGCAGGGACATTCTGCTCTTCCCGTTCAAGGAGTTCCAGAAGCCCATGCGGACCCTGTATGGAAGCCTGCTGGTCGCCAAGGGCACCTTCGTCGGCGCGTTCTTCCTTGCCTCCCGGCGGCCCAACGCGTTCACCAAATACGAACGAGACAGCGTGTTCGATACGCTGATGAACCAGGTCGCGATGGTCGCCTACAACGCCCTGCTCTACCAGAAGATCGAGAACATGGCGAGGACCGACGGGCTCACGGGCCTCCTGAACCACCGGACCTTCATGGAGAAGCTCGCCGAGAAATACCGTGAGCTGGAGCGCACGCCCCGCCCCTTTTCCATCCTGCTCATGGATATCGACAAGTTCAAGCTGGTGAACGACAAATACGGGCATCCCGTGGGAGACGTGGCGATCAAGGCCGTCGCCCAGGTCCTCCGCGATACCGCCCGGGGCACGGACTTCGTCGCACGCCACGGCGGCGAGGAATTCGCCGTGGGCATGGTAGAGACCGACCGGAAGGGAGCGGAATTGATGGCGGAGCGCGTCAGGTCGATCATGGAGAAGACCATGATCACCCGGGTGCACGACGGTGAGCTCCGGTGCACCCTGAGCATCGGCGTCGTATCGTTCCCCGAGGACACCGGGAAAATAACTGACCTCGTCGCCCTGGCCGATGAGGCTTTGTACCATGCGAAACGCTCGGGCAGGAACCGCGTCAGCCTGTATCGTGATTCCCTGAAGGACCCCGCCCAACCGGTGAGATCCTGATCTGCCGGTACGACGGGACAACTCAGTCGCATCATAATTGAAGCTCCCTGCAGCAAAGCCACGGGGAATATTCACCTTGATCGAAGCTCCCAGAAACAAACGTCAGGGAGGCTTCGATCCTCAGGGTACTATTTTATTCTAATCGCTCGCTAACCCCGGGTACGGGGAATGCGCTCGCTCCTGGATTCAACCTTTCACGCAGTTTCGGGTCTAATATCATGACAAACGGCCGCCCTATGGATGATGACCTCGCACTGCTTGATAGATTTGCCGCCGGCGACCGGGACGCCTTCGACGAACTGGTACTCAAACACCAGAAGCCGCTCTATTCCCTGCTGTACCGTATGGTGAGCGACAAGGAGGACGCCGCGGACATCCTCCAGAAGACGTTTTTCAAGGCATTCACCGGCATCCGCGGCTTTGAACGGCGATCAAGCTTCCGGACCTGGTTGTACCAGATCGCCATTAACCTGGCGAAGAACGTCTACCGGGACCGGGCACGGGCCGCTCTGGTGCCCCTTGACGACGTGGTCATCCGGAGGGATCCAAAGGTGCTGGAATCGCTCATCCGCAAGGAATCCAGGGACAATCTGCACCGGGCAGTCGCCGGCCTTCCCGATAAACAGCGTCTTACCGTGATGCTCAGGGTCCAGGAACAGAAGACGTTCGAAGAGATCGCCGGGATCATGCAATGCTCCGTCGGCACGTCAAAGGCGAACTATCACCACGGCGTGCAGAAACTGAAGGAACTGTTCAAGAAGTCAGAAGTCGGCAGTCAGAGGTCAGGAGAAGGCAATGGCGTGCAAAAGTAAAGAAATACAGGCGCTGCTTCCCGCACATCTGGAGCAGTCGCTCGACCAGGAGTCTCAGGCCGGTGTCGAGCGCCATATGGCGGTCTGCGAGGACTGCAGAGCTGAGCTTGCCCTCCTCCGCATGATGTCCTCGGAGCCCGTTCCCGATCCGGGAGAGGCATTCTGGGCGGCAATGCCGGGCAGGATATTCCGCGAGGTACAGGCGCAAACACAGCAGAACGCGTCTCAGGGACCACGCTTCGGCTGGGGGATGCTCGTCACTCCCCGCTGGGCATGGGCGGCAGCAGTGATCTTCCTCATTGCCGCTGTTGTGCTGTTTCTTGACCGCCCTGTTCCCGTCGACATTGCAAGTAACGCGCTGCCGGAGAACGGGTCATCCAATGGATATCTTCTCCCGGGAGATCCGATCGACCTGGCGGAGCTCACCGACATCGAGATCGACTCCGTGGACCTCTGGGCGACAGGAGAACTTGCCCTGCTGAAGGATGAGGTCATCGACATGTTCAGGACCAGCGCGGATATCAGCCTCGACGACAGACTTGCAGAATTGGATACGCAGGAATTGGAACACGTTATCAGAATGCTCGATACCCAGGATGAGGAGGGTTAATATGCACAGGATCGTAAGCAGTATCTTGGTGGCGGCATTTCTCGCCGCAACAGCAGCCGGCGCCATCGCGCAGCAGCAGGCACCGGGGCCGCGCGGGGACCGGCCATCGGAGGAGCAGCGCGCGGCGGTCATGAAAAAGATGGACGCTGTAAGGATCGCCAGGTTGACCGAAACGCTGAAGCTTGACGAAAAGACAGCCGCGGCGTTCATCCCGGCAATAACCGCCATGGAGCAAAAACGCCGCGACCTCATGAAAGAGAACCACGAGATCATGCGGGAGATGCGGATCCTGCTGAACGCCTCCCCTCCTGATGAGGGAAAGCTGAAGGCTTCCATTGGCAAGATAGACAAGAACCGTCAGGAGATAGCGAACCAGCGCAACAAGGAATTCGACGCGGCAAGGGGCAAACTTACGGTGGTGCAGATGGCGCGCTATATCATCTTCAACCAGGAATTCCAGCAGGAAATGCGTGGAATGGTGGAGGGGGCCCGCGGCGGCCGTACCGGCAGGAACCCCGATGGCCGCAGACCCGGTCAGGGAATGGCCCCGGGACGCGGACCCGGCCAGGGGCCTGGCATGGCCGGCAGCCCTCCGGAGAGCAAATAGACTGTCACAGTGTAGCATTAAATTTTACAGAAGCGCTGATCAGGGGATGGCTTCTGCTAAGCCTGCGTTAACCAGAACGCAGGCTTTTTTTATAATACTGCCTCGATACGGGATGAGCCTCCTGCTCGTTCTCGTACCTTATCATTGACAAACAGCCTGTCAAGCCCGTATAATCCTGCACACCAACACAGGAAAGGCAGCAGCCCGTATGAAAAAAATCGTCCAAAAATACTCAAAGTTCCTCAAGCAAACCAGCGAACAGTTCAACACTGCGGCAAGAAAGAACGGCGTGAAGTGCGCGCGGGGGTGCCATGAGTGCTGTGCGACCGGGTTCTTCGACATAACGCTCCTCGATGCTCTGCACATCCGCGACCGTCTGAAGAATATCCCCGCCCCCGTCCGAAAACGCGTCATCGCAAAAGCGAACGAACAGCTCGACATCCTGGAAAAGAAGGGCGCATTCTCGCGAAAGGATCCGCTCCTCAAGACGCTGGCCTCCATCGACTCCATCTCCCGCAGGTCCGTAAAAATGCGCTGTCCCGCACTTGATGACCGTGGCGCGTGCCTCATCTACGACCAACGGCCTCACATCTGCCGTATCTTCGGACCTACCGTCCGCGGTCCGCGCCGCGCCGTCCGCCTCGAAGGCTGCGGCTATTTCACCCGTGACATCCCCGAGACGGACTTCCCTATTCTGCTCAACTACAGCGATGAAGAGGCCATGCTCAAGGCAATGTTCGTAAAGGCCGGACGCAAGCGAGTGCGCGAAGTGGACACGATCATCCCCGCGGCCATCGCCCTGGACCTGGAAAAGTGGCTGTAAACGATCAGACGGTCAGATGGCAGACATTCAGATGTCAGACTGATGCGCTGACCGGATAGATCACTGATTTTTTTGTCCATAGTCTGCTGTCTGTGGTCTGGCATCTGCTGTCTGTGGCCTTTTATTTGTTGTCTGTTGTCTGTTGTCTAATGTCTAATGTCCGTCTTCTGCTTTCCTCATGGAGATCATCGACAAAATAGTCCGCTGGAAAGGCAAGTTCATGAGCGCCGTGGAGATACACTACCGCGACGCGAAGGGCGTGGAGCGCACCTGGGAGGCCATTGAACGCGTCAATATCGGCGGCATCGTTGTCATGGTCGCGGTCACGCCGGCGAACACTGTCATTTTGGAACGACAATTCCGCCCACCCCTCGGCAGGGATGTCCTCGAACTCCCCGCGGGTCTCGTGGACCCCGGCGAATCCATGGAAGATGCCGCACGGCGAGAACTGATAGAAGAGACCGGCTGGTCTGCGCGGGAACTCAAATTCCTCGTGGAAGGCCCCATGTCAACCGGCGCATCCACCGAGATCATACGAACCTACCTCTGCACAGGGCTCGAGCAGGTTGGCAAGGCCGGCGGTGACGACAATGAGATCATCGAGGTCATCGAGGTCCCCATCGAGAGCGTCAACGAATACCTGGTCAATGCACAGGCCGGGGGAGTGCTCGTTGACCTGAAGGTCTTCGGTCTGGTAGAAATGGCCCGCCGCACCCTCTCCCGGTAAACTGCATACCGGCTGTCCTGAACACCCATCCACGGAGATCTCTGCGCTTCCCACCCGCCTGGTCGATAGAACGGCGTCCCGGACATCACCGACCGCACAAATAGCATTGAAACGGGGGGCTCTTTCTGGTATCTTTCTATTACAAACGCACGTACTATCGTGTCATAGCGAGGAGCGCAGCGACGAAGCGATCTTTTACTTTACGACGAGATTGCCGCGCTTCCTTCGGTCGCTCGCAAAGACAACGCAGCAAAACCTTATACGTCAGTCATGTTGTATTTTTTGTTTACTCGTTCCAGCACGCTTTGTCATCATCTCGAGGAATTGCATGAACACTCTCCATGAGTTCACCACCGAACCGATGATCGCCTACTTCTCCATGGAGATCGGCGTCAAGAACGACATCCCCACCTACAGCGGCGGCCTGGGCATACTTGCCGGCGATACCATCAAATCCGCTGCTGACCTCAAACTGCCCGTCGTCGCGGTCACCCTCATCAGCCGAAAAGGGTACTTCACCCAGGAGATCGATCCGAACGGCTGGCAGCAGGAAAAGCCCGTTGTCTGGGACCCGGCCAGGTACATGAAGCTCCTTCCCGTGAAGGTAAAGGTCCAGATCGAAGGCCGTGACGTCACTATCCAGGCCTGGGTCTATATGGTCGTCAGCCCGACGGGCGGCAGGATCCCGATCTTCTTCCTCGATACCGATGTACCCGAGAACACTCCAGAGGACCGCGGGATCACCGACTACCTGTACGGCGGGGACCATACCTACCGGATCAAGCAGGAGGTCGTCCTGGGCATGGGCGGTGTGCGCATGCTCCATGCCCTGGAGTTCCATATCAAGAAATATCATATGAACGAGGGCCACGCGAGCTTTCTTGCCCTGGACCTCCTGCTGCGCTTCAAACGGGACATCGAGAGCGTCTGGGACGAGCGCTCGGTCTGGGACCTGGCCCGGGTGCGCGACCTCTGCGTGTTCACGACCCACACGCCGGTGGAGGCGGGTCATGACAAGTTCCCCTATTCCCTGGTGAAGCAGGTGCTCGGAGACATCCTGCCCATCGACGTTTTAAAAGATATTGCCGGGAAGGACAGCCTCAACATGACCCTTCTCGCTCTTAACCTGAGCAAGTACATCAACGGCGTTGCCAAGAAGCACGGCGAGGTCTCCCAGCACATGTTCCCCGGGTATCACATCCATGCGATCACGAACGGCGTTCACACCTTCACCTGGACCTGCGAAGAGATGGCGAAACTGTTCGACAAGTATATTCCCGGGTGGGCGAACGAGCCGGAACTCTTCGTCCGGAGCGGAAATATCCCCAATCTGGAGCTCTGGGAGGCCCACCGGGAGGCCAAGCGGAAGCTGTTCGCGGTGATCAAGCAGACAACAGGCGTTGAAATGGACCTGAACGTCCTGACCCTCGGTTTCGCCCGCCGCGCCACGGCCTACAAACGTCCCCACCTGCTCTTTCGCGACATCGAACGGCTGCTGATGATCGCGGAAAAGGGAAGGATCCAGGTCGTCTACGCCGGCAAGGCGCACCCCCATGATGATAACGGGAAGAGGATCATCCAGGGGATCTACGAATTCAGTGAGAAGCTCAGGGACAAGATCAAGGTCGTGTTCCTGCCTGGCTACAACATGGACACGGCGCTCAAGCTCGTGTCCGGCGTGGATATCTGGCTGAACACGCCGCTCCGGCCACTGGAGGCATCGGGCACGAGCGGCATGAAGGCGGCGCACAACGGGGTCCTCAACTTCAGCGTCCTTGACGGATGGTGGATCGAAGGTCATATCGAGGGATTCACCGGCTGGTCCATCGGCGGACCGCCGACGGAATTCTCGAAACCGGGCGATGCCGATGCCGACGATGCCGCAGATCTCTATAATAAGCTGGAGAACATCATCATCCCCAAATACTACAGCCCCGACAAGGACCCCTGGGCGAGGATGATGAACAACGCCATCAGCAAGAACGCATATTACTTTAACAGCCATCGGATGATGCGGCGGTACGTAACGGAAGCGTATATCCGGTAACGGCCGGTGGTCCCGAAGAAGATACCCGGGCTCAGAGAGGCGCTGGACACATGACGATAAAACACAATACCATCCTGGTGGTCGATGACGACCCCTATGTGCTCGAATCCATCTCGACGCTGCTCAGGGCCTTTGGCTTCACGGTGAACACCTGCGATAATGCCAACAGCGCCATTCAGGAGATCCAGCGCACGTCGGTCGATGTTGTCCTGACGGACATAAAAATGCCCGTCCTGACCGGCGTGGACCTTCTCGGCATGATACACAAGTTCGATCCGCAGATCCCGGTCATCCTGATGACCGCCTACGCGGAACTCGACGTTGCCGTGGACGCCATCAAAAAGGGCGCCTTTGACTTCATCACCAAACCGTACAACGCCGATTACCTGGTCCATACCATTGAAAAGGCCGTGAAATATTCCGGGCTGATCCAGATGGAGCGTGACTACAAGAAGAACCTGGAAGAGACCGTCCGGAAAAGGACCCAGGAGCTGTCCGATGCGCTGGTCCAGGTGAAGAACATGAGCCGCGAGGTCATCTCCCGACTCACGGTGGTGGCGGAGTACCGCGATACCGCGACAGGCGCCCACATCTCGAGGATAGGACTGTACTCGAACAAGATCGCGGAGGAACTGTCACTTCCTTCCGACTTCGTCGAAAAGATCACCTTTGCCAGCTCCATGCACGATCTGGGAAAGATCGGCATTCCCGACAACATCCTCCTGAAGAACGGCCCGCTCACCTCGTATGAATACGAGCTGATGAAGACCCATACGACCATGGGAGAGCAGATCCTTTCCGGCTCCGACTATCCGGCGGTCCAGCTCGCCGCTTCCGTAGCACTGAACCACCACGAGCGCTTCGACGGCGGAGGCTATCCCCGGGGCCTCAAAGGAGAGGCCATTCCCATCGAAGGCAGGATCGTCATGCTCGCCGACCAGTATGATGCGCTGCGCAGCCCCCGTCCGTACAAGATCGGGTTCTCTCACCAGGAGACCTGCGACATCATCATCCGCGGCGATGTCCGAACGATGCCAGGCCACTTCGATCCCATCGTTCTGAACGCTTTTAAAAAACTGTCAACTGTCTTCGACGAGATCTTCGAGGCAAATGCATCATGATCATCCCCTTGCCTTACCGGCGGTATTTATAGTATAGTTCCCCATGATCATGAAGATAAAGACCACCTCTGAACTCCAGCCTCTGCTTGCCATCCTCCGTGCCGCCGGAAAGAAGATCGTCTTCACCAACGGCTGTTTCGACATCATCCATACCGGACATACCCGTTACCTTGCCATCGCGCGTTCGTTCGGCGATATCCTTGTGGTCGCGGTCAATAGCGATCCCTCGGTACGCGCCATCAAGGGCGAGAAGCGGCCCATCAACTCCCAGGCCGAGCGCGCCGAGACCCTTGCAGCCCTTGCATCCGTCGATTTCGTCACCATCTTCGATGAACCTGACCCGTACAAGGTCATTTCTGCTCTCCAGCCTGACGTGTTGGTAAAAGGCGGCGATTGGCCGATCGAGAAGATCATCGGGAGGGACGTTGTCGAGGCGCGTGGCGGAAAGGTCGTGAATGTGCCGTATGTGGAAGGCGCGTCAACGACGGGGATCATTGAGAAGATTCTTCGATTAAACACGAAGTTGGGAAGTTGAGAAGTTGGGACGTTAAGAACTCTCGAAGTTGAGAAGTTACGAAGGTGGGAAGTTGGGAAGAATCAATGCCAGATCCGAAACGCATACAGCACTTCAGAGACCTGGATGTATACAAAAAAGCCTTCAGTGCTGCCATGACCATCTACGATGCGACGAAAACATTTCCTCAAGAGGAAAAATATTCTCTCGTCGACCAAATCAGAAGGTTTTCCCGTTCCGTTTGCTCAAATCTGGCCGAAGCCTGGCGGAAATGAAAATACCCTGCCGTCTTCAGGAATAAATTAACCGATTCAATGCAAGAAGCGTCGGAGACTCAAAGTTGGCTGGAGTTTTCCCTTGCTTGTAAATACATTGACGATGAAACGTTTCGATATTTGGACCAGGAATACGAGGGCATTCTCGCCATGCTGAATGCGATGGAAAAGTCACACGATAAGTTCTGCTTTTGACCGGATTTTTCTGTTCTCAACTTCCTATCTTCTCAACTTCTCATCGTCGTTCTTTTTCCCTCTCCCAACCTCCCAACTTCCCAACCTCTCAACTTCGTCGCTTTTTCCTCTCCGCCTTCTCGTCTTCTATCCCATACAGCGTTTCATCATCAAACCCGAAATAGTGCCCTATCTCATGCACGACCGTATCGAGCACGATCTCCTCGATCTCACCTTCATTTGCAGCATCACGCTCGATCGGCCCCTGGTAGATCACGATCCGATCAGGCAGCACATTTCCGTAGTTCCATTCCCTTTCGGTCAGCGGCGTTCCCTGGTATAGGCCGTAGAGGCCGTCGTCCTCGATACCCATATCGTCCAGTACGTCGTCCGGCGGTTCGGCTTCGACCTCGATGGTAATGTTCTGAAGCGTTTCCATGAGCTTCCTGGGAAGCCTCTCAAGGGAACGTTTTACCAATTTTTCGAATAATGCGTTGTTCACTTGTTCCTCAACGCCCATACCGCAGACCGGTCTTCCGGGCATGCGCTGAAACAGAAAAGGCCAGAATAGAGATCTCTTCCATTCTGGCCTAGAAAACTGTCATGCGGGCTAACTACCTTTGATGCTATAGAACACATCCTTGCCCCGATACTGTGCCGCGTCCCCCAACTCTTCCTCGATGCGGATGAGCTGATTGTACTTGGCGATGCGGTCGGTCCGCGAGAGCGACCCCGTCTTGATCTGGCCGGCATTCGTCGCGACAGCGAGGTCCGCGATGGTGGCATCCTCGCTCTCTCCGGAACGGTGCGATACCACCGCCGTGTATCCCGCCCGTTTTGCCATCTCTATGGCGTCCAGGGTCTCGGTCAGAGTACCGATCTGGTTCAGCTTGATGAGGATGGAGTTCCCGATGCCCTCCTCAATACCTTTCTTGAAGATCTTGGTATTGGTCACAAATATGTCGTCGCCCACGAGCTGGACCTTGGACCCCAGATGGTCCGTCAGGACCTTCCAGCCCTTCCAGTCCTTCTCCGACATGCCGTCCTCTATGGAGATGATCGGATACTGGCGAACCCAGTTCTCGTAGAACTTGATCATCTTTTCCGACGTCATCTTCTTGCCCTCGCCCTTCATGTCGTAGACGCCCTTCTCGTAAAACTCACTGGCGGCCACATCAAGTCCGAGGAACACGTCCTTCCCGGCCTTGTATCCCGCCTTCTGGATGGCCTCAAGGATCACCTGGACCGCTTCTTCGTTCGACTTGAGGTTCGGCGCGAAGCCGCCCTCGTCGCCCACCGCGGTATTATAGCCCTTCTTCTTGAGCACCGCCTTGAGGTTGTGGAACACCTCGGCGCCGATCCGGACGGCCTCGGTGCAGCTCTTCGCGCCCGCAGGGATGATCATGAATTCCTGGAAATCCACGTTATTATCGGCATGGGCGCCGCCGTTCAGCACGTTCATCATGGGAACCGGAAGCTCCTTGGCGTTCGGCCCTCCCAGATAACTGTAGAGCGGCAGCCCTGCTTCCTCGGCCGCGGCCTTGGCAACGGCAAGCGACACGGCAAGGAGGGCATTGGCGCCGAGCTTCTTCTTGGTCTCCGTCCCGTCCAGCGCTATCATCGTCCGGTCGATCGCGACCTGCTCCGTTGCGTCCATCCCGGCGATGACCGGGCCGACGATGTCGATGATGTTGTTCACCGCCTTGCGGACGCCTTTGCCCATGTAGCGCTTTCCGCCGTCCCGAAGCTCAAGGGCCTCACGTTCGCCCGTGGAAGCGCCGCTCGGCACGATGGCTCGTCCCATCACCCCGCTCTCCAGGATCACATCCGCTTCCACCGTAGGATTTCCCCGTGAATCCAGGACCTCGCGCGCATAGACATCAATGATCTCGCTCATGCTGCCCCCTTAAAATCCGATGGTGAGAGGTTGGGAGGATGGGATGTTGAGAGAAACCACAGGACCGCCTAACTTCCCAACTTCCTACCTTCACAACTTCGTGTTTTATTACTGCCCCAAAATGAACTTCCTGCCCGCCTCCAGCAGCACCTTGATCTTTTCTTCCGACGAGGACTCGACATACAGCCGCACCACCGGTTCGGTCCCGGAAGCGCGCATAAGCACCCAGCTGTCGTCCTCGATCATGTATTTTGTGCCGTCGGCGGTCGTCTTCTTCCCTTTTACACGAAGACCATCGAGTTCGGTCAGCGGCTGACTGAGCCGGTCGCCGATCGACTTCTGATTCGCCTCGGTCAGACGGATGTTGATCCGGTGGTTCAGGATCACCCCGACCTCCTTGTACAGCCGTTTCAGAAGTTCCTTCATCGATCTCCGTTCCTTCGCGACCATCTCCGCGACCAGCATGCAGGCAAGGATGCCGTCCTTCTCGGGAACGTGGTCCTTGATCGTCATACCGGCGCTTTCCTCGCCGCCGAAGATGATCTTTCCCTGGACCAGGAGGTCTCCGATGTACTTGAACCCGACCCCGGTCTCGTACACTTCGATCCCGTGCTTTTTGGCGACCGCGTCAACGAGATGCGACGTAGCGATGGACCGCGCTGCCCCGCCTTTCCATCCCCGCGAACGGCAGAGATAGTCGAGTACCAGCGCAAGCACCTGGTTCGGATCGATGTAGGTGCCGTCGGTGTCGAGGATGCCGAACCGGTCAGCGTCCCCGTCCACGGCAAGACCGATGTCGAAGCGGCCCTTCTTCATGATGCCCGACAGTTCAGCGAGGTTCTCCTCGGACGGCTCCGGTGCATGGCCGCCGAACAAGGGGTCCCGCTGTCCATGGATCGCCGTCACGGCGCAGCCGGCGTCCCTGAGCACCGTGTCGAGATAGTCCCTTCCGGTGCCATAGAGCAGATCTGCCGCCACTTTGAGCTTCGCTTTGCGGATGACCTCAACATCTATCTTCTTTCGTATGTCATCGAGATAGGACTTTCTCAGGTCGGCGTCCTCCACCAGGCCCTTATCCTTCGCTTCGCTCAATGCCATGGCTGCGATGCTGTTCTTCTCCAGCAAGGCGTTTGCGCGCGTTTCAATGTCCTTCGTGGTATCCGGCAGGGCCGGTCCGCCCCATGCCGGCGAGAACTTGAGACCGTTATACTCGGGAGGATTATGGCTCGCGGTGAAATTAAGGCCCCCCGCGGACTTTCTGCGGATGATCTCGTAGGAAACGACCGGCGTGGGAACGTCACGGTTGGACAGGTAGGTATGGATGCCTGCGGTCGCCAGGACCCTGGCCGCCTCTGCGGCGAACTTCTCGGACAGGAACCGCGTGTCGTATCCTACGACAACGCCCTTGTCCTTGAGACCCTGTGCCACGAGATGATCTGCGATCGCCTGGGTGACCGCGCGTACGCGGGCAAAGGTGAAGTCATCGGCTATGACGCCGCGCCACCCCGATGTCCCGAACTTTATCTTCATGATCGCCATATGATCGAAAAATATCACAATTGTACAACGTTTGCAACTTAAATGAGGAACAGCGGCAGCGAACACCGCATGATCATCGACAAGCGGCCTACACGCGTATGATCTCTGCCGTAAGCGCATCCCCGACGGTCAGGACCGCGACCGAATGATACGGCGCATGCCGGTTGTCCGTGGGACTGCCGGGGTTGAGGAACAGCGTGTCGCCGAACGTTCCCCAGAACGGCGTGTGCGAATGGCCGTAGACGATAAGGTCAACGTCGCCGAACTCTTTGCGGATCATTTCTTTCTGATCAGCGATCCGGTATTTGCCATGGATGAGCCCCACCGTGAACGTACCGATCGTAATGACCTTTTTGCGGGGAAGCCGTATCTGCAGATCGGGTCCGTCCATGTTCCCGGCAACGGCCTCCACCGGCGCTATGGCACGAAGCTCCTCCAGCACGGACAGCACAACAATATCCCCGGCATGGAGTATGAGATCAACATCCCTGAATATCTCGAAGACCGTGGGCGGCAGCGACGATGCCGCATCGGGGATATGGGTGTCGGAAATGATGCCGACCTTCATTCAACACCTCAAGCGCTGACGTTTACCGCAGGGGAAACAGAGGACTGCAAGGGAAACTGCATATGTTCGAAGTAGTATCAGCGTTCATCCATGGTCATCAAGATCCCGACAGCTTGGCCTTGATCTCATCGACCATGTTCTCGAGCGATACCGCAACCTGTTCTTTCGTCGCCATGTTCCTGAGCACCGCGGTCTTTGACTGCATTTCCTGCTCGCCGACGATCAGCGTGAACGCGGCTCCGTACTTATCGGCCTTTTTCATCTGGCTCTTGAGGCTCGACCCTGCATAGTCCGTCTCGACCCGGATACCGTCATTCCGGAGGGCATGCAGGACGGGCATGACCAGAGAGACCGCTTCATCGCCGAGCGCGGCGATAAAAAGCGCCGGCCGGGCCGGTTTCAGGCCGGAGGTGTCCATCAGGGATATCGCCCGCTCCACGCCCAGGGCAAACCCGATGCCCGGTATCGCAGGCCCCCCGATCTCCTTCACCAATCCGTCGTAGCGGCCTCCCGCGGCCACCGTGTTCTGGGCGCCTTCGTGGGCCATGACAAGCTCAAAGGTCGTTCTCGTGTAATAGTCCAGACCACGAACCAGCCGCGGGTTCACCACGAACGGGATCCCGAGCTTTTTCAGACCGCCCTCCACCATCTCAAAGTGGTCCTTGCAGGGGCCGCACAGGTAGTCGAGCATGACCGGCGAATCGCCGAACTTCGCGGCGTCCACCTTGCAGTCGAGCACCCGGAGCGGGTTCGTCTCATACCGCCGCTGACAATCCGCGCAAAGCGTCGGGAGCTTTTCCTTCAGATACGCTTTGAGCGCGTCACGATAGGCATCGCGGCACTGGGAATCACCCAGTGAGTTTACCTGGAGCGTCAGTCCGGTGACGCCCAACTTTGCGAACAACCGGTGCAGCATGACAAGGATATCGATATCGACGTGCGGATGCGTACCGCCCAATGCCTCCACGCCGACCTGGTAGAACTGCCGGTATCTTCCCTTCTGCGGACGTTCATGCCGGAACATGGGCCCCAGGTAGTACAGCTTGACCAGCGACGCGTCGGCGTACATCTTGTGTTCGATGAACGCGCGCACGACCCCGGCGGTCCCTTCGGGACGCAGCGTTATCTTCCTGCCGTCGCGGTCCTCGAAGGTATACATCTCCTTCTCGACAATGTCGGTGGAAACGCCGATGCTCCTCGCGAAAAGATCGGTGTATTCGAACACAGGGACGCGGATCTCGGAGAAGCCGTACTCCTCGAAGATCGTGCGTGCCACGGCCTCAAGGTGCTGCCACGCCGGCATGTCCTCCGGAAGAATGTCCTTTACCCCTTTGATCGCCTGTATCACTTTTTTTCCCCAATCATATTCAGATTCGATCAAACCAACGCGCGCCTGACGCGCCGCCTTCTGGCGCGCCGCTGTGGACGCGTTCGTTAGGATCATTATCGAGCTTCACTTCGTTCTACCCGGAAATGCCTTGTCTGTTTCTACTATGCCTCTCCCTCAATTTTCTCCAGTAAGACATCTCTTTTTCTAACTCCATCGGATCACCCAGGCCGACAGGTGTGTTTGCATTCAATGATCCACCACCAAAACCGAGCTTGAACGGAAGACTTATAGTGATTTGGCCAAAACCCTCAGCCATTTTATCAACGGGGATTTCTATGGTGAATGGAACGTCTCGTTTTAATGTGTGGTCGGCTATAAAGTAATGGTTTTCCTCGTTGAATTGTATACAGAACTTCACATTTTCTTCGTTATTTCTTTTACCGTCGGGCTCAAGATTCTTTTTAGAAAATCCTTTTGGAGCGCCTATTCCTAATTTATCTGCCAAAGTTTTCTCAAAAGACATTTCAATTCCACAATCAAATCTGGAATCCCTCAGAGTGATTGTCAAGATAGCTAACTTCTTATTTGGGTTTTGTGTTAATTCCCGATCCACGAATGGAAAAAGCTGGCCTTCGTTTGTCAGCTGCTTTCCAAACCAATTCACATATGTTGAAAAGAGTTTATCTACGATTGGCTTAAATAAGTGCATGGTGTACCCATTTCTATTTCGGACTAACCAATGATTGTCTAGTTAGGAGCTAACTGGTAAAGCACGAATTTTCGTTCTTAACCAGTTCAGCAAGAATAATGCCACACTTTCCTCAGACTAATATCAAACCATAAATACGAATATTTTGATCTTCAATCCGCTATCCACGTTGAAAAAGCCCCCTCTCCCTTTTTCCCTCTCCGATGATGATGCCCCCTCTCCTCTTATCCTCTCCCTCAGAGGGGAGAGGAAGCAAAGGTGAGGGTGAGTCTCATTAGGGCAGGGGTGAGGGGCATGTCTACCCGCAATCCGCAATCGATCACGGTTTCCGTATCAGCTTCCACGGATGTTTCTTGACGTCATCCGTCATTTCCTTCAGGTTGTTCGTGATCTCCTTTACGTTCTCCATGGTCGCGTCGATGTTCTTTCGGTTCTCGCCCACGAGCTTGTCGGTCTTGTCGGTGATCTCCTTGAGGTTCGCGATGCTGGCGTCAACCTTCTTCAATAGCTCCGGGAGGTTCTTAAGCGCCTCCGCGACCTGTTCCTTGTTCGAGGTCATCACCTTGACGTTCTCGGTGATCTCGTTGACGTTCTGCACTGCGCCCTTGATGTTCTTGGACAGTGCGGGATCACCGACCGTCCGCTCGACGTTCTGGACGATCTTCTCGATGCTCTGGGCGACGTTCTTGAGCTTGTTCACGACCTCCATGCCCATTCTGGTAAGTTCTTCCATTTTGAGGGATTCCTCGCCATGCATGACTGCATTCTGCGCAAGCGGTTTTGCCTCAGGCGTCCCCCCGCTCAACTCGACGTATTTTCCACCCACCAGGCCCAGCGACTTGATGGCGGCTTTGGTGTCAACCTTGATCACGGTGTCGGTGTAAACGCTGAGCGTCAGTTCCACCTTGTCGCCCTGCTCCGTCGCGACCCGGATATGCGCCACCTTGCCGACCTTGATGCCGGAATGCCGCACCTGGGCGTTCTTCTCGATGCCGTCGCTGAATGAGAACAGGACCTTGACGTCCCGCGTTTTCTTGAACAAGCTCTGGATATCGCTCACCGCGAAGACC
>CAKKRC010000058.1 GCA_919902495.1 Nitrospiria bacterium
GTCTCCTGTCTCCTGTCTCCTGTCTCCTGTCTCCTGTCTCCTGTCTCCTGTCTCCGCGTCCCCGCGTCCCCGCGTCTCCGCGTCCGCATCTCCTCCTCCCTTTGTCCCCTTGTCTCTTTGTCTCCGTGTCCCCGCGTCGCTTAGAAGCGCCTACTTTTGGCTCCGCGTCCGCCTCTTCTCCTCTTGTCCCCTTGTCGCCGTTTCATTGCGTCTCCCTGTCCCTTGACCCCCTGATGTTTTGCAGAATTTCCCCTTGCCTACCGTTATTCCCTATGATATATTACGCTCCATGCCGAAGCCTGCTCATAGTGCCCGCAAGAACGCCAAGCCGAGGCCGGGCTTTCGCGGACGCGTCTGGATCGACGGCCCGGAAGGCACATTCATCGGTCATGGCCGTGTCGTCCTGCTCGAACGCATCCTCGAACACGGATCCATCACCAAGGCCGCGAAGTCCATGGAGATGTCCTATCGCCGCGCCTGGGACCTGGTGGATTCCATGAACCGTCAGGCCAAGCGGCCCTTCGTAGAACTGGCGACAGGCGGGAAGGGCGGGGGCGGCGCCATCGTCACCATTGACGGCAAGAAGGCCGTCAGGATGTTCTGGCGCTTCCACAAGGACCTTCAGGCTTTTCTGAAACGCGAAGAGAAGAAGCTCACACTATAAAAGATCCCGGACTTTCGCAGGCTAAAGCCTGCGGCTACCAGGACCGGCTGGCTTTATGCTTTATCTGTGGTAGCCGCACCATATCAGGGTGCGTGTTAAGGGAGTTCATATCCACTGTTATTTTCAAGGAGGATCCTCAATGAAGCGTTTGTTCGCCTTGCTCACCGTCTCTCTCATCCTGACTACTGCTTTATCGGCTATTGCCGAGACCCGCATCCGCATGGCATCCACCACGAGCACGCAGAACTCGGGCCTGTTCGACTTCCTGCTGCCGGTCTTCGAGAAGACGACGGGCATCAAGATCGATGTGGTCGCCGTGGGAACCGGCGCGTCCATCGAGATCGGCGAACGCGGCGATGCGGATGTGGTCTTCGTTCACGCGAAGGAGCAGGAGTTAAAAGCCGTTGAGGAAGGTTTTTTCGTGAACCGCCAGGACGTCATGTACAACGATTTCGTCGTCATCGGCCCAGCCGCTGATCCTGCGAAGATAAAAGGCATGCGATCGGCTGCCGATGCCCTGAAGGCCATCGCCGTTTCAGGCTCATCCTTCGTTTCCCGGGGCGATAAGTCGGGCACGAACACAAAGGAGCTCTCGCTCTGGAAGAAAGCCGGCATCGAACCTGCCGGCCAGAAATGGTACCTTGAGGTCGGCCAGGGCATGGAGAAGACCCAGCGCGTTGCCGACGAAAAGAAAGCGTACACGCTTACCGACCGCGGCACCTGGCTCGCCACGAAGGATAAGGACAAACTTGATATGGTCATCGTTCTCGAGGGCGATTCAAACCTGTTCAACCAATACGGCGTCATGGCGGTGAATCCGGAAAAGCACAAACATGTAAAGTTCAAAGAGGCCATGCAGTTCGTTGACTGGATCATATCGAACAAAGGCCAGGCTGCAGTGGCGGCCTTCAAGGACAAGAACGGCAACTCGTTCTTCATTCCGAACGCTAAATGATCCGATTGCGGAATGCGAAGCAGAGCTGCAGAAGAAACACCGGGTGATCTGCAGTTACCCGTATTTCTCCGTGTCCTCGCCTAGAGGCGCCTACTTTTGGCAGTGTCTCCGTGGTAAATACGTTCTTCTTGCATTATATGGACTCTCTCCTAAACGGTTTTGTTCAGGCCTTCGACCTGATCCTTCATCTCGATCAGACGCTTTTCGGGATCATCTTCCTGTCCCTGAAGGTATCAGGCTCCGCGCTGCTCATCGCGACCGCTCTCGGCCTGCCGCTCGGCGCCCTGCTCGGGCTGAAGCGATTTCCCGGCCGCGACCTTGCCATCAGCGGCGTGAACACGTTCATGGGCCTTCCGCCGGTCGTAGTCGGTCTTTTTGTCTACCTCCTGCTGTCACGCAAAGGGCCGATGGGATTCATGGGGCTGCTCTATTCGCCGTCCGCGATGATCATTGCCCAGACCATCCTGGCGCTCCCCATCGTCACCGCACTTTGCCACTCGGCCATCGTGAACATAGACCCCATCATCCGGCAGGCAGCGCGCACGCTCGGAGCGACGCCCGGCCAGGAGACCATTGCGGTCATCCGCGAGGCCCGATACGGGCTCCTCTCCGCCGTCATTGCGGCCTTCGGCAGGGTCATGGCAGAGGTCGGCGCGATCCTGATCGTCGGCGGCAATATAGCAGGCTACACGCGCGTCATGACCACAACGATCGCGCTCGAGACGGACAAGGGAAACTTCGAGCTCGCCCTTGCCCTCGGCATGATCCTGCTGATGATATCGTTCGCCATTAACGCTCTCTTGCACGTTGTGCAGCAGAAAGGACCTGCCTCAGGATCATGAAACTGCTTGCGACCAATATCGCCAAACACTATGGCGGAAGGACGATCCTGTCGGACTGCTCCTATACTTTCAATGGTGTCGGTCCCTATGTCCTTATGGGTCCGAACGGGTGCGGCAAATCCACGTTCTTGAGAATTTGCTCCCTGCTTGAGCAGCCTGATGCGGGCGATATGCTGTTCATGGACGACGGGATACAACTGCCTCATGATATCGCTCTTCGCAGGCGCATGACCCTGGTCCTGCCGCGGACGGGAGTGTTCAATACGACGGTGTTCAACAACGTCGCTTATGGTCTGACCGTGAGAGGGGTGCAGAAGCACGTGGTCAGGGAGAAAGTAGGGAGCGTCCTTGACTTCGTCGGCATGGCCCATAAAGAGAGGCAGAATGCCCGCACGCTCTCGAGCGGCGAGACCCAGCGCCTCGGCATCGCCCGCGCCCTCGCTATCGAGCCGGAGATCCTGTTCCTCGACGAACCGACCGCGTCGGTCGACGAAGAGAACACCGCGATCATCGAGTCGATCATCGGACGCCTGAAGCAGGACGGCCGCACCACGGTCATCATGACCACGCACGATAAAGACCAGGCAGAACGGCTGGCGGACACCCTTCTGTTCATTACGGAACACCGGATAGCAGAGCATAAGCGATAGGACCCGGTTTCAAGCAGGTCGAGCATGTTTGAAAACT
Source organism: Nitrospiria bacterium (assembly GCA_919902495.1). GTDB lineage: Bacteria > Nitrospirota > UBA9217 > UBA9217 > UBA9217 > JAAXXJ01. The sequence continues at coordinate 3,149 of CAKKRC010000058.1, forward strand.
TCCCTGCCTTTCCTCTTTATCTTCTTGAAAAAATCGGTTATACTTTTTGCATCAATGGCAATTGGTCCGCTCAGACGCGATCACTTCCGTCCCCGGGTGGTAAAATTCCTGGCAAGGAGATAAAAGACCATGGCTAAGAAAACGAAGAAAGCAGCGCCAAAAAAGAAGAAGTCCGCGGCCAAACGGCCGGCGGCAAAAGCGGCTCCCAAGAAGAAAATAGCGGCGGCACCGCGGCCGGCAGTGAGGTCAGCCCCGGCGGCACGAACGTCCGCATCTCCCAAGTTCACCGTCTCGACCGCGATCGAGATCACGGCAACCTTCCCCGACAGCATGGGATTGACCGCGAAGGTGGCGGCGGCGGTCGCCGCGGAGAACGTGAACATCCTTGCCGGGACCGGTTACTCGGCCAGCGGCCTTCGGCGCAAGGCGACCTTTACGCTGATCGTTGATAACCTGGAAAAGGCGGAGCGGGCGCTCGAGCGGATCGGCGCCGACGAGATACAGGATTCCATGGTCCTGTTCGTGGAAACGGAGAACAGGGTGGGCGCGCTGGAAAAGATGGCCAGGGCCATAGCCAATGCCGGCATCAATATCTACTACTTCTACTCCACGACCAGCTCAGGCAAGACTGCCACCTGCGTGTTCAAGACGGCCGACGACCAGAAAGCGATCAGGGTCCTGCGCAGCGCGTAGTAAGTTCTGCCGTGGTTCAGGCGGAAGAGCGCCTGACGTCCGTTCACCATCCTCGATACCTTCCAACGGGGACCCAGACATTCGCTGGGTCCCCGCTTTTCGTTCATCCCCCTCCACCTCGGGATAACGCCTGCCCCATCATGCAGATGCAGCCCTCCTCAGAGACCAACGCACTCGACGAGAGCGGAAAAACGATCCCCCGGCCGTTACCAATGAAAATGTAAGGTAAACTGGCATTTGACAAAGCATACGGACAAGGCTAGCATTTATACTAATTAGGAATCATTCCTGGCATGAACCTTTCTGCAACCCCGGAAGAGATCGAGCGCAAGCTTATCAAGGGCCTCCGGGAAAAGGGCTATAAGCTCACCTCGCAGCGACTCGAGATCATCAGCCTGCCGGCCAGGGACAGGAGCCATCCCGGCGCCGGGGATATTTTCCGCAAGGTCAGGGAACGTATGCCGAGACAAGCATTTCCACTGTGTATTACACGCTTGATATGCTAAAAAAAGAAAGGAGTAAATAGTATGAACGAAGACAGCAAGTGCCCGGTAACGGGCAGATCCGGTAGAACCACTGCCAACAGAGGCACATCGAACCGCGACTGGTGGCCGAACCAGTTGAAGCTCGATATCCTGCACCAGCATTCTTCCAAGTCCAATCCGATGGGTCCCGATTTCAACTACGCCAAGGAATTCAAGAAGCTTGATCTGGCCGCATTGAAGAAGGACCTGTCCGCGCTGATGACCGACTCGCAGGACTGGTGGCCGGCCGACTGGGGCCACTACGGCGGCCTGTTCATCCGCATGGCCTGGCACAGCGCCGGCACGTACCGCACCGGTGACGGACGCGGCGGCGGCGGCACGGGCAACCAGCGATTGGCGCCGGTCAACAGCTGGCCCGACAACGGCAACCTGGACAAGGCGCGCCGCCTGCTCTGGCCGATCAAAAGGAAATACGGCAACAAGATCTCATGGGCCGACCTCATGATCCTCACCGGCAACGTTGCGATGGAGTCCATGGGCTTCAAGACCTTCGGCTTCGGCGGCGGCCGCGTGGACATCTGGCAGCCCGAGGAAGACATCTATTGGGGCTCCGAGGACAAGTGGCTGGGCGACAAGCGCTACAGCGGCGACCGCGAGCTGGAGAACCCGCTGGCTGCCGTGCAGATGGGCCTGATCTATGTGAACCCCGAAGGACCCAACGGCAACCCCGACCCCGTGGCCTCAGGCCGCGATGTGCGTGAGACCTTCGGACGCATGGGCATGAACGACGAAGAAACCGTCGCGCTCGTCGCCGGCGGCCACACCTTCGGCAAGGCGCACGGCGCGGGCGACCCGAAACTGGTTGGCCCCGAGCCTGAGGCCGCCCCTCTGGAAGAAATGGGCCTGGGTTGGAAGAACAGCTTCGGCACCGGCAAGGGCGTGCACACCATCACCAGTGGTATCGAAGGCGCATGGAAACCCAACCCCACAAAATGGGACATGGGCTACCTCAACATGCTGTTCGGCTACGAGTGGGAGCTGGTCAAGAGTCCGGCCGGCGCTCATCAGTGGCTGGCCAAAGACGTGAAGCCGGAAGACATGATTCCGGACGCCCATGACCCATCGAAGAAGCACCGGCCCATGATGACCACGGCCGACCTGTCGCTGCGCTTCGACCCGATCTATGAGCCCATCGCGCGCCGCTTCCACAAAGATCCGCAGGCCCTTGCCGAAGCTTTCGCCCGCGCCTGGTTCAAGCTGACCCACCGCGACATGGGTCCCAAGGTCCGCTACCTCGGCCCTGAGGTCCCGGCAGAAGACCTGATCTGGCAAGACCCGCTCCCCGCCGTCGATCACCCCCTGATCGAGCCCAAGGACATTGCCGAGCTCAAGGCCAAGGTCCTGGGCTCGGGTCTGTCAATTGCGGAGCTGGTGTCCACCGCCTGGGCCTCGGCCTCTACCTTCCGCGGCTCGGACAAGCGCGGCGGCGCCAACGGCAGCCGCATTCGCCTGGCGCCGCAAAAGGACTGGGACGCCAACCAGCCGGCGCAACTGGCCAATGTGCTGGGCGCGCTCGAAACCATCCGGCAGACATTCAACGGCACCCATGCAGGCGGCAAAGAGGTCTCCCTGGCGGACCTCATCGTGCTGGCCGGCTGCGCTGCCGTTGAAGCGGCGGCCAAAGCTTCCGGGCACGCTGTCGACGTGCCCTTCTCCCCGGGCCGCACTGACGCCTCGCAAGACCAGACCGATGTGAAATCGTTCGCCGTGCTGAAGCCCGAGGCCGACGGTTTCCGCAATTACCAGAGGAAAGCATTCACCGTGTCGGCCGAGGAGATGCTGGTGGACAAGGCGCATCTCCTGACCCTGAGCGCGCCCCAGATGACGGTGCTCGTCGGCGGCCTGCGCGTGCTGGGCGCCAACGCAGACCGGTCGCAGCATGGCGTCTTCACGAAACGGCCCGGGACGCTGACCAACGACTTCTTCGTCAACCTGCTCAATATGGACACCGTGTGGAAGTCCGCGTCCGATGCCAGGGACACGTTCGAAGGGCGCGACCGCAAGACAGGCGCGCTCAAGTGGACTGCCACCCGAGTTGACCTTGCCTTCGGCTCCAACTCGCAGCTGCGCGCCCTGGCCGAAGTGTATGCGCAGGACGATGCGAAGGAAAAGTTCGTGCGTGACTTTGTCGCAGCCTGGAACAAGGTCATGAACCTGGACCGCTTCGACCTGATCTGATCGTGGCATACAGGTCTGCATGGTCTTTTGACGGGGCGGAATAAACAGTAAGCTAACCTCCGGTTCCAGCGGACGGCATACCGCCGCCTGCGTGTTCAAAACGGCAGACGACCAGAAGGCGATCAGGGTCCTTCGCAGCGCGTTAACGACGCGCAGCCGGTTCCGATCATTCCAGGCCCGGGACCGTCCTGCCATCTGATCATCATCTTCGATACATTCCATCGGGGACCCAGACATGCTCTGGATCCCCGCTTTTCGTTCTTATCCTGACCTGGATAAGCGCCCGGGTAATGACGGATGGCGCTGCAGCAAGCTGTTCGTTTATCAACTGACCTTGAGCATCTTGCCGGTTGCGGTTTTCCGCGGGATTGTGTAAGATTTCCGTAATCATGTTCCTGTACATCGCCAAACGGGTCCTCCTGTTCATCCCCACGCTCCTCGGGATCACTCTCATCACCTTCCTTTTGATGCAGGCCCTCCCCGGCGACCCGGTCCAGGGTATGGCCGGCGAACGCGCGAATCCCGAGACCCTCGCCCGGATCCGGGCCGAGCTCGGCGCCGACCGGCCGCTTCCGCTGCAGTACTTCGGCTACCTCAAGCTTCTCGCCCAGGGGGAACTCGGCAGGTCCTACTACACGAACCGGAAGGTCGCCGACGATCTCCTGCAAAAATTCCCGAATACCCTCAAGCTCGCGGTGACCGCTATCCTCTTCGCCTCGGTGGGCGGTATTCTCCTCGGGACCCTCTCCGCGGTCAAGCGAGGCACCACCTGGGACAAGATCGCTTCGGTCATCTCCGTCGGCGGCATCTCGATACCCGTGTTCTGGCTGGGGCTTACGCTCATGCTCATCTTCGCCCTCTACCTCCGCTGGCTGCCGCCGTCAGGCATGGGAAACGGGGCATTCGCCTACCTGATCCTGCCGGCAATGACCCTCGGCGCCTATTCACTGGCCTACATTGCCCGCATCACCCGCTCATCGATGATCGATTCGCTCTCGCAGCCCTACATCGCCACGGCGCGGGCCAAGGGCCTGTCGGAGCTCACCGTCATCGCAAAGCACGCGCTTAAGAACTCGCTCATCCCGATCGTGACCGTTATCGGCCTCGACCTCGGCTCGTACCTCAACGGCGCGGTGCTGACCGAGACGATCTTCGGCTGGGACGGCATCGGCAGATACGCCCTCGACGGCATCATGAAGCGTGACTATCCCGTCATCATGGGCGTCGTGCTGTTCGGCGCCGTCGTCTTCGTCGCCATGAACCTTTTGGTGGATATCACCTATCGCTACCTCGACCCCCGGGTCCGGGTGCCGGGCACGGAATAACGCTTATGATGAAGAACGAAATATGGCAGGATATCCGATCGAACAAGCTGGTGCTGACCGCGGTCATCGTGCTGACGCTGCTCATCGTGACCGCTCTTACCAGCCCTTTCCTCACAGAATACGTGATCAAGCATGATCCCCTTGCCATGGATCTGGACAGTCTCCGGCAGCCGCCAAGCGGCTCGCACCTCCTGGGGACGGACAGCAAGGGAAGGGACATCCTTTCCCGGATCGTTCATGGCAGCCGCGTCTCCCTGACGGTCGGCATCACGGCATCGCTTTTTTCCCTCTGCATCGGGACCTTTGCAGGACTCATGGCGGGCTACTTCGGCGGCAAGGTGGATCTGGTCCTGTCCCAGGTGTTCGATATCTTCCTCGCCTTTCCCAGCCTCCTCCTTGCCATCGGGATCAGCGCGGTCATGCCGCCTGGCCTTGAATCGGCCATGCTCGCCATCACGATCGTCAGCTGGGCCGGGTTCGCCCGTCTCGTGCGCGGGATCACCCTCTCCCTGAAAGAACAGACCTATGTCGAGGCCTCTCGCGCCATCGGCGCCAGAACCGGACGGATCCTGTTCCGGCACATTCTCCCCAACGCGCTGCCGCTCCTGCTGGTGGCGGGCAGCCTTCGCGTGGGAGGGTTCATCCTGCTCGAAGCGGCCCTCTCGTTCCTCGGCCTTGGTGTCCAGCCGCCCACGCCCACCTGGGGCTCGATGATCAGCCTGAACAGGATGTACATCAACTCCGCGCCCTGGATGGTCATCTTTCCCGGTCTCGCCATCAGCATCACCGTGATCTCCTTCAATATCCTGGGTGACTTCCTTAGGGACAAGCTCGATCCGCGGTTCCAGGGGTAACAGGACAAAGTAAGACAGCGAGACCTCAATGAAAAACTTTGTTTCGCGCAAAGACGCAAAGGCGCAAAGAAAGCATAAATCTCATATAAACAGCAAGTCGTTATATATAGAATAAAATACGAGAACTTTGTCTAAGGTTTTCACATCCTGTATTGCGCTTTTTCAATCCTTTGTCGTGTCCTTCTTTGCGTGCTTGGCGGCTTTGCGAGAGAAAGACGTTCTCTGTAGATTTTAAATTTTATCGCAATCAACCAGATAATGCATATCTATCCCAAAAAATCGCTCGGTCAGAACTTCCTGAAGGACCCGCACTATCTCGGGAAGATCGTCGACGCGGCGCAGGTCGGCCCCCGCGACCAGGTGATCGAGATCGGTCCGGGGCTGGGCCATCTGACAAGGGCGCTTGCGGAAACCGGATGCATGCTGCTGCTCCTCGAACTTGACGATCGGCTCATCCCGCGTCTCCGCGAGGAGTTCGGCCCCCGCACGACGGTCCAGATAGTTCATGCCGACGCGCTGGAATATGATTACGGCGGACTTTCCGGCACCTGGAAGGTCGTCGCCAACCTTCCGTACTACATATCGACCCCCATCATCCAGAGGCTCATCGCCCAACGCGGACGGTTCACCACCCTCACCCTGATGCTCCAGAAGGAAGTGGCTGAGCGCATCGCCGCCGTTCCCGGCGGAAAAGAATACGGGTTCCTGTCCGTGCTGGTGCAATACGCGGCGGTCCCCCGCCTTGAATTCTCCGTGCCGGCCGGCGCGTTCACCCCCCGGCCGAAAGTGGACTCGATGATCCTGACGCTGACCATGCGTGAGCGGCCGGAAACCGTCGCGAATGATGAAGCGCTTTTTCTGCGCGTGATCAAGGCGGCCTTCTCCCAGCGGCGGAAGACGCTCCGGAACTCGCTGGGCCAGCTGGGCTATCCCGGTGATGTGATGAACGCGGTGAAAGATGGAACGGGGATCGACCTGGGACGGCGCGCGGAGACGTTGAGCGTTGCCGAGTTCTGCCGGCTGGCGAATTTCCTGGGTAGCAAGCACGGCGAGAACGCGGAGAATCCGATTTAGGCACATTTCAAAAACTAAAGAAGCAAGCACTTCTCAAAACAAAAATCTTTTTTCTCGCAACCTGAAGTAGGCGCTTCTAAGCGAGGCGCCAAGCTCGCAAAGAACGGACAGATTCTTTGGTTTAAGGATTTAAAGATTTCCTTTGCGTCCTTTGCGGCTTTGCGAGAGATGCCGTTGCTTTGCCTCTGCTGTTGTGTGCCATCTTGTCAGGCATAGGCCTTTTACCTTGACATTTCCCGGTCGTATTTTATAATACTGCACTGCATCAATTCACATCGGAGAAGCCATGAAAGAAGCGGTGATCAAGATATTCGAGGAAGGCGCGCGGGTCAAGGTCGCGTTCGCGAAGGAGAACGCCGACCGGATCGTTGAGGTCGTCCATCTCATCGCGCGGACCTTTCGGGAGGGGCACAAGGTGATCCTCTTCGGGAACGGCGGAAGCGCCACCGACGCGTCCCATATCGCCGCCGAGTTCGTCAACCGCTTTCTCATCGACCGGCCTCCGCTCCCGGCCATCGCGCTGAACACCGATATCGCCGTGCTCACCAGCATCAGCAATGATTTCGGCTATGACCAGATATTCTCCAAGCAGCTCTCCGCCCTGGGGCATGAGGGCGATGTGGTGATCGGCATCAGCACCAGCGGCAATTCACCGAACGTCATCAAGGCGCTGGACGTCGCCAAAAAGAACGGCATGAAGACCATCGTCCTCACCGGCGGCTCCGGCGGCAAGATGGCCGCCATTGCCGATTATACCTTCGTCGTCCCCTCCCGGCATACGCCGCATATCCAGGAGACGCACATAACACTTGGCCATATCCTCTGCCAGCTGGTCGACGAAGAGCTCTTTGGCGGGAAACGGTGAGCAAATGAGATCCTTCGACCCCTCCAAGATCAGGACCTATTCCCTCAAGGACCGGCCTAGCAAGGTCCGCATCGACGAGATTGCCTCACCGCATAGAAAAGGCGGCTCGTTCAGGGACTTCTTTTCCTCTCTCCCGGACATCCTCGCGGCCAGGGACTTAAAAGACGTCGCTGCGGCCATCGTCCAGGCGCGGAAGGACGGACGTCCGGTCATGCTCGGCATGGGCGCTCATCCCATCAAGGTAGGGCTCACGCCGGTCATCATCGACCTCATGGAGCGCGGGACCATTACGAGCCTTTCGCTGAACGGCGCGGGGATCATTCATGATTTCGAGCTGGCCTTCGTCGGCCGGACCTCGGAGGACGTGGACAAGGAGATCCTGTCCGGAGCATTCGGCATGGCCGAAGAGACGGGCAGCATGATCAACAGCGCGGTCAGGGACGGGAACGTAAAAGGACTGAGCATCGGCGAGGCGGTGGGCAGGCTGATCCAGGGCGGCGAGTTTCCCTACAAGAGCAAAAGCCTTCTGGCGGCGGGCAGCCGGCTCGGCATCCCCGTGACCGTGCATGTCGCCATCGGGACCGATATCATCCACATGCATCCATCATTCGACGCCAGGGCTACCGGCGAGGCTGCGGGCCGGGACTTTAAAAAGTTCTGTTCGCTCGTCGCGGAGCTCGAGGGCGGTGTCTATATTAACCTCGGCTCAGCGGTCCTGCTGCCCGAGATCTTCCTCAAGGCGGTCACCCTCTGCCGGAACCTCGGCCACACGCTCAAGCACTTTACCACGGTGAACATGGACTTCATCCAGCACTACAGGCCGAACACCAATGTGGTCCGCCGTCCCACCCACGGCGGCGGCAAAGGCTACGCCCTCACCGGTCACCATGAGATCATGCTTCCCCTCCTCGCCGCAGCGATCAACGAGTTGTCCTCGTAATCTCCCTGTACGCTGTGCTTTTCCAAAAAGCGCCCTGCATCCCAGTGAATCCAGGAGCGAGCGCATTGCCCCGCAGCCTGCTGCGGGGTTAGCAAGCGATTAGAATATAACACTACCCTGAGGATCTAAGCTTCCCTGCAGATTTCCGCAGGGAAGTTTTAACAGGTGCGCGCACAAGCATGCCCGGAACAGGGCCCGTTCACCACAGGTCATGCCTGCGCGTGCGAAGCGTAAGCGCACACGGAACAGCGGTATTGCCATGTACAACGAGGGACAATGTGGCATGCCTGCGCGGACCTGTGAATGGCGGTGCAGAAAAAAAGAAGGGTCGTAAGCTTGTAGAGATGGGCTTGTATCTGAACCGCAGCAAGGAGCGGACCTGCGTGATCAGTGGCTTCCTTCGCGCATGACGGCCCCGGCGATCGATCGCAGCGGGAGCACCTTGTGGACCGCGCCCAGCTCGATGGCCTTCTTGGGCATGCCGAAGACGACACAGGTATCCTCGTCCTGAGCGATGGTCATTGCCCCGGCATCCTTCATTTCCAGCATCCCCCGGGCGCCGTCATCCCCCATGCCCGTCATGATCACGCCGATAGCGTTGGGCCCCGCGTAGCGCGCCGCGGACCGGAAGAGCACATCGACCGAAGGCCGGTGACGGCTGACGAGAGGTCCTTCCTTGATCTCGACGTAATAGCGCGCGCCGCTCCGCTTGAGCAGGAGATGGTGGTTCCCGGGAGCGATAAGCGCCCGGCCGCGGATGACGGTGTCGTTGGTCTCCGCCTCCTTCACCGATATATGGCACATGGCGTCGAGCCGCTGGGAGAAGGCCGTGGTGAAGTTCTCGGGCATATGCTGTACGATCACGATGCCGGGCGCGTCCAGCGGCATGGCCACGAGAAAGTCCTTGAGCGCCTCGGTCCCGCCCGTCGACGCGCCGACCACAACGACCTTTTCCGTGGTCTTGAGCATGGCGTCCTGGCCGATCCTGGCCTTGGCGAGCACCGCATCGGCGGTGAGCTTCGGCGGCACATCGCGCTGGAGGAACGACAGCCGCTTCACCTGGGCCGCGGCCGCGGCCTTCACGGTGTCGCAGATCCGGATATTCGCTTCCTCCAGGAACTGTTTTGCACCGAGACGGGGCTTCAGGATGATCTCCACGGCGCCATATTCCAGCGCGCGAAGTGCCGTGTCGGACCCGCTCGCGGCTAGGCTTGAGCAGATCACCACCGGGATCGGATGCTGCGACATGACCTTCTGGAGGAACGTGAGGCCGTCCATGCGCGGCATTTCCACGTCCAGCATGATCACGTCGGGGACCTGGCGGCTGATGTGCTCCGCCGCGAGGAACGGGTCCGAGGCTTTCGCCATGACCTCGATCTCCGGGTCCGAGGACAGGATGTCAGCAAGTGTCTGGCGAACGATGGCGGAGTCGTCAACGATAAGTACGGTGATCTTCTTCGTGGTCATGGTTGTCTCTCGTGCCGGGAACGCTCAGTCGATCTTCCGGTACACCGTGGAGGTGAGCCGCCGGAGCGGCAGGGTGAAGCCGTGGATGCTTTCGGAATGGCCCAGGAACAGGTGTCCGTTCGTCCTCAGCACCTTGCAGAAGCGGGCGATCAGCTGCTCCTGTGTCGTGCGGTCAAAATAGATGATGACGTTCCGGCAAAAGATCACATCTACCGGCTCGGCGAACGAAAAGGCCTCTTCCATCAGGTTCAGCCTCTTGAACTGTACGATCGACCGAAGCGCGGGTCCGATCCGTACGACGCCCTTGCCCGGGTCCTTGCTGCGCAGCAGGTACTTCTGCTTCATCGCCAGCGGGACGGCGGCCACCCGCTCGGCATCATAGACCGCCTCCCGGGCGCGGTCGAGCACTTTCGTGGAGATATCGGTGGCGAGGATCGAAAAGCGGAACGAGGGGTGCTGGCCGGCAAAGTCCGACAGCACCATGGCAAGCGTATAGGGTTCTTCGCCCGTTGAACAGCCGGCGCTCCAGACCGCAAAGGGCTTGCCGCTCCCTTTGGATTGCTCCCGCTCCTCGATGAATTCAGGAAGGATCGTCTGTGCCAGATACTGAAAGTGGACGGGCTCCCGGAAAAAATCCGTTTTGTTCGTGGTCACCGCATCGAGCATGTGGACCAGTTCGTCACGCCCGCCCTCGCCGAGAACATGATCGTAATACTCCCTGAAGTTCGAGATCCCCAGGGTCCGCAGACGCTTCTGCAGCCGCGCCTCGAGCATGATCTTCTTGCTCGGCGGCATCTTGATGCCGCACTGGCCGATGATGAACTCGCTGAAGCGGCTGAACTCCGCCTGCGTCATGGGTTTCGCAACCCCGGATATAAAGGTCTTAGGTTCCATGCGTTGCGCGCGGGAGAAGCCCCGCTTCGGACCGCTTCGACGCGTGCTCCGCACCGCTCTCGGCGACCTTGAAAAAAGCGATCGAGGCCTTCAGCTGTTCCGCCTGCGCCGCGAGTTCCTCGGCCGTGGAAGCGATCTCCTCGGTGGCTCCCGCGTTCTGCTGAACGACCTGGTTCAACTGCTGGATGGCGTTGTTGATCAGGTCCGCACCGCTGGACTGCTCCCTGCTTGCCGCGCTGATCTCCTGCACCAGCTCCGCCGTTCTCTGGATGTCTGGAACAAGCTGGGTAAGCATGGTGCCGGCATTCTCTGCGATCCTGACGCTGGAGGTGGACAGCTTGCTGATCTCGGCGGCAGCCACCTGGCTCCGCTCCGCCAGTTTCCGCACCTCTGCTGCGACCACGGCGAACCCCCTGCCGTGCTCTCCGGCCCGGGCAGCCTCGATGGCGGCGTTCAACGCAAGGAGATTTGTCTGGCGGGCGATCTCCTCGATGATCGAGATCCTGGACGCGATGTTCTTCATGGCCGCCACGGCCTCTGCCACGGCCAGGCCGCTCTCAGCGGCATTCGTTGCGGACGTGAGGGCGATCTTCTCGGTCTGCATCGCGTTGTCCGCGTTCTGCCTGATGTTCGCGCTCATCTCCTCGATGGAAGAGGAGGCCTCTTCCGTCGATGCCGCCTGCTCCGTGGTGCCCTGGGACATTTCGCTCGCGCCGGCGGACAGTTGCTCGCTCCCCGATGCGACGTTGTTCGCGGCGGTCTTTACGGCGACGACAACGGACCCAAGCTTTTCGACCATGTTCTTCATGGCGATCAGCAGCTGACCCATCTCGTCCTTGCCCCACGCGGTGATCGAAACCTCCAGATTTCCCCGGGCCAGCTCCGTCGCGACCTTGACGCCCTTCCCGATCGGTATCGTGATGCTCCGCGTGATCATCACCGCGATGGCGATGCCAAGAAGGATGGCGGCCCCGCCCATCAGGAATAAGGTGATCTGAACGTTCCGGGCGGTCTCCACGTTCCTCCGGGAGAGGACCTGCGCCTCGGTGACCATTTCCTTCCGGAATGCGGCGACCTTGTCAACCAGCAGCTTCGCCGCCCCGTCCACCGAGACCATCATCCGGTTCCCCGCCGATGTGCCTTCGGCGATATACACGCCGGCCATGCGCTTTCCCATGTCGTAGAACTGATCGAACAGGGTATCAAGCGCGTCGAGCTCCTGCAGTCCCTTGGTATTGCCCTCTTTGGTGAACATTTCGCGGAGCGTTCTCGCGCCCGTACGAAATCCTGCCGCAGCATCATCCGCCTCTTTCATGCCTTTCAGATCATGCGTTGCGGCAACGTCGGTGAGGAACTGCTGTGTCTGCGCGATATTGAACGCCATGTTCTCGGCAAGCAGGGCATGGGGAAGCCGCTCGTCGGCAAGCTGGCGGGAGGTGCGCTCCATCGTCCTGACCAAGATGCTGGTGAACAATTCGGCGAGACCGAATACGGCCAGGACAACGCCGAAGCCGAGGAACAGCCGCATCCCGATCTTAAGATCGCCTAGCTTCATTCGATTGGTCCGCCTTCTTTCCTCATTACGCAATGCCTCTGCTGTCACGGAACCGCAGGCAATACGGTCGCAGGTGGCTCTACGATACGGCGGCGGAACCTTCTTCCTGCTTCACCAGGGCAAGCTCATCGGTCGAGAACACCTTGTCGATGTCCAGGATGATGATAAAACGGTCGTCCCGTTTGCCCATTCCCTTGATGAACTCGGTCTTGAGCTTGGTCCCGATCTTCGGCGCCGGGGCGATGCTCCCCGGCTCCAGGTCCAGCACCTCCTGCACCGAATCTGCCAGGGCCCCCAGGATCGTCGTGTCGTTGTCCACCGTCACCTCGGTGATGATGATGCAGGTGTTCACGCTGCTCTCCGTCCTGGTCATGCCGAACTTGAGGCGCAGGTCAACGACCGGCACCACGCTCCCCCGCAGGTTGATCACGCCCCGCATGAACTCCGGGGTCCGCGGCACCTTGGTCACGGTGGTGAAATCAAGGACCTCCCGAACTTTTGAGATGTCCAACGCGAACACCTCATCGCCAAGCTTGAAGGTCAGGAACTGCGTTGTTTCGGTAATGGACGTATCTGCCATGGCTGCCTCCTCTTCGATTGCGGATTTGAAAACCGGGTCTTACCCGTCAAGTCTTTTACTCGATTTAATTCCGCAATCCGCAATTCCTAGAACTTCTCGAACTCCGCGTCCCTGCTGTCTCCCTTGGCCTTTGCTTCATGACCCAGGTCCAGATGGACCCCTTTTGCGAAGCCTCCCTGTTTTGCCGCCTTGGGAGCCACATGGGCTATCTGGGCGTGGTGCACCGGCTTCATCGCTCTCCGCTGCGGCCCTGCAGCAGCACGGTCAAGACCATCGACCCTGAAGAACGAGATCGTTGCCTGGAGCTGGTCGGCCTGGGATGAGAGCTCTTCCGCCGTTGACGCCATCTCCTCGGCCGCGCCCGCGTTCTGCTGTACTACTTGATTGAGCTGCTGGATGGCGCCGTTGATCTGGTCCGCGCCGCTTGACTGTTCCTTGGACGACGCCGTGATCTCCTGAACCAGCTCGGCGGTCTTCTGGATGTCCGGCACGAGCTTGGCCAGCATCTGGCCCGCCTGCTCCGCGATCTGGACGCTCGAGCTGGAAAGCTGGCTGATCTCACCGGCGGCGGTCTGGCTCCGCTCGGCGAGCTTCCGCACCTCGGCGGCCACCACGGCGAAACCCCTGCCGTGCTCGCCTGCCCGGGCAGCTTCGATGGCGGCGTTCAATGCAAGGAGATTTGTCTGGCGCGCGATCTCTTCGATGATGGAGATCTTCTGGGCGATCTCCTTCATGGCGCTTACGGTCAGTGAGACGGCCTGTCCGCTCTCCCTAGCGTCGCTTGCCGACTTGAGGGCGATCTTCTCTGTCTGCATGGAGTTGTCGGCGTTCTGTTTGATGGTCGCGTTCATCTCCTCGATGGAAGATGATGCCTCTTCCGTGCTTGCCGCCTGCTCGGTCGTGCCCTGGGACATCTGCTGGGCGCCGGCCGAGAGCTGCTCGCTGCCCGAGGCCACGTTGTCCGCCGCGGTCTTCACGTCCACGACCACGGTCCGGAGCTTGTCCGTCATGACCTTCATGGCGCTCATGAGCTTTCCGATCTCGTCCTTGCTGTCGACCTTGATCTCGGCGTTCAGATCGCCCTCGGAAAGCCTTTTTGCCACGGCAACACCGACACCCACCGGCACGGTGATGCTGCGGGTGATGACGATGCCGGCGCTGATGCTGATCATGGCTGCCATGAGCAAAACGATCATCATGACCCAGGTGGTCTTGCTCGTTACGCCTTCCACAAGGGGCATTGCCTCATCCATGCGCTTGTTCCCATGCTCTGCAAATGACTTTGCCTCCGCTTCAAGCTTGTGAATGGCGTCCTTATATTCAGTTATTGCAACATTTGCCTGCTGCGGCGTCTTGATGGTGCCTGCCTGGATCAGGCTCGCCACTTTGTTGAATCCGGCAACATATATCGCAAGCTCCGACCGCATGATCTTTACCCGCTCCTTGTCTTCTTTTGCCTGATCGGTCTTATCGGCGTATTTTTCAAGGTCGTTCAGCCGCGCGGTAACGCTTTCCCGCTCTTCATTCCATGCTTTTAAGTAGTTTGCTTCCTTGTCCGCGCTGCCGATGTTCATAAAATAATCTTTTTCGTACCGTCTGAGCCCGTTAACGTTGGCCCGCGCCCTTGCCGCATGCTCGGCTATATTGGCGTCCCCTTCCAGCATGAGGACCGTCGTGCCGGACACGGCGTGCACGCCCCAGTACCCGATGATGCCCAAAACGAACAACAGCGCCAGCAGAATGCCAAATCCCACGCTCAACCTCATTCCGATGCTCATGTTCTTGAACATAAACCCCTTCCTCCTGGAAAATACAATTTCTTTAACGTTGCTTGAATTCTCATCGCGACAATGCCATCGCGTTCTTCACGTATTCGTCCCCTCCCGCTCCACCGTCTGGATCAGCCGCGGCACGTCCAGGATGAGCGCGACGCTGCCGTTTCCCAGGATCGTGGCGCCGGAAATGCCTTCCACGCCCTTATACATCCTGCCGAGGTTCTTGATCACCGTCTGATGGCCGCCGACCACGTGGTCCACCACAAAGCCGACCCGGAAGTCGTCCACCTTGGCGATCACGACCTGTTCGATGGCCGGCCGCTCGCCCTGCATGGCGAACCGCTCCCGCAGCTTGATATAGGGCACGATCTCGCCGCGCACGTTCAGCAGGTCGCGGTCCCCCATCTTCCGGGACTGCGCGGCGGTCAATTCGACGCATTCGTCGACCAGGGAAAGCGGGAAAACGAAGTGATCGTCCCCGATCCTGGTCAGAAAACCGTCGATGATGGCCAGGGTAAGCGGCAGCGACATGATGATCGTTGTCCCCGCTCCCTGACGGCTGGTGATCTCGATCGTGCCCCGCAGGGCCTCGATCGCCTGCTTCACCACGTCCATGCCGACGCCGCGCCCGGATACGTCCGTCACCTGGCTGGCCGTGGAGAATCCGGGCGACAGAACAAGGGCAAAGAGCTCCCTCTCGGTCAATTCGGCATCGTGCTGGATCATGCCCTTTTCGATGCCCTTGCGCCGGATAGCGGCGATATTCATTCCGCCACCGTCGTCGTCGATCCGGATAAGGACATGGGCGCCTGAATGGGCCGCGGAGAGCCGGATCGTTCCCTGGCGCGGCTTCTGATGGGCCGCACGTTCATCGGGCATCTCGATGCCGTGGTCGATGCAGTTCCTGATAAGGTGGACCAGCGGATCGTGGAGCTTTTCGATGACAGACTTGTCCAGTTCCGTGT
The DNA here is from genome assembly GCA_919902495.1 of Nitrospiria bacterium. Taxonomy (GTDB): domain Bacteria; phylum Nitrospirota; class UBA9217; order UBA9217; family UBA9217; genus JAAXXJ01. Next base: position 18,859 of record CAKKRC010000058.1, read on the forward strand.
CGGCGCCTTCCATGACGAGCTCCACGGACTTGCCGAGGTTCTGGGACAGGTCACGGACGAGCCGTTTGAACTTGTTGAAGATCGTGCCGATGGGAAGCATCCGGATGCTCATCGTGTTGTCCCGGAGCTCCGCGGTCAGCCGCTCCACTTCCTCGGAAATGGTCAAGAGCAAGGCGCTGTTCCCTTCAGTCGCCACTTGCGTCAACCTCGCCTGGACCGTCACCAGCTCGCCGACCAGGTCCACCAGCTTGTCAAGCTTATCGGACTGGACCCGGATGCTTGAAAGCTCCTCGGATTTCTGGCGATCCCGTCGCAGACCGCGCACGTGCTGCTGCTCGGTGAGCGCCGCCTCGACGCGGTCATTATTGACCAGGCCCCGTTCCACCAGGATCTCGCCGAACCGCTTATGTTCCGACGAGATCTCCTCAATGTCCGCCGGGGAAAGATCGCCCCGCTCCACCAGGATCTCGCCCAGCTTTTTATATTCATCATCGTCCGAAAGAACGCCCTCGATCTCGATGGGCTCGATCGTCAGTTCGCTCGTGTCCTGAACGAAGATAAACACGTCCTTGATGGCATTCACGCCCCGGGTGGTCGTCAGGATCACGTCCCAGTAGATATAACAAAGTTCGGGGTCCAGCGTTTCCAGCGGAGGGATATCGCCGAGCTGCGCCACCACCCGGCACGTGCCGAGGGCGCGGAGCTCGTCCAGGAGCAATTGAGGATCTGTGCCGGTGAGAAAGATGTTCCGGGCAGGGCGGAACCGTATGCGGTACGTCGCCTGCGGTTCCTCGACGGTTGGCGCCGGTTCGGCTGGTTTTTTCGTCCTGGGCGCGGCCCCTTCGGGAAGCAGGCTCCGGAACCGGTTGATGATCTGTTCCGTCACTTCGCTTTCGGCGGTCGTCTTCTTGTAGGCCTCGTCGAACAGCGCAGCGATCTGGTCCCTCGCCGCCAGTGTAAGGTTGATGATCTCCCGCGTGACCACCAACTTGTCGTTCCGGATGGCATCATAGACGCCCTCCACCTCGTGGGCAAAGCGGGAGATGTTGTCGAATCCGCAGGCGCCGCCGGACCCCTTGATCGTGTGCAAGGCCCGGAAGACCCGGCTGATGACGTCCTTTTCCCGGGGAGACTCCTCGAGGGCAAGCAGGGCGTTCTCAAGCTCGCCGATAAGTTCATAGGCCTCGCTCCTGAACATCTCCCGCAGGACATCGAGATCAAAGGTTTCGTTGTCGTCGCTCATGCTAGTTCGCTCCATTCCCATAGCTGCCTTGTCTTACGGAACGTCCTGGTCGTGCAGCCATAGACAGGATTTCCTCGTGCTCTCATGACAGCCGATATGGCGGAAGAACCCGAAACGGCCGAGCATCAGCCTGAACGGTTCCTGCTCGTGGCCGGTGATGGTCATTGTTCTGTTCAGATCGGCGGCCGTTCGGTGGGCCGAACAGATCAACTGGGCGAAGGCAACATCAACGTCGTCTATCGCTCCCACATGGACCTCGACCGCGGATCCGCTCCGAAGGGCTTCGACAAAAGCCGCCTTCAGGTCCTTTGCGTGCTTCACGGTCAAAACACCGCTGACGGTAAGGACCGCGCGGCCGCCCTTTGTTTCATGACGGATGTCTGCCATGTCACTGTCCCCGCTCTTTCACGAACTTTTTCACGACGTCCATGAGCTGTGATGGAGAAAAGGGCTTTACGATCCAGCCGCTGGCGCCCGCAGCCCTTCCCTCCTGCTTCTTCGCTTCCTGGGATTCCGTGGTGAGCATGACGATCGGAACGAACTTGTAGTCCGCCTTGCTCCGGAGCTCCCGGATGAACGTGATGCCGTCCATTTCCGGCATATTGAGATCGGTGATCACCATGTCCACCTTCGCGCGGGACATTTTTTCAAGGGCATCTTTGCCGTTCTCCGCCAGCAGAACATCGTATCCCGCGTCCTTGATGGTGAACGCGACGAGCTGCCGCATGGATGCCGAATCATCGACGATCAAAAACGTTTTAGACATGGTGCCTCCAGTGGTCCGCGAAACGGTGACGCGCTGTCCGGGATCGCTGACGACCCTCCGCCGCGATGCGGAGCAGGCACTCCTGCCGGGTCCGCATGAATACGCCCGTTCGGAGAACGGTGGTCAGCAGGCGTCTGCATCGTGAGAATATCGGGTCACTCGGCATCATCAGAATAGACTGCGGCCCGAGGAAAACGATGGTCGATCGCGATCAGGCGTCGCGAAAGGAGATGACGTCGCCGACATGCTGTATTATAGCAAAATATCGATAAATTAGCATCCGATACGGCAGGATATCGCGTTGATATTCATAACGAAGTTCCTCGCGCAACCGGGTGTTCACGTCAGGAGAAGAGAACGGCTGGAGCCGTAATTACGGCGAAAACTGCTGTTACGGACGCGGTACAGGCGGAATGCCGGGAATGGGGGGGGGTGAGATGATACCGCGGCATATGGACTGATATTGTTGGAGTGGAGCGGGCTGCCGTGTTTCTCCGGGTAACGGGATCAGACGGCGTCAGCAGAAGGCAGGAGGAACAAGGGACACTTGAGCCGATCGGCCTCATCCAGCAGGATCGCCGCTGCCTTCGAAAGCTCGGAAGGCATCGCGCTGCCCGACGGCAACAATATCATCGAAACGGCATGCTCACCGGCCGCTTTCAGTATCTCCTCATCGGGATACCCGGAGCGAACGATCTCGGAGACAGCGATCCCTCGTTCGGCAAGCGTTCTTTTCAACTTCTTTACAGCGGCGGTTATTTCCTTTTTTACCCGCTCCAGGTCCTTTTTTTCCTCCCTGCTGTACAGGTGAACAGGCACGACACCGAGGAGCAGGACCTTGGAGCCTGTCGACGCTGCTTCGTACACGATACGGTCGGTGCTCGCAGCAGGGCTTCCCGTATTGTCCAGGGGGACCAGTATCGTTCCGGGGACCAGCGTGAAAGGGCAGGTCAATGTCTTTGCCAGTTCTTTATACCGGGGAGGAGCAACAACGAGCCCCGGGCGTTCTGATTCGACATATTCCCGGACCTTCTGGCCGGCATCGCCTTCGTCCGATATGATCCGGACGGCAAGACCCGCTGCCTGCTCGCTGACGATCTGTCTCGCCTCGGCAAGGCCATGCGACGCCTCGCTGCGGGCCATCTCCTCGGCCTTCGGTCCTGCATCATAATCGATGAACAGACGCGGGTCGAAAACCTGCAATACGGTCAATTCACCGCCTGCCTCCTGGATCTTTTTGAGCCCGTAGCGCAGGGCCTTTTTCGCATGCAGCGTGCCATCATAAACGACAAGGATCTTCATAGTATTACCTCGCAACTCTTCATCTTGACCATCTGCCTGACCATCTACATTGCATGTACCTTGCCATAAATATTATCGTCTATTATCAACATATTGATCAACACAACGCAGTGTTCTGACTGCATAAATACCTGCAAGAAAATACTCCATTTTGAGCATCATGGGCATAAGCATGCAATTATAAGTTGCATCATAATTGTCATATATTATGATTGGTTACATGCAAGGTGTATTATTTTATCCACATGCATGCATCGAGGAATTGCACCACGCATCGCGTTCTAGAAAATAAGCGTACGAAATCAGTGCGTTGATATATGGCATGGCCATTGCTTTATATACGTGCAGATCATGACCGAGGAGGAACACCATGAAAGAGCTGATCAGGATGTTCGAGACCATTTGGGTCTCTGTTGCCTTTGCCGAGGCCGGTGAGCAGGAAGCCGCCCGGGAATTCACGGGTCAGGACCTGTACGAAGCAGAAGAAACGCAGACCTGCCAAGCCCTGTAACCGCCGCTTTTTCGAGTCCGAGCATTCCAGGAGGCCCTTTGATGGATGTCACCGTGTTGTTCGATACGCGCTTTGCCGCTCTTTACGGCATGCTGCTCACTTCGATCCTTCTCTTGACCGCCGAAGAGCCTGCCGCGGTACCTCAGGTCTTCCAGAAGATCTGGCGGCACTATAGAATATATCAGGAAATGAGCAAGAAACGATCTTCAGAAAAACCGTCGAATGATTTCTGGGAGATCGATATGACCAATTTCGAGCCCTGATCGGACCAAAGAACCAGGATCAGGAAAGACCTTTGACACAGATCAAAGCTGATAAAAAGTCCTGATAACGGCGGATCACGCAGGATGGGTCTGTCTTAACGTCAAGAAAAGACCTATCCGCCTTTATCGTCTTACCGATCCGACGCTTCCGCGTCAAGGATCCTTCAGGTCCTCTCATCCTTGACATCGCATGATCTCTGTGCTCGCAGCACGACCCCGGACTAGGAAAGCCGGGAGACCTCGAACAGGACATAGACCAACAGCGCCACCGGTCCAAAGCTCACCACATACGACGCCATGTTTCTCACGAACGCCCGGTAGAGGTCCACCCTTCCCATCGCAGCGGGCACCAGCAGCGAACCCATCATGAGCTGCATGACCATGAACGGTCCCGAATGTTGAAAGAGATACTCCAGTTCCATTGCCCTTCTCCTTGACCGCCGTTCTCTTCTTATTTAATTCCGCGCAAACCTGAACTGAAAGGCGTCTCTCGCAAAGTACGCGGAGCGCGCAACGTAAACCAAAACCTTCATGCTTATCTTAATTCAGAATATCCTTATGCTTTTCTTTGCGGCCTGGCGGCTCGCTTGGAAGCGCCTGCTGTTGGTTGCGAGAAACCTTTCTTTCCGTCAGAATGACGTTTATTCCCGGGATGTGAACACTGCAAAGCCTCCCCCTGCGGGGAGGCTTTTGTGCATGCTCTCGTCGTTACATCGATTTCGTTGAAAGCGCCGCGACGTTCATCTTTGCCGCCTCACCTGCCAGCTCGGAGCCCACAAGCGCCTTCTGATACTTGCCGATGATGGTCTTGAACTTCGGAGGGCAGAGAAGCACATCTACCTGCTCGGCCTTGGCGAAGCTGATCACTTCCACTTCCGGATCTCCCTCGGTGGTATAAAAGCTCGCCTTCACTCCCTTGCCCTTCTCGCGGATGATCGCCTTCGCCTCGTCCGTGAAACGCGCTGCCTCGGCCCTCGCCGCGTCCCGCGTGTTCACCGTGGCGTCGTAGTCCGCGAACATCGGGCTGTTGAACACCTGGAGCGCAACCATCTCGCCGCCCTTTGCGCGCGCCTTCTCGATCCCGTAAGCCAGAGCTTCCTTCGCCTGCAGCGTCCCGTCATAAGCAACCATGATCTTCATTGTGAATCCTCCTTGAGATTTATTTTATTATTGCGTCGCTCTTTGCCCTTCATATAGCAGGACGCGTGCCAAAATAATCGGCATGTAAATTCAATGCGTTACAGAAGCGGCGCAGTATTTCTACTGCGGAAGGACATGCAAAGTATTACTGCGGACGCAAGGTGGATGAGACGTTACCCGGGAAATGTGCGGCTTCTCGCGGGAATTTTATTGGAGGTAGAACTGAGGGAAGAGAACATGAGGACATCGGGATCGGGCAGGTTGTCAGAGGCTTCGAGTGATCCGTCCTTGAGCCGGAAAAAGCCGGGGCCGCCTGTATCGCAGACAGGGAAGAGGACAACAACTCACGAACTCAAGCCTGACCCTCTACCGCCCTTATGACCCTCTACGGTCCCAACTCAAACATTATAGTTCTGACCCCAGCGACTCGATCCCGGCCCGCGTGCATAATGAGTACCGAATGTGCCCGGCCATTGTCCTTGACTTCTCCGGCGGCAGAGTTATAGTGCGCGAAGAACGGGAGTTGGAAGGTCCTATTCTTTAGACCGGGAAGGAGGGGCAGGGCAGTCCAATGTTGCACCAGGGAGGCATATCATGGGAACCGCAATGGAAATGAAAGAGAAGACGTACTTTGAGGACGTTGAAAGGGAATTGGAAGGCATCAAGAGGCGGATCTATCTGCTGCGCGAAGAACTTGCCAGGACCTACGGCAAGGACAGCCCGATGCTGATCGCGCAGGACCGTCACCTGGTCGAGCTGGTGGAGTATGTTGGCTGGAAGCTCCAGGTCCTTGAAAAGGGAACGTCCTTCGACTGGAAGACCGCGAGAGGCGCCGGGAAGGACATTCAGAGCGACGTTTCTGTTCGGGAGGCCGAGAGCGGATCCGGACCGGACATTTCCGGAGGGTATCTCGGCGGGTAGGTAATGGTGGACAAACTGCAGCGCGCACGGGACCGGCGAATATGTTATCGCCGGTTTTTGTATTTGGAGGTGTCGACCTGTCTCCGTGTCTGATGGGTTTCTTTTCATTACCGCGGGAGGTGAGGTGGTAGACAGCGCCAGAGTATTCAATGCGCAACGGACGGGCCATGACGATAAGATTATCAGGCAAAAAGAAGAAACTCAAACATTATAGACCTGATAATCATATGAAGGCACCTCAGCATACCAGAGAGGGTTAAGCTCTCTGGTATGCTTCTAGGAAAGAGTCCAATCCAACCTAGGAGGTGCTGCATGAAATTGTACACGGGATTAGATCTGCATTCAAGCAACAGTTATCTCGGCATCATCGACGAAACCCCAGCGACTGTTTTTCAAGCATCTTTTTGGCAGTGAGGAATAGCAGGGGAGGTTCTGTTGCAAGGATTTTAGCGGGCAGCAATTTAGTTCAGGGGCCGGGCAAGAGAGGAAAAATTGGGGAAACCAGGGGGATATTCGTTCTCAAAAGGGAAACGCGCGGACACTGCGGGAGAAGAAGGGGAGGAGCGCTGGATAAATGCTCCTCAGGAAAATCAACATATCATGATATCAGGTCTGACCCCGAACGTTCCTTTAAAGAAAGGTCTTCTTGCACTTCAGGCGAATTACCTCTAGAATAGCCATGCAAATAGTTTCGGAGGCTGATCATGAAAGCAAAAACTGTTTCTCCATCGAAGAAAAGGGCCGGATCTGTTGCAAAGAAGAAGACCCTGTCCACGTCAAAGAAAAGACCGGCAGCTGCCGCGGCAAAAAAGAGGCCAGAGGCCGCCTCAAAGGAAAAGCCTGTTGCTCTCGCACAGCAGAAACGTGAATTGCACAAGCAGGTCATGGAGTTTGTCACGTCGGCGTTCGAAGGTAACCGCATGGCATATTTCGTAAGTGATGGCGAACGCAAAGAGGGTGCCTATATCATGTGTTTTGCTGTCGAAGGTGAAGCCGGGTTCTATAAAATGGACTGGGGCTGGCATTGCAGCCTTGCTCAGGCAAGGGCGGAAACTGTTCTGATGAACAAGAAGCTCGGCCTGAACGAAGAGGAAGTCAATAGGATCATCATTTCGACCATGGGACCGGTGATCCGTCAGAAGAAGCAGCGGTGAGAGAACAACGATGATACCAATGGAAGAGCGGGATAAGGCGTTAGCGGCACTTGGCCCCTTTTGGCCTGAAGTTTCCCTGGTGTTCAGAGAGTGTTATTTATCAGCAGGAAAAGGCGCCCTTCTTGTGTATACGGATCCGGTGATCAATGGTGTTATTCCCACTGACGATGATTACCTGACCAGGAACGATGTTCTTGAAATAATCGACGGCAAAGACCCTAAAGCCGGCCTGGCCGCGCTGTTAGGCAGCTACGACCCCCATGCGGAAGGGATCCTGGTCTTGATCACGAGCTCTGCGAATGCGCCGTTCTTTCATACCGTCAAGCTGATATCGCGGCACAATGCACACGAGGAGATGGGGAGCAAGTAACGCCTCCTACCCGCCCACCCGTTTCGGCCGATACCCGATCCTGCCCAGCTCAGCCATGATCCCCTCGCAATGGTCCCCCTGGACCTCGAGCGCGCCGTTCTTAACAGCTCCGCCAGTGCCGAATTTCGTCTTTAATCGCTTCAGAAGCTTTTCGCTGTCCTCAGCCGAAAGCCGAAGCCCCTCCAGCACCGTGACCGACTTGCCGCCCCTGCCTTTCCGGTCGAGGCGCACGGTTGTCCTGCATGTTGCAGGATCAATAGGAGCCGGAGCGTTGCGCACAGCCGGCTTTCCCTTCCTTGGGATGACCTCTTCGGTCGAATAGACAAGTCTGGAATTGGGATCGGTCATGGAGAGAAAATATCAGAGGGGAAAGGGGAAGTCAAATAGTATGGACCTGGCCCCTGATGTTCAGGCGGAAGAGCCGTGTCATGCTTGAACTTAGTTAATAACGGAAATGTCAAAACAAAAGACCTGAGCCTAAGTAGTCCTAAGTAGTCCCTAAGATGTCTTATTAGAACATCTCTCTGAACTGATCGTAGCGTATTGCAAGCAGCCGCGGATCGGGCCTTAATTCTGGCGACTTTGGGATAAAGATCAACTTCCCGTGAAGCGCCTGAATTGCATGAGCAAGTGTCGGGCCATCCTTCTCTCGTAAAATATCTGGACGCACTTCTATTTTATACTCCGGACTGATGCCGATGAATCTACGATCGAACGCACTGTGGTGGAGAGTACAAAGCGCTAATCCGTTACGAACCACAGGTTCTCCTTCTGGATGAGAATCCGGCATAATATGCGCCGCTTCTAGCATTTCCTCATGACGAAACCGGCAGAATGCACATTGTCTTTGATATGCTTCAAGTACCCTCTCACGAAAGGATCGTTGATGTAGGCGGACGCGAACCGATGACGTAACATAACTTCTACGAGCATCATCAGCCGTTATCGATGTATGAAATACGGCACCGTCAGCAACGGCCTCATGAGCAAATGAGACGTGCTCGGCATCGTCTACCGCTACTGTTACTGCGAGATTCGCAGAATCGTCGCCAACAATGTATACGGGCCAGGTCGCCAAGTATTTACCCGGGACGATGCTGTGAAAATATATGAGTGGAACGCTATGCTGCATTGCTGAACGCAGGCTCTGGTTTTCACGATGTTTCGGGTCAGTTCCTCGATATCGATACCGAAGGAGGCCATCCGTTCCAAATGCATCGTTATATGGACCGCCAGGTGCAGTAGTAATTGATATTGGAAAATCACTTAAAACCTTTGGCTTAAAGATCCCCTGGGGACCCAGTAACGGGCCATGACCCCCGGGGGACCCCCGAGGGTCAGGTCCTGCGGCTTGACATTCCCCGCTTCAAACGCATGCGGCAGCTCACTTCACCCTTTCACGGCACAAACTTCCGGATCTCCAGCCCCGCAATCTTCTTGAAGTGTTTATGGTTCGCGGTAGCGAGCGTGTCATCTTCCCGCAGCGCGGTTGCCGCCATGAGCGCGTCGATCGTCCTCAGCCCGTCCGGTCCCGCATGTGTTTCGAGCAGTGAGATCGCCTTTTCCGAAATATGATCATCGGGATGAATAACGCCGGCGAAATTATCGCGGATGAATTCCTTGACGGTGCGCACTTCCTGCCGGTCACGGCAGCCCTGAACCAGTTCCATAATGCAAAAGGAGCTCACCTGCCGGTCCTTGTACGGAATGCCGGAAATGAACTCCTTTGCTTTTTGATTGCCCCGGAAATACCAGATCAGAACATCAGTATCGAAGATCATCGGCGATACCGTTTTTCCCGCCGCTGATCAAGCCATCGCTGTACGTCCGCTGTTTCCTTTCGGCCCTTCCAGATGCCGAACCCCGCGGTACTGAACGGCTTGTTGGGCTCGCCAACCGGCTTCAGAACAGCGATGGATTTCCCCCGCATGGTGATGACCACTTCATCGCCGTTCCTGACGCGCTTGAGAATGGCCGATCCGTGGTTCCGAAGTTCCTTTGCCGTTGCGGTCTTCATGCGGTCCTCCTAAGTGTACACTTGAAATGTATACTTTAAAGATGCGCCTGTCAAGTCTTTTCGCGGCCCATGATGGTCAAGAACCCCTGAGGGTTTGGAAAATCAGGTTTTGCAGGCACCTCGGGGGTCCAGCTTGGAAAATCAGGACCTACTTAGGGACATACTATAGTCCCCCTGTCAAGAGCAAGTTTCTTTCGCTGAAGTTACAACGCGATAAC
>CAKKRC010000059.1 GCA_919902495.1 Nitrospiria bacterium
GACCTTGTCTTCACCGCAACCCGCCGGGAGGATGTGAAGCGCCGGTTCATCAAGCGGGGTACGACCGCGCGGCGGCTCCTGCCGGGCCTCCCCTGTTCCGTGGCGCTGGTCCGTGTCGTTCACATGGGCAGGATCCATCCCCGGGAGATCCTTGTCGCCCTCAAGGGTCGGATCCACAGCATCCCCGAGCGCGCCGAGTTCACCGCACTGTTGGCCAGGGCCTTCGAGGCCAGGATCCATCTCTTCCACGTGACAAAACCCGTCAAGAAGTTCTTCCACGGCGAAACACACCTCACACCCGTAGAATGGGAGGAGAAGGTCCCGCCCGACATGTCCCGCTTCATCAGCCATCTCGACGGTTTCGGCGTGGAGCATGAGAAACGGTTGATGCCGGGCAAGGCGGGCAGGAACATCGCCGTCGAAGCGGCGTCCCGGCGTCGGGACCTCATCATCATGGGGGCCAGCGGACGCGGCGTCATTGATCATCTCCTGCACCGGGCGCCGGTGGACGAGGTCCTGGCTGATACACCCTGCAATCTCATCATCCTGAAACCGGGGGAATGACTCAGACGCGGCGACGCGGGGATTACGTCAGACACGGGGACACGGAGACGCGGGGACGGGGAAAACAACAATACTCATTACTCTTTGAGCATGAATTTCACGAATGGACGAATGACACAAATTATCGCTCTTCCGAATTCTCATGTATCTTCCTGCACTACCGCTGTAAACCGTGTCGCATAGAGGCGCCTACTTTTGTTCATCCGTGGTCATCAACAGAAGTTGCCATTAGTCTTTCTCCGTGACTCCGTGGTTAGGTCGGCTTTTATAAATCCATGAAGATCAACGAACTCACCCGGGAAGATGTCTTTCGCACCCTCGTCACCTCCAGCCAGGGACTGTCCGGCGATGAGGCTGGCCGGCGCCTCGCCGAGTTCGGACCCAATGCCATCCAGGCAGTGCGAAAGCGACCCCTGCCGCTCCGGTTCCTCGGACAATTCACCCACTTCCTCGCCGTGCTCCTCTGGATAGCGGCGGCACTCTCGTTCCTCTCTGAATATTTCCAGCCCGGCGAGGGCATGCTCACCCTTGGTCTCGCCATCGTCGGCGTCGTCGTGATCAACGCCGTCTTTACCTTCATCCAGGAGTACCGCGCCGAAAAGGCGCTCGAAGCGCTCAAGAAGCTGCTTCCCTTCAAGGTCACGGTCCGGCGCGGCGGCCGGGAGCAGGAGATGCCGGCCGAGGACGTGGTCCCGGGCGATATCGTCCTCATCGCCGAGGGCGACAAGGTCCCGGCCGACCTCCGGCTCGTGGAGGCCAACGAGCTCCGGGCGAACAACGCCTCGCTCACCGGCGAATCGGAACCGGTTCCGCGCGACACGAAGCAGGTCCCGGGCGATCCCATCAACAGCTCCAATATCGTCTTCGCGGGCACCACGGTCGTGAACGGCAATGGCACGGGCGTCGTCTACGCCACGGGCATGCGGACCGAGTTCGGCAGGATCGCGCAGTTGACCGGCACGGTGACGCCCGGCCTTTCGCCCCTCCAGAAGGAGATCGTCAAGGCCACACGGCTCGTGGCGGCCATCGCCGGGGTGGTGGGGATATTCTTCTTCGCGCTCGGCTTTGTCATCGGCAGGAGCTTCTGGGACAATTTCATCTTCGCCGTGGGCATCACGGTGGCCCTCATTCCCGAGGGCATGCTGCCCACGGTCACCCTCGCCCTTGCCATGGGCAGCCAGCGCATGGCGAAGCGCAACGCCCTGATCAAAACCCTCACCTCCGTCGAAACGCTTGGTTCGGTCTCGGTCATCTGCACCGACAAGACCGGCACGCTCACGCAGAACCGGATGGAGGTGAAGGAGGCGGCAGGGCTCGGCATGCTGAGCGATGCGCTCCGCGACAAGATATTCACCGTGGCACTGCACTGCAACAACACGAAGGAGAACGGCGGAACGCTCAAGGGCGAGCCGACGGAGATCGCGCTGTACAGCAAGGCCCGGGAAACGTTGCACGGCGGCGCGGCCGAGCGGGTCCGCGAGTTCCCCTTTGACTCCGAGCGAAAACGCATGAGCACACTGACCAGGATCGACGGCAGGACCCTGGTGCTGACCAAAGGCGCGCCGGAAAGCGTCCTTTCGGTCTGCACAAGCTGTTACCGGGACGGCGAAAAGACCGCCTTCGACGACGACCTGAAACGCGAGGCATCCGATCTGTTCCACCGTCTCATGGACAAGGGGCTTCGGGTCCTTGCCTTCGCCGAGCGGGAGGTCCCGGCAGGAGAGGACGTACCGGACGTCGGCGCCGCCGAACGGGACATGGTCTTCTCCGGCTTCATCGGCCTCGAGGACCCGCCGCGGCCGGAGGTGCCCGAGGCTCTCCGGAGATGCCGCGAGGCCGGCATCCGCATCATCATGATCACCGGCGACGCGTCGAGGACCGCCGTCGCCATCGCCCGGGAGATCGGGCTCGTATCCGGCGAACCCGTCGTGGTCGAAGGAGCGGATTTCGCGAAGCTCTCCGACGCTGACCTGCGGAACGTCCTGGCGAAGCCCGAGGTGCTCTTCACGCGCATGACGCCCAAGTACAAGCTCCGGGTGGTGAGCGCGCTCAAGGACCAGGGAGAGCGCGTGGCCGTGACCGGCGACGGCGTGAACGACGCCCCCGCGCTGAAGCGCGCCGACATCGGCATCGCCATGGGCATCACGGGAACGGACGTGGCCAAGGAGTCCGCCGACATGATCCTCCTGGACGACAACTTCGCCACTATCATCAACGCAGTTGAAGAAGGCCGCACGGTCTACGAGAACATCCGGAAGTTCATCACCTACATCTTCGCGTCCAACATCCCCGAGGCGGTCCCCTTCCTCGCCTACATCCTGTTCCGGATCCCGCTGCCGCTCACGATCATGCAGATCCTTGCCGTGGACCTCGGCACCGATATGCTGCCGGCCCTGGCCCTGGGCTCGGAGAAGCCCACGCCGGGCGTGATGAAGCTCCCGCCGCGCGACCCGTCGGAGCGGCTCATCGGTCTTCCGCTCATCTCGCGGGCGTACCTCTTCCTCGGTTCCATTGAGGCGGCTGCCTGCATGTTCGGCTTCTTCTGGGTCCTCACGAGCGGCGGCTGGTCCTGGGGACAGGTCCTGGCGCTTACCGACCCGCTCTATCTCCAGGCGACCACGGCCTGCCTCACGGCCATTATCGTCTGCCAGGTGGCCAATGTCTTCGCCTGCCGCTCACACCGGGAGTCCATCTTCACCATTGGCTGGGCCTCGAACAAATTGATCTTCCTCGGCATCGGTGCGGAACTGCTGCTCCAGTTCTTCATCGTCTACCATCCCTTCGGGAACGCCCTCTTTGCCACGGCCCCTCTCCCGCTCAGCACCTGGCTCATGCTCATACCCTTTGCCCTCTTCCTGCTTCTCGCGGAGGAGGTGCGGAAGCTCATCGTCCGGCGGGCAAGCCCCGCTTGACGATATTCCCCTTTTTCTATCAATGACTTAGCAAAATGGATCACGCTTCCTTCCCGGAAATATATATCTTTTAATATCAACGGCTTGCTGTTTGCTCATTCCCCCAATCGTTTCATTGTTTCGAATCTTATTGACAATTGCAGGTCCAGTGCTATACTTGAGATAAGGAACCAATGCAGTGTGGAAAGAGAGGTACCTGCTATGAAAACACTATTTACCGTTGCAGTAATGACGCTGTTCCTGCTCGCCGTCGGTACGGCCTATGCGGATGAAATGCCGGTATTCGGCAGCAGCAAGGATATCGGCACGGAACTGTTCATTGCCGCCTTTGCGTCCCCTGACGTTGCCCTGGCAGAAAGAGAAGCAAAAGGTTCTGCTGCTGGAGGAGTGGCGAAAGAGGACGAGAGAACCAGGATCTGGGATAGTCTTCTCGCTGTCCCCCTCAGTACGGAATAGCTTTAGTCGCATAAGTAAGCATCTGATCACGTGACAGGCTGGTACAAGAAATACAGCGCAGTTGATCATCGAGCAGGCCGGATCTCCGGCCTGCTTTTTTTATCCGTCCCGCCATCTGAACCATCACGGAAATAAAAAAAAGACCGGTCAAGAATAGACCGGCCTTCCGTATGTCGTGCGTACCTTCTACCGGAGCGGTTCGGTCAGGGAAATACCGCCCCTTGAGCACTGCCGTGGTACGTCGCTTCATCATACTCCTTCGCGTCGGCGTCCAGCTTCCTCATCCGTTCGCGGCACAAGGACCTGACCGCCCGATCGAGCTCCGCACAGGTAGGCGCCGGGGCGAGACCGGCCACAGCCAGGGAAAGTTCGGCCGCGGCCTCCACAGCCATGTCGCGATGCCCGGTTTCATGTTCCACAAGGCTTTTCATGTAACTGTCCCATTTGACCGCAAGCGGCCCGGGAACACCGCCGGTTTTGATCCATTTGGGATAGCGGAAGGTGATATTGACGGTGGCCCTGAAGGAATCGGCGGAACAGGCCTGCGGGGCCCGTTCATGATCGTAATCCCACGTTACATGCCAGTTGGTCACGGAATCGTAGATCTTCCCGTCCTTCCATTTGCAGCCATTCCGGCACATTTCACTTCGCAACTCGTCCTCGCTGTTCCCCCTGATCTCATAGTATTCATATGCCTCCTTCACCGCCGGAGGAACGACCAGGCTCGTTGTCTGCCGGCGCGTCTTGGTGTCAATGCTCGCAACTTCGACCTTCTCCCCGGCCGGGCAGGTCGCGGCGGCTGTCATGAGCAGCAGGATGGCGCAGAGCGCTTTTCTCTTACCTGATATTCCCATTTCGATAAACCGGCCCATATACCACACGTCTATCGGATGTTACGACTTTAGAAGGTCCGTTTCAAGACAGAACAGCCGAGAGGAGTAAATGCTGAAGCCGGCAGAAGGACCTGCCGGCTTCTCTTGTTGAAGGATCCATGAGCGAGCGATGAGAATTAAGAAACAACCTTGAGGATCGAATATTCCCTGTCCCGCCAGGGCGGGACTGCAGGGCGCTTCAATTCCGCTACTGCCTCTGCTCTCCGGCCGGCCGGGGAGGCCGCTGCTGTCCGGGACCGCCCTGCATACCGCCGCCCGGCCGCTCAGGTCTGCATTTTTTCAGCTCCTCTCCGTTCTTGGAGGCCTCCACGCACGCCTTCTCCTGGTCGATCCTGAGTCTGCGTTCGTCGAGCATCTTCAGTATCCTGGCCTTTACCTCGGGGAACTGCTCCGGCGTGATCTCTTTTCCCATCCCTTCGCGCATCGCTGGGCCCGGGCCGCCGCCGGGACCCTGCTGGGCAAGTACCGCCTGGGACAATGCCGCCAGGAACAACACCACAATTATCGTGCTTGCAACAGCTCTTTTACTCATGACCATACTCCTCCTTTTTATTACCGGCGTTTCTTCCTGCATGATGAGACCGCCGATCACGAAAAAGGTTAAAAAGCGCGGTGATGAAATCGCAGCAGCCCTGATCACAGTTCAGTTCCTTTTCTTCGCGTACCATGCCACCATTTCGCGAACCGCGTCGCGAAGGTCATGGTACACCGGCTCCCAGCCCAGCACCAACCGCGCCCTGCCGTTGTCGAAGTGAACATCCCGGGAGATATAAGAAACGTAGGACGGCAGGTCAAGTGACTGGCCGAATATCCCGGTGAACAGGTCGAAGAACATGGCCGGAAGCCGCGCCAGTGCGGGGTGGACCGGTATGATCCGGAACCGCTTATGTCCTGCCTCGGCTATGGCCGTGAAAAATTCGAGCCACGTGCGGCGTTCGCCGTCGGTTACGTTCAGTGTCTGGTTGGCCGCACCCGGGACGGTGCCCGCAAGAAAGACAGCCCGTGCAAGGTCCTTCACGTGGATCAGCGGCATGAGGTTCGTCCCCTGGCCGATGAACGGCAGGCCGAGCGGTCCGAAACGCCTGATGGTGTCGACCAGCCTCCCGAGATACCGTGAGCCGGGACCGTACACCACGCCGGGCCGCAGGATGACATGCTCAACGCCTGCGGGAGACTGACGAATGATCTCCTCGGCCTTCCGCTTATATTCCGTGTACTGGTCGCGAAGGACCTGGCTGGCCGGTGTGTGCTCGGTCGCCGGGATCGCCAGGGGGATGCCGGCCACCGAGAGGGAGCTTACGAACACCAGCCGCTTCACCCCCGACGGTTTCAGCCGGGCGGCCATGCGCTCCACCAGGTCGACATTCAGCGAGGCATTGCCCGCCGACGTGGTCCTTACTTCGCCGACGTGGAAGACCGTGTCCATGCCCTGCATGGCGCCGATCACCGCATCGGCATCCCGGAGGTCTCCCGGAACGACCGTGATGTCCTTTCCCGTCCAGCGTTCCGGGACCGCCTGCTTACGCGACAAGAGCGTTACCGAATGGCCGTTCTCCAGGAGCAGATCGACGACATGACTGCCGATAAACCCCGTACCGCCGGTGACGAGCGCTTTCATGGTCCCCTCCTTGAGCGACCGGACGCGACTGAACCGCTTTGCTTCTTCTTCGATGAAAGTATATCAGATTTGCGCCGAGGAGAGGGGGCCGGTCAGTGCCGCAGGCTATCGACATGAGGAACGAGGCGCTGGTATTCCTCATAGGGTATCTGTGAATGCCACTTGCCCGCAAGGACACCGATGCCGATGATGAGATAGAAAAACGCGATGAGCAGGACGGGATAGGCCAACGGTTTGAGGATGAAGGTCATTTTTCCCGCCTTCACGGTCATGTCCAGGGCGCCCGGCGACGGGCAGCGGCTCACGCAGGTCATGCAGCCGAAACACTCGCCGGACTTGATGACGTCTTTCTTCTCCACATCGATAAGTGTGGGGCAGGCGGTCGTGCAGGCGTGGCAGTGGATGCACTTCTCCTCATTCCTGCGTATCTTGAGCGGGCTCCACCGGCTGATGATGCCGAGGAGCGCGCCGTAGGGGCAGAGGTAGCGGCACCAGAAGTTCTTGTACAGCAGTGACAGGACACCCAGGGCGACGAGGACCCAGAAGGTCAGTGCGGTCATGTCGGTGAAGAACTTGAGCATCTTGACGTCCGCAACCTTGTAGTAGTCGGTACCAAAGAACATGAGGATCCAGTTGCTGCCCATGGCGATGACGATCGCAACGAAGAAGAATGCAAACAGGGCGTACTTGATGGACCGCAGGCCGATGTCGGTGTACTTCTCGATCCGGAAGTTCCTGCCGAAGACCTTCTCACCGGCCATCCAGACATACTGTGACAGCGTACCGACCGGGCAGATCCAGCCGCAGAAGCCTTTTTTCAGGAACAGGGAAACGCCGGTGATGGCGATGAACAGGACGAGGCCCGAGGGGTGGAGAGGCTCCACGAGACCGGTGACGGCGAAGAATTTGAAGGCCATGAGCCCGCCGATGGGAAGGAACGCGTCCACGGACGGAGGCCGCTGTACAAAGGGATTGGCCGGGTCCTCGAAGTGCAGCACGAACTGGTGGAATTCCCAGCCGGCATAGAGGGTGATCAGCAGGAACGCGATCTGTACCACGTACCGGACGAAGCGGATCGAACTGCGGGGATAGGTCATGAAAAGATTATAGCATCACGTCCGCGGACGCAGTATGATTATTATCATACCCTGTTCGCGGATCAGGACCGCTGCTTGATAGCGGCCTCAAGTTGTTCCTGCGTGATGTCGCAGCCCTCGAAGACCACCTTACCGTCGATCTCAACGGCCGGGAACTTGGGCAGGGACGCCCGCTGGAACAGGCCGAAGGAGGTCTTCTTGACGATCTCAACATCGAACGGATACTTCTTCTTCAGGTCCGTGACCACGGAACCGATATGATTTCACCGTCCTCCCTGCGGATCGTTGAAGTAGAGCCGGATAAGCATGTTCAGCCTCCTGTAAGGTCTTTGTGCATCGTAATATGGGGGATCGTGACTTCCGTAAAGACACCGGACTCTGCGATATAGCCCAACCGCTCAAAAAATCCGCGTGCCGTCACACGGCCATGAAGCGTCACCGTTCGGATGTTGCGGGCAAGGATGGCATCTTCCGCGCGCTTCATGAGCTCGATGCCGATCCCCCGGCCCCGGTACGCCCCTTCGACGGCAAGCTGCCGGGCCTTCGCGACGTCCCCGGAAAAAGCGATCAGCACGCATCCGATCACCTGGCCCTTGCCGTTTACGGCCACCAGATGGACCTGCTCGTCCTCGTCGCGCACATCCTGTTCGGACAGATGGAGGCCCAGGGGCATTCGCAGGACCCTGTTCCTCAGCTCCTTCTCCAGGGCGTACTCACGATCGTGCGTGGTTATTTGGCGATAGAGGATCATGGGACAGTTCCCGGCCATCACGGACAAAATGATCGCGGGCAGTGTTTAGTAACTGCAGAATACAATTCTACTCAAAAGGGCAAGAATATTTCTCGCAAAGTCGCAAAGGCCGCCAAGAATACTTAAGCGACGACTTGCTTTATGTTTTTAAACTAAAAAAGATTTAGATTCAAGGTTTCCTTTGCGCTCTGCAGCTCGCTTAGAAGCGCCTACTTTTGGTTGCGAGAGATGCCTTTTGGTTCCGGCTTGTCCGGGTTAGGTACGGATAACGTGATCAATCACCGCGGAAGGCCTCTTCGCGTTTCTTGTACAGCGAAGGGATGCTCGCGGCAATGATCGCCAGCACGCCGAGAGCGAGCAGGGTCGCGCTGATCGGCCTTCGTAAGAACACCATCGGATCGCCGCGCGAGAGCAGCAGGGCACGGCGCAGATATTCTTCCATCATCGGGCCGAGGATGAAGGCAAGCAGCATCGGCGCCGGTTCGCAGTCCAGCTTGGTAAAGACATACCCCAGCACTCCGAACAACGCCATGAAGTAGATGTCGAACTCGGTGTTCTTCAGGCTGAACACGCCGATGGTGCAAAACACGAGTATGGCCGGGAACAGGTGCTGGTAGGGAACCATGACGATCCGCACCCACATCCCGATCATGGGCAGGTTGAGGATGATCAGGAAAAGGTTGCCGATCCACATGGAAACGATGATGCCCCAGAACAGCGCCGGCTGTTCGACCATCACCGAAGGGCCCGGCTGGATGCCCTGGATGATCATCGCGCCGACCATGAGCGCCATCACCGGGTTGGACGGGATCCCCAGGGTCAGCATGGGGATGAACGAGGTCTGGGCGCCTGCGTTATTGGCCGATTCGGGGGCTGCGACGCCTTCGATGGCTCCCTTGCCGAATTCCGCCGAATGTTTCGAGACCTTCTTTTCAATGGAGTAGGCCGCGAAGGAGCCCAGGATGGACCCGCTGCCGGGAAGGATGCCGAGGGCCGAGCCGATTGCGGTCCCGCGCAGGATCGGCCCCACCATGCGCTTCCAGTCCTCTTTGGTCGGCATCAGGCTGGTGATCCTGGTCACCGCCGATGTGCGGTCACCCTCGCGCTCCAGGTTGCGGATGATCTCCGCCAGTCCGAACATGCCCATGGCGACCACCACGAATCCGATGCCGTCGGCGAGCTGGGGCATGCCGAAGGTGAACCGTTGCGCGCCGGAATTGACATCCGTGCCGACCAATCCCAGGAGCAGGCCGAGCACGACCATGCCGATGGCATGGAGCAACGAACCCTGGGCGAGCACCACCGAGGCAAGCAACCCCAGCACCATGAGCGAAAAATAATCGGCAGGACCGAACTTGAGCGCGAACTCCGCGAGCGGCGGCGCGAACAGGGCGAGCAGGAGGGTCGCGACCGTACCGGCGAAAAAGGAGGCGATGGCGGACGTTGCCAACGCCACGCCGGCGCGCCCCTGGCGCGCCATTTGATATCCGTCCAGCGTGGTGACCACCGAAGCCGCCTCTCCCGGCACATTGATCAGGATGGAGGTCGTGGAACCGCCGTACTGGGAACCGTAGTAAATGCCTGCCAGCATGATAAGGGCGGAGATCGGCGGCAGGGTGAACGTGATAGGAAGCAGCATGGCGATGGTGGCGGTCGGTCCGAGCCCGGGCAACACCCCGATGAGGGTACCGAGAAAAACTCCCGCCAGGCAGTACAACAGGTTGCCCGGAGTTAATGCGGTCGAAAATCCTAAACCGAGGTTTGCAAGAAGTTCCATAGCATAGTACCTTCTCAGATATCTCTACGAGTTACCAAAGAGTCAAATACCCTTCACAGAACCCTTAGCCACAGAGGTCACCGAGTGCACAGAGAAAGGCTTGAATAATTTACACACCTGCGAGATGTGTTTTACAGTTCTCCCTCGGTGATCTCTGTGTCCTCTGTGGCAAATTTTTTCGTGTCACGTCCGGGTTGGTTCATCTGCCGAACCATGATCCCAGCATGGGAAGCGGCACTCCCAGACCCTTCAGGAATATCAGGATACAGAACACGGTGAGTCCCGCGGCCATGGCCAGTGAATATTTCCAGCGGAACTGATGGCTGGCATACGAACTGATGATCACCAGCAGCGGCAGCGCGATGACAAGGCCGGCGCCCCGGACGACCAGGCCGAACAGGACCGTCGAGGCAGTTACCAGCAGGAGTCCCTTGAACGCGTACCTGCTTATAGGACTGCCCGGCCGGATGAACGAGCGCACAAGCGAAGCGACCCCGATCAGGATGAGCATGACGCTGAGCACCATGGGAAAATAGGCGGGGCCCATCTTGAGGGCGCTGCCCATGCCGTAGTCTCGGGCGATGATGATCGCGGCCGTTCCGAAAACGATGTAGATGATGCCGGTCCAGAAATCCTTCGGATTGCGGATGGGTGAGGTCAAGACATTCTCCGGAAGGTCAGAGCAACGATTCCCGCGTTCGGATGCTGCGCTGCGGCGAAACGATTTCGTGCGCACACGTAGTGAGAATTAAAAGCGAGGCCGGGAATGGATCCCGGCCTCTGCTGCATGGTTATCTGCTCAGTCGGCGTAGACACCGGCCTTTTTGATGATCGGGGCCCATTTATCGATCTCGGACTTGAGGTGCTTGCGCAGTGCCTCGGGGGTGGCGTTCTCTTTCGAGGCGGCTTCGGTCCCCAGCTCATCAAAACGCTTCCTCAGAGCGGGATCGGCCAGCGCCGTCTGCAGCGCCTTGACGAGCGTGTCGATGACCGCCTTCGGCGTCGCCTTCGGCACGTACAGTCCCTGCCACACGGAAACCTCGAAGCCCGGCAAGCCGGCTTCCTGCAGCGTCGGCACGTCGGGCAGCGCGGACACCCGTGTCTTCGTCGTCACCCCGTAGACCTTGACCTTGCCGGCCTTGATCTGGCTGATGGTATTGGAGGTCTGGTCGCACATGAAGTCCACCTGTCCTCCGAGGAGGTCGTTCATTGCCGGTCCCGTGCCTTTGTAGGGGATGGTGGTGAACTCCGTCTGGATCGCCGACATGAAGAGCATGCCGCACAAGTGCGAGGCGGCGCCCAGTCCGGCGTTGGCCAGATTGACCTTCTCCTTATTGGCTTTGACGT
This sequence comes from Nitrospiria bacterium, assembly GCA_919902495.1. Classification (GTDB taxonomy): domain Bacteria; phylum Nitrospirota; class UBA9217; order UBA9217; family UBA9217; genus JAAXXJ01. The sequence continues at coordinate 11,416 of CAKKRC010000059.1, forward strand.
ACGTGATCAGCTCCTTGAGGTCCTTGGCAGGGAAATCCTTCCGCGCGACCAGCGTCATCGCCACATCGCCGATCAGGCCGATAGGCTCAAAGTCCTTGATCGTATCATAGGGCAGTTTGCGATAGAGGGACGGTGCGGTGGAAAATCCGATATGGTGAAAAAAGACCGTGTATCCGTCGGGAGGGGAACCGGCCACCTTAGCGGCGGCGATCGTGCCTCCGGCGCCGGCCACGTTCTCCACGATCATCTGGGTCTTCAACGCGGCGCCCATCGTCTGGCCGAGCAGACGTGCGGATGTGTCCGTGGGACCGCCCGCGGAGAACGGCACGACGATGGTGATCACTTTTGACGGATACTGTTCAGCATGCGCCAGCGACACACCGAAAAACGCAAAGCACAGGAGCACTCGTACGATCTTGTCCATCACGGTCCACCTCCAGCAGGTCAGGATTATGGTGCGTGGTTCTCTTCGATCAGAACCAGGATGCAAGCATGAGAAAGCATATCATAGGAGAGGAAAATTATCAAAACAAAAACCTTCTCCTATTGCATGAGAAAACATCAAATTAGAACTCATACCTCGCTTGCGCATAGACATTGTCATTATTCGCAAATTGTCCGAACTGGCCCCACGGTTTGCCCCCGCCGAACACGTTCCCGCCAAGCGCTATCCATACTGAATCCGTAAGGTTGTACTTCACTTCGGGGTTCAGCAGGTAGTCTCTGTCCGAAAGACCGTAGAACGCGAAGAAGGACAGCCTCAGAGTTTGATGGATCATGAATTGCGTGAGGCGCACGGAAGCAAGCTGATGAAGACGCTTCTCCCGCGGGAAACCGGAAGGAAGATTCTGGACATAGGCTGAATGGTCCTGCATATGCTCGCCGTAATACTGTGCCCCGACGGTAAAGTCCTCCCAAAGCTGACGCTGATATCCGATCAAGTAGCGTGTTTGCGAATTGGGGATCATCGGATCAGTACCGTGCCGGTCCTGGCGGGAATCATAGTAGCCAGTTTCAAAACTCAGGACGCCGTCCAAGGCCCTGCCCTGAACGCTCGCGCCATATACGGAAAGCTCGGGATAGAACAGGGTGAGCCTGGTCGGCGCGACGGGATTGTCCGGCAATACCGATGGTTGGCGTGAGAAGCCGTGATAGTAATACAATGAGGCATCGAATCCGGCCACATCGCGATACACGCGCAATGCTTTCTCCGCCTTGTGAAAGTCTCTGTACGGATCTTGTGTTTCCCTATTCGTGATGCTTGCCATCGGATCGAACATCCGGAATCTACTTGGGTCAGGATACTTGTTCGGCTCGAAATACGGGACCGCAATGAACTCGAACGATGCGAATCCCGGATACAGACCGACCTTTGCGCCGTCCACTCCATTTTTCAGGTACTCCATCGGACGGCCTGAGAAGAACGCAGCGAAGTCTTTCGGGAACACGTCGTTGATGAACAGCAGGTCGCCGACACCCCAGGTGACGACCTGCCTGCCGATCCGCGCATCCCATTTTTCGGATGTGTAGTCAGCGTAACCCTCCCGCAGTTCCATTATCGAATGTTTATCGATGTTGTCGTGAAACGCATCGCCCTTGATAAACAGGCTGAACTGATCAGCCGTGGCTTCAAGCTTGACTTGAGCGCGCTCCTCGGACCACTTGAAATCCTTTCCATCGGGATTATCCTCGGTCGTATTCATTGAATAATTTCCCTGCACGAAGCCGTGCAGGGACGTTTCTACGGCCACAGCAGACAACGGCCACACGAGCAAGAGCAAACAGCAGGCGACCAGCGATACGACGTCTGATTTCTGTTGTCTGTTGTCTGTCGTCTGTCTTCTGCTCACTCGATCCACCTCTTCGGCGGCTGCTTGAGATACCGCTCGGTAAAGAGACTGTCCTCGATTCCCACATTGTATTCTGCTTTGAGAAACGATACTTCGGTCATGTGTCCGCTCAAGAGGTTTTTCATCGATCTTTTTATGATCGTGGGATGACCTTTCACGTCCTTGATCTCGTCCGCGCTGAAGACCCGGTACAACTCGCCCTTCTTGTCATAATACTCTTCCTTGATCGGCAAAAAAGTGCCCTTGTCGATCCAAGAGAGCTTGTAGCTGTATTCCATCTCAGCCGCCTTTGGAGTGCTCTTGATGACCGTGCAATCACAGTCGCCGATTTTTTCATCCTTCACGACGGCGTGGGTATCATCTTCCAGATTCCGGCCTGAAATGTCCTCGTAGGTAAAATCGGAGCCCACGAAACTGGACCGCTTGTCCTGTGCAGCGATCCGCCTGACCATGTTGATGGCGGGGACAAAGAGCCACCGGTCGGCGTCCTTGCCCGGATATTTGTAGACCATGAACGTCATGTTCCGCACGTCGGCCGGCTGGAAGAAATACATGAAATACTTCTGCTCGCCGCCAGGCTGGCCGTAGTTCTTCCTGAGCATCATCATTTCGCGCACCCGTTCCTGGCCGCCTTTGCTGACGAGCTTCATCATGACCCGCGCCTTGAGATCGGCGCCGGGGTAGAGAAAGGCCGCCTGGGACTTCTTCATGATCTCATCAGCGGTCATGGCATGTACATGACCTGAGACAAAAACGACCGTGATCAGTGCAGCCGCCAGTAGAAATATCTTTTTCATCGCACTTCCCCCTTGAATAGCCAGCCCTGCGTCAACGTAATGAGGGCCGGAAGATAGAGAATCGTCATCAATGCGCTCAGCAGCATCATGCTCACGATGAACGCGCCCACGGTGATATACGGCGTAAGCGGCGCGAAGAGCATGACCGCGAAGGCGGCGGCGAACAGGATCGCGTTCCGCATGATGCCCTTGCCCGGCCGCGCGGCGGTCCAGAGCAGCGCATCGGCCAATGATTCTCCGGGCGTTTCCTTCATACGCTGCCGCAGCCTGCTCACGAAGTGGATGGCGAAGTCAACTGCCATGCCCAGGGACAGGCAGCTCATCACCGAGATCGGCATATCGAAGTCTTTCCCCACGAAACCGACAACCCCGTAAATGAGAATGATCGTGAACAGGAGAGGTATATAGCCGATCAGTGCCCATTTGATGGAACGGAAGTCATAGGCAAGGATCGCGAACACGGCGATCAGCGCCAGGATAAGGCCTTTTACCATATCCCAGAGGACTTCATGGTTCCAGACCAGGTTGAAGTAGGCGATGCCTGCGGGCTTGAACACCATGAGCGTCGGGTTTTCCTTCCGGTATTCGTCGACCGCCGCGATGACCGATTCCATCGCCTTCGCGTCCCACGTCTTGAGCTGCACCCAGATATTGGCTTTGCGGAAAGGATAGTCCGCGACATTGTCGAGGTCGGACGGCTTTGCCGACATGGCGAAGAGGAACAGGTACTGTCCGATCATCTCCTTGTTCTCGGGGACCGCGTCGTACTTCGGGTCGTCATTATGAAGCACGCGGTTGATCCGTTTCACATAATCCACAACTGACGTCGTCTTGCCCACGACCGGCAGCTTTTCCAGGCGCCGCTGCAGCCCTTCGATATAGCGCATGGCTTCCGGCGTTTTTATGTAATCGTCCTTGTCGGAGATCGCCACAATGTAGCCGAGCGACGTTCCGCCCAGGGCCTTGTTCATGACCGTGTCCGCTACGCGGACATCGCTGCCTTTTTTGAACCATTCCACGAGATTATTGTTCACGACCGTCTTCGAGATGCCGATAATGGCCGCGACAACGAGCACAACGCCGACGAGAACCGTCGTAGCGGGTTTCCGGATGCCGAGCCCGGCAAGCTTCTTGAGGAACGACGACCCGCCCGCCTCACTGTCCTCCGACCGGGATATCTTCTCTATTTTCTCGTCCTTTACAAAGGTGAACATGGCGGGAATGAAGCTGAAGCTCAATACTCTGAGGACGATGGTCCCGAACGCCACAAGACCGCCGAAAACCTTGACCGGGATGATATTCATGAACAACAGCACGCCAAAACCCGCTGCCGTTGCCAGGGCGGTATTGCGCACAGGCCTGCTTACGGCGTTCATGGTCGCGATGATCGCGGCCCGCTTGTCCTTCTTTTCACGATAGCGGAAATAGAACTCATTGAAGATGTGCATGCTGTCCGTTGCGATGGCCATCATGAACACGGGGGCCATGGAGCTCATGATATGGATCGGGAAGCCGAGCCCGATAAGAAGTCCCATGCTCCAAACAATGCTGATCATGGCGTCCATCATGAGCGTCATGGAGAGGAACAGGTCCTTGAACATAAGGAACCTGACCAGCAGCATGACCATCCCGGCTATGGGCGCGAATACCGCCATGAGCTTGAACATGTCCGCTCCGAAGGTGTCCCGCGCCACGGGATCGCCGGCAACGTAATAGGTCTCGTCGCCCTTCTCTGTCTTGATGATCTCCCTGATCTTGTCGGCGATCTCTTTTCCATTGCCGCCTTTTTCAAGGGGAACATAGATCGCCGTGGTCTTGCCGTCCTTTGAAATGATCCGGTCGATAAAAAGCGGGTTTTCAAAAAGCGCCTTGCGCATAACGGCCATCTCTTTATCCGTCTTCGGCGCCATGATCATGAGAGGGCCGACCTTCAGCGTTTCGCCTTCAACAGTCACATTGTCGATGGTCGTGAAGCTCGATACGTCCCGGGCCGCAACGCCTTTGATCTTCAGGATCTCATCGGTGATCCTCTGTACCTTGCCGAGCGTATCGGAATTCAGGATGCCTTTCTCGTTCTGAATGCCGAGGACGATCATGTCCTCATAGAGGCCAAAGGTTTTCTCAACCTCGTCGTTTCCCACCCGGACGTCCGACGTTGGCGGCAGCATGTTCTTGGGATTGGTGTCCGTCCTCACCTTCGGGAACTGGGTCAGGAAGAGGAGCGTGAGGATAATCGACAGAGCGACAATCAGCTTCGGGTGGTCGACCGAGAATTCGACCAGAGAAAATTTCTTCATGCGCACCTCCTGCAATTTGGATACAAGAATAAAGATATTTGCATATATATACTCTAAAAACATCCCCCGCCGCAATTGCAGCGGGGATTGCATGGCTTAGAACGTGAGATTCATATCAGCGGGAATGACTGTTTCTTTATAGTATTTTGCGGGATCGGCAACCTTCACGCCGTCGATCAACTCTGACGGTACAATATTGAACAGCGCAACGTTCAAAGGACAGGCAAGAACCGTCCCGCCTTCGGCGATCAGCATGAAGAACATGTCTTCCACGCTCGGCAGGTTCATCTCCTCCATCTTTTGCATAACCGCGTCGCCCTCTTCCTTCGGCTGATCAGGCAGACACTTGAGGGTCTTCACCTTTTCCTTGTGCACGGCATTAATGCCCCGTGAGCCGAAGAACATCGTGACCTTCGAGCCCTCTCGCAGCAGGCTCAGCGCGGTCATGAGCGCGTTATAGACCTGACAGAGCTCCTCGTGAAAGCACATGATCGACACATTCTTGACAATCTTTGTCATTGAGTTCATCTCCCTTCCCTGATAGTTCTTGCCCTTGGCGCCTTCCCTATCATGCCGGCAAGAGCTTCCTGCATAACGACACAGGCATGGGCGATCTTGTCGTCTGCAATGCTGTAGTAGATGTTGGCTCCATCCCTCTTTGCCTTCAAAACTCCTTTCATGCGCATTACGGACAGCATAAGCGAGGTATGGGACTTCGATTCGCCGATCTTCTCCTGAATGGCCGTGACGCGCATTTCACCTGTCCGCAGCAGATCCAAGATCTCGATCCGTTTCGGGTTTGTGAAGGTCTTGCAGAATTCAGCGTGTAATTCGTAAAATTCTTTTTTCTTCATGGCAGATTGCTCACCCCATTTTTCATCTTCCACAGGAAGTACTTTTCAAATCCGACCTTCATCCATTTTGCCCAGACAGCCTTCTTTGTATACGAGCTCTGCCTCGGCGGCAGGACCGGATAGGCCTTCATGATGGCCGCTGTGTTCCCCATGTCCATGAGGCAGATGACACCGAGTTCGTCCGCGATGGGCGGCGTCTTTCCGGTGACATCGGAAGCGATCGTCGCCGCGGCCGTCTTGGCCATCTTGACGGTCATGAATCCCGTTTTTGGAACGCCCGTGGGCACCGGCGTCACCTCGGGCGGCGCGATGGCTATCGCGACTCCGATCGCAAATATATTTTTGTGCTTTGTGTGACGGTAGTTCTTGTCAACGGGGATGAAGCCCCGCGGATTACCGAGCGGCGCGACAGCGGGAACGCCCTTGAACGGCGGCGCGATCATGGCGAGCTTGAAGGGGATCTTCGTACCGTCCTTTAATTTGATCTCTCCCGGCGTGACCTCTTCGATGGCCTGGCTGACGATCGGCTTGATGTCCCGCTCAGCGAACTCGTACTCCATGAAGGTCTTGGAAGCGCCGAGTCCGCCTACGCCCATATGGCCGAGGTAAGGCTCGGAGGTGAGATAGAGGATAGGAACCTTATGGCGCATCTTCCGCCTGCGAAGCTCGGCATCCATCTCGAAAGCAAGCTCGTAGGACGGGCCGAAGCAGCTCACCATCTGCGATGAGCCGAGGACTATGGGACCGGGATTTTCGAGAACGCTCCTCCACGTCGCTCCGGTCTTCACCGCATGATCGAGCGTGAACGTGCAGGCGGTATATCCTTTATCCGGTCCGAGGCCGGGAATCTCATCAAAGGCGAGATGCGGACCGGTTGAGATGACGAGAAAGTCATACGGCAGCTCTTTCCCTTTTGACGTGATGACCTTCGATGCGTCGGCATCTACCTGTTTCGCAGCCTCATGGACGAAATCAATTCCCTTCGGTTTGAGTATTTCGCTCACCTTGAGCGTGATGTCCTCCGGCTTCCGCCACCCCATGATGAGCCACGGCAGGGACGGCAGGAACACGAACCGGTCGTCATCGCTCACCACGGTCACATCCGCTTTCTTGCCGAGCAGCCGCTTAAGTTCAAACGCCGCCGTCAACCCCCCGAACGATCCACCTAAAACAACGATCTTTGCCATGATATCCTCCCCTTGGTTCAGAGTACAGATGTCAGATTGCAGATGACAGACTAAAACCCATAAGCATTGTTGTGCCTGCTATCGATATCTGTCGTCTGTTGTCTGTCCTCTGTTGTCTGTCGTCTGTCTTCAAAACATTCCTGCGACCTTCTCGCCGCCCGTTATGATGTCCGTCATTTTGTCGTAGTCGATGATTGTTACGCGGTCATCCATCTCGGAATCCTTGAGACCCCGAAGCCTCTTGTCGTCATCGAGGACATACACTGCGCCCGAAACAGCCCCCAGCCGCTCCTTCTGACCAAAATAGACACCGTTCTGCAGAAGGATAAGATCGGCCCCGCTTTCCTTCGCGAGGGTCAATCCGAGTGCTCCATCAGTCGTATCCGGCGCGCTTTTTATCATCACAAGCATGGCATCCTCCTCAGAATATCATTGTCGTTGTCGCTTCTTTCACCAGTCCGGCGATCTCTTTGCTGCTGACTATCTTTACGTTTTCAACAAGATCATTCGATGCGACGCGCTGCGCCTTAAGTGAAGCAACGTCGGCATAGACCGCGACTCCCATCTCCAGGCAATCCTTGAGCGTGCCCTCAAGATTCGTGAATCCGGTCCCGGTGTCGTCCTGTCCTTTTTTTGCAAGCAGCACCCCGCCGTCCACCAGGATCAGGTCAACACCCATTTCGAACGACACCGCGCCGAGAGCATGCCTCACAGCCTCAGCCGCATTGATGTCTCCGTAGGGCGATCGTTTCAGTATCATTGCAATGGATGCCATTTCATCCTCCTTGTGTTTTGATTCCGCACTCCGCATTCCGCACTCCGCATTTTGAATCATGCCCCGAGATTAAGCCAGACATCGGTCTCGCCCATGGTTACGAACAGTCCTTTCAGGGAGCCGACCTCCGTGTTTGCAAGATAATCGTCTTTCGCCGCACGGCGAAAGTTCACGCAGCCTCCTCAGAGATACACCTTTAAGCCTTTCTGGATGAGCCGGGCAAACTCCTCCTCGGCGTTCAGAATGCCCTTCGCCTTCTGCTTTGTCAGAAAACAGTAGATGCCGTCAGCAGATGCGATGAGGTTCACGGTGTGGCCCTTGTTCAGGGCCGATTCAGCGATGCGGGCGCTCGTCAGCGTGTTCTCGTAGGAATAGGGCGATGTTGACAGATACAGCGTGATCGTTTTCGGCATAGGGTCCTCCTCCCTGCCCCTGGCCTCATTGCTGCGGACCAAGGGGAATTCTTGCGTGGTATAGGAAATAGGCGATCGGCTCGACATTGTTATAGCCTATCTTTTTCCGCCGTGCTTCATCAAGAAGATGGTACCTGACGGTCACGTCCACGGCGGCGGGAGCGCCGGGGCCGCTCCTGATCAGGGGAAGCCTGAACTCTCTCGGCTGCTGGTACGGCAACCGCGTGTCCCGGAGATCGACGATGAACGGCCTCCAGAGGATGTACCGTTTCATCGCGTACGCCTTTTCCTTCAGCACCTCCCCTCCCGGTCCCAGGAGTTTCAACTCGAGGGTCAGATGCCGGTCCGGGGTGCCGGTCGGAAGATAGTGGGCCGCCCCCACGTTCGTCAGCGTGACGACCAGCCCGTCATCCTCCAATCTATGGTCGACCTGCAGCGACTCCTTCACGCGCTCAGGTTCATGTCCTCCGTGGAACAGATGCTGTCGCCCTTTCCGGGCCGGCATCCCCTCGGCTGCCGGCCGCACGACGGGCGGCATGTGGCAGGAAACGCAGTCTATCGTCTGTTTACCTGCTTCTATCTCCGCGACGGTGCCGCATGGTGGAATAGTGTAGAACGTGTCCCATCGTTTTCCCGCTACCACATGGCACTTCAGACAGGGTTTGATCCCCTGCGACATATTGGGATCATGCTCTACAGGATGGGGCGCCCTGTCCGTCGGGAACGGGCCGACGATCCTGCCGTTGCGAATGTGGCAGACCGCGCAGGTCACGCCTTCGTCCCGGAGCGATGCGTCGAATTCCGGGTTCGGTATAAGAATGGGATCGAATTTATCGCGGTCCCGGAATCCCAGCACGAGGTCCTGCTGCTGGTTCACCAGCGGCGTATGGCAGTTGAGACATATCTGCAGGGACCCGTCGTATTTGAAATCAACCTGGAAGTACGGCTCGGTCCACGCCCGGGCGTGCATGCTGCCGGCCCACTCGCGGTAGATCTCCCGGTGGCAGGTCCCGCAGTCCTTTGCGCTCAACGATGCGATGCCGCGGGGCGTCTCGACCTGCATCGGCCTTTCAAATCGCTCGTCGACGACAAAGATGTTCATAGGCCGCAGGAGCCGCCAGAGCAGGAACAGGACGATCAGCGCCGAAAGGATCAGCCATGCCGTTTTCTTTGTCATTTACCGCTCCGCCGCCGGACCAGTGCTGGTCTGCGCACCCCCGCTCAGAAATTCCGGATCATCGGCCGGTCACTATCTGATACCACATCCTGAGGCCCGTGACCGCGATGATGACCGCGATGGCCATCCGCAGGTATTTTGTGTTCACTTTCTTGCTCATGGTCCCGCCGAGCTGGGCGCCGGGCACCGTACCGACGACGAGCGCGAGCGCAGCCGGCCAGAGGATCTGGCCGGTGATCATTTTCCCGATCGTTCCGGTGACCGCGCCGAAGAAGACGATCCCGAGGGTGCTGCCGATCACGATGCGCGTGGGAATGTTCAGGAGATAGATCATGACTGGAATATAGATGAAGGCGCCCGGCGCTCCCACCATGCCTCCGAAGCATCCGATGGCGAGGCTGACCGCCGCGGCCAGGGGTCTGTTATACTCGATCGCCTCCGGCGCGATGCCCTCGCCCTGCTCCCGCTTTGGAATGAACATGGCCATCGCGGCGATCACGGCCAGGGTGGCAAAGATGGCGAGAAGGAGTTCACTCTGCGTATTCCGGGAATAGAGGGAGCCGGCGAGATTCCCGGCGGCATTGGAGATGCCCATGGTGAACAGGAGCGACCTGCTCACGAACCTGTTCTTGTGATGGACGATGACGCCGGTGAGGGACGCCGAGAGGACCTGGACCATGCTGACCGCGGCCACCTGCTTCATGTCGAACTGCCCCACCCCGAGAAGCGGCGGAACATACAGAAGCAGGGGGATCATGAAGATGGCGCCGCCCAGACCCAAAGGGCCCGACAGAAATCCGCCGCCGAGGCCGAGGCAGAGCAGCGTGATGATGAGGGAGAGGTCCATCACGCGCCTTCCCTTGGCCTGCCGGTCAGGGCCGCCCGCAACTGCTCAACATCGGCCACGCCGTCCCGTACGATGAAGGTCCCGTCCACGATGACCGACGGGCAGGGGGGCTTGTCTGCAAGCACGGCATATTCCGGTGATGTCTTCTTGATGATCCTGATCTCGGCCCCGAACTCCTGCGCCGCCCGCAGGGCGGCGTCCTGGTTCGCCGATCATCGCTTCCCCAGGGGATCGTTCGCGTACAAGGTGATCGTGTGCTTCTGCATCTATCGTCTCCTCTCTCCGGGATACGTTCCTTTTCTCGTCACCGGACAGCAGGCCGGTGCAGGAATATCTTCTTCATACTGTTTCTTGAGGATTTCGAGGAGGTCAGGAATGAAGGGTTCTTTGAGAAAATAGCACTTGAGCCTGCCGTCGACGAAATAATCGACGATATGATGCGAGCGCAGCAGTTTGAGGTGCTGCGACACGTTCGGCTGGCTGATGTCGAGAGCGTCCTCGAAGTCACTCACGCACTTGACACCCTGCACAAGTTCTTCAAGGATCCTGATCCGGGCGGGATGGGCGATCACTTTTAATAGCTCTAACCTTCCGTCTGTAGAAATCATCGAGTGGACCTCCAGCAAAACATATGCAAACATTAATATGTTTTAATGGATTTGTCAATAAGAATTTCGTCCCCGCTCCCCTCATCCCTAAAGATTTATGGCTGCTTTTCTTGACGCAGAAGAATCCGCCGCATTGTATAGCCAGCCGGACCGGCCCACAAAAATAGGTTGACTTTCCCATTATAAAATGTGAATATTATATACTTTTGTGTCCGCACGTCACGTCATCGACCGGTAAGGAGGTATCTTATGCGCTTACGACGGCTGATCGTCCTTTTCCTGGCCTGCATGCTGTTCCTCCCGGCCGCGGCGGTCCCCCAGCCCCCGCAGCAGAAGATATACATCGGCCTCATCCCGGAAATGAACATCTTCAAGCAGAAGCAGCGCTTCAAGCTGCTGGGTGATTACCTGTCGAAGAGGACCGGGATCCCGGTGGAATTCACCATCCTCAGCCGGTACGGCAACATCCTCGAGAGTTTCACAGCGGAAAAGATGGACGGGGCCTTCTTCGGTTCCTTCACCGGCGCCCTGGCGATCCAGAAACTCGGGGTGGTTCCCCTTGCCCGGCCGGTGAACCTTGACAATACCTCGACCTATCAGGGCTACCTGTTCGTGCGAAAGGACAGCCGCATCCGGTCCGCGGCAGATATGAAAGGGAAGAAAATGGCCTTCGTGGAAAAGGCCACCACGGCAGGTTATATCTTTCCCCGGGCCTACCTGCGGGAGAACGGGATCACCAATATTGATTCCTATTTCAGCGAACATTTCTTTACCGGGAGCCATGACGCCGCGGTCTTCGCCGTGCTCAACAAGAAGGCCGACATCGGGGCGGCCAAGCACAGCATCTATGACCGTGTTCGCAAGGAAGACCAGCGGGTGGACCAGGAACTCGTCATCCTCGCCAAGTCCCCCTGGGTTCCGTCGAACGGCCTGTGCGTCAGAAAGGACCTGGGAGCGGATATCAGAAAAAAACTGAAAGATGCCCTGCTCAGCCTGAACACCGAGCCTGGGGGCAAGCAGGTCCTCGAACAATTCGGAGCCCTGAAATTCATAGAAACGACGGCAGCGGATTATAAACCGGTGTTCGACATGGCGAAAAAGGCCGGCATCGACATGCTGCGCTATAACTATCGGAATGAATAGCATGCCGGTCCCCGCGGAGGCTCGGAACACCCTATGAAACGCAAGATCATTCTGTCACTGCTCATGCTCTTCGTTATTTCAGCGTCCGGAGCGGTGCTGTCGGCATTCTACATCTCCAGCACCAGTTCCACGCTGAACAAGATCGTCAAGCTCCACCAGATCGAGGACCTGCGCCAGAATCTCATCATCTCCATCCAGACCGTCCAGTCCGACCTGTACACCGTCCACACCATGCTCGGCCGCAAGGTGGACGCCATCGTCGATAACGTGTCCAACCTCGACGACGCGGCCGGCCGATGCATCGGCTGTCACCATGAGCCGGGCATCGCCAAGAATATCAGCGAAATACAGGACCTCGTGCACGCCTACCAGGACTCCCTCAGTTATTACATCACTGCTGCGGCAAACAAGCAGCGGATCGCAAAGCTCCAGTTCGATGCGGCGGCCATCGGGAATGATATCCTGAAAAAGACCGAGGCGATGACCATCGAGGCAAGCAAGAAGCTTACGGCAACGACCGCAAAGGCCACGACGAATGTGCGGGATGCACAGCTCATCCTGTTCTTCACCATGGGCATCACGCTCGTGCTCGGCACCGTTGTCGCCGTGAAGCTGACCCGTTCTGTAACAGGACCGATCGACAACCTCGTGAAAGCGACCCGCGCCATTGCCGGCGGGAATCTCGGACATACCATCGAGAACAAGGACAAGACCGAGTTCGGAGAGCTCGCCTCCCACTTCAACGCAATGAGCGTCGCCCTGCAGGAGAATTACGAGGAGCTCGTGCGGGAAATAACCGAGCGCAGACAGACGGAAGAAGCGCTCCGGGAAAGCGAAGAGCGGTACGCCCTGGCCGCGCGGGGCGCCAATGACGGTCTCTGGGACTGGAACATCCGGAGCAATACGGTCTATTATTCCTTCCGCTGGAAGTCCATGCTCGGATTCGACGATGCCGAGATCGGAAACACCCTTGAAGAATGGCTGTCGCGGGTCCACCCTGATGATCGTGAACCGGTGGAGGCGAAGCTTTCCGCGCATATCAACAGCCAAAGCCCGCAGTTCGAGTACGAGCACCGCATCCAGCATAAGGACGGGACCTACCGATGGATGCTCAACCGCGGGCTCGCTGTGCGTGATACGCACGGGAAGGCCTACCGCATGGCGGGTTCCCAGACCGACATCACCAGCAGGAAGAATGCCGAAGCACAGCTCCTCTACGACGCCTTCCACGATGCCCTCACGGGCCTGCCTAATCGCGCCCTGTTCATGGACCGCCTCGAACATGTGATTGCCAGCGCCCGGCGGCATCCCCAGTACCTCTACGGCGTCCTGTTCCTTGACCTCGACCGCTTCAAAGTGATCAACGACAGCCTCGGTCATGGCGTCGGCGACAAACTGCTGATCGAGGTCGGACAGCGCCTCAAATCCTGCCTCCGCCCGGGAGATACCGTCGCGCGACTCGGCGGGGACGAGTTCGCGATCCTGCTGGAGGACATCACCGATGCAGCGGACGCCGAAGAGATCACCCAGCGCATCGAGCAGGTCCTCTCGCCGCACTACACGATCCAGGGCAACGAGATATGCACAACACAGAGCATCGGCCTTGCGCTGAGATCGGACCGCTACGAATGGCCGGAGCAGATCCTGCGCGACGCCGACATAGCCATGTACGAGGCTAAGTCCAAAGGCAGGTCGCGGCATGAGTTCTTCGACACAAAAATGCACGCAAGCATCATCGACCGCCTCCAACTCGAGTCCGACCTGCGGATCGCGGTCGAACACCCTGCAGGGTTCCTCCTGCACTATCAGCCGATCATGGACCTGAAAGAACATCGTCTCATCGGTTTCGAGGCCCTCGTCCGTTGGAGACATCCCACCCGGGGCCTGCTCTATCCGCTTGAGTTCATTTCACTCGCTGAAGAGACCGGGTTGATCTTCCCGCTCAGCAACTGGATCATCCGGGAGTCATGCGGCCAGATCGGGGCCTGGCAAAAGAAATATCCCGGGCACCCGGAGCTCCGCATGAGCGTGAACATCTCGAGCAAGCTTCTCCTTCAGATCGGATTCGCCGAATCCATCCAGGCGAACCTTCTCGAGTATGGCCTGGAGCCTGGCAGCCTCGCCATCGAGATCACGGAAAGCGTTATCATGGAGCACCCGGACAGGGCGGTGGAGACCATGACGAAGCTGCAGCATATGGGGGTCCACATCCATATCGACGATTTCGGCACCGGATATTCCTCGCTGAGCTATTTGCACAGTTTCCCCGTCAACGCGCTCAAGATCGACCGGTCCTTTATCGCCAAAATGTCGGCAAACTGCGAAAATCAGGAGATCATCAAGACCATCATCGCACTTGCCCAGAACCTGAAACTCGAAGTGATCGCCGAGGGTCTGGAGCAGGACCATCAGCTTTCAACGATCAAGGGCCTGGAGTGCGGCTTTGGCCAGGGTTTCCTTTTCTCCAAGCCCCTTCCCCCCGAAGCGATCGAGAACTGGATCCTGGCGGGAAAAAGCGCTCCTGCCTGATCCTCACCCGCGCCCTCTCCTGCATAATCCTGTCCACGCATTCTTCGATGCCGATGCGAACGCAACGAACGCCATCAACCATCAGGCGCCCTTTCCACGAACATCATTTAATGGTCTCATAGTTGTCGGCACATACCACGAACCGTCATCCCCGAATGCATCTATCGGGGATCCAGTATGTTGTATAGCAAGGACTGGATTCCCGTAGATAACCCCTCCTTACTCCTCCCCTTAAACTAAGGGGAGGGATAGGGTGGGGTTAATGTCCGCGAGGAATGACGATAGTGAAGACGCGACAACGTCGATCCTGTTATGAAACCGTTAATTTATAATTACGTCGGATGATCAGCGGCAGGTAGATACGGTGAGGAGGAATACCGGTGCTTTGCGAGATCAGCGGGGACTGGTCGAAGCGGCGGCCGGGTCGATATTCTCCTGAATATAGGCCTGGATCAGCGCCTGGTCTTCGGAAGAGATGGTGATGAACTTCATCCCCATGCCCGGGTCCTTGGAGGGGCCTTCGCCGAAACCGTAGCTGTAAAGGACCTGGGCCTCGACCTTGATGATCTTTTTGCTGAGGATAAAGCTGACCCCGTGGATCGTCCCTTTGGGCTGGGGGTGAAGTGTTTTGACGAACATGCCCATGCTGGAGATAACGGTCACGAATTCTGCACCGATCCCGCCGCCGTCAACGGACGCCTTGAGGAAGGTGGGGATCCGGACATTTTTCCGCGGGGTTCGTTCAAGGGATTCCTGGACCGCCCGGTACAGGCTCTCGGCATCAACAGGTTTATTGAGATAGAGGGTGCATCCCGCCTCGTAGCACCGGTCCTGAACTTTGATGTCGGGGATGGAGGTCTGGACGATGATCGGTATCTTTACAAGGGAGGGTTCCTTCCTGATGCGGGTCAGAAGATCAACGCCATTCATCCCCGGCAGGACGAGTTCCATGACGATCAGGGCCGGCACCGCGATCGAGATGAACTCAAGGGCCTCTTCCGCGGTCTTCACGGTCGTGACGCTGTAGCCGAAGTTCTGGAGCATCATACCCGCCTGGAACGAATCCCGGGCGTTGTTGTCCACAACCAGCACGAATTTCTTCTTTTTCTCTGCTACTTCGGCCCCGTCTACTTGCTCAGCCATGTGCATCCTTTCCATCCGTCCATCTGTCCGTTTGCTCTCTGGATTACAGTATAGCGTAACTGTCTCGTTTTGACGATACAATCATTTACTACGGTTTCTACGATCGTTAATCGTAGCTGCCAGCATGTTGCGCGGCCGGCCGGCAAACCCATCACCGGCCGATGCTGATCCTGTCTCCTTCTTCGATCCCCGACCCCGCAAGCGTCTCGATCACCCAGCGGACCGCCGATCCGGATGGATATACGTCGGACCGTGAAGGCCGGCAGTCCCGATAGACCCGAGTTACCGTCCCGCCGGAAACGACATATATGATGTCAAGGGGATAGGACACGCTCCCCATCCAGAACGTGACCTCCGCCGGCTTCTCATAGGGAAAGAGCGCCGCTTCGTCCGCTGCCAGCTGCCGGAATCCCTGCAGGCCCTGGCGCTGTTTCGCATCGCTGTCGCAGAGCAGCGCGACCCGATAGACGCGCGCAACACGATCCGGACCGGCTGGAGTGACCGTAATGGTCATTTCCTTAGCCGAGCGCGCCACCGGAGCCGGTTCTGCTCCCTGGGCGATCCGGACCTCGACGACGAGTATGACGATACCGGCTGCGATCGTGATGATCGTGATCAGGGCGCCCACGCGAAAATGCTCCAGGAACCCGATCTCGACCTGTTTTCTTGCCTGCTGCACCACGATCAGATTCGCTACGGAGCCGATGAGGGTGAGATTGCCGGCGAGGGTGCTGCTCATGGCAAGTGCGAGCCACGCGACCCGGTCCCCGCCCAGAGATTCGACAAAGGGCTTCAGCAGCATGACCGCCGGAACATTACTGACCACATTGGAAAGAACGGCGGAGACGACCGACAATCCCGCGATCCTGCCGGCAGGAGACAACGCGGACAGATCGCCGGCCCGGCCGATCACGGTCCCGGCAAGTCCCGACACCTCGACGCCGTGCATGACGACAAAGAGTCCCGAGAAGAACAGGAGCAGCGTCCAGTCCACGCCCTCAAGGACCCGCTCCGTGCGCACCCCGCCGATGAGCATCAGGGACACCGCGCCGGCAGCCGCGGTCAGGGAGTAGGGATACCCCAGGGAGAATGCCGCCAGCACGCCGGCGCAGACCGCGAGGGATCTCATCAGGAGCGGCCTGTTCACCTCATAGTGCGGCATCGCAAGACTGTCGCAGAAGGGTTCATCCACAATGTCCCTCCGATAGGCGAAGCGAATGACCATGATGCTTACGGCAAACCCGATGATCGTCACCGGGAACAATGCTCCGAGAAAGGACAGATAGGGTATGTTGGAGTAGATGCCGATGAGCATGTTCTGGGGATTGCCGGTGACTGTCATGGCGCCCCCGATGTTCGAGGCCGTCGCAAGCGCCAGAAGATAGGGCACGGGATTCACGCTGAGCTGGGCCGTCATCGCCAAGATGATGGGAGTATAGAGCAGGCAGATGGTATCGTTCACGAACAGCGCGGAAAGGATGCCTGACGAGATCGTGACGAAGACCAGCAGCTGGAATGGCGTTTTTGACAGCGACAGGATCCGGTCGGCCATCAGCTCGAAAAAACCCGCTATGCGGAGGTAGACCGTGATGATCATCATCCCGAGGAGCAGCAGGAGGGTGTGCAGGTCGATGGCGGCGAAGGCCTGGTCGAGCGTGAGCACCCCCGTGATGATCATGAGCACACCGCCCACCAGCGCGCCGGCGGGGCGGTCGATATGAATGCGCGGGATCTGACGGAGGCCGATGAAGAGATAGGTAATAAGGAAAATGACAAGCGCGGTGATCACGATCGGTACTGTAGCACGGAACAGACGGACATTTCAAGCACGTCGTAACAAACCGTCACGACAGGCGCATCGTCCTGCAGCTCTGGGGAAAAGACGAGGGCCACGGAGAAATCAACCAGAGCATTAAATACCGGGTCATCTCCAATGCGAGTGGGTTCCTTTTTTTTCTGCGCCCCGGTTCTCATCGCCGTGCTGACATGCCATCTTGTCTTCTGTTTTTCCTGATCATACAGCCATCCATGTGCGCTTACGCTGCGCACGCGCAGTCATGAACGGTGAGTTCACCATAACTATTCCGGGCATGTAACGTACGGTCGATGTTCACGGGATGCAGGGGCCTTTGGAAAGACAAAGCCAAATCCAATGCCAATGCTATTGACGTACCCAAGCGCCGGGTAGTCTGGTGCGAAGCCTGTGCGTTCAGCATGCCCCAACCAAGCCAGGAACAACAACCGGCCTAAAAGCAGCGCGTCCGCAGGGGAAGCGCTGCCGGGGATTTGCGCAAAAAATAGCGATTGTGCGGAATCTCCCTGCATGCTGAGCACAGCAAGCCACCGGGCTACCCAAAAAAGAACAAGCATCTTGAACATCCATGATGCCTGAATCACTTATCTTATCTTTTATTACTTCTGGATTCACTGGGATGCAAGGCGCCCTGGAATCGGGGGTTCCCGGTGGCAAAATGATACTACCGGAGGAGAGCGGAAAAATACGGGGTGATCTTTTCGAGCATGCTGTCCGCCGCAAGGGGGACCATTTTGGCGAAGGCGTCCAGGTTCACGAGGGCATTCACGTTCACATCGTTCTTCGCCGCGCCGAGCAGCCGGTCGACAAAGTCCTTGTTCACCTGCGCTACCTGCGCGTAGACCCGGGTCAGCCCGTCAAGGTTCCACTCCGCGGACTTGCCCGCCTGCTTCCGAAGGTACTGCGCCACGAGATGCATGGAAACCATGCGGAAGATCGTCTCTTCCAGCGTTGCGAAGGGCAGGTGAAAACGCACCATGGGCTTGAGCTGTTCCATCACGGGACAGCCGCTCGTGGTCATGATGATCCCGAGGAGGGGGCTCAGACCCATCTGGACCGTCGTGTCCTTTGAATAGGTGCGCTCGTCAGTGATAACGGTCACGCCCACCCGGTCATGGGCGACAAAGTCCTTGAACTTCTCGACGACCCCGGAAAAATTCGCGGCTACCGGGCATCGGGGATACATGCTCTCATCGAGCGGACAGTTCGCGCACTGGTGATACTGCAGCAACGTCCATTCCGGCTGTTCCGTGCGCTCCCCGGCGACGAGCGAGAGGGTCCCCCGGTCCAGGCGGAGGTCGAATCGAATGACCGAGCCGTCGGTGAACGTGTATGCGTACGCGATCTTGTAATCGTTCGTCATTCCGGCGCCGCCCCGTGGCCGGCCGGTTCGCCCGTTTCGAAATCGGGTGAACTGCTTAAAAAGGAGTCATAGTTGCGCGCGGTGACCATGGGTGAAGTGTACCATAGCTGGCGGCCTTTCGTCCAGCGAGACAGCCGATATCCGGCGATTGCGGACCGCGAGAAATTCGTCTATACTGGCACAGCATGAGAACAATAGGTCGAACCATCGGCAGCTCTACCGCCCTCTCGCTCTGCGTCATGGCCGTATTCGCATGCTGCACCGCGGCATGGGCATCGGACCTGAAGGACTTCGCGAGCGACGGCTGCAGCCTCTTTCCCGACGGGACCATGGGCGACCGGGCAAAATGGTGCGAATGCTGCCTGCAGCACGACATCACTTATTGGCACGGAGGGACGGAGCAGGAGCGAAAGACGGCCGATGAGAGGCTTCGGGCCTGCGTATTCGAACGCACACGGGACAAAGCGCTTGCCGATACGATGTACCTCGGCGTCCGCGCCGGAGGCCATCCGGTGTTCCCGACCTGGTATCGCTGGGGATACGGCTGGAAGTATGGCAGGGGCTACGGTCCGCTCACTGAGCAGGAGCAGCAGCAGGTCCGGGAAAAGCAGGATAACTATGCAAGAAAGCATCCCGCAGGATACTGCGGTGAACGGTCCGGCAAAAAAGCCTCAAAGGAGAGGAAAGAACCATGAGAACGAAGATAGTCATTCCGAGAATTGCAGTCCTTATCCTGGCGCTCTGGGTTTCGACCATCTCCGCCGCGGAGCTGCAGGCACGTCCTGCTGAGTGGGCAGCGCCGGTCCCTTCTGCGTCCCTCAAGAACTTCTACAAACTCGACGAGAAGGTCTACCGTTCCGCTCAGCCGAACCGCAAGGGATTCGAAGAGCTGAAGCGGCTCGACATCAGGAACGTACTAAGCTTCCGCGACCATCATGCAGACGACCGTGACGCGAAGGGCCTGGGCCTGACGCTCCACCGCGTAAAGATGGAGGCGGGCGAGATCAGGGACGAGCAGGTGGTCGAGGCCCTCCGGATCATCAGGACGGCGAAAGGCCCCATCGTGGTCCACTGCTGGCACGGCTCCGACCGCACCGGCCTCATCAGCGCGATGTACCGCATCCTGTACCAGAACTGGTCAAAAGAGGAGTCGATCGAGGAACTGATGAAGGGCGGCTATGGTTATCACTCGCTCTACCGGAACATCCCGGAGTATATTCGGAAGGTGGACGTCGAGAGCATCAGGCAGCGCGTCCTCGCGCCCTGATATGCCGCGAAAGCAATGTGTTACGACTGGTAGCCGTCCCGCTTTGCGGGGCGTAATTAGTTTTTCAACAGCCTGACCATAACCGACCCGCTGCGCTCTTTCCTGTAGTTTTACCGCATGACCTGCAGACTATTCCTCGACACAGTTTTCGCAGCGTGTGGTTGTCGGGTCAACCAAAAGCCCGCGAGCGTCAAGTTCTTCCTCGCATGCAAAACACTGCCCGTACGCACCGGTCTCTATCCGGCGCAAAGCACCGTCGATCTTCTGGAGTTGACGCTTGCGCAGCCGTGGGCCTTCCTCGGCCAGTTGCTGAGCTTGCATGTAATCCCTGCGGGATAGGCAGCCCATGCCGGTTTGATCAAGCTCCACCGGCCGAGTCGCCTCTCTCGATGATCCTTCAAAATCCAGAAGCTCCGCCCGAAGACTCAGCAGCTTTTGCCTGCATTGTTCGATCTCTGATCCATTCATTAACGCATACTACCACTTATTAACGGTCTCAATATAGTTTTTCATTCTCCTGACCGTCATCCCCGAATGCTTTTATCGGGGATCCAGACATCGTCCCCGTGAAACTTGTCCTCGAAGGCACCAATCGGGGAGCGGGGAACCAGTAATATATTGTACAAATGGATTCCCTTCGATGACCCCTCCTTACTCCTCCCCTTGCCAAGGGGAGGGATAGGGTGGGGTTAATGGCCGCGGGAATGACGATAGAGTGTACGATTATGTCGGTCTTTGCACAAATTTCACGATCAAGCAGATGCTCCAGAGCGTCGTGAAGAGCACGTACCCCACGATGCTTATCCAGGGATGTTCCAGGGCCTGGGCCTTGCCGAGATGCACTCTAAAGGTTTGATGCATCATATCCAGCATTAGCAGGAGCGTTGCCGAGCCGAACCAGAGGAATTGCCGGGACAGGACAGCGACGGTTTCCTGCTTGCGCTCAGGCGACAGCCAGTAGTCCTTGTTCGGCAGATTGATCAGGGAGGCGGGGGTCTTTCTGAGAATGAGCCCTCTGCCCGGGAACAGGACCGCGATGAAAGCCACGACGATGATATAGATCTTCACGAAAGACCCTTTGCCCGACCATGCGTCCGGCCGACCCGAGGCCCCGAAGTGTGAGGCGACACGGTCGGGAAGGAGGGGATAGTAATAGACGGCGTGCGTTATGCAGAGCAGGAGGAGAATGATAAATACTATGAGGGATATTTTACGCATAGGTATCGTTTTTATTGGCAGGGAGGTATCCGCGCTGATGGCTTTGCCGGACGTCACGCCTATTGCTTCCTCAACGATTGAAGGAGGCTACGCATGCGCCTTCTCGCCGGCCGGCCTCACGTTGATGACGACGATCCCGGTCTTCTGCCCTGTCTCCACATAGCGATAGGCGTCTGCGATCTTCTCAAGGGGATACTCCCGATCGATGACCGCGCGGAATTCGCCCGCCTCCATGCGGGTTTTCAGGAACTCGACACACGCTCTTGCCGTGCTGCTCAGCGGCAGCGGGAAGATGACCCTGTGGCTCCCGGTGATCGACGACCAGATCACGAGCAGGGGATTCTGGCACCATGGCCCGAGATCCGTCGCTGCGAAGACCCCTTCGGGCTTCAGCAATCGCCGGCAACGAAAATACGTCGTCTTGCCCACCGCGTCGAACACATAATCGAAAGTCTCGCCGATCTGCGTGAAGTCCTCCGCCGTGTAGTCCACTGCGGCGTCAGCGCCGAGGGTCCTGACGAGGTCCAGGTGCCGCGTCGCGACGACCGCCGTTACCCGGGCGCCATAGGATTTCGCGAGCTGCACTGCCGCCGTGCCGATGGCGCCTGACGCGCCGTAGATGAGGATTGTCTGACCCGGCTTGAGGCGGAACCCTCGCAGATACGTGTCCGCATACCAGGCTCCCTCGCAGACGACAGCCTTTTCGAAGCGAACTCCCGCCGGCATGGCAGCGATAGCCCCCGTTTCGGGCACGCAGAGATATTCAGCATGCGCACCGAAGACGTCCGGCGACAGGCCGAAGACGCGATCCCCAGGCTTGAACAGGGTGACGCCCGAGCCGATTGCCTCGACCTCCCCTGCGAAGTCCATGCCGAGGATCGTGCGCTTCGGCCGGAGGAGCCCCGCGAAGAGCCGGATGAAATAAGGGTGGGGTCGGAGCATGCCGCAATCGGTCCTGCTGACCGTCGTCGCATGGACCCTGATCAGGACCTCGCCCGCTTTTGGTTCCGGTTTCGGCGCCTGCCGAATCTCCAGGACATCCGGCGATCCCCAGCGTGCATTGATAACAGCTTTCATACTCGTGGTCTCCCTATATGCTCATGCTGTGCTTTTCCTGGCCGACGTCCTGATGGGAAGCGGCATATACTGCAAAGTACAGATAGGCCATTGCCGCCAGAAAATACACTAGCACGTGGAATGGGATCTTGATGCCGATCATGCCGAAGACCGTACTTACGATGATCACCGGAGTGACCGCCATGACGGAAAGGCGAAGAAGCGTCTGATAGGGCCTGTCCGTCTTGCACATGCGGGCGAAGAGGATCCCTATCGCGGCATAGATCAGCACCTGCGCAACTCTGAATGCAAAGGACCCGACGACCGCAAAGGGGAATGCGACAACTGCGACGTATTTGCGCACTATCGCAAGCCAGCCTGTCACCTTCTCCTGGTCCAGGACGAAAGCGTTTATCTCCTTCAAGCTGAAGTTTCTGGTCTCAATGGCGCTTTTCTTGTATATCACCTCGGCTCTTGTCAAGAGCACCCGGGCCTCGCTCCCTTCCAATGAAACGGTCTTGCCGGTCGTATCTATCAGTGCGATAACCATTTTGCTGTCGGGGTCGGTGATCTTGTAGGGCTGTGCAACAGCGACGGACGCTTCGCCCTTGATAATCGTGATTGTCGGGAGCTGTTCGATGAGGGCCGGGGCACCATTTTCGACATAATCGCCGACCGAATGATGCAACTGAATAATGCCGGGGATCCAGCAGATCGTCAAAAGCAGAAGCAGGTAGGCGAATCCGGTGCCCTTCCAATGCGTGTCCACATCACGGTAGAAACTTTGCGAGAAAAATGACATAAACGGCGCGTGGAACATTCCATATTGTCTCATGACCCTGTATTCCTCCGTTTTGCTGGCGACGAAAGCATAGATAGAAACAACGTCACAGTCCTGCATATTTTAAAACGCAAGCCTGACCCGCAACCATCCCGTTATAGCTTGTACCCGATCTTCCTTAAAAACTCTTTTCGCTGTGCCTTGTCGGATTCCTTCTCAACGCCCTTAGGTGATGAACCGTCGATCACGCCCAGGATGCCCTTTCCCCGGGACGTGGATGCGACCACGACCTCGAGCGGATTTGCCGTGGCGCAGAAGATCCTGCAGACCTCGGGGCAGTTCTTGATGGGATTCAGCACGTTGACCGGAAAAGCATTCCTGAGGTATATGCAGAATACATGGCCCGCACCGATGGCATCGAGCGTTGTGACGCATGCGCTGATGAGCGCATCATCGTTCCCTTCGGTCCTGATCAGGCAGGGACCGGAGGCCTCGGTGAAAGCGATGCCGAACTTCGCCTGGGGCACGGTCGTGGCAATGATCTCATAGAGGTCTTCGGCTGTCTTGATGAAATGCGTCTGGCCCAGAATGATGTTGCATCCCTCGGGAATATCCACCCGCACCGTGGTTGTTTCCATGGCCACCTCCGCATGTGCTTGATGTTCTGGCTGTCCTTGCCCGGCATGGGGGATTATTGCATAAATGGAAGGCGATTACAAATGAAGAGAACCGTATTGCTTCAACGCTGACAAAACCATGAAAAGAACTATGATTAGCGCTGCAAGACAAAGAACTTACATCGTATTTTACATAATAATTTCAGCGAAAATATGCGTTGAAGACCTGTTGTGTGGAATTAAAAAAGGCCGCTGTCATCGCTGACAGCGGCCTTTCGATCTTTGACGGTGAAAGTTACTTGCTCTTGTTCTGCTCCATCTTCGCCTTCAGCAGTTCCCCGAACGATCCCAGGTTCTGAGGCGCCGCGGTGGCCTGCTGCTTGTATTCCTTGATCGTCGCGGCTTCCTCTTCCTCGGCGCGCCTGATCTCGGCAAGTGCCAGCGAGATCTTTCTCTGCACGCGGTCCACAGACTCGATCTGCACCTCGACGGCCTGACCTTCTTTCAACACCTCGCGGGGATGGCTGAGCCTCCGGCCCGCGCCCAGCTTAGAAATATGGATCAGCCCGTCCAGCCCGTCCTTCATCGTTACGAAGGCGCCGAACGGCGCAAGCCGGGAGACGGTCCCGGTATGATAGGAGCCCACGGTAAAGTTGTCGGCAGCGGCTTCCCAGGGATCGAGCAGCGCATCCTTCAGGCTGAAGGAGAAACGGTTCTGCTCCCAATCCAGCTTCTTGATGATGACCTCGACGGTCTGGCCCGCGGAAAGGACATCACTGACCTTTTCGGTCCTGCTCCAGGCGATCTCCGATACCGGCAGGAGCCCTTCCATTCCGCCGATGTCCACAAAGGCCCCGAATTTCTGGATGGAGGTCACCGTCCCGGTTATCTTCATTCCCTCCTTCAGCGACCCTTTCAGGACCGACATCTTGTCCTGCCGCTCGCCTTCAAGGATCGCCTTGCGGGAAAGGACGATATTTCTGCCGTTCTCAGCGAACTCGGAGATGTTGAAGGTCAGGGACCGGCCGATGATGTCGGTCTGCGGTTCATCCCGCCGGAGCCCCATCTGGGAGAAGGGGCAGAAGGCGCGAACAGAGCCGCCGATCTTGACCTCGAACCCTCCCTTTACTTCCTTCGCGACCGTGCCTTCGATGGGGATGCCGTTCCGATACGCGTCCTCGAGCTGTGTCTGCTTCCCCTGGCCCGACCCGATCTTCGTGGTAAAATGCATCTCATTGTTCGCCGATGACTGGAAGTAGGCGCGAATCGTATCGCCTTCCTTGACCGTCAGGTTCCCGGCCTCGTCGGCAAGTTCCTTCCGGTCGAGGTACCCCTCGCCTTTGCCGCCCAGGTCGAGGAATACCCATTCAGCCGTGATCTTTACGATCATCGCCTCGACCATCTGTCCGGGTTCAAGACGGCCCGGCTTTTTATCCATGCTCTTCTCGAACATCTCGGCAAAGTTCTCTTCGCCGTTCCCTGCGTTCACTGGCTGGTCGTTGGTATCCATAATGTCCCTTCCTCGCACATAATTTCCAAATGGCAAATCTCAAATAATGTCCAGATTGAAGCTCCCGCAGCAAACTGCAGGAACATCGATCCTTAATCAGTTACAGATCAAATTCTTCTCAAAACGGCAAGATATTTTCTCGCAAAGACGCCAAGCTCGCAAAGAAGGCCATATCCATTGGTTTTAATAACAGGATTTAAAGATTTCCTTTGCGTCCTTTGCGGCTTTGCGAGAGATGCCGTTAGCTTTTGCTTCCGCTCTTGGCTTGTGATTTGGTGCCTCTTGTTCCCTTTCCCACGAGATCATACTCCGTCGCATCGGTGATCGTAACTTCCACGAACGTACCGGGCAGGGCCTCGGTCTCGGAGAGATAGACCACGCCGTCGATCTCAGGCGCCTGTGCCTGCGTCCTGCCGAAAAGGACGTTGTCTTCCATCCCGTCCACGAGCACCGTCCGGGTCGCGCCGACGAGCGCCTTGTTCTTTTTGAGCGATATCTTCGCCTGCGCCTTCATGATCAGGTCGAGCCGTTTCTGCGCTGCCTCGGCCGGGACCTGTTTCTGCAGCAGCGCGGCAGGCGTCCCTTCCTCGGGAGAATAGGTGAACACCCCGAGGTGTTCGAATGCCGCTTCGCGCACGAACGCCAGCAGCCGCTTGAATGCGGCGTCAGTCTCGCCGGGGAAGCCCGTGATGAGCGATGTCCTGAGCGCTATCCCCGGAACCCGCTTTCGCAGCTTCTCGATGGTGCGCCTGATGTCCTGCGAGGTCCCCTTGCGGTTCATGGCCGCGAGAACGGCATCGTCGATATGCTGGACCGGGATATCGAGATACTTGCAGACCTTTGCTTCCTCCGCCATGACCGCCATGAGCTCATCGCTGATACGGCCGGGATACGCGTACATCAACCGGACCCATTGAATGCCGCGGACCCGTGTCAGCTTCTTTAAGAGCGCCGGAAGGTCGGTGCTACGATTCCGGTATCCCGTCGAGTCCTGGGCCAGAAGCACGAGCTCCCTCGCTCCGTCGTCCGCAAGTCTCCTGGCCTCATCGATGATCGACGCGGAGGGCCTGCTGGCGAAGTTCCCCCGGATGATCGGGATGGCGCAGTACGAACAGCGGTTGCTGCATCCTTCGGCGATCTTGAGGTACCGGTAATGGCGCGGCGTCGTGCTCACTCGCGGGAGGCCGAAGACCAGTTTCGGCGCGGAGACCCGCGTGACCGGCGCTCCGCCGCCAAGGGCGCGATCGCAGATCTCGCCGATGCGGGCGATCTCCGCCGTGCCGATGATGGCGTCGGCCTCGGGAAGCTCCTTCCGCAGCTCGTCGCTGTAGCGCTGCGCGAGGCAGCCGGCAACGATGAGGGCGCGGCACTTCCCGCTCTTTTTCATCTTCGCGGCGTCAAGGATCGCCTCGATGGACTCATCCTTTGCTGACTCGATGAAACCGCACGTATTCACCACGATGACATCCGCCTCGGCCTGGTTGGGCGTGACCTCAAATCCGGAATCAGAAAGCACCCCGAGCATTTGCTCCGCGTCCACCTGGTTCTTGGGGCATCCCAGGCTGATCATACCTATTTTGTACGGTTTTATTCTCACGTGTTTGTTCGTGTGGCTGTGCTGCGAGCAGGAGGGGAATCATCTGGCAGATGTGATCACCGCAACCACGACACTCTCGGATACGTTACATTATACTATACCACGGAGGGGCCGCATCGGACAATGCAAATCCCTTAGAACCCTCCGGACATGGCGAGGAAACTTGCCATCTTTTCATTGGTCTCCCGCAGCCGTTTCGACAGGGTCTTGGTAAAGGCCCAGAGCAGTTTGTAGCCCAGCTCATGGTCCATGATCAGGATCTTGTCGAGCTCGGTCTTGTTGATGGAGAGCAGCGCTGCATCGCTGTTGACAATGGCATGGGCGGACCGGGGGAAGTTGTCGATGAGCGCCATTTCGCCGAAATAGTCCCCTGGCTTCAGGACCGCGAGGGCCTCCTCGCCTATGTGCGGGATGAACTTGCTGATGCGGACCTCGCCCTTCATGATGATATAGCACCGGTCGCCATCGTCCCCTTCCTTGAAGAGGACCGTGTCCTTGGCAACGGCCTCTGGCCGGCAGATCTTCTCGATCTTCGCCAGTTCCGGCTCCAGAAGCGTTGCGAACAAATGGATCTTCTTCAGCAGTTCGATCATGGGTACCTCCCTGTCTGACCGGGACAAACAGGAACGAAAACCTTGGAACCGCCAAGGCGCGACTAATAATTGTAGGGGCGGACCTGCGTGGCCGCCCTGATCGGGGTAACCACATAGGGTTACCCCTACAGGTAATTACCGATGGGTCCTGTCCATCTCGAAGGCGTTCCGGATGAGCTCCACCTGTTCGCCGCTGATGGCGACCACATCGAACCGGCAGGGCATCTGGTGGAGCTTCTTGAACTTCAGGTAGCCCAGCGCGGCCTTGACCATGCGTTCCTGCTTCCTCGGATTCACCGCCAGTTCGGGCGCGCCATAGGCGTCGGTCGTCCGGGTCTTTACTTCCACGAATACCACCATGCCGTTGTCCATGGCGACCAGGTCGATCTCGCCGTAAGGCATGCTGTAGTTGCGCTCCAGGACAACATAGCCCTGGTCGGCGAGATACTTCGCGGCGCGGTCCTCGCCGGACCGTCCGAGGATCTTCCGGAGCAGGCTCACCGCTGCCGTTCCTGCAGCATCCCCGCGACGGGCTGGAAGCTTTTCCGATGGGCGTCGCAGGGGCCGTACAACCGGATCAGCTCCATATGCTCCTTCGTGCCATAGCCTTTGTGCTTCTGGAAATTATACTGAGGATACCGCTCATGAAGGTCCCGCATGAGCCGGTCGCGCGTTACCTTGGCAAGGATCGAGGCCGCGGCAATGGAGTGGCTGAGACAGTCGCCTTTGACGATAGGTCGCTGCGGAATGGATATGCGCGGGATGGTGAAATTGCCGTCGATCAACAGATGGTCCGGCGGCGGGGAGATGCATTCGAGCGCCCGCTCCATCGCGATGATGGATGCCTCGAGGATATTGACCTCGTCGATCGTGCGTTCATCGACGATACCGATCCCATAGGCAACCGCGGCGGCCGTGATCTCCGTGTACAACCGCTCCCGCCGGCCCTCCGCCACCTGCTTCGAATCCGTGACCCCGGGGATCAGGAGGCCCTCGGGAAACACGACGGCTGCGGCCACCACCGGCCCTGCCAGCGGCCCCCGGCCCGCCTCATCCAGGCCCGCGACGCGGAGAGCGCCGGCCTCGCGCGCGCTCCGCTCAAAAAAAAGGAGGTCGCACGCGCCCGAAGATAGTTCCACCCTGCCGGTTACTCGAACATTACGCGGAAGGGCGCCTTCTCGGGGCATAGGGACCTCGGTCTGAATTCAATTAGATGTTCAACGTTGAATGTTCCAGGAGAACACCTTAAACATTGAACCTTAAACTTTGAATGTGATCTTCTTACTTTGCCGCTTCGGCGGACTGATCGGGACCGGCCACGGAAGCCAGGGCGCGTTCCTTCTCTTTGATCCTTGCGGCCTTGCCGCGCAGTTCGCGGAGATAGTAAAGTTTGGCCCTGCGGATCTTGCCTTCCTTAGCGATCTCGATCTTGTCGATCATGGGCGAATGGACCGGGAAGAGACGCTCCACGCCGACGCCGTAGGATAGCTTCCGCACACGGACGACCTCGCGCGATCCCGCTCCCTGGCGACCGATCACCACGCCCTCGAAGATCTGGATCCTTTCCTTGTCGCCTTCCACGACCTTCGCGTGGACCTTGATCGTGTCGCCCACCCGGAAGGCCGGGATCCCCTGCTTCAGCTGGGGCTTCTCGATTGCGTTCAGAATGATATTGCTCATGGTAAACCTCCTGCGATAAATTCCAAATTTCAAATCTCAAATGACAAATAAATTCCAACTGGAAAGGGCCCAATTTCGAAATTGGATCCTTGGAGCTTATTTGTAATTTGGTGCTTGGTGCTTAAGCTTATTATCCCCGTTCTTGCTTCAGTTCCTCAAGGACCTTCCTGTCCTCATCGGACAGGTCCGCGGTCTCTAATAGATCAGGCCTCTTGATGAGCGTGGCCCTGAGGGACTGGCGGCGGCGCCATTTTCCAATGGCGTCGTGATTTCCCGAGAGCAGGACCTCGGGCACCTTCATGCCCCGGTATTCCGCCGGACGGGTATAGTGCGGATGGTCCAGCAGTCCATCGCCGAAGGAGTCCCGGTAGGCCGACTCCTCGTCGCCCAGGACCCCGGGGATCAGTCTTGCCGCGGCGTCGATCACCACCAGCGCCGCGAGCTCCCCGCCGGTCAGCACATAATCGCCCAGGGAAAGCTCTTCATCGACGACCGCATCCTTCACGCGCTCGTCGATGGCCTCGTAATGTCCGCAGAGCAGGATGACCCTCCGCGTTTCGCGGGAGAGCCGTTCCGCGTACCGCTGGTCGAACAACCTGCCTTGCGGAGAAAGCAGGATGGTAAGCGTTTCTTCACCGGGGCTTGCGGCCTTGACCGCTTCCACGGCCTTCATGATGGGCTCGGGCTTCAGCACCATGCCGGCTTCTCCGCCATACGGGCTGTCGTCGGCGGTGCGGTGTTTGTCCCCGGTGTAATCCCGGATATTCCAGGTACGCACGGAAAGAAGTTTCTTCTCCTGTGCACGCTTCAAAATACTTTCACTGAGCGGCCCGGTCAGGATTCCCGGAAAGAGGGTGAGCACTTCAAAATTCAGCGTTCCCATAGCTCAGGCCCAAGGACATGAAGTTAAGAAGGTGGGAAGGTATGAAGATAAGAAAACGAAATTTCCGTATATTTATCTTCGCTTCTTCTTACGTTCTTATCTTCGCATTATCCTCTGTGACCTCTCGTACCTCTGTGGCAAAGGCTTTTGACCTTAATCCAGCAGACCTTCCGTCACATGAATGACCATGCGCTTTGTCGTGCGGTCGATCCGGCGGATCACTTCGCGCGTGGCGGGAAGATAGGTCTCTTTCCTGCCCGCTTTCATCACGTATACATCGTTGCTTCCCGTCTCAAAGATATCGATGATCGTGCCGAGCTTTTCGCCGGCTTCCGATTCTACCTCCATACCAATGAGCTCGAACCAGTAGTACTGCCCTTCGGGCAGCGGGACCGCCTCTTCCCGGGGAATCTGCACCAGCCAGCCGTTCAACTCGCATGCCTTCTCGGGAGTGTCATAGCCCTCGAGCAGGAGCACCGGGTCGCCGTTCATATATCTGACCGACAGTACCGTGCACGCCTTTTCCTCCCCGCGGGGGGAGGTAAGGTAGACCCGTCGCAGGTCCTTGAACCGCTCCGGATGGTCCGTCATGGGTTCGATCTTGATCTCCCCCTTGACGCCAAAGGTCTTCCGCGCCTTGCCGATGGTGATGAGCATACGAAGTGGTCACACGGAGCACAGAATCTCATGAAGACTCTCTTCTGCGGTTTTGAGGTTCTCATTCCGCAATCCGCATTCCGCAATCCGCAATTCAGGACTTACTTCGACGCCGCGAACTGCTTCATGACCCCTACCTTGGAGAGCAGGGATCTTACCGTGTCGGTCGGGACAGCGCCCTTCTTCAGCCAGTCCAGGGTCTTTTCCTGGTTCACGATCACCGGCGCGTCCTTCTTGAGCGGATCGTAGGTGCCGATCATCTCGATGAAACGTCCGTCCCGCGGAGAGCGGGAATCGGCGATCACCACCCGGTAGAACGGCTTCTTGTGGGTGCCCATCCTCTTCAGTCTGATCTTTACAGCCATTGTGTCACCTCTTTCTTCTTCTTAGGAAAATTCTCTGATGTTCTGCCACGAAGGCACCAAGTCACGAAGAAATCCAACTGGCAACTGCTTCATCCCTTCTTCGTGTCTTCGAGTCTTTGTGGCAAGCGTATTGTTCTTCTAGAACGGCATGCGGCCGCCCAGCATCCGGCCCATGTTCTTCATCTTCCCGCCCTGCATCGCCTTCATCATCTTGCGCATCTCGGCGAACTGTTTCAGGAGCCGGTTCACGTCCTGCACCTGGGTGCCGCTGCCTTTTGCGATGCGCGACCGGCGGCTGCCGCTGATGATCGTATGATCCCTGCGCTCCCGCGAGGTCATGGAACTGATGATGGCGTCCACCTTCGTCAGTTCCTTGTCGTTCACGTCGGCGTCCGGGAGCTTCATCTTGTTCATCCCCGGGATCATGCCCATGATCGATCCGAGGCCGCCCATCTTCTTCACCTGCTTCAGCTGGCCCCGGAAATCCTCAAGGTCGAACTCGTTCTTCTTCAGCTTCTTGGCGAGCTTTCCGGCCTCTTCCGCGTCGACCGTCTCCTGCGCCTTCTCGATGAGCGACATCATGTCGCCCATGCCGAGGATGCGCGAGGCCATGCGGTCCGGGAAGAACGGCTCCAGGGCGTCCAGCTTCTCGCCCATGCCGGAGAACTTGATCGGCTTGCCGGTGACCGCCTTGACCGACAAGGCCGCGCCGCCGCGTGCGTCGCCGTCGAGCTTGGTCAGCACGACGCCGTCGAAACCGATCTCGCGATTGAACGCCTCGGCGATGTTCACGGCTTCCTGGCCGGTCATGGCGTCGGCCACGAACAGGACTTCCTGCGGCTTTACTCCGGCCTTGATCTGCCGGAGCTCGTCCATGAGCGGCTCGTCGATCTGGAGCCGCCCAGCCGTGTCGAGGATCACCACATCAAAGAGCGACCGCTCGGCCCAGGCCTTCGCGTCCTTGCAGATGGCAACGGGGTCCATGGACTCCGAGGTGAATGCGTCGACGCCCACCTGACGGGCGAGGGTCTTTAACTGTTCGATCGCCGCCGGCCGCCGGGTGTCCGCCGGGACGAGAAGGACCTTTCTGCCGTCCTTCTTGAAGTTCTTCGCCAGCTTGCCGGCCGTGGTCGTTTTGCCGGAGCCCTGCAGGCCCACCATCATGATGACCGTGGGCGGGTTCGGCGACAGGTGCAGTTTGGACTGCGTGCCGCCCAACAGCCTTACCAGTTCATCGTGTACGACCTTGATGACCTGCTGTCCCGGCGTCAGGCTGGTCAGGATATCCTGGCCGACCGCACGCTCCTGGACCTTGCCGATGAACTCCTTGACGACCTTGAAGTTGACATCCGCTTCGAGGAGCGCCAGACGCACTTCGCGCAAGGCTTCCTTGACGTCGTCTTCCTTTAGGACGCCCCTGCCGCGAAGCTTCTTGAAAACGCTCTCTAATTTACCTGTTAAGGCGTCAAACATGGGAACCTATAATTGGCAAAGGATAAGAATAATAAAAGAAAAGCCCATAATTGTCAAGGATTTTCTCGACAAGGGAAGCAGTTTCCGCCAAGGTGATAGCGAGCTTGGCTGGCAGGTCCTGTATCGACATATATATTTAGTTGCTAAACATGTTGACTATGACTATAACTGTGATTATAATATGTGTTGTAAATTGCAATATACTATTTAAAACGCTGGCCTGGCATTGAATATCAGGACGTCCAAAGCCGCTGATTTTTCTTCATTTAGCACCCTACAATCCTGCCCTGGCGTCACATGGAGCTTCTATCCTCAGGGTTGAACTGAATCATTCTGATCGCTCGCTACCCCCGTATACGGGGAACGCGCTTGCTCCTGGATTCACGATACAAAATCTGCCTTTAAAAGGCATAGCATGAGGAGGAGAGAACCATGTTGCGAAAACGCATCAGCACCTTTTCGCTCGCAGCGGCCCTGATGATCGGCTCATTCGCCGGTCAGGCCGTGGCGCAGGAAAAGGCCGCAGCACCGCCGACCAGGCCCACTGTGGCCAAGATCTGCGGGAACTGCCACCAGCCGCAGCCCGGGTCCATCCGGGGGAACTTCGACAGCGTCGCGTACAAGACCAGGTCGATCCAGGTGAAGATCGATGAGACGACGGAGATCCTGAGGTTCGACGACAAGCTCAAGATCGTGAACGTTCAGGCCCCGGCAGACAGCCCGGACCAGCCGCTCCGCAGTCTCAAGAAAGGCAAAGAGGTCCGCATCGAGTACACCGAAAAGGACGGCAAGAAGTTCGCCACCCTTATTTCTGCCAAGACGCCCATCAAGGTCGCTCCCGAGAAGCAGGTGAAGACCGAAGAAATGGAGAAGCTCGTCGCCCAGGGACCGGAGAAGGGCAAGTACATGCTCATCGACGCCCGGCCGCTCCCGCGTTTCCAGGATGGCTCCATTCCCACGGCCGTGAACATCCCCTTCCCGGCCTTCGAGAAGATGAAGGACAAACTGCCCGCGGACAAGACGATGCTCATCATCTATTACTGCGCGGGCGTCACCTGAGCGATGAGCCCTGACTCTGCCCGGCGGGCGGAGAGCTTAGGTTACACCAACGTAAAAGTTTACCATGACGGCGTGCCGGAGTGGGTGAAGCGGAATTACCTCGTACTGTCAACGCAATTTCTAAAGGAAGCGTGGATCGAAAAGGATATCCCGCACGTGCTGGTTGACGTGCGTCCCGCGGCAGACACTGAGAAGGGATCCATCAAGGGCGCCGTGACCATCCCGGTCGCGGACCTGGAAAAATCTATCACCAAATTCCCGCCCAAGGACAAGAAGGCCCCGATCATGATCTATGACCAAAAGGGCGGCGGCGACGCGGTGAAGGCCGCGAAAGCGCTCATCGCCGCGGGCTACGCACCCGTGGACATCGTGTCGGGCGGGTTTGACGCCTGGAAAGCAGCGGGATTCCCGGTCCAGACAGGCAAGCTCACCGAGACGATCGTCTATGTGCCCAAGCCGCGACCCGGTGAGATATCCATCGAGGACTTCACCAGGATCGCCAAGGCCACACCGGCCGATACGCTCATCCTCGACGTGCGGAACCGAGACGAGGGCAACGCCGGCATGATTCAGGGCGCGAAACTTGTGCCCGACGAAGAGATCCTGGACCGGTTAGCCGATATTCCAAAGGACAAAAAGATCGTAGCCCACTGCTCGACGGGGGTACGAGCCGAAATGGCCTACCACAAGCTGAAGGAAAAGGGCTACAACGTCCAGTTCCTGAACGCCAAGGCCGATATCAACGACAAGGGTGAGTTCAAGATCGAGAAACTGTAAACCGCTGATACTAAAAAAGCCCCGAAGGTTCACACCTTCGGGGCTTTTCTTGTTAATGGATATATTATTACAGCGGAAAGTGGCAAGCCACCTGGTGGCCGCCTTCGATCTCTCGGAGAACAGGCTCCGAGGCGGCGTTGGTGCAGATATCAGGCCCGCCTTTGGCTTCATAGACCGGACAGCGCGGCGCGAACCGGCAGCCCTCGAGCGGCCGCTCAAAGTCGAATACGCCCCACTTGCCCGCCTGGACGCTCTTCGCCTTCTTGCCCACCTCCCTGCTCTGCTTCTCTACAAGCGATGACCAGAGGATATGGGTGTAGGGATGGCTGGCTTTGTTCGCGATCCGCCCGGACATCCCCATCTCCACGATCTTCCCCAGGTACATCACCGCCACCTTGTGGCTTACCAGCTCGACAACGCGAAGGTCATGGGAGATGAACAGGAAGGAAAGGCCGAGCTGTTTCTGGAGGTCCCGGAGCAGGTTCACGACCTGCGCCTGGATCGAAACATCGAGGGCGCTCGTGGGTTCGTCGGCAACAAGGAACTGCGCCCCCACGGAAAGCACGCGCGCAACACCGACCCGCCGCTTCTCCCCGCCCGACAGTTCGTGAGGGAAGTTCGAAAGCTTGCTCTTTTTTAAGTTGACCTGCTCCAGCAGCTCGGCGATCCGCTTGTCCACCTCGGCGCCGGTCAGCTTATGATGGACCGTGATGGCCTCGTTCAGGATCTCCCTGATGCGCATCCTGGGATTCAGCGCGGCGTCGAGGTCCTGGAAGATCATCTGCATCTTGCCCCGTAGCTTCCGGAGTTCATCGGTGTCGAGAGCAGTGATGTCGGTGCCGTCGAAGATGATCCTGCCCGACGTCGGCTTCTCCAGACGTAAGATCGTCCTGCCGATGGTCGTTTTGCCGCATCCCGACTCGCCCACGAGGCCGACCGTCTCGTTCTCCTTGAGGTAGAAGCTCACCCCGTCCACGGCCGGGATGGAGCGCTGCTGCCCCCCGAGGGAGAAGAGCCCCTTCCGTTGGAAGAAGTGCTTCTTGAGATCAATGACTTCAAGTATGGTCTTGGACATAGATCAAATGCCTTTTTTCACCGCAGAGTACGCAGAGCACGCGGAGGAAGACCAGACTAAAGCCATATTTCTATCCGCTTATTTTACGTTTCTAAAACCAAGGAAACTTTTCTTTGCTTCACTCTGCGCTCTCAGCGATCTCTGCGGTAAACAAGATTTTTCAATCGAAGTAAAGCCAGCACCGCGCCTTGTGACCCGGTGCGATCTCCCGCAGGTCCGGCTCCTGTCGCTCGCACCGTTCACGGATCCTGTCGGTCACCCGATTGCACCTGCCGTAGAACCGGCACCCGGCAGGAATATTGATGGTGTCCAGCACGTCGCCTTCGATGGCCTGGAGGTAGCCCTTGCCCCGTATGTTCTCGGCGCTCGGTATGGAGGTGAGCAAGGCGGACGTGTAGGGATGTTTCTGGTCGTCCTTTTTCGCAAGAATGGACTTCGCGGGGCCGGTCTCCACCACCGTGCCGCCGTACATCACCGCCACGGTGTCGGACAGGCGCGAGATGATGCTGATGTCGTGGCTTATCAGCATGGTCGTGATGCCGAGATCCGCCTTCAGCTCCGCGAGCAGGTCCACGATCTTGGACTGGATCGTCGCGTCGAGGCCCGTGGTCGGCTCGTCGGCGATCAGGAGCGACGGCTCGCAGGAGAGCGCCATGGCGATCATGGCCCGCTGGCACATGCCGCCCGAGAGACCGAAGGGATGGTTGTCGAACCGGAGCCGCGGTGTGTCGATCTTCACCCGGTCAAGCCAGTCGAGCGCCCGCTCCTTCGCCGCCTGCTCGCTCTTGTATTCGGTATGGAGCTGGACGGCCTCGGCGATCTGCCTCCCCACGGTCATGAAGGGGTTCATGGACTGCTTCGGGTTCTGGAAGATCATGGAGATCTCCTTGCCCCGGACCTTGGACATGCGGTGCTCGGAGCGCTCCTGCCAGCCGTCCTCGTCCTTTTGCACGGCCATGACCTTGCCGTCCTTCATCGTGAGCTTCACGAAGTCGTCCAAATCTTGTAGAAGGTTCTTCTGGACCCGGTCGGACTTGAACCCGATCTTGCCGGTAATGACGCCGGGGCCGGCCGAGAGAAGCCCCATGACCGACAGCGCCGTGATGCTCTTGCCGCTGCCGCTTTCGCCCACCACGCCGAGCGTCTCGCCCTTGCCGATCTCGAGGTTCACGTTGTCCACGGAGCGGATGAAGGCCTGCTTGCTTTTCGAGTAGAAGTAGGTCCGGAGGTCCTCGATCTTGAGAAGGGGCGCCGTCATTTGTTCCTCTTCCCTTCCAATATATTGTTCAGCCCGTCGCCCAATAGATGGAATCCGAGGATCGTGAAAAGGATGGCGAGCGACGGCGCGGTTGATGGCCAGAACTGGCCCTTCATGAAATAGTTCGACCCAGCCTGGACCATGTTGCCCCACGACGGCGTGGGCTCCTGTACACCGAAACCTAGGTAACTGAGCGATGTCTCCATCAATATCGCTTCGCCCATGCCGAGCGTCGCCTGGATGATAAGGATGGACCGGCAGTTATGCCAGAGAATGTGCTTAAGAATAATGGTCCTGGTCGGCAGGCCGAGCGCGATGTCCGCCTCGATGAAGTTCTTTTGTTTAAGGAACAGTATCTTGCCTTTGATGTGAGAAGCGACCGCCGGGATATTCGTGATGCCCACGACCAGCATGATATAGTAGATGTCCGGCTTGAACGCCGCGATCACCAGCAGGATCAGCACGAGCCGCGGGAAGGAGTCCACCAGGTTCGCGAAGTAGGTGATGCCGGTATCGAATCCCGCCTTGGCGGGATAACCGGAAAGCACGCCGAGCACCGTTCCGAAAAAGAGCGCGATGAAGATGGCGAGCAGCCCCGGCAGGAAATAGGCCTGAATGCCCACGATGAGCCGGGTCAGCATGTCCCTGCCCATGAAGTCCGTGCCGAGCAGGTGGCCGGAGGTAAGCGGCGGCGCCATCATCAGCTCGAGGTTGATGTCCTGAGGATCGTGCGGCAGGAGGTTGAAGGCTCCAAGAAAATAGGACAGAATGACCAGCGTCACGACGAACAGGCCGTAGCCCACGTAGGCAAGGTCGATGTCGTCCGCCTTCTTCCAGAACGGCAGGTCCGAGAACTCACCGATCTCACCGGATATTTGGGTGTAGGATTTCATATGACTTATTTAGCCAAAAGAAGCTCTACTTGATGTCTTGAACAGCATTGCTGGACTAACAGAACTTTACTAGAACAACGCCTATGATCCCTGCCCAACCTAATGCAATCGATGCAATATTCAATTTCTTCTCTATGCTATTTAAGCCTATCCCATCAAAGGAATAGACCGCTCTTAGATTAGACCCCTCTCCAAGTGCTCGTACAAGGTACATAATGCCCTGAATACCCTGTAAGAATAAAGCGATAAGGAAACAAATGAGCGGGGGGATCAGCCAAACATCTCCAAAATGTTTATTAAATAGAGTTGCTATTGTATCCATAATATTTTTCTCCGAATTAGATACTTTCAGCGTTCTGAATCTTACTTCATGGATTCCTGCTTTCGCAGGAATAACGGTCTTTTATTCAGCACTCCGCATTCCGCACTATTCCTTCGACGCTCTCGGATTCACCGCCACATATACCAGGCCCCCAATTAGGTCACGTCTACTTTCTTGTCATTTTATCCCTATACTCGTTTTTTCGTCTTGCGTTTGGTACGGTACGACGCCGCTGCCTCAGCCACACGCATCCCGGCGCCTTTCTTCACGGGCTCGAACACAACGCGGACGCGGGCATGCAGGACCTTGGCGACATTCCGCAGGGTACTGAGGGAATGGCCTTCATAGCCCGGCGATTCCAGACGGCTGATCTGCTGCTGGGTCACTTTAAGGAGCTTCGCGAGGTCTTTTTGCGTAAGTCCTGCCTCGCGACGAAGCGCGGCGATCTGGAGCGCCACATCCCAGGCCTCACCTGCGCGCTCGAAGTGCCCCCGATAGACATAATGGTTGACAGTTGAAAATCAAGTGACCTGCCCCTTGCAACGT
>CAKKRC010000060.1 GCA_919902495.1 Nitrospiria bacterium
GATCTCGATGGACGTGTCAGCATCCACGATCCCGGGGATCTTCGCGAACTGGTCCTTGATGGTCAGTGTCCTCCTGTTCAGCTCATCCAGGTCCCTTCCCTGGATCATGACCTGGATCGGGACGGCGCGCATGCCGCCCCCCACCATGGCGACCTCTTCCACCGATGATTTTATGGATTCTGCCTTGACCAGATCGTCGCGCACCTGCTTCATCGAGTCAAGCTGGATGAGGTCACGCTCCTTGCGTTCCTTCAGGTTGACGTAGATCCTGCTTTTGTTGACATCCTGGGAAAAATCCGATCCGGTGACGTAGAAGGTGCCCGAGATCTCCTTGCGCGTTCTGAGCTGTTCATCGACCTTCCGCATGGCGGCGTCGGCCCGCGGCAATGAATAATCGATGGGTGTTTCCAGCCGCACCATGTACCGGCCCTGGTCGGCGGCGGGCAGGAACTCCTTCTCGACGATGACGAAGAAGAAAAGGCCGGCAACGACGCTCGCCAGGGCGATCAGGATGGTCTTCCAGCGGTTGCGGAGCGCAAGGGCAAGAAGAGGCCTGTATATGCCGAAGATCGCTTCAAAACCGCGCTCCAGGAACATATAGACCCTGCCGTGCCTGGGCCGGTAGCTCAAGAACCGGGATGTCAACATGGGCGTCATCGTCAGCGATACAAAGAGCGAGACGAGCACGGCCACCGTGACGGTGATGCCGAACTCGAAGAAGAACTTTCCCACGATACCCTTCATGAACGCCACGGGAACGAACACGGCTACGATGGACATGGTGGTCGCCATGACCGCGAGCCCGATCTCGGATGCCCCTTCCTTCGCCGCCTGCATGGGCTGCTCGCCCTCCTCCATCCGGCGGTAGATATTCTCAAGCACAACGATGGAGTCATCGATCAGGATGCCGATCGAGAGCGACAGGCCGAGCATGGTCATCATGTTCAGGGTGAACCCGAAGGCTTGGATGAACGCGAAGGTGGCGATGACCGACGTCGGAAGCGCCACGGCGCTGATCAGCGTGCTCCGGACGCTGCGGAGAAAGATGAAGATAATGAGAATGGCGAGTGCGGCGCCGAGCCAGAGCGATATTTCCACGTCCTCGATGGACCGGCGAATGTATTTGGACTGGTCGAATGTAATGTCCAGTTTGATCCCTGCCGGCGGCTTCACAGCCGTTACAGCCGCCTTGACGCGCTCCGCCACGGCCACGGTGTTCTCGCCTGACTGCCGCTTTACGGCAAGTCCGACAGCGGTCTTGCCGTTGAACCGGGTAAGGGAGCGTTCTTCTTCGAGGCCGTCCTCGGCATAACCGATGTCGCGCAGCTTGATGAGCCTGCCGTGGCGATAGGAAACCACGAGATCGTTGAACGCCTCCGGCGTCTCGTATTCTCCCTTGGTCTTCACCATGTACTCGGTCCGCTGATTTTCGATCTTTCCGCCGGGGACCTCCTTGTGCTCGGCCCCGAGCGCCAGCTTGACGTCGCTCGCCGTAAGCGTCAGCGCCTCCATTTTCTTTCGGTCGAGCCAGATGCGGACCTGCCGCGTTCGGCCGCCGCTCATGGTCACGGAACCGACGCCGGGGATCTTCTCGATGTCCCTTTTCAGGACCTTGTCTGCATAGTGCGTAAGGTCCTTGACGGTCCGGTCTCCCCATACCGCGATCCAGATGATGGGCTGGTCCTCGGGACTGATCTTCTCGATCACCGGCGGTTCGGTGTCCCGGGGAAGCCGGTTCTTGACAGCAGCCACCTTATCGCGGACGTCCTGGGCCGCCTGCTCCACATTACGCTCGAGGAAGAATTCCACCGTGACGATGGAAAATTCCTCCAGACTCCGCGACGTGATGGTCTTGACGCCGTTGATCGTGTTCACGGCCTCTTCGATGACGTCCGTGACATCGACCTCCATGACCTCGGGGCTCGCGCCCACCAGCTTCGTCGTGATGTTCACGACCGGAAAGTCTATCTTCGGGAACAGGTCGAGGGCAAGCCGGGGAAATGAGACGATGCCGAACACGATCAGTGCCAGCGCCACCATGGTCATGAAGACCGGGCGTTTAATGGAGATCTCAGGAAGCCTCATGGATATCCTCGCTTATTGATGAAAGGTTATTAACGTACAGAATACTGTGAAGGTTTCACCTTGTATTACTACTTGTTCTAATAAGACCCTTATAAGCTTGTTGAACAAAAGCATCTCTATCAGACTAATTCGTCATCCCCGTGAAACTTGTCCTCGAAGGCCGAAATCGGGGAACGGGGATCCAGAAACGGTCTGAAAAGCCTGGATTCCCGCCTGCGCGGGAATGACGGAAAAGGGAAAGAAGATCATCGGGGAGACCCTTATACTTTCTATACTTTCTTCCCAAGCACTCCCAGGCTCTTTTGCAGCCGCAGGATGGCAAGCTGCTGGTCCATAGCAGCTGCGGTCAGTTCCCGTTCCGCGAGGAACAGTCCCTGTTCAGCGTCGATCACCGACAAACTGGTGGTCAATCCCTCTGCGAACAGGCTTTCCACGGCATCAAAACTGCCCTTCGCATACTCAAACTGCCGCTTGGCCGTGTCCAGGACGGCATTGATCGTCTGACAGTTGATAAAGGCTTCCTGGACCTCGTTCTCGATGTTCCGTCTGAACAACACCGCCGACAGTTCCGCCTGGCGCTGTTTGGAGCGGGCCTCGGATACCTCTGCCTTCATCAGGCCGCCTTCAAATATCGGTATCTGCAGGCGCACCCCGCCGTAGTAGGTCGTGGCGTCCATCATCGTCGCCGGGCTCGAATCCTGGTAGCGCAATCCCGCTTCGGCGTATACCTGGGGATAATGGCCTCCCTCGGTGATGGTCACGTACTCCTTCGCCACCTGGGTGTTCAATTTCGAGCTCGTGTAATCGTCGCGGTACTTGAGCGCTGTTTCCATAAGCGATTCAACGGTCCCCTGCGGTTCGGTCAACGGGGATGGTTCCGCAAAGACGCTGTTCTCCGGCAAGCGGGTGAGCAGACCAAGCTTCCGACGGGCTATCTTGAGGCCGTCCTCCGCACGGATCAGATTGATCCGCGCCTGCTCCACCAGGGCATTTGCCCGGAGCAGCGACGATGTGTTCACTTTGGTCCTGCGCGTAGAGGCCTCGCGTTCCGTGACCTTCTTGTGACGTTCCATCCGTCCCAGGGAAGCCTTGCTTACCTCTATGATCCTCTGTGCCTTGATCACGGCATAGTATGCGTCAGCAACGCCCAGCATGATCTCCTGCTTTGCCGACGTGAGGACGCTCCTGCTCGATTCCTGCATGGTCTTTGCTGCCCGGAGCGCCGCGAGGGTCCTGCCGCCGGTATACAGCGGCTGGGTCAGGACCAGTGACGCCTGCGTCTGGCCAAGGGGCTGGAATAGGAACGCCCCCCCGTTCGGCGGCAGCGTGTCGTTATATCGGGTATAGGCACCATAGGCTGTCAGGCGCGGATAGATATAGGTCCATGCCTGGTCCACCCTGCTGTCCGCCTGAACAACGCCCTCCTCTGATATCTTGATCCCTTCATACGACGTGATCGCGGCGCTATAGGCATCCTGCAGCGTATATACGGCCTGTTCAGCGGCCATTGCATTACCGCTCATGGTAAGAAAAATAACAATGCTGACAATCAGTTCTTTCATTTCGAATGCCCTCGGTTACCAGTGATCTTCTTGTTATCAATAGCAAGGCAAAGGCCATCGAA
The DNA here is from genome assembly GCA_919902495.1 of Nitrospiria bacterium. GTDB lineage: Bacteria > Nitrospirota > UBA9217 > UBA9217 > UBA9217 > JAAXXJ01. The sequence continues at coordinate 3,710 of CAKKRC010000060.1, forward strand.
GAACAGGCACGTCACGAAGTTCCCGAACCTCTCTGCGGTCAGGTCCAGTTTTCTGCCGGTGACATGTTCGGCGATGGGCCTCATGATAAAGCTGTGAATGATCATTCCGACCAGGCTGGGGATCGCCATCGAAGGTTCGAGCTTTCTCAATTCGCCCCGCCTCATCCCTTCTTTCAGGAGCGTTGCCAGTTTTTCATAACTTTTTACGAAGAAATTGTCCGCCAGCCATTTCGTGTTCTTCGAACAGGCGGCAAACTCCATGGACATGATCCTTCGCAGTTCCTCATTCCGATGCTGGAACCGTATGAACTCTTCTACATATTTTTTTACCTTTTCCCGCGTAGTCGCCGGCGATCTGAATATTTCATGCTCCCAGATGCGGTCGAACGCGGTGAACGAATCGGCGAGCACGGACCGGTAGAGCTCGACCTTGTCCTTGAAATGATAATAGATCATCGCGTTGTTCACCCGCGCGACCTCGGCGACCTCCCGGGTCGTGGCGCCCTCGAACCCCCTGCGTGCGAACACCGAGCGGGCGGCTTTTAAGATGGCGGCACGGGAGTCCTGGTCGGGTTTTGTGGATTTCGGCCGCCTGCCTGCTGCGGACCTGGTGGGTTTTCGTTTGATCGTGGTCATAATGAGTTAACCGGACGGTTAATTAATTAGAGTGCATACATTACCTCGTTGACCATATATTGTCAAGCAAATATTCCGGGAGGATGATAGAAGAAATTACCAATACTTACCGAAGGGTATCCACCCATTGAACGCCATACCGCGCAGCAGGGAGCGTACACCGAGCAGGACGATCAGGACAGCGGCAATGCGGTACAGGAAGACCTTCATATGGGGCTGGATATGGCTGACCAGGTAGCCGAAGGACATCATGGCGGGAACGGTACCGAGGCCGAATGCGAGCATGACAACCATGCCGCTGACGAAGCCTCCGCTTGCCGCTGCATTCATAAATAACGGATAAAGCAGCCCGCACGGCAGGAATCCCAGCAGAAGCCCGAGCAGGAGCGTTCCCCAGGCAGATTCAAGAGCAAGGATACGGTGGAGGGACGTCCGAAAGAAGGTCCTTTCGGTTATCCCGGTATCCTCGAAGAGTCCCCTCTTTCCCAGTATGCCGGCAAGATTGAGACCCATCAGGATCATGATTACACCTGAAAACAGAAGGACCGCTCCCGGGATTCCGCGATGCCTTCCCAGGGAGGCGGCAAAGGAGCCGACATATCCCAGCGTACCGCCGATGAGCGAATAGGTGGTTATTCTGCCGAGGTTATACAGCAGGTGGTACGGAAATGACGGTTCCGTGGCAGGCTTCCTGAGCGAATACATCGCCACAAACCCGCCGCACATACCGATGCAGTGCGTGCTGCCGAGGAGACCGATGATGAAAATTTCAAAATAGATAGGCACTGATTGACCGATTAATAACGATTAATAACACTGAAGGATTCATCTACAAGACTGCAACGGAGTCAGATCATTAAGAGATGTAGAATACTGGTTGATATTCGAATGTGAACAAGCGGCTGACGCGCCGCCTTTGGCGCGTCGCAGTCGAGCCGCAGGTTATCCGTTGCTGAGACTACGGCCCGTCATCCACAGTAACAGCTGTGCAGCTCGATGATCGTCGTCTTTATCCGCCTGCTCGAAGTATGATCGCGCTTTAGAAATAGATTGCCTGATGCCTTTGCCTTCCAGACTTGCAACGCCCAACATGTAATAAGCATCTTCCTGCGTAGCTTCTGTTGTCTTGGATGGTTTAGCTCTAACGATGCGCTGAAAGCATTTGCAAGCGGCTTGCGGGCTCTTCGTTGTCCCAAGCCCGTAATAAAATGAAAGTCCAACTTCTATCAATGAATCTAGGTCGCCCATAGCGACAGCCCGTTTATAGTATTCAAATGCTTTTTTAAACTGGCCCATGTCACGGTATATGGTAGCAAGATTGTGTGCAGCGAGAGGATCGCCCTGCGCAAATGCTTTACTTGTCCATGAAAGGGCTTGTTTCTGATCGAGGCGGGTACCAATCCCTGTGCTGAGGCAGACACCTAATTGGTTTTGGGCTTCGCAGTTTCCTTGTTCTGCCGCAAGGCGGTACCAACGGACTGCTTTAGCGGGGTCTTTTACGACAATCCTGTTCCCCTTACTGTCAATAACTCCGTCCGCATAGTAGACGCCGACATCGAGTTGAGCCTGGGCATCACCTTTTCGTGCTCTTTCAAGGAGGGACTTCCATGTTGTTTTATTCATTACACAACTCCATAAACGAGAAGATAATATTTAGGCTTCTTTCTGAACGCATTCTTCAGAAAGAAGCTGGTTGGACTAAGCCGTTGTGCGCCACGACGCTATGGGATTTCAAAAGATTTATCAGTTTAAAGCGAAGATTGCTGAGACGGTATTGGCCGGGGCGTGAGACTTGTTCGATTGAAAAGCGGCGATTCCGGACTGCTCCGCAAGCCCCTTCCGTAAAAGACTATACAGGAAACGGGTCTCTTGGGCAATAGGGTATCGTTGCGAAAAGCGGGGCTGTTTTCGGAGAAGGATGACAGAGATGGGTTGTTCGTTTCAGCGCTTGCGGTAGTCATATTCGCGGCGGTCCTTTGCAGCGCGCGGGCCGCATGATCTCGGTCGTACGCATCGTGCGTTCACCGCAGACAGGGCATTTGGCGACATCGATGCCGGCGATTCTGAGCAAGGTTTCCTGCCACGTCTCGGTCTTCTGTTCCGCCTTGTTGTGTCCGGTACAGGAGAGAAGTTCCCTGCACCGTTCGAGTTTCTTCCTGCGACATCTGTTACCCAACAGGCCGTAATGCCTGATTTTCACAAATCGGTCCGGCAACACGTGAAGTAAAAACCTCCTGATAAACTCGTCGGCGTCAACGCTCATAACCTTGCTCTTGTTGTTATCGGCATAATCCCGCCAGCGGAACGAGACCGTATCGTTTCCCATATTCACGATCCGGTGATTGCTGATCGCGATCCGGTGGGTATATCTGCCGAGATATTCAAGAA
>CAKKRC010000061.1 GCA_919902495.1 Nitrospiria bacterium
AGATCATGGTGCTGGGCGGCGGGCCGAACCGCATCGGCCAGGGCATCGAGTTCGACTACTGCTGCGTCCATGCCGCGTTCGCGCTGAAAGACGACGGGTACGAGACCATCATGGTGAACTGCAATCCCGAGACCGTCAGCACGGACTACGACACGTCGGACCGACTGTACTTCGAACCCTTGACTCTCGAGGATGTTTACCATATTATAGAGCGCGAACGGCCGATGGGGGTCATCGTTCAGTTCGGCGGCCAGACGCCGCTCAAGCTGGCGGTGCCGCTTGAAAAGCTGGGCGTGCGCATCCTCGGCACGTCGCCCGACAGCATCGACCGGGCCGAGGACCGGAAGCGGTTCAAGGAGCTCCTGGACCGGCTGGGTCTCCGGCAGGCCGAGAGCGGCACGGCCGTGTCCTGCGACGAGGCGGTGGACGCTGCGAACGCCATCGGATATCCCGTGATGGTGCGGCCGTCCTATGTGCTCGGCGGACGGGCCATGGAGATCGTCTACGACGAGGAGAGCATCCGGAACTACATGACCCGCGCGGTGAAGGCCTCGCCGGACCGCCCGGTCCTGGTGGACCGCTATCTCGAGGACGCCGTGGAGATCGACGTGGACGCGATCTCCGACGGAAAGCTCGTCGTCGTGGCCGGCATCATGGAGCATATCGAGGAGGCCGGGGTCCACTCAGGCGACTCCGCCTGTTCGCTCCCGCCGTTCTCGCTTCCGCCGGACATCATCAAAGAGATCGTCAAACAGACCAAGGCGCTGGCGCTCGATCTCGGCGTCGTGGGGCTCATGAACATCCAGTACGCGGTGAAGGACGGCCTGGTCTACGTCCTCGAGGTGAATCCCCGGGCCTCACGGACCGTGCCGTTCGTGAGCAAAGCCATCGGCGTCCCGCTTGCCAAGCTCGCGGCGCGCGTCATGGGCGGCAAATCGCTTGCCGAACTGGGATTCACGCAGGAAGTGACCATCAAGCACATTGCCGTGAAGGAAGCGGTGTTCCCCTTCGCCAAGTTCCCGGGAGTGGACACGCTCCTCGGTCCCGAGATGAAGTCCACCGGCGAGGTCATGGGGATCGACACCGATTTCGGCATGTCGTTTGCCAAGTCCCAGATCGCGGCGGGGAACTCCATGCCGGTGTCGGGCCGGGTCTTCATCAGCGTGAAGGACAAGGACAAACCGGCCGCATACGAGGTGGCCGCCGGTCTGGCACGGGCCGGGTTCTCCCTGGTGGCCACGCGCGGCACGGCGGAGTATCTCAAGAAGCGGGGCATTGCCGTCGAGACCGTGAACAAGGTGTTCGAAGGAAGGCCCCATATCGTTGACAGCATCAAGGACCGGCAGGTCGACCTGGTGATCAACACCGTCTACGGCGCAGAGTCCCAGAAGGACTCCTACTCCATCCGCCGGACGACGCTGACGCAGGGCATACCCTATTTCACGACCATGTCCGCCGCAAAAGCGGCGGTGCGCGGCATCGAGGCCCTCAGGGCAAATCCGATCCAGGTGAGATCGATCCAGGAGTATCAACAGCGATGAGCAAAAAAGTCCCGATGACCAAAGAGGGCTACGACAAGATCAAGAAGGACCTCGACCACCTGATGAAGGTGGAGCGTCCCAAGAACATCAGGGACATCGAAGAGGCCCGGGGGCACGGCGACCTCTCGGAGAACGCGGAGTACCACGCGGCGAAGGAACGCCAGGGGCACATCGACGCCAAGAAACGCGAGCTGGAGTACAAACTTACCAACGCCCAGATCATCGATGTCTCGAAGTTGACGAACGAAAAAGTGGTGTTCGGCGCAACGGTAACGCTCGCCGATACCGATTCCGGAGAAACGAAAAAATACACGCTCATCGGCCAGGAAGAAGCTGACCTGAAAAAAGGGAAGATATCCGTGCAATCGCCGGTGGGCAAGGCGCTGATCGGACACAAGGTCGGCGATATCGTCACGATCAAAACACCCGCCAAGACCGTGGAATACGAGATACAGGAGATCGCGATTGCCGTCGAATAAACTGCACCAGGCGAAGGTCCTTCTGCACCGCCCCGCGGGGAGAGGGTACTACCGCCTTGTGCTGCTGGCGCCCGGCCTGGCCGCGGCCGCGGCTCCCGGCCACTTCGTCATGCTCAGGGTCTCGGCGAACCTGGACCCGCTGCTCGCACGCCCCTTCGGGATCTCCTCGGTCCTATCGAAACGATCCATAGAGCTGTACTACCGCGTTGCGGGGAGAGGAACGACCCTGCTTACGACCGTCGATCCGGGACAGACGCTCGACCTGCTCGGTCCGCTCGGGAACGGCTTCCCGGTCCCCGACAAGGCGGCAACGCCGCTTCTGGTGGCCGGGGGCAGCGGCTTCCCCCCGCTCCTCTATTTCGCCGCCCGCTACGGAAAACAGGCGCGCCTCTTTGTCGGTTCCCGGGACAAGGAGTGCCTGCCGCCTGCAGCGGTGATGAAGGACCTTCGCTCACGGACAAAGGCCGTTCATTACGCCACCGAGGATGGCAGCCGGGGGACCTGCGGGTTCGTGACCGATTCCCTGGCGGCCTATCTCGTCAGCCCCATGGGCGGCGAGAAGCCGGTCATCTACGCCTGCGGTCCGCACGCGATGCTCGCGTCGGTGAGCAGGCTCGCGGAAGATCATTCCATTCCCTGCTACGTCTCGATGGAGGAGCGCATGGCCTGCGGCCTGGGAGTCTGTATGGGCTGTTCGGTGTCCATGAAGGCGGGCGGGTACAAGCGTGTCTGCAAGGAAGGGCCGGTGTTCGACTCGCGGGAGATCGCCTGGGGACGGGTTCCCTTGAGGGGAGGAAGGTAAGAGGGAAGGAGGGTAAGCACAACTGAAGGAAGAGCATGCCGGCAGTTATTTCCTTCTTACGTTCCTACCTTCTTACCTTCGGGTTGTTTGCCATGGCGATGAAAATGAAAATACATCCAGATCTGTCGGTAAACTTCGCCGGTATCAAGCTCAAGAACCCCGTGCTGACGGCGTCGGGGACCTTCGGGTACGGCGAGGAGTTTGCCGATATCATCGACCTGAACAAGCTCGGTGGCATTATCGTCAAGGGCATTTCGCTCAAGCCGATCAAGGGCAATCCTCCGCCGCGCATCTGGGAGACGCCGTCGGGTATGCTGAACGCCATCGGGCTCGAGAATCCCGGTGTGGACGTCTTTCTCCGGGACAAGCTTCCCTTCCTCCGGAACTACGATACCGCTGTCCTCGTGAACATATTCGGCTACAGTCTGGAGGAGTACGTCGGCGTAGCCGAGCGGCTCGACGGGGTTCCCGGCGTAGCGGGCCTCGAGGTGAACATATCCTGCCCCAACGTGAAGGCGGGCGGCATCGTGTTCGGCACCGATCTCAAAGCGGCCTTCGATCTGCTCTCGGCGGTCCGTAAGGCCACCCGGATGCCGGTCATCGCCAAGCTTTCTCCGAACGTGACGGACATCACCGCGTTCGCGAAGGTTGCTCGTGACGCGGGGTGCGACGGCCTTTCGCTCATCAACACGCTCCTCGGCATGGCCATCGACATCCGGAGCAGAACGCCGAGGCTGGCGAACCGCACCGGCGGACTGTCGGGCCCGGCGATCCGGCCGGTCGCTGTCCGCATGGTCTGGCAGGCGGCGCAAGCGGTGGACCTTCCCATCATCGGCATGGGCGGCATCATGACCCATGAAGACGCCCTGGAGTTCATCCTTGCCGGGGCGTCGGCCGTGGCCGTGGGGACGGCGAACTTCGTCAATCCCCGCGCGACACTGGACATCATCGCCGGCATGGAAACGTTCCTGACACAGGAAGGCATCGGCAGCGTCAAGGAACTGGTGGGGCAGGTGAGCGTGGCATGAGACTCGTTTCGAGCCTGAAGAGCAAGATCATTCTGGCGGTGTCCGCGATCCTTGCGGTCATTATCGGGACCGGCACGTGGATCAACATCGGGTACCAGCGGTCCCAGATGGAGTCTGCCCTTGAGGACAACGTCCTGATCATTGCCAACACGATCGAAAAGAGCCTGGACAACGCCATGCTCGACGGGAAGAGCAAAGAGGTCCAGCATATCCTCGAAGCCGTAGGGACCTATCACAATATTCAGGAGCTGAAGATCTTCAGCCCCAACGGCGTGATCCTGAAAGCCTCGAAGCCCGGGCTCATCGGCAGAAAAGTGGACGCAACGACGCAGAAATGGTACCTCGAGGGCAAGTTCAAACGGCCCATCAAGCGGCGCGACGAAGGCGTCTTCTCCGTGCTGTTCCCCATCGAGAACACGGAACGGTGCATCCACTGTCATGGCTCCAAGGTGAAGCTGAACGGCATCCTGTCCGTGGACGTGTCCATGGCGCTGACGCAGGAAAAGGTCGGCGAGCTCAGCAAGACCATGGTCCTCTGGGCCTTCGGCATCACCGCGACACTTGCCCTGTCACTTGGCCTCTTTCTCACCAGGTTCGTCACGAACCCGATCCAGGACCTGATCTCCATCATGGAGCGTGCCGAGCGGGGGCTGGAGGCGCGGGTGCAGGTGAAGAGCTCCGACGACATCGGACGGCTGGGCGAGGCGTTCAATTCGCTGCTGTCCAAGCTGGAGCGCGCGCGCCGCCGCGTTGAACGGTATCATTACGAGCAGATGAAGCGGGCCGACCGCCTGGCGTCCATCGGCGAGATGGCTGCCGGCATCGCGCACGAGATCAAGAATCCGCTCGCGGGGATCGCTGGTGTGATCCAGGTGCTGAAGAAGGACCTGCCGGTGGGAGAGCCGAAGCGTGCCGTGCTGGACGAAGTGCTTTCCCAGGTGGAGCGCATGGACAAGGCCGTCCGGAATCTCCTCTCCTTCGCCCGGCCTCCGGAACCCAAGATGACCCTTGTGGATGTCAACGAGCTCATCGCCAAGCTTCTTGATTTTCTTTCCCCGCAGTTCGCCAAGCATGGGATCGCAGCGGACCGGAAGCTGAGCACCGGACTGCCCTGGCTCGTTCTGGATCCCGACCTGTTGCAGCAGGGCCTTTTGAACATCGCCCTGAACGCCATCAAGGCCATGCCGGGGGGCGGCAGTTTCACCATTGAGACCCGGACGGAGAAGCCGGAGGGAGAGGGTCCGGGCGCCATCAAGATCATATTCTCCGACACCGGCGAGGGGATATCACCGGAGAACCTGGGCAGAATATTCAGCCCGTTCTTTACAACGCGCCAGCAGGGTACGGGGCTCGGCCTTTCCATTACCCAGAGGATCGTTGAGCAGCATAACGGGGAGATCAGCGTGATGAGCACGCCGGGACGGGGCACTTCCTTTACGATCAGCCTCCCTTTTCCCGTGAACGAGTAGAAAAAAGGAGTGTATGAACCATGTCGCAGAAGATCCTGGTCATTGACGATGAAAAACTGATCCGCTGGACCCTTGAACAGCACCTGGCAAAGGAAGGGTTCGAGGTGATGACCGCGGACTCTGCGGAAAAGGGGCTCGAGATCATCAGTGACGAGGCTCCGGACCTCATCCTTCTGGACAACCGCCTGCCCGAGATGACGGGTCTGGAGCTCCTGGAAAAGTTGAACGTCCCGGAGCGGGGGCTCATGGTCATCATGATCACCGCGTACGGGCTTGTGGAAACAGCGGTCAAGGCGATGAAGCTGGGCGCCTATGACTATATCAGCAAACCCTTCAACCTCGAAGAGATCACCTTCGTGATCCGAAAGGCCCTGGAGGCGGGGTCCCTCCGGTCCCAGGTAAAGCAATTACGGGACAAGGTGAACACGATCATCGGAGAGAGCGACCAGATGGCGCAGGTGAAGAACCTCATCCTCAAGATCGCCAAGAGTGATGCGACGACCGTAATTATTCAGGGTGAAAGCGGCACCGGGAAGGAGCTGGTGGCCAAGGCGATCCACTACAGCAGCGCACGGGCTGACAAGCCTTTCATGGCAATCAACTGCGCGGCGCTGCCGGTCACGCTGCTGGAGACCGAGCTCATGGGCCATGAGAAAGGGGCGTTCACCGACGCCAAGACGGCGAAGAAAGGGCTGTTCGAGCTTGCCGACGGCGGCACCCTGTTCCTCGACGAGATCGGCGACATGGACCTGAGCATGCAGGCCAAGCTTCTGCGCGTTCTCGAAGAAAAGAACTTTCGCCGGGTGGGCGGGGTCAAGGATATCAAGGTAGATGTCCGGGTGATCTCCGCCACGAACCAGGACCTCTCGAGTGCGCGGAGCGACAGCAAGTTCCGGAAGGACCTGTACTACCGCCTTCAGGTGGTCCCCATCATCCTCCCGCCGCTCCGGGAGCGGGGACAGGATGTCCTTCTCCTGGCACGGCATTTCACGGAGTATTTCAGCCGGGAATGCCACAAAAGTATCAAGGGGATCTCCAAGGAAGTGGAGCGGGTGCTGCTGTCCTACAGCTGGCCGGGGAACGTCAGGGAGCTCAAGAACGTCATTGAGCGCGCCATGATCTTCGACGTCGAACAGGAGATCCTGTCGGAGCATATTCCCCAGGAAATCATGGATTCCGGTACCGTACCGGTCCTGCATCCTGAGTCCGCGATCTCATTGGACTGCATCGTCATACCCGAGTCGGGGATATCCATTGAGGATGTCGAGCACGCCCTGGTCAAGAAGGCGCTGCAGATGGCGGGTGACAACCAGACGCGGGCGGCGCAGCTGCTCAAGATGCCCCGCGACGCGTTCCGGCGGAGGATGAAGCGGTTCGGGCTGATCTGAGAATGGACCGATTGAAATATTACTTCATAGAAATACTGGGTGCTTTCTTGTGGCTCACGTCTTTCTATGTGGGTCTCATGGTTGGGGCGGAATATGGAAAATGGAATGGAATGCTGGCATTTAGTATTACAGCACTAGTCGCATTTATCCTTGCACTTAAGTCGTACAGGCTTCGCAATAAAAGATAGGCACCCTTGGTAAACTAGTTCCCTCATGCAGTGCCGATACATTCTCTGGTTGTTGCAGTCGCGTTACGCAGAACGGCAAGCCATAATTGGCTTGCCGTTCTGCTTTCAATGGGATCCGTTGCGAAGGCCGATCAGTTCAGGTCGGGATGACACCGCTTGCAGTCCTGGATGGGGAAGGCGACGGTGAGGTGGCAGACACCGCAGAACAATCCGTTCTTGATATAGTCCATGCGGAAGTGCTTCGTCCCTTTTTTCTGGATGTTGAAGATGTCAGGATGGCAGTCGGCGCAGTCGAGCCATTCCGTGTGTTTCTGGTGGGGGAACGATGCGCGCGTCTTGACCATGCGCCATTCCGGCTCAAGGCGCAGTACCTTCTCGAAAGGGATGGACTCAAAATCCGGATTGAAGAGGCTTTGTTTTGGCTTGATGAGGCCGTTCTTCAAGGCCTTGACCCAGTTGATCTGGTCGCCGTACCGGGCCTTGGGAAAACCCTGCAGTTCTTTGAACCGCGCGTCCGAGGAGTCGATCTTTCCCGTATGGCAGACCTTGCAGGTCTGTTCGGTGGTCCCGAAGGCGATCTTGCCGTTATGGCACGCGCCGCAGTATTCGCCTTTCCGGATCTTCGCATCGGACATGTCCGTTGTGTTCGTCTTCATCGCGAAGTTCAGCTCGAAATGGCATACGCGGCAGGTGTATTTACGCCGGTGGATCCAGTGGGAAAAAGCAACCGGCGGGTGGGTGCTGCTGCGGGTAAGTCTGCTGATGAGGACATTCCCATACTGTGCGGGAGGAAGGAGCGCGGGAAGGCTCCAGACCGTGTCGAACTGGGTCCCCCGAACCGGGTCCTTGCTGTCGCTCATACAGGAGAAGGTGCTTCCTGCCAGCAACAGGGCAAGGACAAGTACTATTGTTCGCATACGTTCCTTTGTTCGTTCGACCGCCGCGTCATGCCGGATCGCCCTGCGTGGATCAATAGACCTCTTTCAGATGACAGAGCTGACAGTCATAGAACGGGAACGCGACCTTGGCATGACAGGCGCCGCAATACTTTCCGGCGAAGATGTCCTGCATATTGTACTTGGTGGCGCCCTTCTTGGCCCCGAAGATCTCGGGATGGCAGAGTTCGCATCCGTTGATGTCGGCGTGGATCTTGTGGGAGAAGATGATGTCCGGCATGCCGAGGATCGTGGACTTGATGTCGAAATCCTTTGGTCGCGGAATATCCTGCCGCTTGATGGAGATGCCCTCGACCTGGTCGCTGAGCTTGATGAGGTTCTTGTCCGCAGCCTTCATCCAGTCGACCCGGTTGCCGAAACGCGCCTGGGGAAAACCTTTCAGGTATTCGTTGAAATCCTTCTGGTTCTTCACTTCCTTGCCATAGGAGTGGCAGCGTTCGCAGTTCTGGACCTCGGTCACCAGCTTTTCCCTCGAAGTGGGGCCGAAGGCGTCCTTGCCGTTGTGGCATGACCCGCAGTACAGCTTGTTCCTGTTGTCCGCTTCCTTGATGTCGCTGCCGCCGGCCTCCATGGCAAATCCGAGATCGACATGGCAGACCCTGCAGGTGAATTTTGCCCGGTGGACCCAGTGCTTGAACACGACCGGAGCGATATTGTTCTTTTCGGAATAGTTATTGATGACAACATTGCCGAACTCTTCGGGGCGCGGCATCCTCTTCTTCGTGCCGAAGTTGTTGGTGGCGGCGAATCCTATGGATGCGAACACGAACAGAAGCAGAGCGATGATCAGGACTTTGCGGTTCATTGTGCGGTTCTCCTTCCTATATTGGTGCTGCGTCATAACGTGAACGGGATCATTGCCAGGCCGGATGCTTCGCCTGCATGGCACTTCGATCCCCGGGATGCTACCGATGGCAGTGCTGGCATAGATCGGCGGGCTTTTCCGCCTTGTACCGGAAGAGGCCTTTCCAGTCGGAACTGTGCGCGTTGTGGCAGCTGACACAGGCCATGGTCCTGTTGGCGCGTTTCGGGTCGTCCACCTTGTCGATCGGATGGCCGGACTTCCCGCCCTTCGACTTTACCTTGACGTCGCCGGGAAGCGGGGTGTTCGGATGCTGGCCGTTGAACGCGCCGCTGTGGCACTTACGGCACATGTCATTACCTTCGGATTTAGAGAGGCCTTTGAACGGAGACGTATGGTTGCCGTGGCAATCGAAGCATCTGCCGTCGGCGACGGGTTTGTGTACGTATTTGCCCGTGAATCCCTCCATGCTGTGGCAAGTATAGCACAGGTCGGGGGACTTGCCGATGAGGAGCTTCTGAGCCTGGCTCTGATGGGAAGAATGGCAGCTGTTGCACATGCCGATCTTGAAAGGCCCGTGCTTTTCCCTGCCCATGAGCTCTTCGTTCATATGGCATTCAAAACAAAGACCCGGGGTCGACTTGGTCAGAAGGAACTTTGACTTCGCATTGTGCGCCTTGTGGCATGTTGTGCACCGTCCGCCCGCGACAGGTTTGTGGCCGTACTTGCCGCCGGTGAAGGACTTCCTGTCGTGACATTTATAGCAGAGTTCAGGCTGCTTCGCCAGGAGGAGCTTCTCCGTCCTGGACTGGTGCGAGCTGTGACAGGACATGCAGTTTCCCTGGGCAACAGGTTCGTGAATGATGCCGCTCGTATACAAATTCTTGTCGTGACAGGTATAGCAGAGTCCCGGCGACTCCGCCACGAGGAGGTCCTTTGCATTCTGTGAATGGGGGTTGTGACAGGCGGTGCACTTGCCCGAAATGACCGGCTGGTGCTGCATCGCGGTCTTTTCGGCGATGCTCGCCCGGTCATGGCATTTGAAGCACAGTTCGGGCATGTTGAACGTAAGGAGCTTCTCATTGTTGTCCGAACTGTGCGCGTCGTGGCAGAACCCGCACAGGGCGGCAGCGGTCGGGAAGTGGATGTTCTTCTTGGTCGCGATGTTCTTGTCATGGCACTTGTAGCAGAGGTCGGGCATGGCGGTGCTGAGCAGTCGGCCGTTGTTGGAGGAGTGCGGATTATGGCAGCTGGTGCATTTTCCGGTGGTCACCGGCTTGTGCTGGTAGCGCCTCAGGAAGAGCGACCTGCTGTGGCAATCATAACAGAGGTCGGGTTGTTCCGACTTGAGGGATAGGACGCCCTTGTTCGTGCCTCCCGCATGGGGCGCTACATGGCAGACGCTGCAGCCTTTCTTCATGGCCCCGTGCAGCACCCGTCCTGCGCTCACCTTATGGCATTTGCCGCAGTCCTCGTCCGGTGCGGCAGCGGAGGTCGCGGCGGTCAACAGCATGGCGGAGGCGCACAGCCATGCGAACAGCAATGATAGTTTTTTTAAGTTCATAACCCGTATCCGGAAAACCACGAAAGTCTATCAGAATTGGCGATAAAAATCAAATAGTTCGCCGCTTTCCTTATTTTATCTGCTTAATGAACTGCTTCAACTCAGTGTCGTCGGGGGCTATCTTGAGCGCCTTTTCCCAGGTCTCGCGCGCCTTGTCCTTCTTCCCGATCGCGTAGTATCCCGAACCCAGGCGTTTCCAGGCGAGAATGTTTCCGGGCTGCAGCTCGATGACGATCGTGCACTCCTGGATCGCCAGGTCGTATCTTCCTTCATAGATGTGGTTCAGTGCGGCAAAGAGGTACTGGTCGACGATGTTCATGTCGCCGACCGGCGCTTCCATGGTGCTCAGGATCGACACATACTTGAGCTCAAGGAACCCTTTGACGGCGATGGTGAGCGAAGACGGGTTCAATTGGAAAGCGAACCACGCGCCCGCCATGGAAGCCTTGCGGTTGCCGTCAACGGCGATATAGTTGCTCAATGCTTTCCGCATCATATCGCCTGCCTGGCCTTTTTCATCGATCTTGAGCGAGAGCTTGACGACATCATCGAGCCTCCCGATCATCGTCTTGACATCGATATCGGTCGGATTGTCGGCGAGGATCCTGTTGTAATAGTCGCGCGCGGTGATGTAGTCGCCCCGTTCGTACGCCTGCTTCGCCTCGACATAGGTCGAGCCCATCTTTTCCTTCACCGCGGACGCGATGTACCGGGAAGCTGCCTCCTGGGTCTGGTCGATATCCAGGATCTTCTTCCACTCGGCAATGGCAAGATCATACTGTTTTTCCTTCATGTATGTGTCTGCCTGGTCGTAATGCTTCTTAGTGCGCACATCGACGACATTGCTCTTGGCGTTGTTGTAGAGGCTGCGGGCCTGCCGGTCATACGGTCTGACCGCGAGGATCTTCTCCAGTTCGTTGAGAGCCGACTTGTAGTCGCCGTCCTTGATGAACTGCTCGGCGTGCTGGTACATCTCGTTCGTCGTCTTGTCGGTGATGAGGTTCTTGGTGGTCTCGATCAGGGCCGCGAAGCGCCGGTCGTCGGGGTTCATTTTGACCAGTTTGTCCCAAACCTCGATCGCCTTCGCGTAATTCTCGTTCTGAAAGGCATCGGCGGCGTCTTTGCAGAAGGGTTCCATGACCTGCTGCTTGGCAATGGCCTGGTACCGGGCCGCGGTCTTGTCGAAGGGATCGATCGCAAGGATCTCGTTCAGGAGCGGGGTCGCCTTATCGAACTTGCCCTCTTTGAAGAGGACAACGACCTCCTTCTTGAGCTGTTCGATCCGCTCCAGCTGCTTCGGAGTGACAGCGTCCGCGCCGGAAGCGACGCAGAACATGAGCATGACGAGAAGTGCAAGGAATCTTTTCACCCTTTTGCTCCTCTGACCACGGTGATTTCGATGCGCCGGTTCTTTGCCCGATCGGCCTCGGTTTCGTTCGACGCAGCAGGCCTGAACTCCCCGAGCCCATGGGCGATAAGCCGGTCAGGGGCAAGGCCTTTGTTGATGAAATAATAAATGACGCTGAAGGCCCTCGCCGATGACAGCTCCCAGTTCGAATTGTACTGCGCGGTGTGAATGGGGATGTTGTCCGTATGCCCTTCGGCGACGACCATGTTGCTCATGGGTTTCAGTTGTCCATGAAGGTGCTCCAGAAAGGACCCGATCCCCGGCTTCAGTTCCGCGCTGCCGCTGTCGAAGAGCGCAAAGCTCTCCATCTTGATCTTGATGTGGTGCGGGGTGATGATGAGCTGGATCTTGTCCGTCATCTTGTTCTTTTCGATGAAGTCCCTGATGTTCTGCGCCAGCGCGATCTCCTGTTTCATCTGCTTTACCCGCGGATCGTTCGGATTCGTTTCGGCAAGGTCCGAGAGCGCGGTCTCGTATTCCACGGAGCCGGAATAGGAAAAGGCGTAGAACATGATGAAGAGGATGACCAGGGTAAGCATGAGGGTGCTGTAGGGCAGCATCCACAGTTCGGTCTCTTCCATGTGCTCTTCGGTGTATTGTACGAACTTCTGGAGTACCGACATTACAGCATGCTCCTCGCCTGGCGGACCAGCGTGATCTCGATGCGCCGGTTTCGGGCCCGGTTCACTTCCGAGTCGTTTGGATGAGCGGGGTGGAACTCACCGTACCCCGCCGCAACGAGCTGCTTGGGGTCCAGCCCGGTAGCCGTGAAGAAATTGACGACTCCGACCGCGCGCGCGATGGACAGCTCCCAGTTGGAACGGTACGCGCCTCCCCGGACAGGGATCGTGTCCGTGTGGCCTTCGATGATGATGTCATTGGGGAACGCCTCGATCAGTCCGGCGAGGCTTTCCAGGACGTGGACCGTGCCGGGATTGAGCTTGGCGCTCCCGATGGAAAAGAACGTCTCGGGGTTCAGTGCGATCTTGACGGTCTTGTCCGTTACCGCGATGGTCGCCTTTCCGGCAAGTTTTCCGTCGGCGGCCGCCTGCTGGATGCGCTTGATCGCCGCTTCTTCCCGCGCCATCTTCGCCTGGCGCTCCAATTCGGCCTGCTCCCGGGCAGATCGGTTGACAACCGTGCTTTCCATGCCGGCGACCACCATCTGCTTTTCCACGGCGGTCATTCGTGTCATGGAGAACAGCATAAGAAAGAACAGCATGAGGTTGGTGGTTATATCGGAAAAGATGATCAGCCAGATATTGCCGAACTCTTTCCTTTTGTCAGCGTGTTCATTCATGCCATGATCCGATCACAAGTCGCTTCCGCGCGACGGTTACTTCTGCCGTATATGCGCCATAATGAAGGCGGTCAGTTTTTTCCTCAAGATGAGGGGTACGTCGCCCTGCTGGATCGACATGATGCCTTCGGCGATCATCTCCTTGCTGATGATGTCCCGCTCGCTGTGGTCCGTGAGCTTTGTCGCGATCGGGATGAAGACGTTCGCCGAGAAGATCCCGTAGAAGGTTGCCGTGACGGCATTGGACATTGCGGCGCCCATGCTGGCGGGATTGGAAAGGTTCCTCAGCATTTCGACGATGCCCATGAGCGTGCCGAGGAGCCCGAAGATGGGGGCGACCGTGGCCATGGTCCGGAAGGCCCCCGAGACCTTTTGCTGATTGTGACGGGTATAGAATATCTCGCGGCCGAGATTGTCCTTGATGACGTCGTGTTCAAGACCGTCAACGAGCATCTGGATACCGTGGACCAGGAACTTGTCCTCCATTTTCGGTATGTCACCGGAAAGCGTCTCAATGCCGTCCCGACGAGCCTTTTCGGCAAGCGAGGCAAGGTAATCGATCTTGTCCTCCATGTCCTTGTCGGAATGCTTGCTGGGGAAGAGGAGGATCCGCAAGGAGGGGACGATCTCCTTGATCACCGACCACGGATAAGCGATCAGGGTGGCGCTGAACGTGCCGCCGTAGACGATCACCAGCGCCAGGGGATTGAACAGCATATGCAGGATATTGCCTACTGCCAGCACGTACAGGATCGTCAGCAGGATCGCGACGAGCCCGATTATTGTCATTTTATCCATTTTTTCCATATTAGTTTGTTTCAACCTCCACCAGTCCTTCGCTGATCAGGCGGCGCACCAGGACCATCAGATTCTGCTTCTCCCGTTTGAGGCGGACAGAGGAGAGGGGACGGCTGAACTCCATTTCCTGCTTCAGCCGTTCTGCCGCGCCGGCGCTCAGCGATGAGATAACCTTCTGCTGGATATCCTCCGGCGAAGCCTTCAGGATCTGGGCAAAGAGCGCGGCCTCGATGTTCCGGTAAAGGGTCTGGATCCCCTGGGCAGGCAGTTCGCGGATGATGGTCTCCAGGCTCTTGATCCTCTGCTTGAGGCGTGCTGCGCTCTGGGCGTCCTTCGTCTCCAGCGTCTTGATGACCTTGTCGCGCACGTCCTCATTGGTCATGTCAAGAAGCGTTATCAATTTGTTCTCTCCGCCCACGACGTAGGTGAGCTTGCTCTTGACCATATCTTCGAGCGCGATCACCTTCTCCGAGCTGATCTCTTCCTTGCCGAGGGATAGCGCTACCTCGACCTGCTTGTCCCTGGGGAAACATTCAAGGAGCCTCATGGCGATCGCGGGATCGAGATAGTTGGTCACCATCGCAATGTCCTGCGGGTTCTTGTCCTTCAGGAGAAACGCGAGGCCGGGGATATCGCGCTCGCGAACGAAGGAGAAGGGAAGTCCTTCTTCCTTTTCGCTGAGGGACACGGCTGTCTTGGCCGCGCCGCCGGCAAGCACCTCGCGTTCATAGGTCGTCGTCCGCTCGACCGTCGTCGAGGACGCCGCGGCGCCCGTGCCGCGAATGATGTTCCAGTCGATATCCTTCAGGGCCGGCACGATCTTCTTGAGGGGGTCCATGAAGAACATTCCGACCATGACCATCATGAAGCCGCCGACGAGCGTTAGTATGAGCCATAGGAAGTTCGGCATTGCGAAGAGCGATCGGAAGAATCCCTTTGACTCGAAGTCGACCTTTTTTACGTTTATCTGGTCGCCCCTCGTCTGGCTGAAACCCATCACGTTCTTGGCCATGTCCTGGATCAGTTCCACGATCGATCCGGGGACGCTGTTGTCGATCCAGATGGAAAGCACGATCTTGTTGACCTTGTACTTGCTGCTCCCGGCGCCGAACAACATTTCGGACTGGCCGGCACCGAACTCCTTCTTTTCAGGAACCCCGGGGAGCACCAGCGCGTTCATTTTCTTTTTTTCGAGAAGCTTGTCGCTGTCGCCGCGTGCGGACACAAGCTCGGCATTCACAAAGATGACGACCTTGTCGGTACCGGTGATCTCCTGAATGACCTGCTTGAGCTTGCGTTCAAGCTGGTTCTCCAGGGAGATTTTGAGGGCATAATCATCATTTACTTCAGCGCGCGAAATCGGTACGGCAGTGAGAAGAATAAAAGGGACCAGAAGAAGCACGAGCAGACTGCGAGTGATTGTTCGAACCATGTTTATTTCCCCTATTAAGCTGATATTGAAATGGAACGATTTCGATAAGGTCGATCAAGCGTCATTTTTGCAATCCAATAATTGTTGCAATATATGTACCCGTAGGCGCACATAAAATATGGTCGCACAACATGTTTAAATAATTGAAATAATTATGTTTATATGGAGATAAATTACGCTTTTGGAGAATTCAACAAGTAATTCATCGAGCGAATGCGCTCACTTTGTGCTGATTAGTGCTCTTTGCATTGCCGGCAAAACGTCTTAGGTTAGCATATTGCACGAATATTTGTAAAGTGGAATCTTGTCTTTTATTACATAAGTGTGTATGATATTCGCGTTTCAGGTCATGCGCCGTCTGCTCCATCAAGAATATCCATCGTTCTGTATCGTATAACAACATATCGATCATCAGGAAGGGACATTATGAAGAAGATAGCGATCATCGTTGCCGGATTGTGCGTTATCATGACCTTTAGCGGATCATACGCAGCGACGAGCAAGAAGGGCGTTCCCAAGGACAAGGGACCCGCCGCCAAAGACAGGAGCGCGGAGGGTGCTCCCGCAAAGGCGGAGAAGGCCGCTGTCCCTCTCAATGAAAGGTATACCGACAAGGGCGACGGCACGATCCTTGACAAGAACACCGGCCTGATCTGGCTTAAGGATGCCAATGTCAGCAATCTGCCTCTGCCCGGCGATGGCGCAAAGCAGTATCTCCAGGAAATGAACAGCGGAAAGAAACCGAATTTCGGTTATTCCGACTGGCGCCTTCCGACCATCAATGAGATCGAGACGCTCGTGGACAAATCCCGGTTCTATCCGGCGCTGCCGGTCGGCCATCCATTTGCGAATGTGCAGAACCATTTCTACTGGTCTTCGTCGACCGGGAAGGATGTCCTCGATTACGTATGGATCGTGGACCTGGCATCCGGCGAGATGACCATGGACTATGTTTCCTATTGCAGTTACAAGTTCCTCTGGCCGGTCAGGAGCAGTTGGATGCCGACGACCACCAAGGCGAGCACCGTCATGACCGGCGGGCTGAACGAGTTCGGCCAGCTCGGTGACGGGTCCACCGGGGACCGGGAAGCTTTCCTGCCGGTGAGCGGCCTGGAGAACGTGGTCAAGGTCTCTGCGGGTCTTGAGCATGCCGTGGCGCTCAAGTCCGACGGGTCCGTTTGGACATGGGGACGGAACAACCGGGGTCAGCTGGGTAATGGTACCGTCGAGGACAGCCGGGTGCCGGTCGCCGCCAAGGACCTCTGGAGGATCACCGATGTCGCGGCGGGCATGTTCCATACGCTCGCGCTTGCGTCTGATGGAACGGTCTGGGCCTGGGGGCGTAATTCCTACGGACAGCTCGGGAACGGTTCCAATGAGGACAGCACAACACCGGTGCGGGTCAGCGGACTATCGGGCGTCGTGAAGATCGCCGCGGGGATGTATCACTCGGTGGCCGTAAGGTCCGACGGATCGGTCCATGCCTGGGGCAGGAACGTGTACGGTCAGCTTGGCGACGGTTCGAACAAGGACCGGAACAGCGCCGGCCAGGTTACCGGGATATCGGGAGCCGTGAACGTCACTGCGGGGCTTCATCACACGGTGGTCCTGAGGTCCGACAAGACCGTCTGGGCCTGGGGCTGGAACATCAACGGCATGCTGGGTGACGGAACAGGAACCGACCAGTTCAAGCCGGTGCCGGTCAAGGGCCTTGCTGATATCGTGGACATCCAGTCGGGACTGCACCACACCATCGCGCTCAGGTCCGATGGCAGCGTCTGGACATGGGGGGGGAACGAATACAGCCAGCTTGGCAATAAGTCGGCAAACGGAGCAACGGCCATCAAGATCGATGGATTGGGAAACATCAAGAAGGTATCGGCGGGAATGTACCATTCCATCGCGGTGATGACGGACGGTACGATCTGGGTGTGGGGCAAGGACCTGAAGAACCAGCCGTTCAAACCTTCTCCCGTGCGGATATGGGACGTGGCAGGGATCAATGATGTCGCTGCCGGAAGGTTTTACACGATCGTGTTGAGCGGCGGCAAATCCGCTGTTAAGTGACCACAAAAAAAGGCTATTTCTCCGAGCCCTTTTTCGATTCGATCATGAATTCAAAGAGGGCTTTGCACTTTTTCAGCCGCTGCAGGTAGATCTTCTTCGACGGATCATCCGACGACTGTATTTCCGGCATCAACTTGTCCGACCGCTCTATAAGCGACGAAAGCTCCTTGACGCTCAACGTATCGGACCCCTGCGTTTTTGAACAGATATCATCGAATGTTTCCTTCCAGTTGCCGGCCGCTGAAGGAGTCGAACTTATCGCGAGTGCCAGCATGAACATCACTGCCAGTCCAAGTATCATGCGTTCTGTCATTTTCATATTTTTCATGTCATATATTTAATCGAAAAATACATTTTCTGTCAAGAACTATATCTTTATTTTTGCTTTTTCAACTGTCATGATCGAAGCGGCGGTTTTGCAGGGTGTCTTTGGCCGAGGGTGTCAGATCGACATTTTTTAACCCTAGCGTTCAATTAGCAGCATCTAGCAGCATCACGAATTCCCGCGTTAAGAGCGCTTATGAACACTTCTTGAGCGTATATGCTCATTATTCCCAGGGCAATTTTTTTATTCATCATATTAATATATAAAATCATATAGTTAATCCATGCAACGGCATTATTATAGGGGCATGTTTATTGCACATATATATTAATTGCCTGCTATTATTTTACCTTGAACATCAAGGAGTTAAACAAATATGAGGATGCAACATTCGGTCGGAACGATCTCTCTGGTCGGGTTGTTCGAACTCCTGCTCATAATTTATCCTTTTCCCGGTCATAGCGCGGTCCAGACCCCGGCAGCTGCGGCTGCGGAGAGCTGCGTCAACGCCAAATGTCACGTCACCATGGGTAAGGACAAGGTCGTCCATAATCCGGTAAAGGAAGGCATGTGCACGACCTGTCATCAGGCCGCTGATGATCCTCAGAAGAAGACAAAGCATCCGGGGAACCTTGTCATCTCCCTCATGCAGCCGGCTGCGGAACTGTGCGCTATGTGTCATGAGCCCAAGAACAAGAAAAAGATCGTCCATGCGCCGATCCAGGGGGGGGATTGTACGTCCTGTCATAATCCCCATCAGTCGCCGAACAAAGGCATGTTGAAGGATTCAATGCCGAAGATCTGTTTTCAGTGTCATCCGGACAGCATCGTGAAGCATGCGGTCATGCACCCGCCGGTTGCGGGGGGGGACTGCTCCGGATGCCATGACAACCATCAAAGCGATTTTCCCAAGCGACTGGTCAAGGAGGGGAACGCCCTTTGTTTCCAGTGCCATCCCGACAAAGAAGAGGGACTCAAAACAAAAAAGGTTGCTCACTATCCGGTGAAGCAGTCGTGCATCCAGTGCCACAATCCCCATGGTTCGTCCTCGAAGGGCATGCTGACCGCTCCGGTCCCGGAGCTCTGCTCAAATTGCCATCCGAACGAAGTGATGCTGCGTCAACGGGCCGCCACCAAGCACGGGCCCATGGCCGATCAAAAGAGCTGCCGCATCTGCCATGATCCGCATTTTTCCGATCAGCCACGGCTCCTCGTCACCACGCAGATGGCGCTGTGCCTTGCCTGCCATGACAAGGAACTCGAGACCGGCAAGGGCAAGATCATGAACATGAAGGCGCTCCTGGAGGCAAACAAGAACGCTCACGGCCCCCTGAAGAGCAATGACTGCGTATCGTGCCATAATCCTCATGGCTCGGACTACTGGCGGATCCTGGTGAAGTACTATCCCCCGGATTTCTATGCATCCTTCTCCGAGGGGAAGTATGCATTGTGCTTCTCGTGCCATGACAAAGCGGCATTCACCGAGCGGGTCACGAAGACGTCCACGGGATTTCGCGATGGAGAACAGAACCTTCATTTCGTTCATGTGAACAAGATCAGCAAGGGGCGGACGTGCAAGGCCTGCCACGAGGTGCACGCGGACAGCGGACAGCAGGCACATGTGAAGCAATTCGTGGGATTCAGCGGTTGGGCGATGCCCATGAACTTCACGCAGGGCAAGAACGGCGGGACCTGTGCGCCGGGGTGTCATGGGGAAAAACGGTATACCCGGTAGGCGTATCCCGCGGTACCATTTCGTGCAGGAAACGGCGTACGATACTCGATACTACCCAGCAAAACGATGTCGGGGGAATAATTTGAACAGACCAGGGACCAAGATCACAGCGGCGGCGATCGCGTTTACCGTGATCCTCATTGCATACTCATTCTCGGCGGCCCAGCCGGCGACATCCCCATCGATCTCTATCCTCTATCCGAAACCGAATGCCCTGGTCGGGAAAAAGGTCAATCTCGTCGTTGATCCCGCGACCGACTGGTCAACGGTGCCTTTTCTCCAGGTGCTCGTGGGAAGCACCGAATATCCGGTGATCGACACATCCACCGGCCGTCACGCAGTACAGGGCCTTGCGCTGGACGCGGGGCCCAACACGATAACCGTCAGGGTCCTCGTTGCTGTCTCCGAGCCGGACAAGGAAAAGGGAAAGGACCGGGAAAAAGAGAAAACGAAGGAACCTTCAAAAAGAAAGTATACGCAGGTCCTGTCAACCTCCTTCACGGTCTTCAACCGGGAGGGGAACTTCGCCGTAACGCCACAGCAATTCACCGCACAGTACTTCCATTCACGGGAGCAGGAAGGCGCGTGCTCGGGGTGTCACCGTCTTGAGGCAGAGCCGAAGGACTTCAAGCAGGGGAAGCGCGAGGAAATGCTCTGCTATTCCTGCCACCGCGAGATCCCGACCGGCAGGTACATCCACGGGCCATCGGCCGTCTGGAACTGTCTGTCCTGCCATAATCCCGAGATCTATCCGGTGAAGTACCAGTTCGTATCCTACAATCCATGGACGGTAACCAAAACGATACGGTCCGTGGAGCCGGCCGTGTTCACCCTGCCCTCCGATGTTCTGTTCAAGCCCAAGTCGTCCCTGTTCGTGAGCGAAACGTCCACGCTTCAGCTCAGCAAGAAGGACAGCAAGGATAAAAAGAAGCGCGATGCGTTCAGCAAGGCAAAGGCGGCGGAACTGGCAAGGAAGCGTGAACAGCAGCGGGAGCTGTTCAAGGAGTTCCTTGAGTTCATCAAATTGAATCCTGCCGACAAGGTGCAGGTCGAAGCCCATGTGGATACCGGTCATTTTCCGCCGGTAAAGGGAAAGACGAAGGGATTCAAGAACGACGCTCAACTGACGGCTGCGAGGGCAAAGGCCATAGTAAAACTGCTTAAGGATTACGGTGTCGCCGGGAAGGACCGCGTCGCGTCCGTCGGCATGGGCAGTACCCTGCCGAAGGCGCCCAATACGAACAATGAAGGCAGGAATATCAATAATCGCATTGAGGTCATTGCTTATCCGCCGGACGTCAAGATCAAGAACAGCATGAAGCTTCCGGTCCTCAAGGACCGTGAGCGGGTTGTGGTCACCATGAGCTATCAGCGGGGCGCGGCCGTGGGAAAACTGGCAGTCGTGGAAAGTCTTCCGAAGGGATTTCTCTATATGCCGGGGAGCGGAGTTTTCCGCGGCGCCATAAAGAATCCGCAGGTCAAAGGAAATGATCTGACCTGGCAGCTTGGGGACTTCGGCTCCAATTTCCAGGAGAGCGTGTCGTTCATCGTTAAAAAAGGGAAAGAGGCAACCGTTCCGGTAAGCCCGATTGTGAACCTCTCGTTCAAGAGCGGGCAAAAGGACGAACGACTTACCTTCGATCCGGACAAGCCGTTCAAACCCGGCCTGACCGTCAAAGAAACCTGCGAAAAGTGCCATATGAACCTGCTTGCCAATACCTTTAAACATGGTCCCGCGGAGGCGGGTCAATGCAACCTCTGCCATGATCCCCATGCCAGCGACTACGCATCATGGACCCGCACACAGTCCTGGCGTCTGTGTACGACCTGCCATGCCGAGAAAAAAACCGGTGTCCACCTGATCGCAGGCTTCGTCCATGGGATATCCCATCCCACGAAAAAATGGCCCGATCCATCACGGCCGGGCAAGCGCCTTGCTTGCGTGAGCTGCCATTCACCGCACAGCTCTCAAACAAAGGAACTCATGGGTTTCGACGTCCGGAACAAGTATGAGACGTGTAAATACTGCCACGCTCAAAAGTGATATCCCGGCAATGATGTTTTGTGGTATACTGATGTACGGTCAGCAGTGATAACCCGGTAAATCTGATATGCTCCGTTACCAATTACTCATAACGACCATGCTCATTGCCATGAGCAGCGCGGGCTGTGCATTTATCGCCGGCAAGGACGATTCCGGTGCGGCCGGCCAGGACGCCAAGCACATTCGGCTCAATTATGTCGAGACGCTCAGGAACCAGGCCAGCCTCCGCGGAGAGGGCTTCCGCGACGTCGTCCACACGGCCGGCACACCGACGACCCTCCTGCAGCCCAACAGCGTGTTCGCCGACGCCTTCCGCGTCTACGTGACCGATCAGACGCTGCCGCCCCGAGTCTTCATCTTCGATCGGGGCGATCGCACGGCGAGCATCCTGGCAATACCCGTACCGCCCGCTGACGGCAAACTCCTGAATCCGCTGGGCATTGCGGTGGACGTCGGGAACGTCATCTACGTAGCCGATGCCCAACAGGGCAGGGTCTTCGGTTACGACAGGAACGGGGCGCTGCTCCTGTCGTTCGGGAAAACAGGCGATCTTGCCTATCCTATGGGCATTGCCATCGATAAGCGACGGAATCGTATCTATATTGCAGATTCCCATGCACATCTGGTCAAGACCTTTACGATGCTGGGCGACCGGCTTTTCGATATCGGCGGTGACGGAAAAGCGGATCAGCGGCTAACGTCTCCGGCCGGGATCGCACTCGACAGGGAGGGGCGGATCCACGTGCTCGACAGCCAGTCCCGGCGGATATCCATCTATGAGCCAGACGGCAAGTTCCTGAGAACGTTCCCCCTGTCCCGCGGGGGCGTCGGCGACTCGATCAAACCCCGAGGGATCGCCGTGGATTCGGCAGGACATATCTATGTTTCGGACGGCGTTAATAACAACATCCTCATCTTTGAATCCGACGGCAGTTTTCTGAAGACCTGGGGCAAGAGCGGAAACCTGAGCGGCGACTTCTGGACTCCCCAGGGTCTTTTCATTGATGAACGTGACACTATCTATATTGCAGATCAAACCAACAGCCGTGTCCAGGTCTATCAATTCATAAAATGATTCCGTACACGACGCGTCTTCGCACGTTCCCCTCGGTTGCTGCGGCATTTGCATTGCTGTTCCTTGCTTCCTGTGGTCCTCCCCCCCGGTCACCGGAGCCGGACAACCTTTTCTGGCCGTTGCCCCCTGATCCTCCGAAAATAAAATATATCCAGTCGATCTATACCGAGGACGATATCGGCCGTGTCTACTCGCTGAAGGAAAAGCTCTTCGGCAAGGAATACGCGGACAATATGGCCAGACCGTATGGCGTTCGTACGCGGCACGGCAATATGCTTGTTTCAGACATTGCTCTGCGAAGGGTGCTGATCTTCGATCTGGTGAACAAGCGGCTTCGGGTCCTGGGTGAGGAAGGCGCCCTGATCACTCCCGCGTCTTCCGTGTCAGATGTGTCAGGAACCGTCTATGTCGCGGACACCGGCGGGGCCAAGATCGCCGTCTATGGTCCCGACGGAGCTTATCGGACGGCGTTCATTCTCAAAGGAAGCAAGCCGGTGGCCGTGGCGATCAACGAGGCCCTGGGCCGGTTGTATGCGGTGGACCGTGAGGGACATCGTGTCGTGGCCTTTGGATTGGACGGTACCCGGCACTTTGAGTTCGGCGAGCGGGGAAGCGCTGACGGGAAGTTCAATATCCCTCTCGATATTGCAGTGGGTGCCAACGGCGAGGTGTATGTGCTGGACGCGGGGAACTTCCGGGTACAGGTCTTCACTGCGGAAGGCAGGTTCTTGTCCAAGTTCGGAGCGGTTGGCGACCGCCCGGGGTTGTTCGCCAATCCGAAAGGGATAGCTCTTGATTCCGAGGGCAACATATACGTGACCGATGCGGCTTTCAGCAACGTTCAGATATTTGATCCCCAGGGTCATGTCCTGCTCTTCCTTGGACAGCTTGGGTCACGGCCGGGGCAGTTCCATCTTTTGGGCGGGATATCCATTGATGAGAGCGACCGGATCTACGTCGCCGACCAGCTGAACGGCCGCATCCAGGTCTTCCAGTATCTGAAGACGACGGCGTCGACCAGCAAACCATGACACAGAAAAAACCTTCCTTCCGTGGGATCATCCAGTCGCTCGGTCTCGTCTTCGGCGATATCGGCACCAGCCCGATCTACACCCTCACCGTCATTTTTCTGCTGACCAAACCGACCGAGGACCATGTCATCGGGGTCCTGTCGCTCATCGTCTGGACGCTTATCCTTCTCGTTACGGTCCAATACGCCTGGCTTGCCATGAGCCTCGGCCGCCGGGGCGAAGGCGGGACCATCGTGCTCCGCGAGCTCCTTGTTCCGCTCCTCAGGTCCGGCAGGCAGGTCGCTTTCATCACCCTATTGTCCTTCATCGGCATTTCCCTGATCGTCGGCGACGGCGTCATCACGCCCGCCATCAGTATCCTCTCCGCCGTGGAAGGTCTGCTCCTGATCCCGGGATTAGAAGAGACCAAACAGTGGATCCTGATCGTTATCGCCGGATTCATCGCCATCGCGCTCTTCTCGGTCCAGAAGAAGGGCACGGAAAAGGTGGCAGCGGCGTTCGGACCGATCATGGTCGTCTGGTTCGCGGCCCTCACGCTTTCGGGCATCGGGTCCATCATTCATGCACCCTCCGTCGTCAAGGCGGTCAATCCCTACTACGCGATCAACTTCCTGATCGAGAACGGCATCACCGGGTTCTTCGTCCTGTCCGAGGTCATCCTGTGCGCCACGGGAGGCGAAGCGCTCTATGCCGACATGGGGCACCTGGGCAGGGCGCCTATCGTCCGCGCATGGTATTTTGTCTTTGTTGCGCTTCTCATCAACTACCTGGGGCAGGGCGCGTTCGTCATCACCCATCCCGAAGCCAAGAACGTGCTCTTCGAAATGGTGTTCAGCCAGGCCCGTCCGCTGTATATCCCCTTCCTCGTGCTCAGCATCATGGCTACGGTGATCGCGTCCCAGGCCATGATCAGCGGAATGTTCTCCATTGTGTACCAGGGCATCGCCACCCGCGTCATGCCCATGTTCCGGATCGACTACACGTCCCGCGAGCGCCAGTCGCAGATCTACATCGGGTTCGTCAACTGGTTCCTGCTGCTGGCGGTGCTGTTCATCATGTTCGAGTTCCAGAGGTCGAGCAACCTTGCTGCCGCGTACGGACTGGCGGTCACCGGCACCATGACGCTGACCGGGTTCATGATGACCTGGATATTCCTGCGACGGGGGAAATACTGGCACGCCGCCGTCTCGATCTTCGTGACCATCGTCAACATCGCATTTCTCGTTTCCAATACCTACAAGATCCCCCATGGCGGATTCTGGTCGCTCATCATCGCCGCGATCCCGTTCAGCATGATCATGCTGTACACGCGCGGTCAAAAGAAGCTCTACAACGCGCTCCAGCCGCTGCCGCTGGATGTGTTCCTGCTGAGCTACAACCAGATCTACAAGGCGGTGAACAGGATCAGCGGCACGGCCCTCTTCTTCGCGAAGGACGCATCTGAGATCCCTCCCTATGTCGTCCACACCATGTTCAAGAACAATATCCTGTACGAGGACAATATCATCGTCTCCATCGTCCGGCGGGACGATCCGTTCGGCGTGACCGGCTACTTCAAGGAGGAGATCGCCCCCGGCCTCCGGTCCTTCGAGATCCAGATGGGCTACATGGAGATCCCTGATGTGGAGGAGATCCTTCGGGATGCTGACATCAAAGAGAAGACCATTTTCTACGGCGTCGAGGACATCACGGCAACGAACATCTGCTGGCAGGCGTTCTCGGTCATCAAAAAACTGACGCCGAACATCGTCCAGTTCTTCAAGCTTCCGTCCAACAAACTGCACGGCGTGGTGACGCGGGTAGAGATGTGAGGGATCACAGCATGATGAGGACGCTCGTTATGGCGAGGTACCAGAGGATGTCGGTGGGGGCTTGAAGTTCTCCGGTGGAATCGAGCAGGAGGTCGGCGCGGGCGGGGAATTCGTCATCGGCGGTCCAGAGCGTCAGGGTGACGGGGATCCTCGGAAGGGGATACATCCGCAGCGAAGCGTCTGCGATCATCAGGACCTCTCCCCCCAGGGCACGGCCCCGGTCCAGGAAACCGACCCTGTCGTTCCCGTACTTGTGAGCGATTCTTTCCAGCGGCATGACATGGGACCCTTTCGAGAATATGTCCCCGCCGCGGATGTTCTTGAAACTGACCAGCCTCCCTGTCTCGGCAATTTCCTTCGCATTCGCCAGATACCACAGGACCGCGATCCGGAAAAAATCCCCTTCACGATCGAGCAGAACAGAGCTTTCCGGGGCCAGCCCGGTGATCGTTCGATCTTTCTGCGCGACCAAGAAGTCCATTCCGAAGGACCTGATGGTATAACACGCTGATGCCGGATCGAACGCAACGCATGCCGTCCTGACGACATCGTCAGGTCTGTGAGAAGCCAGCAGTTCCCATGCTTTCTGTTCTACAGAAGAAGTAGTTCCCGCCATCTGTTCTCCTGCCCCTGCCGAGTGATCCCGTTAGGTAAGACCCGCCCTATAGTATCAGAACAGGATATTGATGAAAAGCGTCAAAATGTATTCTGTGCCGTAAAGGAACGGCGTTAGACACGCAAGAGAGAACCCCACATTGCAATCTTCTGTTCTCTGTGGTACAGTTTGCCGTAAGAAAAGGCCGTTCCACAATATAATAAAGGACGAATATGAGCACGTTCGATGTCGCGAGCAAGGTGTCCCTGTCCGGAGAGTACATCCTCGGCGCGGATCAGACGGGAAGTCATGGCTGTTACCTCATCTACGGGGTACTCAAGGCAGGCGAGGGGGGGAGAGAGCTCAGGCCCGGGAAAGGGCACGAAGAGATAGTCCTTGTCCTCCGCGGAGATCTTTTCGTGCGCGGGCACTATGCGGGCCCGCTCAAGGAGGGGCAGGCGCTTCATCTCCGGGACGACGAGAACTGCCTGCTTGATAATCCCGGTGATGGTGAATCCCTCTATGTCATTGCCGGAGGGCACTCTGAAGGAGGACGCCACTGATGACCGGGAAGACTGCCGCCCAGAATCAAGAATGGCTCGATAGATACAAGAAGAAGATAATCCTCGGCATCGTTTCTGTCATGACGTTGAGCATCGTCGTCACGATGTTCTATATTACCTGCACCATGCGTTCCCGACTCATACAAGAGCGCGGGGTCCAGGCGGAAGAGCTCGGGATCGTCCTCCACTCGAGCCTCAACTACCTCATGGAGGCCCGCGATCCGGGAAAAATGCAGAACACTCTTGTCGTCATCGGGAAAGAGAACCCGGCCATCGTCAAGACGTTCATTATCGATACCAAGGGGAAGGTGGCATACTCATCGCGCGAGAAGGACATCGGCGCCACCATCGACCGTTTCACCGATATTTCCTGCAAGGGCTGCCATAGTGGCCCGGTCACCGTGCCCCATGACAAGACCATGACCGTGACCGTTGACGGCAAGCGGGTCCTGCGGCACGTCCATATCATTGAGAATCAGCCGTCCTGCCACCGGTGCCATCCGGCCGACGTGCGGATAAACGGGAAACTCGTCATCGATAGTTCCCTGGAACCTACGGACTCCCTGATCCGTACGGTCATCCTGATCATCCTCGGTTCTTCGCTGGCATGCCTGGCCGTCCTAATCCCGTTCCTGTGGTGGGCCCTGTCGAGGGGCGTCAATACGTACATCGATGAGATACGCACGAAATCGGCGGAGCTCCTGATCCTCTATAGCATCGTCGACCGGTTGAGCGCGACGATAGACTTCGAGGAGCTCAAACAGATCATCATCGAGATCATCAGTGAGGCCCTGGGCGCCGACGAGATCGACATGGTCCTCCCGAACGAATACCGCGAGCTCGGCGTCATCGTATGGGCGAAGGACAAGAGCGCCATGCAAAGGAAGAAGGTTGAGGTCGCATCTGCGCTGCATGATATCATCTATGCGTGGGGGGAAGGCAGGATCACCGAACACGTCATCGTCAACGAGGGAAAAGAGATCCATATGCCTGTTTCCAAAGGCGATAATCGTCTTGCCCTCATTATTATACGCAGCACGTCCGGTGTGTTCGAGCCGTACCAGCTTGCCCTTGTCCGGGGAATGGCGAACCACATCTCCGTGGCCTTTGAAAATGCCCTGTTATACCGCATGGCCATTACGGACGAACTGACGGGCCTCTACTCGATCCGTCACTTCAGGCAGGCCATCGGCAAAAGATACTCCCTGTTCCATGAATTCGGGGAAAAAATGACGCTCCTCATGATCGACATAGACAATTTCAAGAAGATCAACGATTCCTATGGCCATCCCGCCGGCGATGCGATCCTGAGGGAAGTAAGCAAGTGCATTCTAAGCTCGATCCGGGAGCCTGATCTGGGATTCCGGTATGGCGGCGAGGAGTTCGCCGTGATCCTGCCCGCGTCCGATATTCCCGCCGGGAAGGTGGTCGCGGAACGGATGCGCTCCCTGATCGAACACTATCCGTTCAAGGTGGACCAGCATGTCCTGAAGGTGACGGTCAGCATCGGCGTGGCTTCCTGGCCGGCAAGCGCGGAGAGCATCAAGGAGCTCATTGCCGAGGCCGATAAGGCGCTGTATGAGGCAAAGCATGGCGGGAAGAACCAGATTGTCGTGAGGGCGAGCAAGGGGTAGGGGTCAGGGGACAGGGGTCAGC
>CAKKRC010000062.1:0-18138 GCA_919902495.1 Nitrospiria bacterium
GGGTCACGGGTCATGGGTCAAGGGTCAAGGGTCAAGGGTCAAGGGTCAAGGTCAAGGGTCAAGGAACTTCACTTCACAAGCAGAAACACGAGAAAGACATCGTTTATCCCGGGGGAAAATATTGTTGATGTTTCGTTCAATTCATATAGTAATCGTGTTCTGTTTTGTCCTTGCCGGTCTGCCGGTCGCTGTTCACGCCCAGTCCGCCGAGCGGAACACCTACAACCGTCTGGTGATGACCGGATCTGAACGCCTCAAGCAGGGTGATCATCGGGGCGCCCGCGACGCCTTTGAAGATGCGGTGAAGTACTACGATGCCGACCCTGCCGCGCATCTCGGACTGGGCATCGCCAATTTCCACTTGAAGGACGACCGTATCGCGGAACGTGAGCTCAAGCGCGTTCTGGAACTGGACCCCCGGGAGAAGACCGCGTACCAGGTCCTCGGGGAGATGGCTCAGCGCAGGGACGATCTGGCGGCCGCAGCAGCGTATTGGGAAAAGGCCCTGGAACTGGATCCGACGAACAGCGCGCTCAAGAGCCGTCTGGAGCGGATCCGCCGCGAACACCGGACGGAGCAGGACTTTAACCGTGACGTCAACAGCCATTTTTCCGTCAAGTACGAAGGGCGGGAAAAGATCGAAGCAGGCAGGATCATCCTTCGCATCCTGGAGGACGCGTACGGTGAGGTGGGAAGGGCCTTGTCCTATTATCCCGACCACGAGATCGCGGTCATCCTCTATTCGAACCAGCAGTTTCAGGATGTGACCGACGCCCCCGGCTGGAGCGGCGGCATCTATGACGGCAAGATACGCATCCCCATCGGCGGCATCGAGCACGAGACGCCCGGGCTGCGGAGGCTGCTGCTCCACGAATACACCCATGCCGTGGTCCGCGCCATCACTCCCCGCCGCGTGCCCACCTGGCTGAACGAAGGGCTGGCTCAGTACTTCGAGGGCAGGGAAGTAGGCTCGCGCCAGAAGGAGATGCTCCGGCAATATGCCAAGGCGGGGAAACTCCCCGCGCTTCCTGAACTGGAAGGGTCCTTTCTGGGGCTGAGCGGCCCGCAGGCTTCCTATGCCTACCTGCTCAGCCTTTCAGCCGTCCGACACATGGTCGACCGCTACGGCATGTACCGCGTCAAAATGGTGCTTGAAGAGCTGTCTTCAGGCGCCGACCCCTCTCGCGCGATCTCCACCGCGCTCTCAATATCCTCCCAGGAGTTCGAGAGAAGCTGGAAGAACTCTCTGGAATAGGTCCATCTGGCGGTATGTCCTGCAGCTACTCGTCTATCATTCATTATCGTCCCTCATGATGCATGTCATCCTCTCCGGCGATCAATGATTTCTCTTTATCCTGCCAGGACGTTATGGTACTATTGCCCATGACGTCGCCTGTTTCCGAACATCTCAAACTCTCCGATTTCGATTTCGACCTTCCCGATGACCTCATCGCGCAGACTCCCGCCGAAGACCGCGATCGGTCTCGCCTGCTTGTCCTGGAGCGGAGGACCGGCGCAGTAAGCCACCGCGTCTTTGCCGATATCGAAACGATGCTCGTCCCCGGTGATCTCCTGGTCCTGAACGATACGAAGGTATTTCCCTGCCGTATTCCGGCGAAAAAGACGGGCGGCGGCAGGGCGGAGATATTTCTGCTCGAAGAGAAAGGGCTCAACCTCTGGCACGCCCTGGTCCGGGGCGGGATCGATGCGGGAAAACGGGCGGTTGTTGCGGCTGGGATAGAGGCCGAGGTCGTTGGCGAGGCAGGGGAAGGCGTCAAGATGGTCCGGTTCCTCGGTGTTCCGGACATCCGGGCGAGGCTCGATGAGCTAGGCAGGACGCCGCTTCCTCCTTACATCAAGAGGGAGCCCGCGGCAGGGGACGTCGGACGGTATCAGACCGTCTATGCCCGCTCGGAAGGAGCCGTGGCAGCACCGACGGCGGGGCTGCATTTTACCCCGGCGCTGCTGCAGAGGCTCCGGGACCGCGGCGTTGAGACCACCATGATCACGCTCCATGTCGGCCCGGGAACGTTCCAGCTGGTGCGCGCGACGAATATCGCCGAACACCGCATGCATCCTGAGCGCTTCAGTATCCCGAACGAGGCGGCAGAGCGGATCGGTCGTGCGCGGTCCGAAGGCAGGCGTATCATCGCCGTGGGCACCACCAGTGTGCGGACGCTTGAAACGTCGGCGCAGGCAGATGGGACCGTCCGCGCGGGGGAAGGGACCTCGGAGCTCTTCATCCATCCGGGTTACCGGTTCCGGGTCGTTGATGGAATGATCACGAACTTCCATCTGCCGAAATCGACGCTCCTTATGCTGGTGGCCGCGTTCGCGGGACGGGAGAACACGCTGCAGGCGTATCGCACGGCGATCGGACAGGGATACCGGTTCTACAGTTACGGCGACGCGATGCTCGTCATTTGACGGCCGTGCGTCAGGATGATACAGGGAGAACAATGAACAATCAGCGGGGCGGCATCATATCAAAGGTATTTCTCATACCGGCAGGGGTCGTGGTGATCATCAGTGTGTTCATCGCGGGCTACTTCGTCGGGCGGGAACAGGGCAGGCAGTCGGCTTCAACCGAGAAACCGCCGGCGCTGCCCGACATGGTCTCTCAGTATCTGCCCAAGAAGGAAGATTTCACGTTCTACAAGACCCTGACGGAAAAAGGGGACAAGACCGTTTCCATCGAGCTTAAGCCGAAACAGAAGACCGAGGAGACCGCGGCGCCAAAAAAAGAACAGGAGGGGCCTCCTGCCGAAGAAGGAAGATCGACAAAACAGAAATCGGCAAAACCGGCCGAAGTGAAGGCCGAGCGGCCGGCGGCGCCTCAGGTAAAGCCTCTCGCAGCAAGACCGCGGCCCCAAACCGCCAAAAAAGAGCCGGCACCAGCGAAGAGCGTGGCGTCGAAGCTCCGTTACACGATCCAGGTCGGGTCCTATCCCGAGAAGGCGATGGCGGACGATGAAGCGCGGAACATGAAGAAGAAGGGATTCGCGGCGTTCGTCGTGGCGACGGACCTTGCTGACAAAGGGAAATGGTTCCGCGTGCGGATCGGGAGCTTCTCGAACAAACAGTCGGCCGAAAAACTGGCGAAGGAACTGAAGTCGAAGGAAGGCATTGACGGTTTCATTACGGCGGAGTGAAGGGCGGAAGTTGAGAGGTTGAGAAGGTGAGAGGGAAACGGAAAAAACGATCCTCGTAGCTTCCTAACTTCCCACCTTCCCAGCTTCCGGTATCAATGCACCGTCTGCTGGTTGATCTGCTGAACGGGGAGGGGGACCAGGGCGATCTGCTCGTTGTCGAGGAGCATCTCGATCCAGTAGGTGCCCGGCGCGGGGAAGGTCGTATTGAACCGGAGCGAAATGTCACGGTGATGCTGGGTCTCGTTGAACAGCGCCAATTTCGCGTCGGATTCGGAAATGACCGTCTTCCGGTCCGGCGCAAGGAGCCGGATCTTTGCCGTGAACTCGCCTCGCCCGCCGGTCCATTCGTTCATGATCGCGAACCGCGGGTGGACGGCCGGAAAGGAGACGGCCGAGATCGACTCGAACAGCCCCATGAGGCTGAACTTGCCGCCCATCTCCTGCCGGACGTCGTCGCACAGGATGGTATGCACCAATACCGGCTTCATGTTGATCGCTGCCATAGCGGCAACACTAACACAGTTCATCCTGCAGGTCAACCGGTTTTCCCTTGACAAAGCCCTGTTATATCAGTAATCTTAGCCCCACGAGCGCGGCCGATGCCGCGGATTTTATCTCGATACTGCAGAGCGCACCGGGCATTTCCCCCTTATGACACCGTCCGAACAGAACAAACTTATTGAAAGCTTCCATCCCCTCGAGAACAAGCTTCTGCTGAGCTTCTCCCGATCCGGGAGCCTGTCGGCTTCCGACATCATCGCCATCTCGGGCCTGGACGAATCGCGCCTCGACATGGCTACGGGGTGGTTGACCGCCAAAGGATTGATCGCGGTCACCGGCGAGACGGTCACTACATCCGTCACCCTCACCGAGACCGGGGCCGATTACCGGGAGAAGGGTACCCCGGAGATCCGGATCATTACGGCTCTCCGCGAGGGCAAGCAGTTCACGGTCAAGGACATCATCCAGACCTGGGGCATGGACCCGTCGGAGGTGAGTTCAGCGACGGGATCGCTCAAGGCGAGCAATGTCATCAGTATCGTCGAGGGCGGGAAGCTGCGGCTCAATCCCGATGCCGATGCCGGCAGGTATCTCTTCGTGGGCAAGGTCATTGAAGATGTCCCTGCGGACGCGTCGCTCGCCTGGCCGGATATTTCGGCTGAGGCACAGGCGGTCATCCAGGAGAATTTTCACAAGCGCGGCAAGGGCAAGGGGATCTTCAGGATCACCGAGAAGAAGAACCGCACCTACAGCCTCACGCCCGACGGGAAGGATGTCCTGCGCCTTTTACGTGAAAGGGGCGCGGTGACCGAGGAGGCCTCGGCGCTCACGCCGGAGATGCTGAAGCAGGGCGCCTGGAAGAATGTCCGGTTCCGGGCCTACAACATATCGCTCAGCCCGCCCCGGGCAAGCATCGGCAGGAAGCATCCCTACCGGGAGTTCCTCGACTATGTCAAATACCAGTTCGTCAGCATGGGTTTCGAGGAGATGCGCGGGCCCCTCGTGGAGAACGAGTTCTGGGACATGGACGCCCTGTATATGCCGCAGTTCCATCCCGCCCGGAACATCCATGACGTGTACTTCGTGAAGGAACCGTCCCGGTGCCGGGAGATCGAATCACCCTTCGGGAAACAGGTGGCCGCGGCGCACAAGGACGGCGGCAAGACCGGGTCCAGCGGCTGGCGGTACGCCTTCGACGTGGAGCGGGCCAAGCGGCTCATCCTCCGCAGCCAGGGGACCGCGGTATCCGCGCGGACGATGGCGGCAGGGCCGAAGGTCCCCGGGAAATATTTTTCCATCGCACGATGTTTCCGCTATGACTCGGTGGACGCTACCCACGCCCCTGACTTCAACCAGGTGGAAGGGATCGTCCTGGGCAGCGACATCAACTTCACGACCCTGCTCGGACTTCTGAAGCTCTTCGGCCGGGAGGTCGCCAAGGCGAAGGAGTTCCAGTTCAGGCCCGCCTATTTCCCCTTCACCGAACCGTCGGTCGAGCTCCACGTGAAGCATCCCGATCTGGGATGGATGGAACTGGGCGGTGCCGGCATCTTCCGGCCTGAAGTGACGCTGCCGCTCGGCGTCGATGTTCCGGTGATCGCCTGGGGGCTCGGCCTGGACCGCATGGCCATGATCGCCATGGAGATAAAGGACATCCGGGACCTGTTCTCGCGGGACCTTGACTTTGTCAGAACGAAGAAGATACAGCTGAACAAGTAGGAGCCAGTAGCCAGAAGTCAGGAGACAGTAGGAATACTGAACCCTGAACCCTGAATTCACAATGCCAACTATTGATATAAAGAAAAAAGACCTCGATTCGCTCATCGGCAGGAAGCTGTCCGTCGAAGCGCTTGAAAAGCACCTGATGCTGGCCAAGGCGGAGCTGAAGGAGTACAACGCCGGGACCGACGGCCTGAAGGTGGAGCTGTCGGACAGCAACCGGCCCGACCTGTGGTGCGCCGAGGGCGTCGCGCGCCAGATACGCGTTGCTCTGACCGGCAAGCCGGAGGAGTATTCTTTCTTCAAGCCGGGGCATAAGGCGACGCGCGTCATCAAGGTAGCGAAGGACATGAAGGCGGTCCGCCCCTATATCGCCGCCTGCATCGCCTTCGGCATCAGGATGAACGACGATGTCCTAGCCCAGATGATCCAGAGCCAGGACAAGCTCGCGGAGATATTCGGCCGGCAGCGGAGCACCGTCTCCATCGGCATCTACGAGATGGACAAGATCGCCTTCCCCATCGATTACCGTCTCGCCGGTCCTGACGAACTGTCGTTCACACCCCTCGGTATGGACGAAAAGCTCACGCTCGGCCAGATCCTCGAACGGCACCCCAAGGGCATCCAGTACGGCGGCATCGTAAAGCCCTTCAAAAAGTACCCGGTCCTCATCGACAGCATGAACCGCATACTGTCCTTCCCGCCCATCATCAACAGCACCGAGATCGGCGAGGTGAAGACGAACACGCGGAACGTTCTCGTCGAGGTGACCGGGACGGACCAGCGGATGGTGGCGCTCACGCTGAACATCCTTGCCGTGAACTTCTACGACCGCGGCGCCGAGATCGATCCGGTGCTGGTCGCGTATCCCTACGCAACGGATAAGGGGACCCGTGTCACGTGCCCCTATGACGCTCCGGCAACGATCAAACTGTCCCTCGCGAAGTTCTCCCAGGCCCTGGGGGAGGACGTCACCGTGTCCGATCTCAAAAAGAGGCTGACCGCATACGGACACAAGGTCAAAGGGTCGAAGACCGGATTGTCGATCACCTATCCGCCCTATCGCGATGACATCATGCACCCCATGGACATGGTGGAGGATTACGCCATCAGCAGGGGCTACGACTCCTTCGAACCGGTCATGCCGCGGGAGTCCACCGTGGGCGGACTTTCGAAGATCGAGATCCTGTCGGACAACGTGCGGGGCCACATGGTCGGCGCGGGTTTTCAGGAATTCGTGTCGAACATTCTCTGCTCCCGGGAAGAGCTGGCGGACGGGCTGGCCGCGGGGGAAGACCTGGTGGAAGTGGACAATGTCATGTCCCTGGCCTACTCGGTGCTCAGGAACCGCGTGCTGCCGTCGCTCCTGAACGTCGAGGCGGCGAGTTCCAAGGCGTTCTATCCGCACCGGACCTTCGAAGCGGGCGAGGTCGCGGTCCTCGACAGGTCGGCGAACATGGGCACACGGACGGACCTGAACCTTGCCGCCCTTATCGCCCACCCTACGGCGAACTTCTCGGAGATGCATTCGACGCTCGATGTGCTGCTGTATTATCTCGGCGTCGAGTACCGGCTGGAGCCGGCGGAGAGTCCGTTCTTCCTCCCGGGAAGATGCGGAAAGGTCATCGCCGGAGCGATCGAGCTCGGATACATCGGTGAGCTGCGGCCTGAAGTGCTGGAGCGGAGGCAGATCACCATGCCCTGTGCGGCGTTCGAGATCTATTTGAACAGGATATTAGCGGCAAGATAAGAGGATACGTCAAAAGCAGAAAGGCTCTTACCGCAGCCAAAAGTAGGCGCTTCTAAGCGGGGACTCAGAGGAAAACGATAAGAATAGGAGCGAGATCGAAATGAATATCCATTGATGTGCTTGAGCACTGCATCGTTACATCCTGCCGTTCATTCCGCACTCCGCACTGCTTACATCCTGATCCTGCTCGGCCACGTATAGATGTTCATCCGGTCGCCCCGGGCGAAGCCGACGAGCGTGATGCCCATGTCCTCGGCGTAACTGATCGCCATGCAGGACGCTGCCGCGCGACTGATGAGGATGGGGAAGCGGTTCCTGCCCGCCTTCGTCACGATCTCCGAGGTCACCCGTCCGCTGGTGAACAGGATTTTGTTCTCAATGGATACCCCCTTCAGGAACGCCTTTCCGATCAGCTTGTCCACTGCATTGTGCCTGCCGATATCCTCGGAAAAGAACAGAATATCCTTCCCATCGGACAGGGCCGCGCTGTGGACGCCGCCGGTCTCCAGGTAGAGGGCCGAGATGGTGCGAAATTTGGCTAATTGGTCGCGGATCGCGCCGACCGTCATCACGGGACCGCCCGTGTCGATTTTCCGGTCCTTCGTGCGGTCGTAGTTCGTGAAGGTGATGCCCTTGCCGCATCCCGAGGAGATCGTGCGTTTTTCAAACTGCTTTTCCCATCCCTTCGGAAGGCCGGCGATCTCCAGTTCGACGGACGGCCCGGCGCCCGACACGGCCAGCTTCCTGAGGGAGGACCGGTCGTGCAGCAGACCCTCAGAGAGCAGAAATCCGACCGCGAGCTCTTCAAGCTCGGTGGGCGTGCAGAGCAGCGTCACGAGCGGTTCATTGTTCAGGACCAGCCTGACGGGAAGTTCTGCAGCGACCTCGTCGACGGCACCGTCAATGCTGTTGCCGGCAACTTTCAGTATCAGAGCATCGATCTTCGGTTTCACGGCTGGAATATACCATAAAGGACTTTCCGGGGGCAAGAAAGAAGGGGAGGAACAAAAAGGCCCCCGTCGCGATGCGCCGGGGGCCGTGAACGGTCAGGTCCTGCGTTCTAGAAATGCAGGTTCAGTCTCGCCGAGTAGGAGTTCACTTTGGCGAAATCGGCCTCGACGACGAGGTTCAGGAGCGGAAAGAACGTGATCTTCGCGCCGACGAACCCTTTGCCCTCGGTGAGGCTCTCGTCCTTCAAGTTGATGAGCGGATTGGTGCTCTTCTCCTTGCTCTCGATCCAGACCATGCCGTAGCCTGCATAGGGCGTGAACATGAGGAACCCCTTGCTGATGGACAGGTCAAGGGACTTCGTATTGATGTCGAGATCCGTCACGCCTGAGAGCTTTGTATAGGCGCCCCGGATGGCGACGGCCGGCGTGGCGACGCTGCCCGACAGAATGGCCCATTTGACCTCGCCACCCATATACTTTATGTTCGTGCCCGGTACACTGGCATAGACATAGCCCAGATCAATAGGGATCACGGGCAGACCGACCTGGATATGGAACTTCGGAAAGGGCAGGGAATCGGGAATGTCCTTGCCGATGTACGTTTCAATGTCCTTCCAATAGGTCTGCTTCGTGTCCAGTTGGACCATGGTCACCTCGACGCCCGCATCGACATGGGGCAACACACCGCCCAGCGGTTCGGCAGGGGCCAGGGGGACGTAACTGATGGCAAGCCCAAGGTCCCTGCTCAGGCTTTTGAACTGTTCCTGCCCGAATGTGGGCGGCAGGGCGAGCTCGGTCGCTGCCATGGCCGGAATGGACATACTGAGGACCAGCAGGACTGCGATGGTGATCTTTTTCATGAGAACCTCCTTAACTGTCTATGGTGATCGGTGTAATTCGCATGCGATTGCTCAGGATCAATGGTTAAAATTAACAGACGCATGAGTGCTTGTCAAGGTGATTATCCCGGGATGGCTGCCCCGTGAGATAGTGTGCATGCCTGTCGCAGTGCTGCTCACTTGAAGAAACCGCTTGACATTTACGGAGGTGAGTGTTACTTAATACTAAAATAGTAACACGGAGGCGGTATGGCCGGCATCACCCGTTTCGGCATGTCCATCGACAGTTCCCTGGTCAAGAAGTTCGACGCCCTTAATGCAAAAAAGGGATATGCCAGCCGGTCCTCTGCCATTCAGGACCTGATACGCGAAAAACTGGTCGAAGAGGAGTGGGAAGCGGGAGACCAGGAGACCGTGGGTACCATCACCATCGTCTACAATCATCACACCCGTGAACTGGAACACGCGCTCACGGACATGCAGCATAAGTCCTTTCACCAGATCGTTTCCGCGCTCCATGTTCATCTTGATCCCCACAACTGTCTTGAGGTACTGGTCGTAAAAGGGAAGGGCCAGGACATCAAAAAGATCGCCGACCGTCTGATCGGTACGCGGGGCGTCAAGCACGGGAAATTGACGATGACAACGACCGGCAAGGAGCTCGCGTGAGCTCACGGGACAAGACCCGGAACCTTCAGGAGGTGGCCATGCGCAGATTGGCAGGTATCATGGTGGTCATCATGCTGGTCGCAGTGCCGGTCGTATCCCGGGCAATGCATCCGCTCATCACCGATGATGACGGAACGCAGGGGAAAGGAAAGTACCAGTTCGAAGTGAACGCTTCGTACGGGAAGGACAGGATTGCCGATGCCGGATCGACGGTGAGGACGGTCGGGAGCGGACTGGTGGCGAACCTGACCTATGGAGCCGCCGAGGCCCTTGATGTGTTCGTTGAGACGCCCTATGCCTGGTGGCGGGCGAAGACCGATGGTGACGTCCTGGGCAGCGAGCGTGGCATTGCGGACGTTTCGGTCGGCGCGAAATGGCGGTTCTTCGAGAAGGATGGTTTATGTTTCGCGGTCAAGCCGGCCATTACCATTCCCACCGGCGATGAAAACAAGGAGCTCGGAACGGGCAAGGCCGGCTACGGCGTATATCTGATCGCCACGAAGGAGTTCGAGCCGGCGGCGCTCTTTCTGAACCTCGGCTATATCAAGAACGAGAACAAGGCTGGCGAGGAAAAGGATATCTGGCACGTTTCCCTGGCCGGTACCTACGAAGTGGTCAAACACCTTAAGCTCGCAGCGAATATGGGCATGGAGAAGAACAGGGACAAGGCAATTGACAAGGACCCCGCGTTCGGGCTGGTTGGGGTCATCTACGGAGTGAACGATGACCTCGATCTTTCCTTCGGGGTCAAACGCGGCTTGAACGACGCGGAGACCGATCTCACGCTGCTTGCCGGCGTAACGATGCGGTTCTAAGTACATTTTTGTCGTCGAGAATGTGTCCATGGAGGAAGGCAGGAATGCATATCCCTGACGGTTATCTGGGCCCTGCCACGTACGGCACAATGTATGCCGTCACGCTCCCGTTCTGGGCCGCGGCTTCCTGGAAATTGAACAGGACGCTGAAGGCGAAGCAGGCGCCGTTCCTGGCGATCGGCGCGGCCTTCAGCTTCGTGATCATGATGTTCAACATCCCCATCATCGGTGGCACCACCGGTCATGCGACCGGCGCCACGCTCATCGCGGTCCTGATCGGCCCGTGGGCGGCGCTCATCGCCGTATCGGTCGCGCTCATCATTCAGGCCATTCTGTTCGGCGACGGGGGGATCACGGCGATCGGCGCGAACTGTTTCAACATGGCCGTTGCGGGCGTGTTCGCCGGATACGGCGTGTACCGCGTCGTCGCCGGCGCGGCCGGCGTACAGAGCGCGCGCCGCTGGCTGGGCGCGGCGGTTGGGGCATACGTGAGCCTGAACCTGTCAGCCCTGCTTACCGCCGTGCAGCTCGGCATCCAGCCGCTGCTCGAGCATACGCCGGACGGACAGCCGCTCTATTCGCCGTTCCCGCTTTCCATCGCGGTGCCGGCCGTAGCGCTGGAGCATCTCTTCCTGTTCGGCTTCGTGGAGGCTGCGGTGACGGCGCTTGTGATCAGGTACTTCCAGAAGAACGATCCGGAGATGCTGGGGTAAATCAGTGTGGAGTGCGGAATACGGAATGCGGAATGAACGGCGCACATCAACCGGCATGTCAACAGTACGGCGACTGTGGATCGCGATCGGAATCCTGGCGCTCCTTTCACCGCTCGGCGTGATCGTTCCAAAGTGGCTCGGCGCCGGCGGGGCCTGGGGCGAGTGGGGCACTGATGAGATCAGAACGATCATGGGGTACGTCCCCGCAGGGATGAAGCGCCTGGCCGACCGATGGAAGGCGCCCCTGCCCGACTACGCGCTACCGGGCCAGAGCAGCGGGCTGCTGGGAGAAAGCCTGGGATACGTCCTGGCAGGGGTCATCGGAATTGCTTTTACCGCCGGCGCCATGTATATTCTTACAAAACTTCTGACGCGCAAGGACCGGACCGACCGGTCCGACAGGACCTGATCTTCCCGGTGGCCGTCATGACACGAACGAGATTCCTTGATAAAACGCTTCTGGCCGTCGCGCAGGTGGCCGAGCGGTCCTTCTTCTCCGAAGAACATGCCCGGATGAAGGGGCTGCTGCAGTCACTTGATGTCCGCATCAAGCTGCTCACGTTCCTGTTCCTGCTCGTCCTGATCAGCTTCCTGCATTTGCCCCTCTCGTTATGGTGCCTTTCCGGCGCCGCGGTCGTCCTTGCCGTTGCTTCCCGCATACCGCCTGGCCTCTACCTGGTGCGCGTCTGGTTCATCGTCCCGCTCGTTTCCGCCGCTATCGCGCTCCCGGCGCTCCTCAATATCGTGACCCCGGGCGAGCCGCTGTGGGTGGTCGTCACGCTCGAGCGTTCGTACACCTGGGGGCCCTATGTCCTCCCGCAGGAGATCGCGGTCACCCGGCAGGGGCTCTGGGGCGGCATCGTCTTTATCGCCCGGGTAGGAGCTTCGCTGTCCTTCGCTGTGCTGCTCACCATGACAACGCGCTGGCCGGACATCTTCGCAGGTCTGCGGGCCCTGCTGGTCCCCCGGATCTTCGTCATGACGCTGAGTATGACGAACCGCTATCTCTTCGTTTTTCTCCGGCTCGTCCAGGATATGTACCGGGCG
The DNA here is from genome assembly GCA_919902495.1 of Nitrospiria bacterium. GTDB lineage: Bacteria > Nitrospirota > UBA9217 > UBA9217 > UBA9217 > JAAXXJ01. Next base: position 12,156 of record CAKKRC010000062.1, read on the forward strand.
AGAAAGAGCAGGACCATCCACGCCCTCTCAGCGTCCGGGGAGCGCGGTTGGGTCGCTTCCCGCATCGGCGTGATCTTCAGAAGGTCGGTCGAGATGAGCAACGATATCTATTTGGCCATGCTCTCCCGCGGGTACCATGGAGAGATCATTACGCTCGATCGCTTTCGCACGTCCACGATCGATCACGTCTGGCTGGTTGCGATCATCACCCTCGGCTCTGTCCTGTTGGCATTCGAAAGGGGACTGTTCAGATAATGCCGCTGCTCAGCCTCAACAACGTCAGCTATTCCTACCTGCGCTCCGCACCGGTGGTCCGTGACATGACCGTCGAGTTCCACCAGGGCGAGCGAGCGGTGATCCTCGGCGCGAACGGAACCGGCAAATCGACGCTGTTGGCCTTGCTGAACGGCCTGGTGTTCGCCCAGCAGGGCGAGGTCCGGGCCTTCGGGACCGTGCTCACGGAGCACGCGCTGGAGGGGCGGGAATTCGGGAAGGAGTTCCGGAAGAAGGTCGCGTTCGTGTTCCAGAACCCCGATGTCCAGCTCTTCTCCCCGACGGTATGGGAGGATGTGGCCTTCGGTCCGCTGCAGCTCGGCCTTTCCCAGGAGCAGGTGAGGGACATCGTCGACGGCCTGCTCGAAACACTGCGTATCCAGGACCTTCGTGATCGCGCTCCGCACACGCTGTCGGACGGCCAGAAGAAGAAGGTCGCCATCGCCTCGAGCCTCGCCACGGACCCTGATGTGCTCCTGATGGACGAACCGACGAACGGGCTCGATCCCCGGACCCAGGTCTGGCTCATAGAGCTGCTCCAGGGTCTCCATCAGAAAGGCAAGACCATCATCACCGCCACCCATGATCTTGCCATCGCCGTGGACATAGCCGAGCGGGCCATTGTATTTTCCGAGGACCACACGCTGGCAGGGGACGGCCCCATAGACGAGGTCCTCCGGAATGAAGATCTGCTTCTGTCGGTGAACCTGATCCATGAGCATGCGCATAAGCATGGAGGCACAGCGCATGTGCACCGGCACGGCCACTTTGGCCATTACCACATGAACGGAGGCGCACAGGACGATATGCATAAGGGACATTCACACAGCCATGGACACGGCCACGAACACGAACGATCACCACACGGTAACGAAGACCTCAAAAAACTTCAGATGATGCTCGACCATTGGATCGAGCATGATGCATCCCACGTGGAAAGTTATCGTGAATGGGCGCAGAAGGCGAGCATCGCCGGCGAGGAGGAGATCGCCCGGGAGATACACCTCGCCATCGATGACAGCGCGTCGGTGCAAGGCCATTTGAAGCGCGCCAGGGCGATCCTTGCGGCGAAACTGGTGCTGAGAAAGTAACGAAGTTGGGAAGTTGAGAGGGTGGGAAGGTAAGAAGTCCGGCAGCGTAGCGATGAGCATTTACCCAAGTTCCCAACTTCCCAACATCTCAACTTCGTTGCGCGTAAGATGGAAAGACAAGGAGTCCTAGATGCAAGATCGATATGCTGACGACCTTCGTGAAGCGATACAGTTCCATGGCCACCTTTGCCCGGGCCTCGCCCTGGGATACCGCGTGGCAAAGGCCGCGCTCAAAGAGCTCAACGCAGAGCGGCCCCAGGACGAGGAACTGGTCGCCGTTGTGGAGAACGATTCCTGCGCTGCCGACGCGATCCAGTTCGTCACGGGATGCACTTTCGGGAAAGGGAATCTCGTCTTCCGCGACTATGGCAAGCATGTCTACACCTTTTTCAATCGAAGGTCCGGCACGGGCATACGCATCTCCGAGAACTACCGTGGGTTCGAGAATGATTCCCGCTATCCCGAACTCAGAAAGCGGCAGGACGCAGGAGAGGATGTGTCCCGGGAACTGGAGGAGTTCAAGATTGAAAAGACCGCCGCGATCCTGCGAGCTGACGACAAGGAATTTCTTACGATCGAACCGGCATCCTCACCACTGCCGTCCCCGGCCAGGATCAGGGCATCGGTGCGGTGCGCGATATGCGGCGAGCGTTTCATGGAGTCTCGTGCACGGGTGACGGGTGGAAAATCCGTCTGCATACCCTGTTTTGAAAGAATGTGACATGCTGTACCACTGTAACTCCGCTATTTACCACAAATATTCTTGACTTTGAACCATCCTACCGTTATTATAACCGTGCTTAAAAAACGGCCTGCCTTACCTCTTTCACAAAGGAGCCTCGCATGAAAAAACCGCTGATTTTCCCAATGTTTGTTGCGTTGTTGTTCCTCGTGAACGCCTGCGGCGTTCCGACGGCAGAGCATGCCAAGGTGGTGAGCGATCTTGCGGATTGTGCGAAGCAGCGTGACGATCTAACGGTCCATTCGAACATATGCAAGAACCAGGTGAAGGTCTTCACGGCAGAGACGGACTCTCTCAAGAAGGACAAGGAGTCCCTTCAGACCACCGTCAACGAACTGACAGCCAAGGCTCAGAAGGCAGAACAACTTGAGAAGGCAACGCAGACCTACCAGGACCTTCAGAAAAAGCTCGAACGGGAGATCCAGGACGGCCAGATCCAGCTGAAGGAGATGAAGGACCGCCTGACCATGACCCTGGTGGACAAGATCCTGTTTGCCTCGGGCAGCGCAGACGTCAGCAAGGAAGGCAAGAAGGTCCTCGACAAGGTCATTACGATCCTGAAGGACATCAAGGACAAGCGTATCCAGATAGAGGGCCACACGGACAACGTGAGGATCTACAGCGCCATCAAGACCAAATACCCGACGAACTGGGAGCTGTCGGCAGCCCGCGCCACGCAGGTCACGCGGTACCTGCAGGAGGAGGGCGGCATCGACCCGAAGCTGCTCTCGGCCACCGGCTACTCGGAGTACCAGCCCGTCGCTACGAACGATACGGATGAGGATAAAGCGAAGAACCGCAGGATCGAGATCGTCCTTCTCCCCCTCTTGAAATAAGAGCACAACAGAATGTTCACCGGGATCATTGAAGAGATGGGTACCGTGAAAGCGCTCCGGCGGGAAGCCGGCGCCGCCCGTCTCTCGTTGTCAGCAGCAACGGTGCTGGAGGGCACGGCCCTCGGCGACAGCATCTGCGTCAATGGTGTGTGCCTTACCGTGGTCGAGATGGGCAGGAACGAGTTCTCCGCCGATGTTGCGGTGGAAACGCTCCGCGTCACGAACCTCGGGGAGCTCAAGGCGGGCGCGCGGGTGAACCTCGAACGGGCCCTTCAGCTCTCCGCACGGATAGGCGGCCATCTGGTGAGCGGCCACGTGGACGCTGTGGGCCGCCTCCGCGAGAAGCGCGATGAGGGCAACGGCTGGCGCATCTTCTTTGATGCACCCGAAACGGTTCTCCGATACGTCATCAAAAAAGGCTCGATCGCCATCGACGGCATCAGCCTGACGGTGGCGGACGTGGACCGGGCGGGATTTTCCATCGCCATGATCCCCCATACGGCACGACTTACCACGCTGGGTTTCAAGGCGGCCGGTGACAGCGTGAACCTGGAATCGGATATCATCGGAAAGTATGTGGAGCGGCTCCTCCCCGGAAAAGCAGAGGGGAGCGTTTCGCTTGACCTGTTGAAGAAGAACGGATTCGCATAAATTCAAATGGTCACGGGGCATGGGTCAAGGAAGAACAGCAGCATGAAGCATTGTTCTGGACTCCAGGAATAAGGTGGTCAGCAAAATGAAGTTCAATACGATCGAAGAGGCCCTGGAAGATATCAAGAAGGGGAAGATGGTCATCCTGGTGGACGATGAGGACCGGGAGAACGAGGGCGACCTGACGATGGCCGCGGAGAAGGTCACGCCCGAGGCCATCAATTTCATGGCCAAGCACGGCCGGGGGCTTATCTGCCTTTCGCTCACGCCCGAGCGGGTCGAGCATCTCCAGCTTCCGATGATGACCACGGACAATACATCGTCCTTCGGTACGGCGTTCACCATATCCATTGAGGCGAAAAAGGGCGTCACTACGGGCATCTCGGCTGCCGACCGCGCGACGACCATCAAAGCAGCCATCAATCCCAAGTTCGGACCCGAGGACCTGGCGCGTCCGGGCCATATATTTCCGCTCAGGGCACGGCCGGGAGGCGTCCTGCAGCGCGCAGGCCAGACCGAAGGTTCCGTCGACCTGGCGCGGCTCGCGGGGCTCTACCCCTCGGGGGTGATCTGCGAGATCATGAACGATGACGGGTCCATGTCACGGGTCCCCCAGCTCATCGAGTTTGCCAAGACCCACCACATGAAGATCATTACCGTCAAGGACCTGATCGCCTACCGGGTGAAAAAAGAGTCCCTGGTCCGCCGGGTAGCGGTGACCAAGCTGCCGACTGCCTACGGTGATGAGTTCACGGCGATCCTCTACGCAAACGATATCGACGGCCTGAACCACATAGCCCTGGTGAAGGGCGACATCAAGCCGGACGACGATGTTCTCGTGCGTGTGCACTCGGAGTGCCTCACCGGAGATGTCTTCGGGTCCATGCGGTGCGACTGCGGCGAACAGCTCCATAACGCAATGGAGATGATCGCCGACGCAGGAAAAGGGATCATCCTCTACATGCGGCAGGAAGGCCGCGGGATAGGGCTCGAAGGCAAACTGAAGGCCTACGAACTACAGGACAAGGGCAAGGACACCGTCGAGGCGAACCTTGCCCTGGGATTCAAGGCCGACCTCCGGGACTACGGCGTTGGAGCCCAGATCCTCCGGGACCTCGGCGTGCGGAAGCTGAAGCTCCTTACCAACAATCCCAAGAAGATCGTCGGCCTTGAGGGATATGGATTGACCGTCGTGAAACGGATGCCGATCGAGATGCATCCCCACGCAAAGAACGTCCACTATCTCAAGATTAAGAAGAGCAAGATGGGGCACATGCTGGAGAAGGTGTAATCTATTGCGGATTGCGGATTGCGGATTGCGGATTGAACACTAAGATCCAATATCCTCAATCCAATATACGAAAATTGCGCGGAGGTTCTCATGCCAAAGGTGATCCAGGGTGATCTGAATGCGAAAGGGCTGAAGTTCGGTATCGTCGCCGCACGGTTCAACGATTTCATCACCAGCCGGCTGCTGGACGGAGCGGTCGATGGCCTGACGAGGCACGGCGCCTCCGATGCGGACATAGAGGTGGTCAGGGTCCCGGGGGCCTACGAGATCCCCCTTGTTGCGCAGCAGCTGGCGAGGACCAAGAAATACAGCGCGGTCATCTGTCTGGGCGCGGTCATCCGTGGGGCAACGCCGCACTTTGAATATGTAAGCGCCGAGGTGAGCAAGGGCGTAGCGGCGGTCTCCATGGAAACAGGGGTCCCCGTGGTCTTTGGCGTCCTGACCACCGACACCATCGAGCAGGCCGTTGAACGTGCGGGGACCAAAAGCGGAAATAAGGGCTGGGACGCCGCTGTATCTGCCATTGAGATGTCCAACCTGATGAAACAGCTGTCCTAACCAGGACAAACCGGAACCAGAACTTGCCACCCCCGCTCCGTTACCAATTACTAGTGGATGCGGGACGGAGAAAGACACGAACAAAAGTAGGCGCTTCTAAGCGAGGGCACGAAGAGATGCCAGAGTATTTCGCGGTTTGATCAACTCGATAATATTCAAGTCGTTCTTTGGCCTGTTAGTGCCTTCGTGGCGATATTTTTCTTGCCATTTTGCTTGGAATTTGATTTGTACCTGAATAAAGGAATTTAACGCCCCCATGTTTCTGTCTGCGGTAAATAAATGAAAAGAAGAAAGGCCAGGGAATACGCCCTTCAGCTGTTGTTCCAACTGGACATCCGGAAGGAAAAGCCGACAGCAACGCTCTTGAAACGGTTCTGGACGGAGTACAATCCTGATGATGAGGTCAAGGAGTTCACCGAAGAGATCGTCAAGGGGACCTTCAAGCATCTTCGCGCCATCGACGTGAAGGTCCTCGCATGCGCAAAGAACTGGAGCCTTGACCGCATGGCGTCGGTGGACCGCAACGTGCTTCGCATGGCGG
>CAKKRC010000062.1:18148-61781 GCA_919902495.1 Nitrospiria bacterium
TGGCGGCCTACGAGATCCTGTATCGGATGGATATCCCCCTGAGCGTTACGATCAACGAGGCCATCGAACTTGCCAAGAAGTACGGGACCGACGATTCGGGCGCGTTTGTCAACGGTATCCTTGACAGCGTCGCCCGCATGGCAGGCAAGGTGGACGCAAAAGACCTTCGCTGATGCGAAAAGGGAATAGCTTGGTCCTGAAAGTACTCATGCACGATATCAAGAAATTGGAGACCGAAGCTGTTGCCGTCGGTTTTTTCGAAGATATCCGACCTCTGAAAGGGGTGGCTGGCGCATTGGACTGGATCCTGTGCGGCGCCCTTACTCAACTTCTCATGCATAACAAGATACGCGGCGCCCTCGGGGAAGCCGCCTTGTTGACCACGAAGGGAAAGATACCCGCCCCCAAGGTGTTCATGGTCGGGCTCGGACCCCGGTCGCAGATGACCCCCGCGAGGTTGCGCGAAGCCTCCCGAGTGGCTGCGACCATTATCGTCGGTGCCGGGGTCACGCGTGCGGCATTGGACTGCTTTCCGCTCAGGAACGATCAGAGCGAGGAATATCTCACCGCGGTCCGGCAGGGACTTGAAAAAGGTGCGGGCCATCATGCGCTGGATATCGCCTTGCTCGCCCCTGATGCGGCATCGTTCGAGGCGATGTCCCGGTCCGTCCGGGCATGATCGATCACTGACAGGAGAACCTGATGATACCTCGCTATAGCAGGCCGGAAATGACCCGTTTGTGGGAACCGGAGAATCGCTACCGTGCATGGCTCCTCGTGGAGGTCCTGGCGTGTGAGGCCAACGCTAAACTGGGTCTGATCCCCGCACGGTCACTTGCCACGATCAAAAAGAAGGCGGCCTTTGACGTCAAGCGGATCGACGCCCTTGAAAAGATCGTGAAACATGACGTCATTGCGTTCCTTACCTCCGTCGGAGAGCATGTCGGACCGGATTCACGCTTCATCCACCTGGGGCTCACGTCGTCTGACGTCCTCGACACCTCCCTGGCGTATCTCATGCAGAACGCCGCGGACATCATTATCGACGACATCCGGGGCCTCCGGGCGGTCCTTAAAAAGAAGGCCTTTACCCACAAGGATACGGTCATGATCGGCCGTTCCCACGGCATCCATGCCGAACCGGTGACCTTCGGGCTTAAGATGGCGCTGTGGTATGAGGAGATGGGTAGGGCGCTTGACCGCATGGAACGGGCGCGGGCAGCGGTAAGCGTCGGGAAGGTCTCGGGCGCCGTGGGGACCTTTGCCAACATCGATCCCTTCGTGGAACGGTACGTCTGCAAGAGGCTCAAGCTCGCGCCGGAACCGGTCGCAACACAGGTGGTCCAGCGCGACCGGCATGCCGAATTCCTCACCGCGCTCGCGCTCATCGCCTCATCGATCGAGAAGTTTTCCGTGGAGCTGCGCCATCTGCAGCGGACCGAGGTGCTCGAGGCCGAGGAGTATTTTTCCGAAGGCCAGAAAGGGTCGTCCGCCATGCCCCACAAGCGGAACCCCATCTCCGCCGAGAATCTCTCGGGACTTGCCCGTGTAGTGAGGTCCAACTCGCTCGCGGCAATGGAGAACGTAGCGCTGTGGCACGAACGTGACATAAGCCACTCCTCGGTAGAGCGTATCATCATCCCCGACAGCACCATCCTGCTTGATTATATGCTAGCGCGGTTCACGAACCTTGTTGACAAATTGTTCGTGTATCCCAAGAACATGGCGAGGAACATGGAACTGTCGCGCGGCCTGTTCCATTCCGAAACGGTGATGCTCGCGCTGGTGGAAAAAGGCCTTTCCCGGGAAACGGCATACCGCTACGTGCAGCGGAACGCCATGGAAGTATGGAAACAGGGAGGGGACTTCTCCGAGCGCCTGATGAACGACCCCGATGTCCGGAAGCACCTGACCGAAAAGGAGATCGAAGGGTGCTTCTCGCTCAGGCATACGATCAAGAAAGTGGACTATATATTCAAGCGTGTCTTCAAAAAAAGGAGATAAAGCTCCAAATAACACCAAATAACAAATAAATTCCGAATTTCAAACGCCAAATTCAAAACGTTTTGGCAATTGATCAATTGGAGATTGGAATTTATTTGGGATTTGTGATTTGGAATTTGGAATTTTGGTGCAATGGCCATGTTCGATAAGTTCCATGAAGAATGCGGTGTGTTCGGGATATACGGACACCCCGATGCGGCCAACCTGACCTACCTGGGGCTGTACGCCCTGCAGCACCGGGGACAGGAGTCTGCCGGCATCGTGTCCACGGACAGCAAGAAGCTCTACTGCGAAAAGTCCATGGGGCTTGTCGCGGATATCTTCACCGAGGACCGCATCAAAAAGCTGCCCGGCCACGCGGCCATAGGCCATAACCGCTACTCAACGACGGGCGACAGCATCAGCATCAATATTCAGCCCATCCTCGTCAATTTTGCCATGGGCAGCCTTGCCATTGCGCACAACGGCAACCTGGTCAACGCCGGCATCTTGAAAGCCGAGCTGGAGGCCTACGGTTCCATCTTCCAGTCGACCATGGACAGCGAGGTGATCATCCACCTCATCGCCCAGTCCCGCATGTCGAATCTCCATGAGCGGATCGTGGACGCCCTGCAGCACGTGCAGGGGTCCTACAGCCTGCTCCTCCTCGCTGAGGACGAACTTATCGGCCTGCGTGATCCGCACGGCTTCCGGCCGCTGGTCCTGGGCGAACTGGGCGGCGCCTACGTGCTTGCCTCGGAGACCTGCGCCCTTGACCTTATCGAGGCCACCTACATCCGGGAGATCGAACCCGGCGAGATGGTCGTGATCAACGGATCAGGGATCCATTCGACCTTCCCGTTCAAACGCGCGAATCCGTCGCACTGCATCTTCGAGTTCATCTACTTTGCCCGACCGGACAGCTATGTGTTCGGCCAGAACGTCTACACGACCCGGAAGGAATTCGGAAGGCAGCTCGCCCGGGAGACGGGGGTCCAGGCTGACGTGGTGATCCCAGTACCGGATTCCGGGGTCCCTGCGGCGCTCGGGTATGCCGAGGAGACGGGGATACCTTTCGGTCTGGGACTGATCCGGAACCACTATATCGGAAGGACCTTCATCGAGCCGCGGCAGACCATCAGGCACTTCGGCGTCAAGATCAAACTGAACCCGGTGAAGGATGTGCTCAAGGGAAAACGAGTGGTGGTGGTGGACGACTCGATCGTGCGGGGAACAACGAGCAAGAAGATCATCAAGATGATCCGCAACGCCGGGGCTTCAGAGATCCATATGCGCATCAGTTCGCCGCCCACGATGTATCCTTGCTACTACGGGATCGATACGCCGACCCGGCAGGAGCTCATCGCGTCCTCCCACAGCATCGAGGAGATCAGAAAATATATCACTGCCGATACACTGGGGTATATCAGCCTCGAGGGAGTGAGGAAGGTCGTCGACAAACCGATCAATTATTGCGTGGCGTGCTTCTGCGGCGAGTATCCCGTACCGTTCCCGGGAGAACGGATGCTGCAGCTGGGATTGTTCGACAAGGAGTGATGGACAAGCACCAGGGTCCAAGCATCAAATAACAAATAAGCACCAAAGACCCAAATATCAAAATGCAAACATTTGGTTATTGTGATTTAATTATTATTTGGGATTTGGATCTTGGGATTTGGAACGGTTTCCTTTGCATGAGCAAAGGAAAGAATGGTGCCGAGGCGCAGAATCGAACTGCGGACACGAGGCTTTTCAGGCCTCTGCTCTACCAACTGAGCTACCTCGGCATCGTTGCGGGCCGCTTGAACGAGCGATACAATAACAGACAGGCGGGATGATTGTCAAGTGAATTTTGGACGCGCCAGCGGTCTGCGACCCTGTTTTCCGGTACTATTCTACTTCCCGATCATTCCTGACGATGTGTTGAGTCACCTGCCTGATCTCGCTCTCCGCGTCATCCCATCACGCTCGTTCGCTATTACTCTTTTGACACAAAATTCCAGTTATGCTACTCTCATGCCATGCAGGATAATCCAGGTCAGACCGATCCACTGTCCCCGGAGATCCAGGAGGTCATGCGGAGCTTTGTGGCCGCGGCACGGGCAGTGAAGCTCTATCCTCAGAACAACCCGATCTACATGCAGTCCGTTAAAAAGTCCTTCGAGTCCCTCGACAATTTCCTCAAGCATACCATCCGATTTTCTGTAGGCATCCAGAAGGCCTATTTTCTGTACGAGAACACCCCCGTGGCGAAAGAGACCCAGTTGAACAGGACCATCGCACAGGACCTGTTCGGAAAAGGGTTCCGGGAGATACTCTTTCTTGAAGGGCTCACGGAGGAGGAACTATTGGGTTTCTACGCGGCCCTTTCCTTGTCCCAGGAAGAGCAGGCGCTCAGGAGCGGGATCGTATCGATCCTGTGGGAGCAGGGGTCCACGCACATCAAGATCACGGAGGCGGCCCTGGAGGACGTGATCACGACGCATCCGGATATGAGCAAGCTGGGGGAGGGCGAGGAGAGATCAACGGTGCAGATCTCACCTGACGTGGCTCGGAAAGAGATCCGCATTGCCGGACGGACCCTGGTCCTGGGCGACCTGATGGATGACCCCGTGAGATTTGCAGCGTCCATGGTCGGTATCGCGCGGGAGACACTGGGAGAGAACGAATCCATCGAGGACCGGCTCCATGCTCTGTATCAGGAGGCCGGCAAGGAGATCCAGGGCATGCCGCAGGAACAGCAGGGGGCCCTGTTCCAGGGTCTTGCCAAGTCGGTATTGGCAATGGACCCGGAGCACCGGGACAAGTTCATCGCGGCAAAGCTCTATGCGGGGATGGATGGCGACCAGGTCCGTGAGCAAAGCGAACAGACGGATGCGGTGGAGGGGCCCACGGGAGGACCACTGTCCCATTCGCATATTCCCGAGGAGCTTCATGAGATCGTGACGGGTCGCTTCTCGAAACAATGGACCGTCCATCAGATCGCGGAACTGCTCAAGAGGGCGGCCGCAAAGAAGATCGAAGCGCCCGCACCGGCGGTGGACCCGACCATGATCGAGGCTGTTCCGGTCTCCGCGGACCTGTACACCATCGCGAAGGAGTTGGCGGAGTATTCACCCGAGGAAATGGAGACGCTCAAGGCCATCAGCGGGGTCGGTATGGAGCCGGACATCATTGAGGCATCGGTCCGGACCCTGATCTTCCTGATCACGCTGGTAAAGCGCCCGGGCCGACCGGAAGCGCTGGAAAAGACGGTCAGCCGCTTCTCCAGCGTCGTTCGCCAGCTCGAAGACAGCCTGACCTATCTGCTCAAGGGCAAGGATTATGATCTCGCGACGATCATTGTCCGGGCCCTGCATCTTCCTGTTGACCCGCTTTTCAAACCCCGCCTCAACGAAGCGATCAAAAAGGCCTCGTCGCAGGACATTCTCAGCGCAGTTGTCACGCACATGCGCTCGAACCAGAAGGCATCGCCTGACTACCTGTCGGCCTATGCCTATTTGCAGGTGCTTGACCAGGAGGCCATGCCGGGCCTGCTGGACATCCTCTCCGTCGAAAAGGACCGCGCCATCAGGAAATACCTGGTCGAGATCCTCAAGGACCTGGGCAGAAAGCAGATCTCCTTGATCGCCCGCCATCTTACCGACGGCAGATGGTACGTCGTGAGGAACATCGTGAACATCCTCGGTGACAGCAAATCGGAGGAGGCGATCTCCTACCTGGAAAGGGTCGCTGACCACAAGCAGGTCCAGATCAGGCAGGAAGTGATCAAAGGCCTGATATCGATCGGCGGGAAAAAGGCGGCGGTCCTTTTGACGAGGTTTCTCAGGGACCGGGACCCCGATGTGCAGATCGCCGCGGTCCGCGCTATCGCCATCGTGCATGGAGCAGGCAGGAGCGAAGCCCAGACGCTCGCGGACTTCCTGCTGGATCGGCCCGTCAGGAAGAAGGAAAATGAGCTCACGGTCGAAGTGATCAAAGCGCTCGAAAAGATCGGGGACCAGGAAATAGCGGAATTTCTCAAGCGCTATACCCGGATCAAGTGGTGGAGATCACGAAAACCGCAGGAGGAGCTTCGCACGGTAGCCGTTGTGGCGATTGATACTATCGGGAGGAGACTTGGCGATGTCGGCAGAAAACACTGACACCCGGGGCGAGGCGCGGCAGTCGTTCTATGTGAAACAGCAGATGATCGCGGCCGCGAAAACCGCCTTCCAGCAGCTTTCCGGGGTCATCAAGAACGCGACCGTCTATCCCGCCGCGCATCCCTTTCTGCTGGCGTCTGCGGACCAGCTCCTTGACCGGATCAAGGAGTTCCTTCTCTCGCGCAAAGAGGTGGCGTTCTATCTGGTCGGCGGCGAGCTGTTCTTTGAGACGCACTCGGTGCCGATCGATCAGAGCCTGTCCATGCTGATGGAACAGTTCACGGCGCGGGACGTGGGTGGCGTCATCTTCAAGCCGGGGATCACCTGCGAAGAGATCGTGAAGTTCGCTTACCTGATGAACAAGGATACCGCCTATTTCACCGAGCAGGGCGGTGTCGCCAAGGCCATCGCGAAGGAACAGATCGTTCATATCGACCTCCACCGGGTGATCCTTGTCGACAAGAAGTTCGGCGCGGCCATCAAGGAAGCGAAGAAAAAGTCCGGAGAGATCTTCATGGATGCGGTGGAAACGGTCAAGGAGATCGTCGACTCCGTCCACCTTGAAAAAGCGGTCAACATGAAAAGGGTCAGCGCGGTCGTCCACGGCATGGTGGACGATATCCTTGACAACCGCGACGCCCTTATGGGGCTGACGACCATCAAGATGTATGACGAGTACACGTTCGCCCACTCGGTGAACGTTGCTGTTCTTTCAATCTCGCAGGGGTCCTTCCTGTCGTTCGAAAAACCCCAGATTGCGGCGCTCGGGATCGCCGGCATGATGCATGACATCGGGAAGGTGAATGTTCCCCTGGAGGTCATCAATAAACCGGACAAGCTTACGGATGAGGAATGGGAACAGATCAAACGCCATCCGATCGAAGGCGCGCTCATTCTCTCTGATGTGCCTGCCATGACAAGGCTTGCCATGGTGGCCGCATTTGAACATCACCAGCACGGTGATATCCGCGGATATCCCCGCATGGATGACCGGGTCCAGCAGCACCCGTTCTCGCAGATCATCGCCATCTCGGATGCATACGACGCCATCATTGCGGCGCGGGTATATTATAAGGTGACGACCCCGCCGGAGAAAGCGATCAGGATCATGCTGAGCAAACGCGGCACGGCATTCAACCCGGTCCTGGTCAAGGCGTTCGTAAACATGATCGGCATCTATCCCGTCGGGACGCTGCTCAAGCTCGATTCGGGGGAGATCGGGATCGTGATGCACCAGACGCGGGACCTCATGCGGCCCCGGGTGCTCCTTCTCACGAAGTTCGATGGCTCCGAGAAAGAGTCGGGAAAGGAAGTGAGCCTTCTTGAGATGGAAGGCGGACACTACAAGCGGACGATAGCGGGGACCATCGATCCGAACGGCGCGAAGGTCAACGTGAAGAAATATCTGGAGTGATCCCACCGCGATGTGTATTCTGAAATCCCCCGTTGAGCGTTCGTTTCCTTTGTGCTTCCGCCCCATGTTGTTGACAAAACCCGTTAATTCCTGTATTTTTAACTGGTTAATAGCGGACGTCCCCATCCCGTTTATATCCATGGGTGATGCGGGGGGAACCGGTACAATGAGGTCGCTTTGTGATACCACTGAAGGACTCCAATCCCACGGAACGGTTCCCGATCGTTACCGTGGTATTCATCACACTCAACATACTTGTGTTCCTCTATCAGACCTCGCTCGGCGAAGATACCGTAGAGTCCTTTGTTGGAGCATTTTCACTCGTTCCTGCCAGGCTCTTTCACGCAGGGACCGTGCTCCCGGGACCGGTTCCCGACGGCGTTACACTATTCACCTCTCTGTTCCTCCACGGGGGGCTGTTCCACCTGATCGGCAACATGTTGTACCTCTGGATTTTCGGCAATAATGTGGAAGACGCAATGGGCAGGATCCGCTTCATCGTCTTTTACCTGCTGTGCGGCGTACTGGCGTCGATGGCCCACGCGCTCATGAACGCTCAATCGAGCATCCCCATGATCGGCGCATCGGGCGCCGTTTCCGGGATCCTTGGCGCATACGTGCTGCTGTACCCGAAGGCGCGGGTATTGACGCTCTTCACCCTGGGGTTCTTCGTCCGGATGATCGAGGTCCCGGCCCTGGTGGTACTGGGATTCTGGTTCGTCTTCCAGTCCCTGAACGCGCTCGTCGCGAATGGTGCAGGCGGTGTTGCATGGTACGCGCACATCGGCGGTTTTCTTGCCGGTTTGACGCTCATTATATTGTTCAAACGGCGCGGTGTCCCGTTTGGAGGCAAGAGGAGTTACCGCAACCTATGACCGTAATTTGCGAATGCGGCGCGAAGCTCAAGATCAGCGATGAGAAGATCACTGCCGCAGGGGTGAGGATTAAATGCCCGAAATGCGGCAACCCGCATCTGGTAAAGAAACCGGCACCCGCGGCACCTGCACCGCAAGCGGACGGACTTGCCATGCCGTGGTTCGCTTCCTCGACGCCTTCTGCCGGCAAACCGCTCGTTCTGATCGCTCATGACAGCAAAGTGGTCGCCGACATGATCGACCAGGTCGTCAGTGAAGCAGGGTATGTCACCGCACATGCAACTGATGGACTTGAGGCCCTCAAGAAAGCGATGGACCTTAAGCCGCAGGTAATGGTCGTCGATGTGGGTCTTACCGGCATATACGGATTCGAATTGTGCGAACGCCTGAAGGGAGACCCGGATACCCGTGGCATCAAGATCATCCTTCTGTCTTCGGTGTATGGCCTGACTGCATACAAGCGTTCGCCGGTCACCCTCTATGGAGCCGATGATTACATCGAGAAACATCACATTCCCGACAAACTGGCTTCGAAGATCAAACGGCTCCTTTCCGGCGAACCAATCGAACCGCCGCAGCTTCCCCCGGTCTATGAACCGGTGCCTGCAGGGCAGGAGCAGAGTGAACCGGAGCACGCCGGCCATAGAACCTCCCCCCTGATACGCAAAAAAGGCCTGATGGTCGATGCCTCGCCGACCATGGATGTCATGCGAGCACCGGACGCGCCTGCAGCCCCAGCCAGCCGGGATCGAGAAAAAAAGCCGGTCATCCCTGAATTCCCCGATGTGATGCCGAAGGTTCCCGTCACCCTGGATTCGGGACAAAAACGGACGATCGCACCCGCGGGGCCCGCCGCGGCCCAGCCACCCAGGGCGGCCGAAGTGAGGCCGGAGACGGCGCCTGAACCGCCCGCGGCAAAGACAACTCCGGCTCCGGCGAAGGCGAAAAGCGCTGAGGCCGCATTGCAGGATGAGTCCGTCACGCTTGACGCGTCCTTCTTTGAACATGAGGAATATGATGCCCCGGTCAAGGCAACGCCAAAGGCCGCAGCCGACCCTGAAGAGATCGAAAAGGCCCGGAGGTTCGCACGCCTGATCGTGTCCGATATTGCCCTATACAATCAGGACATCGTGGCTGAGGGACTGAAAAATGGGACGTTCTTCGAGCTCCTGCAGGACGATATCACCGAAGGCCGGTCATTGTATGACAATCGGGTGCCTGAGGCGATCCGGGAAATGAATGATTATTATCAGGAAGCATTTGATGATTTTATCGCCGCAAAGAAGAAACAGCGTTGACAGAGGAGCAACATTAGTATATTATACACAACTTGTCGGGGCGTAGCGCAGCCTGGTAGCGCACTTGGTTCGGGACCAAGGGGTCGGAGGTTCAAATCCTCTCGCCCCGACCATTTTTTATTCATCTTTCCTGAAGGCTCATACTTGCAGGGAATGCAGCATCGCTGGCGACATTTTCCTGGGCGTAAGGGGTGTGAATGAGTGAGCGGGAACGGTCGGTTGATGACGTTATGAGCCCGAAGACCTACAGCGACGAGCTCGAAGAGAAGGATGCGCAGGAGAAGCTGAACCAGAAGGACGAGCAGAGTGGCGATAGCGAGGGCGGTTCCAAAGGCCTCGATGCCATCAAGTACTACCTCAAGGAAATCCGCAAGACCCCACTTCTCACCTTTGAGCAGGAGCAGGAACTGGCCAAAAAGATCGCCCAGGGCGATCAGGAAGCACGCGCCAGGATGATAGAAGCGAACCTGCGTCTCGTAGTAGCCATCGGAAAAAAATATATCAACCGCGGTCTTCCGTTCTCTGACATCATCGAAGAAGGCAACCTCGGCCTTATCCGTGCGGTCGAGAAGTTCCAGTACCAGCGGGGCTTCAAGTTCAGCACCTACGCGTCGTGGTGGATCAAACAGTCCATTGAACGGGCCATTGTGAACCAGACGCGCACCATCCGGCTCCCCGTGCACATCGCCGAGATCGTGAACTCCTACATGCGGGCGACGCGCCAGTTGACGCAGAAACTGGGGCGTGATCCTTCACTCGAAGAGGTCGCCAAGAAGATGAAGGTGACCCTCGACAAGGTGCGGAGCATCTCCCAGGTGGTCCGGGAGACGTACTCGCTGGACATGCTCATCGGGGACCAGGAAGAGGACACGCTCAAGGATATCCTCCAGGATACCAACGCGCTTTCACCGGCGAGTTTTTCAGAGGATATCCGCCGGCGGGAGCATATCGACGAGTGGCTGAAGCAGCTCTCGGTGAGCGAGAAGAAAGTGGTCGAAATGCGGTTCGGACTGGTCGATGGGGATCCCATGACCCTGGACAGCATCGGCAAGGAGTTCGGCATCACCCGGGAACGTGTGCGGCAGATCGAGACCCAGGCCCTGAACAAATTGCGGGTCATCACCAAGCGGAAGAAGATAGATTTAGAGGGAATGCTGTGATCTCCAAACCGCAATATTTCAATTTCCAAATTGCAATTTGAAATTTGCAATGTTCCTTCGGAACATGCCCCTGTAGCTCAGGTGGATAGAGCAGCGGTTTCCTAAACCGCGTGCCGGGTGTTCGAATCACCCCAGGGGCACCAACCTTTGCCTGAGTAAACATCCGCTGATTTTATCTTGACAAAAAACCTGAAATTTCATACAATTCACGGTCATTAACAAACGACAGGCTCGTAGCTCAGGGGGAGAGCGCTACCTTGACACGGTAGAGGTCGGCGGTTCGAAACCGCCCGGGCCTACCATTTTAATGCAAATAAACAGCAACTTGAGAGAAACCACTTCCTATGAGTGACATACGACTGAGTCTGCCTGACGGCAACGAGAAACGGTTGCCCGCAGGCATCACCGGTCTGGGAATAGCCGAATCCATCGGTCCCCGCCTGGCAAAGGACGCCCTCGCGATCAAGTTGGACGGACGGCTGCAGGACCTGAACCTTCCCGTTGATCAAGATGCCTCCATAGCGATCCTCACGTTCGACAGCCCTGAAGGCCACGAAGTGTACTGGCATAGCACTTCACATCTCATGGCCCATGCGGTCAAGCAGCTCTTTCCGCGGGCGAAGCTTGCCATCGGCCCGGCGATCGAAGAGGGGTTCTATTACGATTTTGACCTCGAGCGTCCCTTTACTCCGGAGGACCTCGAAAAGATCGAAAAGAAGATGGCGGAACTGGCCAAGGCGGCCACGCCGGTAACAAGAAAAAACATTTCCAAGGCGGATGCCTTGGCGTTCTTTATCAATCGAGGCGAGACGTACAAGGTAGAGCTGATCAATGAACTGCCTGACGAAACGATCTCGATCTACGAGCAGGCTGACTTTGCCGATCTCTGCCGGGGTCCCCATGTGCCGACAACGTCGAAGATCAAGGCCGTGAAGCTCCTGTCCATTGCCGGCGCCTACTGGCGGGGCAGCGAGAAGAACAAGATGCTCCAGCGCATCTACGGCATCTCATTCCCGGCGAAGGAGAAGCTTGACGAGTATATCGCCCGGCTCGAGGAGATCAAACGACGCGACCACCGGAAGCTCGGCAAGGACCTCGATCTGTTCTCCATCTCCGAGGAGTCGGGGGGCGGACTGGTCCTGTGGCACCCGCGGGGCGCGCTCATCCGGAAGACGATCGAGGACTTCTGGCGCGACGAGCACCAGAAGAACGGCTATGACTTTGTGTATTCGCCGCATGTGGGCAGGGCCTCTCTCTGGGAGACATCGGGCCACCTGAGCTTCTACCGGGAGAACATGTATTCGTCCATGGACGTGGAAGGGCAGGAGTATTTCGTGAAGCCCATGAACTGCCCCTTCCACATCATGATCTACAAGAACAAACTCCGCTCCTACCGAGACCTCCCGCTCCGGTTCGCCGAGCTGGGCACGGTGTACCGGTTCGAGCGGTCGGGCGTGCTGCACGGCCTCCTGCGGGTCAGGGGATTCACGCAGGACGACGCGCACATCTTCGTTGCCCCCGAAGACATGGAAACCGAGGTCGTTCAGGTCATCGCGTTCGTGGTCAAGATGCTCAGGACCTTCGGGTTCGACGATTTCAAGGCCTACATCGCCACGAAGCCGGAAAAATCCGTGGGTGACGATTCGAAGTGGGAGCAGGCGACGCAGGCGCTCAAGGTCGCCGCGGACAAGGCCGGCCTGGCATACGAACTTGATGAGGGCGGCGGCGCATTCTATGGTCCGAAGATCGACATCAAGATCAAGGACGCTCTCGGGCGGCTCTGGCAGTGCTCCACGGTGCAGTTCGATTTCAACCTGCCCGAGCGCTTCGATATGAACTTCATCGGCGTCGATAACCAGGCCCATCGGCCCTACGTGATCCACCGGGCGCTCCTGGGATCGCTGGAGCGGTTCTTCGGAATGCTGATCGAACACTATGCAGGCGCGTTCCCGGTGTGGCTCGCGCCGGTGCAGGCGAAAGTACTGTCCATCACGGACCGGCAGCTTGACTACGCCAAAGGCGTGCGGGACAAGCTGCTCGCCGCGGGGATCCGGGCGGAGATCGATACCCGGTCGGAAAAGATAGGGTTCAAGATACGCGAGGCGGCAATGGACAAAGTTCCCTACATCCTTGTGGTGGGTGACAAGGAAGTCGAGCAGAACGCCGTGGCCGTCCGCGAACGCGGAGGCAAGGACCTCGGCGCCATGCCGCTTGAAGCATTTATGACCGGTATTTCGGATCTCATTAAGAATAAACGTACGACAACTGAACTGACAAGGGGGTGATTGTTTATTTCTAAGATAACGACAAGGATCAATCATTTGATCAAGGCCAGGGAAGTGCGCGTCATCGCGTCCGAGGGCGAACAGCTGGGTGTCCTGATGCTCCGGGATGCGCTCCAGCGGGCCGAGGAAGCGGGTCTTGATCTGGTAGAGGTGGCGCCGACAGCGGTACCGCCGGTCTGCCGCATCATGGACTTCGGGAAGTACAAGTATGAGATGAACAAGAAGGCCCATGAGTCCAAGAAGCATCAGACCGTCATTGCGGTCAAAGAGGTCAAGCTCAGGCCGCGGACGGACGACCATGATGTCCAGTTCAAGACGAACAACATCAAGCGTTTTCTGGAAGGCGGCGACAAGGTAAAGGTGAGCATCATGTTCCGGGGCAGGGAGATGGCCCATCCGCAGCAGGGCAGGGCGCTTCTTGATCGGATCGTGAACGATCTGCAGGCGGTCGCGATCGTTGAGCAGATGCCGCGCATGGAAGGCAGGAACATGTTCCTGATGCTTGCCGCGAAACCCCAGAAGTGATCCCGGGACCGCTTTCGGGACGATGATCGCGAGCGGGACCCATAACGATTAGTGGCAAGAACGGTTTAGCCACAAAGGCACTAAGACACTAAGAAAATAAAATACAATTACAGGTTAATCAGAAGAAAATGCCATGTTAGGATTGCTTTGTGACCTCGCTTAGAAGCGCCTACTTTTGGTCGTGACTTCGTGGCATAGTTGGTTTCGGTTTGAACTGAATAAGGAAAAGATCCTGGAAAGGGGAAGACCATGGCAAAGATCAAGCTGAAAACGAACAAGAGCGCCGCCAAGAGGCTGAAAGTGACCGGTTCGGGCAAGATAATGCGGCGGAAAGGCTGGAAGGGCCATCTGCTCACCGGCAAGAACAAGACCCGCAAGCGGCGGTTGTCCGGTTCGCTGGAAGTGAACAAGGACAATCTTGCCACCATTAAGCGGCTGCTGCCCTACGCATAGTAAGGACGTTGGCCGCAGAAGGTGCGGAGAGCATCAGGGAAAAGGCATCCTGATCTCCCGCGTTGTACCCCTGTGAAACAGGGATCTATTTACGAGGAGGTAGTACAATGCCGAGAGCAAAAGGCGGCCCGAAAACACGGGCCAGAAGAAAGAGAGTACTGAACCTTGCAGAAGGATTCTGGGGAGCAAAATCGAAGCTCTTCCGCAGTGCCACAGAAGCCGTTGACCGCTCGCTGAAGTATGCATACCGGGACCGCAAGGCCCGCAAACGGGACTTCCGCAGGCTCTGGATCGCGCGCATCAACGCCGCGGCCAGGCTGAACGGCATCTCGTACAGCAAGTTCATCGCCGGACTGGCGAAGAACGGCGTCGCTCTGGACCGCAAGATACTCGCCGACCTGGCTATATCGGACCCGGCAGGCTTCGCCAAGATTGCCGAGTCAGCCAAGACCGCCACAGCATGACCATCAAATAACGCCGATACGAGAAGGCCCTGGAAATCCAGGGCCTTTTTTTATTGACTTCCTGCGCTATTTCGGTTAAAAAACATCAGAAAATTATGGTGATACGCGGCCGTACATTGCTGGCGGCCATCGTCGCAAGCTCGATCCTGCTGCTGTTTTCCACCGCAGCTTTCCCGTCCACGAACACCGAGGCCGGGCACAAGCTTTCTGTCGCCCGAGAACGCCTTGCCGACCTGAAACGTTCCCCGAAAAAGACCAAGTACCGCTCCTACTGGATGGACAGCATCCGCATGTTCGAACTGGTGGAGAAGAAATATCCCGGCAGCCCGGCTGCTGCCGACGCCTGCTTCGAACGCGCGGCCGCTTACGGGGACCTCTACCAGCACAATCAGCATTCCCGGGACCTCGATGAATCCCGCAAGACCTTCGCAAAGTGCCAGTCATCCTACCCAAAGCACGAACGCGGTCCGGAAGCCCTTTACCGCATCATCGTAATATTCAAGGATCGCAAGAAGGACAATCCCGCGGCGCTTGAAACGTACAGGAAAATGGCGGAGCTATACCCGGACAGCGCCTGGACGGATAAGGCGAAGGTCCGCCTCGGCATCAGGACGGCCGCGAAGAACGGGAAGATCGGCAAGAACGGAAAGAAAAAGAAGAAGGAAACGGAGCTTCGCAAGCCGCCCGAGTCCGTGATCGCCGTCCCGACGGCGCCGAAGGAGCTCGGTGTCGTAAAGAACGTTCGGTACTGGTCCGGAGGGGCATATACCCGCATCGTGATCGACCAGGACCGCACCCTCAAGTTCCAGGCGCATGAGCTGAAGAATCCGGACCGGCTGGTCTTTGATATCCTGAGCTCCCGCGTCTCTGACTCTGTGGACAAAGACCCGCTGCCGGTGAACGACGGGATCCTGAAACAGGTGCGGACGAGCCAGTATGCGCCGGACACCGTGCGGGTAGTGCTCGATCTTGCCAGCCTGAAAAGCTACGCCGCGTTTCCGCTGCACGAGCCCGACCGGCTCGTGATCGATGTGACGGGGACTGGTGACCCTGATGAGCCGGCTGAGGCCGGACCGGCGACCCAGCAGACCGATACCCGGCAGGGGACGGTTATCGAGGCAAAGGGGGACGATCAACCAAAACCCGCTCTGCCGCCTTTCCCGAAAGAACCCATTCTGCCGAAGCGGTTCTCAAAAAGGGGGGGAGGGGACAGCATCAGCCTTTCCCAGCAAATTGGGCTCAAGATCGCCACCATCGCCATCGATGCGGGACACGGCGGACGGGACCCCGGCGCCATGGGGAGGGGAGGGCTCAAGGAAAAAGAGGTCACGCTGGACATCGCCCGGCGGTTGGCCGCCCTGGTCAAGGAGCGGCTCGGCCGCAAGGTCATCATGACCCGGGACAAGGATGTGTATATTCCCCTTGAGGAACGGCCGTTCATCGCCAAATCCAAGGGCGCCGATCTTTTCGTGTCGATCCATGTGAACGCGAACCGGAAACGCAAGGCACGGGGCATCGAGACCTATATTCAGGGGCTTCGTGCGTCGGACACGGAGGCCATGGCGACCGCTGCGCGGGAGAACGCCATGTCCACGCGAAGGCTCTCCGAGCTCAAGGATGAGCTCTCAAAGATATTGAAGGACCTTGCGACCGATGACAAGAGCGAGGAATCCCTGCACCTCGCCCACGCGGTCCAGGGCTCGCTGGTGAGCACAGTGAAGCAGACCCAGAAAAAGGGTGTCGATCGGGGCAAGGTCAAACGGGCGTTCTTCTATGTCCTGGTGAACACGCAGATGCCGAGCATCTTAGCGGAAGTCGGGTTCATCAGCAACGCCGAGGAGGAAGCTCTTCTCAGGAAGGATGCCTACCGCCAGAAGCTGGCAGAGGCTTTGTTCCAGGGGATCAAACGCTATGTTGAATCGCGTGACCCGGTGATATGATTGAAGTGCGAAGTATCGAGTGCGGAGTGCGGAATGGGGACGAATTTATAACCGACGCGGCGACAAGGGGACGCGGTGACACGGGGAGGGTGAAATAGGGCAGGAGACAGATCTACCCTTTTCAGCACAAACAGCTTTGACACAGATGTACACAGACAACTGCTATGATAACTGCGGATAAAGTATCCTCAGTGTCAAAGATGTATCCGCCTTTATCGTTTTACCGATCTGCCTCTTCCGTGTCGAAGATCCTGACCACTTTGTTTTATACGGACATATCGGGGCTATTCTTCCCATCAGGCCCCGCGGCCTTCCCCATCAGATACGCTTCAATGAACTGCTCGATCTCGCCGTCCATCACGGCGTTCACATTGCCCGTTTCCATGCCGGTCCGGTGGTCCTTCACCATCTGATAGGGCTGGAACACGTACGACCTGATCTGGCTCCCCCAGGTGATATCCTTCTTTTCTCCCACGACCTTCCCGAGCTTTTCTTCATGCTCCTTCTTCCGCACTTCATAGAGCCGTGAACGCAGCACTTTCATTGCCACATTCTTATTCTTGAGCTGGGAGCGCTCGTTCTGGCACTGGACGACGATGTTCGTGGGAAGGTGGGTGATGCGGACCGCAGAATCTGTCTTGTTCACGTGCTGCCCGCCCGCGCTGGACGCCCGGTAGGTGTCGATGCGCAGGTCCTTTTCGTCGATGTCGAGGTCGATGTCCTCTTCCACTTCGGGATAGACATAGACCGACGCGAACGAAGTATGGCGCCGCTTATTGGCGTCAAAGGGCGATATGCGCACAAGACGGTGGACCCCCGCCTCGGCCTTCATCTTGCCATAGGCGTAGTCACCGGAAACGGTGAAGGTAACGGATTTTACGCCCGCTTCCTCTCCGGCCTGATAGTCGAGGATATCCCTGCCAAACCCGTTCTTCTCGGCCCAGCGGAGATACATGCGCATGAGCATCTCAGCCCAGTCCTGGGCCTCAACACCGCCCGCTCCTGGATGGATCGAGACGATGGCGTTGACCCGGTCGTGCTCCTCGGACAGCAGCACGGATATTTCCGATTTCGAGATGTCGCTTGCGATCGTGACGATACCCCGCGACAGCTCGTCGTGCATCGCCTCGCCGCCTTCCTCGGACCCAAGTTCACACATGGCCTCGAGATCGCTCATGCGATTGGCGAGCAGGTCCATGTCCTTCAGGGAACGCTCGATGGCCGACTTTTCCTTGAGGACCGTGTTCGCCTTCGATTGGTTGTTCCAGAAATCAGGTGCTTCCAGCAGGCGGGTGAGTTCGGTCAGGCGTGCTTCCTTGGCAGGGGTGTCAAAGATGCCTCCGAAGGGCATCTATTCTGCTCTTGATCGCGGTCAGTTCCTGTTTCAGATCATCCATCAACATGCGGTATCTCCTGTTCACCAAGATCGAACGGTGCTGATTATACCATACTGAAAAAAAAATACAACGATAGGAAGGCTGGAGAAAATCCTTTGACTTTTGCGGCCTGTCCGTGTTATATATCGGCTACAATTACATACTGAATACATCCAGGCGAAGGGAATCCCGTGCAAATCGGGAGCGGACCCGCCGCTGTGATCCCGGCCCTGCAGGAAGCAGGGTCAACGCATCTGCCAGACAGTATCCACTGTCCCGAACCATCGGGGTGGGAAGGACGGCAGATGAGGGAGAGCCAGAAAACCTGCCTTGATGTTTCTCGCACAGTCTTCGGCGTTAAGACCATGTGTGGGTTAATGTGTCCCTTAATCCCCAGTCTTCCCGCGAAGGCTGGGGATTTTTGTTTTTTTAAAAGGGCATTTGGACACGGAAGAAGCGGATGAACCTATGATAACGGCGGATAAAAAATACGAATACTACTTTACCGCAGAGGACGCAGAGGAAGTCAGGACCAATGACTCTGATGGACAGGGTACATCCGGACTTAAAACCGCTCTTATCCGGTTCTTATCCGCATTTATCTGTGTCAAAATCATTTTATTGCTTATTGTATGTTCTCCGCCGGCTTTAGCCGCTGAACGGATTACCGCTCCGCAGCGCATCATCTCCCTTTCCCCCGCCACGACGGAGATCCTGTTCAGCCTTGGGCTCGGCGACCGGGTCGTCGGGGTGACGAGCTTCTGCGACCATCCACCTGAAGCGAAGAAGAAGGCGAAGATCGGCGGGATGTCGAATCCGTCGCTCGAGGCGATCGTCGGGCTCAAACCCGACATCGTTGTCATGACGACCGACGGTAACCCCCGAGAGGTCGATGACCGGCTCAGGGGGATGTCGCTCAAGACCTATGTCTGGACCGCACGGACACTTGCAGAACTGCCGCGTGGGATCCGCGAACTGGCTGGTGTGATGGGAGTAAAGGAAAACGGAGAGAAGCTGGCGAGAGAGATGGAAGAGGGGATTGAAAAATTCAGGAGCCAGAAGACAGGAGCCGGGAGTCAGAAGAAGGTAGTGTACATTGTCTGGCCGGAGCCGTTGCTTGTTGCGGGACCGGGCTCGGCGATCCATGACGCCATGGCGCTGCTGGGCCTGGAGAACATCGCCGCCAATGCGTCGTCATCCTATCCCCGGTATTCCATCGAAGAACTCATCCGCTCGTCGCCTGACGTGCTGATCATCGGCAAGGGCGCGGGGATGGACATCCGGACGGTTGCGCAGGGCGTGCTGAAGAAGCTCGCGACCGTGCCGGCGGTGAAGAACGGGAAAGTCTGCTACGTGAGCGACCACCTGTACCGCCTGGCGCCGCGTATCATTCAAGGCATCGAGGAGCTGGCAGCATGCGTCCGGTAAGGATGATCATATTCATCGGCGTCGTCGTGGGCATCGTACTGCTCGCGCTGTTCGCGGGACCGCGCATGGTGAACCCCTTCAGCCTCACGACGATGGACCGGGAGATCCTCTATTCGATCCGCATGCCGCGGGTCGTTGTTGCAATGCTCATGGGCATGGCCTTGGGGGCTTCTGGCGCCATCTTGCAAGGCGTCCTGCGCAATCCCCTCGCCGACCCCTATATTCTCGGGATATCGAGCGGCGCTTCGCTCTGTGCCGCGCTCGGGCTGCTCTCGGGGTTCTATTATTTCGGAAGCATGAGCGTGCCGCTGACCGCGTTCATCGGAGCTGCTCTCGTCAGCATGCTGGTCGGGGCCTTCGGGTGGAAACGGGGAGGGTTATGGCCCGAGCGGCTGCTGCTCGCCGGCATCGGCCTGAACTTCCTGTTCAGCGCGGTGCTGATGCTGCTCATGAGCGTCTCGTCGGATGAAGGGCTACGCCGCGCGGTGCTCTGGATGTTCGGAGATCTGTCAATGGCCGATTGGTCGCTCATCCCCACGGCCGCGATCTTCATCGTGATCGGGATGGGGCTGGTCCTGTCCCGGTCTAGGGCCCTGAACGCCATGATCCTGGGAGACGAGTTCGCCCACAGCCTCGGCTTCGCCGTGCAGCGGGAGCGGCTCATCCTGTTCGGCGCCATGGCCTTGATGACCTCCGCGTCCGTGTCGCTGGGCGGCACGATCGGGTTCATCGGACTGCTCATGCCGCACATCGTCCGGTTCCTGCTCGGAGCGGACAGCCGCCTGCTCGTACCGGCCTCGGCCGTGGCGGGCGGCGCGTTCCTCTGCTTCGCGGACCTCGTGGGGAGATCGCTCATGCCGCCGATGGAACTCCCGTCGGGAACGGTGACCGCGGTCTTCGGGGCGCCCTATTTTCTCTATCTCCTGAGGAGGAAAGATGTCCTCAGTATCTGACGGTCCCATCCTCGAGATGGCGAACGTCTCGTTCAACTACCCGGGCGGCGGCCCGATCGTAGCCGGCCTCTCCTGTTCCGTCCGTGAGCGGGAGATCATCGGCCTGCTCGGCGCGAACGGCTCCGGCAAGTCCACGATCCTCAAGATCGCGGCCGGCATGCTGCGGCCATCCCAGGGGGAGGTCATTCTCTGGAACAAGGCGCTCAAGAGCTACCGGAACAGGGACCGGGCAAAGCTCCTGTGCTATTTTCCCCAGCAGCTTGATGTGAACGTCCCGTTCACGGTCCGGGAGATCGTGGGGATGGGTCTCTATCCCTACGAGATACCACCGGTGATGACCGTCGATGACGCCATGGACATGGTCGGCGTGGGCGACAAGGCAGACGCGTTCGTGACGAACCTGAGCGGAGGGGAGCGGCGGCGGGTGTTCCTTGCCATGACCCTGATCCAGGGCGCCGGCATCCTGCTCCTCGACGAGCCGCTGGCGAACCTGGACATCAAGTACCAGATCGAGTTCCTGAAGCTGCTGCGCAGCCTAAAGGAGGCCCGGGGCCTCTCGGTGGTCATGGCGCTCCATGACATCAACTTGGCGCTGCAGTTCGAAAAGGTGATGCTCATCAAGTCCGGCGAGGTCCACGGCATCGGCGCTCCGGAGGTTGTATTGACCAGTGCGACGATCCGGGATGCCTTCGATGTGGAAGTCGAGGTGCGGAAAGCGGAATACGGCGCGTATATAACGCACGAAAAATGGTTCTAGAGGAGAACGCATTGTATCTGGCGTCATGGAGCGGCGGCAAGGACAGCTGTTTCGCAGTTTATCAGGCGATGCAAAAGGGCATGAAGGTCAAGGGCCTGATGAACTGCGTCTCGCGGGAGAACGGGCGGGTGAGCTTTCACGGTCTCGACAGCCGTCTGATCCAGGCGCAGGCGTCCCTGCTCGGCATCCCGCTCCTCCTGAAAGAGACCACGCCGGACCGGTATGCCGAGGAATTCAAGGAAGGCGTACGTTCGCTTGGCAGGGGGCTCGACATAGCAGGCATGATCTTCGGCGACATCTATCTCGATGAGCATCTGGCATGGGTGGAAGGTATCTGCGGGGACCTCGGCATCGAGGCCGTCGAACCGCTCTGGGGCTTGAATACGTCGGAACTGATCCGGGAGTTCGTCAATGCAGGATTCAGATCGGTCATCATTGCGGGTAAGGCGGATTGCATCGACCGGGAATGGATCGGCAGGATGGTCGATACCGCGTTCATTGAGTATCTTGCCAAAAGGCCTGAGGTCGATCCCTGCGGCGAGCGGGGTGAATATCATACCCTCGTGGTCGGCGGTCCGTTGTTCAACGGCAGCATCGACATTAAGGGCAGCGAGGTCGTCGAACGGAATGGCTATCGCTTTCTCGATGTGAAGGCGTATCAGGTCATCGCCTCGTAATATCGGTGGAAAGGAGGTGGCGGGCGGCACAGGGCAGGCCCGAAGCAGGTTCAGAATAAAGAAGTTACGCATGATCCAGGGAATGTCGAAGCGGAAAGGGGTGAAAACCCCCTGCTGCCACGCAACTGTGATGGAAACGAAAGCCCTGTCAGCCACTGCCCCGAAAGGGGTGGGAAGGCGGGCGAGTAGGAAGTCCTGAGCCAGGAAACCTCACATTCCCACAACCTCGACGGAAGGAGATAGTATAATGAAGAAGGCATTGATAGTCGTACTGGTATTGTTTTGCGCAGGGTCTGCAGGCCCGGCGGGGGCGCAGCAGGCGGATGTGAAGCTCAAGGAAGTTGTGGTGACGGCCACCAAGACCGAGAAGGATCCGAAGGACGTGACCCAGTCGGTCACGGTCATTACGGCAGAAGAGATCAAGAAATCGGGTGCAACGACACTAACGGAGGTTGTCGAGCGCTCGACCGGCGTTGCGATAACTAATTATGGACCGGCAGGATCCCTGAACACGGTCCGCATCCGTGGAGCCGACTACTCGCGAGTGCTGATCCTGCTCGATGGCATACGACTCAATTCACCGCGCGACCTCGGTTTCGATCTTTCCGCGCTCCCCGTGAGCGTCGACATGATCGAGCGGGTGGAAATAGTCCGGGGACCGGCATCAGCGCTCTACGGATCAGAGGCCGTCGGAGGCGTCGTCAACATCATCACGAAGAAACCCGGCAAGAACGAGAGCCTGATCGCCGGCACGATCGGATCACATGGTTATGATGCAACGACGCTGGGTTTCGGGAACGGCACCGGAGCGGCGTACTATCACCTGGAAGGGACCCGGACGACCTATGATGGATACCGGCCGAACAGCGATCTTGAACAGTGGACCTATGGAGGAAAGGTAGGCGTGAACATGACCGACCGGGTAAACCTGGAGGTCATAGGCAATTATACGAACAAGGAGAACGGCGTGCCGGGCCCGAAGAATTCGGTCGGGGTAACGGATCGGCAGTGGGACAGGATTTTTGTGACCGGTGCCGGGCTGACCATGAAGGCCAAGGATGGTCTGACGTTCAAGGTACGTGCGAGCCGAACGGATGAGAAACTTCAGTATCGGTCCGCCTTTGGATTCTCGGTACATAAGACCTATACAGATACGGCGGAAGGGCAGGCCGACTTTCTGCTGGGCTCATGGAACGCCCTTACCCTCGGCTATGAGATACGCCGGGACCATCTGGACAGCACGGACACGGGCAAGCATGTGTCGGACCTGAAGGCTTTTTTCCTGCAGGACGAGATCTCCCTTGGCGAGTCGTTCATCGTTGTCGCCGGCGTGAGAAAGGACGATCACTCCCAGTACGGCGAGCAGACCAGCCCGAAGTTCAGTGGGCGGTATCTGAACAAGCGTGCAGGAACCATCTTTCGCGCATCTTACGGAGAGAGCTTCCGCAGCCCGACACCGAATGATATTTTTTCCCCGTTCATGTCGTCATTCTGCCCTGCTCCTTTTTGCGGACCTACTGACATGACCTTTGAAACCGTGGGCAATCCGAATCTGAAGCCGGAAACGTCCAAGGAGTATGAAGGAGGGATCGAACAGCCCTTCGGGACCAGTAAGGTTAAGTTTACCGGGTTCTCGCGCAAGGCGACGAACATGATCGTCTGGCTGAAGACGACCCCTACGACCACCTTGGAGCACTGGCAGCCCGAGAACATCGGGAATGCCACGGTCCGGGGATATGAGGCGGAGGCGACGATCGCCCTTGCAAGTACTGCACGGGTGGATGTAAATTATACCTATACAAATCCCGTGGACGAGTCCACGGGCAAGAAGATCCCCTTCATACCTCGAACACAATGGAAGGGTGTCCTGTCGATCGACGTGGAGAAGAAGACGACCATCTCCCTCGAGGGCAGGGCGGTGGAGAACTACGTTAATCCAGGCGAACCGGCCTGGAAGTATTCGGTCCTGGATGCGAAGATCGTCGAGCGCATGGAGGGTTCGTCGAAATATGCAGGCGAGATGTTCATCGCCTTGACGAACGTGTACGACAGGAAGTATGAGGTGGCCCAGAATTACCCCATGCCGCCACGGGAGGTCAGGGGCGGGGTGACGGTCAGGTTCTAGTCCGCGTGGCCGCGAGGCCGGTAATGCCATGATCACCGATATCCGCACATTCAGAAAAGCAATGGGCATGTCGATCGCGGTGCATATTGCGATCTTCGGTAGTGCCATCGCGTTCGCTTATTATGGCGGCGTGCTGTACCAGCAGAGCCTCTGGTCAATGACCGTGTCTCTCGTCGGACCGGGTGTCAGCACAGGGACCAGCGGGAAGCCGGGAAGAGAACTGCTGGAGGAACGCTCAGCGGCAGACATCACGTCGGCCAACGGAAACCACATGCCGGCAGTTGAGAACGAGCCCGGCGGCAGTGAACAGCGGCCCATCAGCATGGGCGACCCGACAGGGGTCGTCGATGAGCAGGGACGTGCGCCCGGTACCGGCGGCCAGTCCGGGGGAGTCATAGCTGTAGGATATTCTCCTGAAGAATGGATGCGGTTCTCAACTGCGCTGGAGCGGGTCAAACGTTATCCGCGGCTTGCGCGGGAGCGGGGGATCGAGGGCACGGTCCTGGTGCGGTTCAAAGTGCAGCCGACGGGCGGTATAGAACGTGTCGATATCGTAAAGAGCTCGGGCGCGAAGATCCTCGATGACGCGTCGGTCAGCACCGTCTACCGGGCCGCGCCGGTTCCCTATGTCGATGGATGGGTAGAGGTGCCCATGGTATATCAGTTGGACCGTCCGGAGTTCAGATGACCGGGGATAACAGGAAGAAAGAAGCGGTGCGATGCCCGGTTTGTAAAAAGGAAACGGCCTGGAAGGACAATCCTTTCAGGCCGTTCTGTTCCGAGCGATGCCGCATGATCGATCTTGGCAGGTGGGCAGCAGAAGAATACCGGATAGCCGGGGAGAAGAAGATAACGGAGATCGAAGAAGGGGACGAAAAAATATAGTACAGACAAGTAGAATTATTTATAAAAATATATTACAATACGGCCTGATACACTTCGGGACCTTCCGATCCAATAGACCAGGAGACAAATCAGTATGGATATCCGGTGTCCCAGCTGCAGCAAGCTGTTTCGCGTTGCCGATGAAAAGATCTCCGGTAAGGGCATTCGGTTCAAGTGCTCCAAGTGCGCGGAGATCATCACCATAACCAAAGATGACTTTGATATGGACCTTCTGGCCCGTGAGGCTGAAGCTACGGAACCGGTCCCTCAGCAGCAGCCCGAACCGGCAACCAGGCCGTCACCCCAGACCGCGCCGAAACCCTCCAGCATACCCGTCCCCCCGCAACCAGCAATGTCTCCCGAGCCCGAAGCGCGGGAATATCAGCCCCCGCAGGAACATGATATTCCCCCGGCAGCGCTGAGTGACTTCGATTTCAGCGAGCCCCACGCCGCTGCCACGGCAGCGGCTCATCCCGAAGAAGGTTTTGGAGGCCAGGATTTCAGCTTCAATGTAGAGCCGGAGCAGGATGCTGTCCCGGAGGTCGAGATCTCGCCTGAAGCCGCGGCTGAAGCCGAGGCGGCCCTGGATTTCCCCGTGGACCTCATCTCGGAACCAACACGGAAACCGGTATTCGGAGCGCCATCGGCGAGTGAAACTGTGTCTTCGGCCACGCATGCTGATGAGGAGATGGACCTCGGGACCGCGCTGCATATTCCATCGGCTGATGAGCAGCCGGCGACGGAACCGGAGATCAAGGTAAAGGCTCCGACATCCTCATTAGAGCCACCCAGGACCGGACCCGTATTCACGCCGCCGCCGAGGTCCAAACCAGCCCCTGAAAAACAGGACGAGGAGATGGACCTGGGAGTAGCGTTGCGCATTCCCCAGGACTCGTCATCAGATAAAGGATCATTCGGTGACGCGAAAGGATCGGACGCGTCAACAGCAACGATCGGTGATGCGACCAGGCGGACCGGGACCTCGGAAGATATGCATCCGTTCGCTTCCGGGAACGCGACGGGAGCTGTTGCCGGACTGGGATGCGCTGTGCCGCTGGCGGCGTTCATGATGCTGGGTTTCGGCATGATCGTCAAATTCCTGCCCTATGCGGCGGACCTGCCGTTCTTCCATCTTGTCGCGGTCGTCGGAACCGGCATTATCACCTTCGGTGTTGTGATCGGCCTTATATTATCGATAGCGCAAGCCCTCGCCGGCAAGAAGCTCTTCTTCCTCGTGAACATCCTGATCGGGACGGTGTTCGGGGCTGGATTCGCTGTGGGTAAGTCCGTCGTTGTATCGCTCGTGTCTGGTTCGGCGTTGAACCTGCCGCAGCTCCTGTCAGGAGGCGCGAACGTGGCAGCGCTCTCGTTCGTGATCAGTGTCCTCGTGGTGATCGCACGGCGGATCATTGTCAATGAGAGGGAAGAGACATTTTCGGCGAGCCTGAGCGGCCTGCAAAAGGCCGGTCTTGCAGTATCAATGCTGGTCGTCCTCGGTGCGGTCTATGAGACCGGGACCTTCGCGGGCAAGATCCAACGGTCGCTGCACGAGAACAGGGAACGGTTGCCAGGCACGGCACCTCGGATATTGGTAACGGCAGAGGGGCTCCAGGTCATCAATGCCCACGGGTATCTCGATCCCGCAACGGGAGACCTCGTCATTTCCGGTTCCGTGCAGAACACCTCGGACACGCCGAAGGCGGGATGGTATCTGGTGACCGAGGTCCGTGATGCGAAGGAAACCGTGTTGGCTACCGTGAGGATGGTGAACGGCATCCAGATCTTTTCAAAGGCGGAGCATGACATCCTTGCCAGGCGCGGCGGAAAGATCGAGGAACTTCAGAAAAGGCTGGCTTCTGTCGGAACGGTGATGATCTCGCCGAAAGGAAGTGTCCCCTATGAGGTCCGGGTCATGAACCCGCCTGCCGGCAGCGCTCGTTTCCTGCCGGTCCTCCGGGATTTCGACCTTACCACGCTGGGTGAGGTCACCCAGGACGGCATGGGACGCAAGTAACACACGGCATGGCCATCGAGCGGACCTGGCCCGGCGTCCTGCCGCATTCTTCTTATCCGAGTAGCATCGAAAAGGCAGTTATCCAGTGTCTCGTTCACCCGGCCGCATAAGAAATCCATCTGCAACAACGAACATGCATTGAAGCTCGCGGCGATCGCGCCCTGGCGGGAAGGGACATGCGCTCGTTCCCGGGTTCATCAAGCCTGTTGGGGTACGGTCCCTGAGGAACTACCATATTTTGTGCTTAAGGCGTAATTTGCTCTTGACAAAAACCGTGATTGTGCTATAAATGCAGGGCTTTTTCCTTAATCATACGTGGTGCACAGGCAGGGAGGCGAACAGATGAGCAGTGTTCATAAGAACTATCTCTTTACTTCGGAATCGGTGACCGAGGGGCATCCTGATAAAATAGCCGACCAGATATCGGACGCGGTCCTTGACGCGTTCCTCGCGCAGGACCCCATGAGCCGCGTGGCCTGCGAGACGCTCCTGACGACCGGCCTGATCATGGTCGCCGGCGAGATCACCTCGAAGGGCCGTGTTGAGATCGACGAACTTGCCCGAAAGACCGTCGCCGAGATCGGCTACACCCGCGCCAAGTTCGGGTTCGACGCCGAGACCTGCGGCGTCATCACCGCGGTCCACCGGCAGTCGCCGGACATCTCCATGGGTGTGGACACGGGCGGAGCCGGCGATCAGGGCCTCATGTTCGGCTATGCCTGCGACGAGACACCGGAGCTCATGCCCCTTACCATCAGCCTTGCGCACAAGATCACCCGTCAGCTCGCGGAAGTGCGGAAAAAAGGCATCCTGCCGTATCTGCGGCCTGACGGCAAGTCCCAGGTCACCGTCGAGTACCGGCAGGGCAAGCCCCACAAGATCCACGCGGTGGTGGTATCGAGCCAGCACAGCGCCGACGTGGAGCAGAAGCAGATCCGGGCGGACATCATCGAGAAGGTGATCAAGCCGGTCCTGCCGAAGGAACTGCTTGACGAAAAATCGATCATCTATCATATCAATCCAACCGGCAAGTTCGTGGTCGGCGGGCCCATGGGCGACACGGGCCTCACGGGCCGCAAGATCATCGTTGACACCTACGGCGGCGTGGGCAGCCACGGCGGAGGCGCGTTCTCGGGCAAGGACCCATCGAAAGTCGACCGGTCGGCGGCCTATATGGTGCGTTACATCGCCAAGAACATCGTTGCGGCGGGGATCGCGACCGAATGCGAGGTGCAGCTCGCCTATGCCATCGGTGTGCCCGATCCGGTCTCGATCCATGTGGACGATTTCGGGACGGGGAACGTACCGCATGACAAACTGGTCGATCTGATCCGAAAGAACTTCGATATGACCCCGAAAGGCATCATCCAGACCCTGGACCTCAGGAGGCCGATCTATAAAAAGACGGCCGCCTACGGGCACTTCGGACGGAACGAGCCGGAGTTCACCTGGGAGCGGACGGACAAGGCGGCGACCCTCAAGAAGGAGGCGGGCCTGTAAGAATCTCTGATCTCGGAGCAAGGACCGAAGAGAGGACCGCATTGACACGTGATGTACTTGTTGGGGCAGCCCTGTGTGGCTGCCCTCAACATTGTGTGACTTATACTAGTTGGCCGCGAAGATCTGGAATTGAAGCTCCCTGCAGCAAGCTGCAGGGAGCTTCGATCCTCAAGGTTGTAATTATATTCTAATCGCTCGCTAACCCCGCAGCAAGCTACGGGGAATGCGCTCGCTCCTGGATTCAAGTGGGAAGCCACTGACAAGGCTGCCGCATAGCGCGCAGACGCAGGACTGTAATTCAAACATCAATCCACCCCGTCGAGGGGCGCTGCAGCAGTCACCGCAAGGTGGGTCTGTCAGGCTCGATGGGGTAGTTCAACAGGTAGCAACGGCGCCCATTCATTAACCTGAATGGAGAGCTTTATGTCTACTAAAGACTACGTCATCGCCGACATCAACCTGGCCTCATGGGGCCGCAAAGAAATCGCCATCGCCGAAACCGAAATGCCCGGCCTGATGGCCATCCGTGCAGAATTCGCCAAGACGCAGCCGCTGAAAGGCGCGCGCATCACCGGCAGCCTGCACATGACCATCCAGACCGCTGTGCTGATCGAGACGCTGAAAGCGCTCGGTGCGGAAGTGCGCTGGGCCTCGTGCAACATCTTCTCGACCCAGGATCACGCTGCCGCTGCTATCGCTGCGAGTGGCACGCCGGTCTTCGCGGTCAAGGGCGAATCGCTGACCGAGTACTGGGACTATACGCACCGCATCTTTGAATGGGCGGATGGCGGTTTGACCAACATGATCCTGGACGACGGCGGCGATGCCACGCTGCTGTTGCACCTGGGAGCGCGCGCTGAAAAAGACGCATCGGTGATCAGTAAGCCGACTTCCGAAGAAGAAACCATCTTATTCGCTTCGATCAAGGCCAAACTGGCTACCGACAAGACCTGGTATTCCAAGCGTCTCGCCGCGATCAAGGGCGTGACCGAAGAAACCACCACCGGCGTGCATCGCCTGTATCAAATGCATGAACGCGGCGAACTGAAATTCCCGGCGATCAACGTCAACGATTCCGTCACCAAGTCCAAGTTCGACAATCTGTACGGCTGCCGCGAATCGCTGGTGGACGGCATCAAACGCGCCACCGATGTAATGATCGCGGGCAAGATCGCGCTGATCTGCGGTTACGGCGATGTGGGCAAAGGTTCGGCACAAGCCATGCGCGCGCTGTCGGCACAGGTTTGGGTGACCGAGGTTGACCCGATCTGCGCACTGCAAGCCGCAATGGAAGGCTTCCGCGTGGTCACCATGGAATACGCCGCCGACAAGGCCGACATTTTCGTGACCTGCACCGGCAACTTCCACGTCATCACGCACGATCACATGGCGAAGATGAAGAACCAGGCCATCGTGTGCAACATCGGCCACTTCGACAACGAGATCGACGTCGCCTCGCTGGAAAAATACCAGTGGGAAGAGATCAAGCCGCAAGTCGATCACATCATTTTCCCCGACGGCAAGCGCATCATTCTGCTGGCCAAGGGTCGCCTGGTGAACCTGGGTTGCGGCACCGGCCATCCGTCCTACGTGATGTCATCGTCGTTCGCCAACCAGACCCTTGCACAGATCGAACTGTTCACCCGCACCAGGGACTACCCGATCAACGTGTTCACCTTGCCCAAGCATCTGGACGAAAAGGTCGCACGTCTGCAACTGACGACGCTGAATGCGCAATTGAGCACCTTGACCGACCAGCAGGCTGCGTACATTGGCGTGCCCAAGCAAGGTCCGTACAAGTCGGAGCACTACCGCTACTAAGCGGGCTGGTATCAGCGTAACCTTGCGGCGGGGGCGGAACATTTCAATCCCCGCTTGACTTATTGGTTGCTAAGGAGACCCTATGAAATACGACGTGAAGGACATCAAGCTCGCCGACAAAGGCAAGCTCCGGATCGAGTGGGCGAACCAGAGCATGCCGGTATTGAACATCATCAGGAAGCGCTTCGAAAAAGAGAAGCCGCTCAAGGGCGTGCGAATCGCCGCGTGCCTCCACGTGACGACGGAGACGGCCTCGCTCATGCAGACGCTGAAGGCGGGCGGCGCGGACGTCGTTATCTGCGCATCGAACCCGCTTTCCACGCAGGACGACGTGGCGGCTTCGCTGGTCAAACACGACAAGATCCCGACCTTCGCCATCAAGGGCGAGGACGGCAAGACCTACTACAAGCACATCATGTCCGTGCTCGACATCAAACCGCAGATGACCATGGATGACGGCGCGGACGTCGTCGGCGTCCTGCACACCAAGCGGAAGGACCTGCTGGCCCACGTCATCGGCGGCACCGAGGAGACGACGACCGGCGTGATCCGGCTCCGCAGCATGGCGAACACTGGCGTGCTCCAGTACCCGATCATCGCCGTGAACGACGCGCAGACGAAGCATTTCTTCGACAACCGTTACGGCACCGGCCAGTCCACCATCGACGGCGTCATTCGCGCGACGAACCGCTTGATCGCGGGATCGGTCTTCGTGATCGCCGGGTACGGATGGTGCGGACGCGGTCTGGCCATGCGGGCCAAGGGCATGGGTGCCAACGTGGTCGTGACCGAGATCGATCCGCTCAAGTCCATCGAGGCCGTCATGGACGGCTACCAGGTGATGCCGATGGCCGATGCGGCAAGGATCGGCGACATCTTCGTGACCGTGACCGGGGACATCAAGGTGATCCGGGCCGAACACTTCCGCGCCATGAAGGACGGCGCCATCGTCTGCAACACGGGCCACTTCAACGTAGAGATCGACCTTGAGGCGCTGGACAAAATGAAGAAAAAGAAGCGTCAGATCCGCGAGTTCGTCGAGGAATTCACGCTCCCCAACGGCAGGAAGATCAACATCCTGGGCGAGGGACGGCTCATCAATCTGGCCGCAGCCGAGGGACATCCCTCAAGTGTCATGGACATGAGCTTCGCGAACCAGGCGCTGTCGGCGGAATTCATGCTGCAGAACTGCATGTCCCTTGAAAATGATGTCTACTCGGTCCCGCAGGACATCGACACGGAGATCGCGCGGCTCAAGCTCAACGCCATGGGTGTGAAGATCGACAAGCTCACGCCTGAACAGAAGAAATACCTTGCTTCGTGGGAGATGGGAACGTAGTCAATTCCTTAAGCGTAGATCGTTCTGATGCGGAATGAAGGATGGCGTATGAGCACGCTTCCCATTCCGCATTTTTTTTTATAAAGCTGCTGTCCTATGAACAACCACCTGAAAATAGTCGCGGCCATGCTCATCTGGAGCACCTGGGGGATGATGATACGGCTGCTTTCCCTGCCTCCCGTCGTTGTCCTGTTCTATACCGCATGCATCGCAAGTATTGCAGTGCCGCTGGTCCTGAAGGCACGAGGGGAGTTCGATCTGGGAGGGGTGTCGGCTGTGTGGCCTCTCTTCACTGCCCTCGCTTTAGCCTCGATCATAAACAATCTTACCTATTTCTACGCCCTTGCCCAGACGACCGTATCGAATGCCGTCTTTACGCACTATACGGCGCCGGTGTTCGTTGCTCTGCTGGCCCCGCTCCTGATAACGGAGCGTCTCCAAAGGGTGACCCTGATCTCGCTGCCACTGGCGGTCGCCGGAATGGTGCTGATCGTCCTGGCAGGAGACGGTCTACAAATGGGAGAAGAGCATAGGCGGGGCATTTTAGCCGGTATCGCGTCGGGTATTGCGTATGCGTTCCTGATCATCATATCACGGAGACTCAGTCAACGGATGATGCACCATAAGGCCGTCGTTGTGCTGCTCTGGATCACTGCTGCCGTTACTGCGCCTGCGGCGTTTCTTGTTGATCATCACCTGACGAAACTCTCCGTCCTTCTCCTGCTCACCGGCGGGCTGGTACACTCAACAATAGCGCCGCTGCTGTATTTCAGCGCGTTGCGTCAGGTGATGGCGCAACACGCGGCGATCCTTGGATATATTGAACCCCTGGCGGCCGTGCCGCTTGCGTTCCTGTTCTTGTCCGAACTTCCGCCGGCCACGGCCATCTTCGGCGGTATTCTCATTCTGGTCTCCGGATATCTTGTCGTTCGTGCATCTGCCGGAAACCGCCATCGTCTTTAAGGTCTTTTTCCTGCCTTCGTTCGCCTGTTTATCCGTGATGCTCCCCGCCCTTCACTGTTAGCTGATATCGTCCGGATCAAAATAATGTTTACGTCACGAGGTCTTGAGCTATTTCTATGCTATACTATTTTTTAATAGTCCTGCGGCACGTCCAGACTACAGACTTCTCCAAAGAAGGGAGCTTTTCAAATGAAAAAATGTGGTCTGGCGGCGATCCTGTTGCTCATACTCATTGCCGTAGTTGGTTCAACCGGCATGAAAAGCATGGAAGCTGCTGAAAAAACAGGGGAACAATTGTTCGTTGAGCACTGCGTCATGTGCCACCCTGATGGCGGTAATATCATCAATCCTAAGAAAACTCTCCTGAAAAAAGACCTCGCAGCAAATAATATTAAAACTGCGGATGCCGTTATCAAATTAATGAGAAAACCCGGTACCGGCATGACCGCATTCAGTACGAGTTTAATCTCTGACACGGAAGCACGAAAGATCTCGGATTATATATTTAAGAAATTCAACTAGTGATGCAACAGTTTAATAAACGAGCCGATAAATGTAACAAAATGTTACCGGCAGAATGACGTAACATGTCACTCTCAAGAAATATACTCATTCATATTCCGTATATTCAATTAGTTATTCATGGCATGGTTTGTGCTAATATCAGCATAATATTTCCTTATATTGTTACAAGCTCTTGTAACTATTAACTCCCTAGATACTGGTAACACCAGCTACGTCTTGTCGACTCAATAAGCCTGCACGATATTTGAATATTCTTTTCTCTGAAGGGGGAAGTATGAAGATCAAAGATATCGCATCGGTCAGCAAGCAACTTGGTGTGTCACGCAGGGAGTTCCTGAAATATTGCAGTATCGTGGCCGCAGGCATGGGGCTGCCTCTCGGTGCCGGAGAGCAGATTGCCGAGGCGGTCACCAGCGCGGCAAGGCGACCACCGGTCATCTGGCTTTCAGCACAGGAGTGCACCGGTTGCAGCGAATCACTTCTTCGAGCCACCCATCCCACCTTTGAACACCTGATCCTCGATCTTATCTCCCTTGATTATCACGAAACGCTCAGCACGCCATCGGGCCACCAGGCCGAGGCCGCGCGCGCCGCATCGATCAAGGCGAACAAGGGGGAGTTCATCCTCGTGGTGGATGGCGCCATCCCCGTGAAGGACAATGGCATCTACTGCATGATCGCAGGCAAGACGGCTCTGGATATCCTTAAGGAGACGGCCAAGGAATGCAAAGCGATCATCGCGATGGGTTCCTGTTCGTCATGGGGCGGTGTGCCGTCCGCGGATCCCAACCCGACCGGCGCAACCGGGGTGCAGAAGATACTTACGGATGCGGGCATCAAGACGCCGGTCGTCACGATCCCGGGATGTCCTCCTAACCCCTACAATTTCCTCTCGACCGTCCTATACTTCGTGACCTTTAAAAAATTGCCCGAGCTCGACGATCTGGCCAGACCCAAGTTTGCCTATGGCCGCCTCATCCACGAAAATTGCGAGCGTCGGCCCCATTTCGATGCCGGCCGGTTCGCAACGGAGTTCGGTGATGAGAACCATCGAAAGGGCTACTGCCTGTACAAGCTGGGGTGCAAAGGCCCGGAGACCCATGCCAACTGTCCGTCGATCCTATTCGGCGACACCGGCGCCGGCACCTGGCCGGTCGGGACGGGACACCCCTGTTTCGGCTGCACCGAGAAGGGCATCGGATTCCATAAACCGCTGTTCAGCAGGGCCAGCCTGCACATGGTCACCCCGCCGGATACCTATCCTCATGTCGTTGAACATCAGGGCAAGTCGGCGTTGGCCGGCATCGCGGTTGCCGCGGCCGCGGCCGGGGCCGCCTATGTTGCGGTCGATAAAGTGGCGAAAAAACTGGGCGACGACGACGGGAAAGGCAAAAAATAAGGCCACGGGGGATATTACCTATGGAAATTAAACGAAGAGATTTCCTGAAAGTAGCCACAGCCGGCGGTCTCATGCTGGCGGCGAACGCGCACCCATCCCTCGCCCGTGAGCCGAAAGCACGCATCAAGGACGCGGTCGGCATGCTGTACGATTCAACGGTCTGCGTCGGCTGCAAGGCGTGCGTTTCAGCCTGCAAGCAGTACAACGAGACCCCGTCGAGCTTTTCCTCGACCGACGAGATATGGGACAATCCGCTCGATAACGATGCCAAGACCTACAACATCATTAAACTTTACAAGAGCGGCACAGGAGCGGCCAAGGACCGGGAACAGGACGGCCATGCCTACGTCAAGCGGCAGTGTATGCACTGTGTGGACCCGGCCTGCGTGTCAGCCTGCCCGGTATCGGCGCTCAAGAAGGGTCCCAAGGACGGCATCGTCTCATACGACAAGGACGCCTGCATCGGCTGCCGGTACTGCCAGGTGGCATGTCCGTACAACGTCCCCAAGTTCGAGTTCGAGAAGGCCTTTCCGATGATCAGGAAGTGCCAGCTTTGTTCGCACCGGCTGGAGAAAGGGGACATCCCGGCATGCTGCCAGTTCTGCCCGACGGGCGCATGCATCTTCGGCAAGGTGGAGGACCTGCTGGCGGAGGCGAAGAAACGGCTGGCGTATAAGCCGGGGGAGCTGCGGAAATATCCGGTCGAGCGCGTCAGCGGAGGTCCGGTTGCCGAACGGATCGTAACCCCCTATGTGCAGAACGTCTACGGGGAAAAAGAGGGCGGCGGGACCCAGGTGCTGTATCTTGCGGGAGTGCCCTTCGAAAAACTCGGTCTTCCGGCACTCGAGGAGACCTCCGATGCCCAGAGGTCGGAGACCATCCAGCATACGCTGTATAAGGGCATGATCGCACCGATCGTGATGCTGGGCGGACTCATATATATTGTTCACAAGAACACAAAGGACCATAAATAACCATAACGGAGAGGACTATGTCTGAAGAAAGCAAACCTATAGGTGGTGAGTTTCTGACAACGCCGTTCAAGGTCCTTGCCGGATTCACGCTGTTTGCGGGTCTCCTGGTCTTGATCCGGTACGTAATGGGCCTCGGCGCGGTATCCAACCTGAACGACGGCTATCCCTGGGGCATCTGGATCGCCTATGATGTGGTCGCTGGCACGGCCATTGCCTGCGGCGGATATTCCATGGCACTCCTGGTCTACGTAATGAACAAAGGGGAATACCACCCCCTGATCCGACCGGCTCTCCTGGCAGGCGTGTTCGGGTACACGCTGGCGGCTGTTTCGATCTTCATCGACGTCGGCCGGTACTGGCAGGCCTATAACATGTTCATGCCTTGGTACGCGAACGTGAACTCGATCATGCTCGAAGTGGCGGTCTGCATCGCTACCTATGTTTTTGTCCTGTGGATCGAGTTCGCACCCGTCTTCTTTGAGGGCATCCAGACGAACAAGAGCAACCTGCCGGCATTCCTGACCAAATGGGACGTCTCGGGGCTTCAGAAGACCTGGAACAAGTACCTGTTCTTTTTCATCGCCCTCGGCATCCTGCTCCCGACCATGCATCAATCCTCCCTCGGTACCCTGATGGTGATCGCGGGAAAGAAGCTGTCCCCGCTTTGGCAGACCGGTCTCTTGCCGCTCCTCTTCCTCATATCGGCCATCACCATGGGATATGCGATCGTAGTGTTCGAGTCGCTCTACGCGTCAGTCGGCTTCAAACGACCTCTTGAAATGAAGTTCCTGTCGAGGCTATCCGGTATCATCACGTATTTGATAGGCGTGTACCTCATCCTGCGGTTCCTCGATGTCATCGTGCGGGGCGCCTTCGGTCTGGCCTTCCGGTTCGACCTGAACAGCCTCATGTTCTGGATCGAGAACGCCCTCTACTGCGTGGCGCTGTTTTACCTTCTGCCACAGGCGAACCGGTCTCGACCCAAAGCGTTGTTCCTCGGCGCCTTCTTTTTGCTGCTGGCAGGAACGGTATACCGGTTCAACGCTTTCATGATCAGCTTCGATCCGGGCAACGGCTGGCATTACTTCCCGTCGTTCGGAGAGATCATGATCACCCTGGGCATCATCTCGTTCGAGATCATGGCATACCTGTACATCGTAAGGAAATTCCCCGTGCTGCCGAAGGCTGAGCACGCATAACTTTCGCGGAAGGAGACTCTGAACAATGTCGAAAAGAATCGTCATAGATCCAATCACCAGGATCGAAGGCCATCTGCGCATCGAGTGCGAAGTGGAGAACGGAAAGGTCAGCAAGGCCTGGACGTCCGGCCAGATGTGGCGCGGGATCGAGAACATCGTGAAGGGCAGGGATGCCCGCGAGGTCTGGCTCTTCACCCAACGGATCTGCGGGGTTTGAACGTCCGTTCACGCACTGACCTCGGTGAGGTCGGTTGAGAACGCCCTGCAGCTCGAAATACCGCTGAACGCGCAGTATATCCGGAACCTGATCATGGCGGCCCATGGCGTACATGACCATATCGTGCATTTCTACCACCTGGCAGCCCTCGACTGGGTG
The DNA here is from genome assembly GCA_919902495.1 of Nitrospiria bacterium. Taxonomy (GTDB): domain Bacteria; phylum Nitrospirota; class UBA9217; order UBA9217; family UBA9217; genus JAAXXJ01. Next base: position 55,002 of record CAKKRC010000062.1, read on the forward strand.
GACATTGTCTCGGCCCTGAAGGCCGATCCCAAGAAAGCGTCGGCGCTCGGTGAGAGCCTTTCGAACTGGGACCAGAACAGCGCCAAGCACATGAAGGAAGTGCAGGACCGGCTGGGCACCTTCGTGAAGAGCGGTCAGCTCGGCATCTATGCGAACGGCTACTGGGGCCATCCGGCCATGAAACTGCCGCCCGAGGTGAACCTCCTTGCCGCGGCGCATTACCTTCAGGCGCTTCATTACCAGCGCAGGATCAACATGGTGGTGTCCATTCTTGGCTCCAAGACGCCGAACATTCAGAACCTGGCTGTGGGCGGCGTGGCGAACGCGATCAACCCGGACAATCAGTCGGCGCTCAACATGGAACGGCTCTACTACATCAAGACGCTCATCGACGAGGTCCAGAGCTTCGTGAGGAACGCGATGCTTGTCGATGTCGCCGCCGTGGCGGCCTTGTATGCTGATTGGACCGGACACGGCAAAGGCGTTACGAACTATCTTTCGGCTCCTGATATGCCTATGGATACGAAGGGAACCGCTTTCGCGCTGCCGGGCGGTTACATCGAGAACGGGGATTTCGCTACGTTCAAGCCGATCAAGAGCTTTAATGATGAATACTTCAAAAATGGTGTGAAGGAGAGCATCAAACACTCCTGGTACAAGGGTGACTGGAACAAGCATCCTTTTGAAGAGACGACGGACCCGAACCATACAGGCATGCAGTACGACGGGAAATATTCCTGGGTCAAGGCGCCGACGTTCAACGGCAAACCTGCCCAGGTCGGTCCGCTTGCCAACGTGCTGTGCATGTATGCCGCAGGCCACGCCGGGACCAAGAAGTATGTCACCGATATGCTGAATACCATAAGCGCGGTCGCCAAGACAAAGGTCGGGCCGGCAGCGCTGCACTCGACCATCGGACGCATCGGCGCCCGGGCTGTCCGTTGCGCGGTGCTGTTGGATGAGTGCACGAACCAGTGGAACGCGCTGGTCGCCAACATCGGCAAGGGCGATGTAAAGACCTTCAATGCGCCCAAGTTCCCGAGCGGCGAGATCCGGGGCGTGGGTTTCCACGAAGCGCCGAGAGGCATCCTGTCGCACTGGGCGGTCATTGACGGCGGCAAGATCAAGAACTATCAGTGCGTTGTTCCGTCCACCTGGAACGCGGCCCCGCGGAACGGAAGCGATCAGCCCGGCCCGTACGAGGCCTCGCTGGTCGGCACGCCGCTGGCCGATCCGGAAAAGCCCCTGGAAGTCCTCCGGACCGTGCATTCTTTCGACCCTTGTCTGGCCTGCGCTGTTCACCTGGTCGATGCAAAAGGGAGAGATATCATCACGGTGAAGGCCCTGTAATATCTTCGAAACAGTAAGTATGAAGCCCTCTTGCCCCATCGTTCGGAGGCGGAGGGCTTTTTTTATGTCCAGGAGACACGTATGCATTTGAAGGAACCAACGATTTCGATCATAGGGCTCGGCAACATCCTCATGACCGATGAAGGGGTCGGCGTACACGCAGTGAACGAGTTCGAGCGGCGATACACGGTCCCCGAGCATGTTGAGATCGTCGATGGCGGTGCAGCGGGGCTCGATCTGATACCGTTCATCGAGGGAAGGGAGAAGGTCCTGATGGTCGATGCCGTCAATTTCGATCAAGATCCGGGATACATTGGTGAACTGGAAAATGACGCAATTCCCGCGCGGATTACCCAGAAGGCCTCCATGCACCATCTGGGGCTCATGGACGTCCTCTGTATTGTGCGCATGTCAGGAAACATACCCAAGGAACTCTGTATCATCGGCATCCAGCCGAAGAGCCTCGAACTCGGTCTTGACATGACCCCGGAGATATGGGATAAAAAAGATATCCTTATCGAGCGTATCGTATCAAAGCTTAAGGAATGGAACATACCATGTGCCTTGCGGTCCCCTCAAAAGTAATTTCCATCGATAACGATATCGCGATGATCGATGTGTATGGAGCCCGGAAAGAAGTGAATATCATGCTGCTTCCCGAACCGCCGCAGCTTGGCGATTTTGTCCTGGTCCATGCAGGTTTCGCGATCCAGTCGATCAAGGCAGAGGCATTCAAGACAGGTGAGATCATGCATGAATCATCCATTGCACACAGCATCATAGAGATCATTGACGAACAGTGTGCCGAACAGGGCTGCACAACGGTCGATGCGCTGACGGTCCGGCTCGGCAAGGCGACCGGGGTCATGCCCGAATCGCTCCAATTCGCCTTCGATGCATTGAAGGAACCGACGAAAGCGAAGAACGCCAGGCTCACGATCGAGATCGTTCCGGTCGGGGGAACCTGCAATAGCTGTAAAAAGGAGTTCGACGAGAAAGAAGTCCCTTATGTCTTTGCATGTCCTCACTGCGGTTCGAATGATTTTGAGATAACCCGTGGACGGGAGATGGAGATCTCGGATATGGAGATGCACTAGGTTCAATTTCGGATTGCGGATTGTAGATTGCGGATTTAACTACAAAGAAGAACACGGAGCAACTACTTGAAAGTTAAGGTCGTGTCAAGGATCCTCGAAGCGAACGACAGGATAGCCGAGGAGAACAGAAAGAGGTTCAAGGAAGCGGGGGTGTTCGTCGCGAACCTGATGGGCGCTCCGGGCGCGGGGAAGACGACGCTGCTTGAGGAGACCATCAAACGGCTCAAGCCGCATCTGCGTATCGGGGTCATCGAAGGCGACATCGTCGGCCAGGACGACGCGGATCGGATCGGCGCGCTCGATATCCCTGTTGTCCAGATCAACACCGGCGGCGCTTGCCACCTTGACGCGAACATGATCAATGAGGTCCTCGATGAACTGCCGCTCAAACAGCTCGACATGGTCATTATCGAGAACGTCGGCAACCTCGTTTGTCCGGCCGAATTCAAGGTCGGTGAGGACATAAAACTGATGGTGCTTTCAGTCGCGGAGGGTCACGACAAGCCGCTCAAATACCCCCTTATGTTCCAGCAGTCATCAGGACTGGTGCTGAACAAGATCGATCTGCTTCCGTACGTCAAGGTTGACATCAATAAAATGAGGAGCGATTCCCTTGCGTTGAACCCGAAGCTCAAGGTCTTCGAGGTATCATGCTCTTCCGGGGCGGGGATCGATGCGTGGGCTCAATGGCTGAACGGGCTCAGATCGCAGTAAAAGGGACCGTCCAGGGCGTCGGTTTCCGTCCATACGTCTATACCCTTGCGACCAGCCTCGGGTTGGCCGGATACGTTTCCAATAACGCGGGCGGCGTTCACATCGACATTGAAGGCGCGTCGGTCTCCGAATTTATCCGGCGGTTGCCCGTAGAGGCGCCGCCGCTATCCCATATCGCCGATATTTCCGTCACGCCGCTCCCCATCCATGGATATACAGGATTCACGATCCAGGCAAGCAGTGACCACGCCGGCAACTATCCCTTCACGCTCATTTCCTCCGATGTTTCTGTCTGTCCTGATTGCCTTCAGGAAATGAACGACCCGAGCGACCGTCGATACCGCTATCCATTCATAAACTGCACGAACTGCGGGCCCCGCTATACCATTACCCGGGCAGTCCCCTATGACCGGCCGAACACGACCATGGCGGGCTTCCCTCTGTGCACGGAATGTTCGCGGGAATACCATGATCCGCGTGATCGGCGGTTCCATGCACAGCCCATTGCATGTCCGGTGTGTGGACCGGAAATCGAGTTTCACGTGCGGAGCAGTGCGGAGTGCGGAGTGAAGGGGACCGAGGCGTTAGAGTCCTGTATCAAGGCATTGCGCGAAGGCGGCATCGTGGCGATCAAGGGGTTGGGCGGCTTTCATATTGCCTGCGATGCCTTGGATCATCATGCAGTTGCGGCGCTGCGGGAACGAAAGCGGAGGAGCAACAAACCGTTCGCTGTCATGGCAGCTTCGGTCGAGGTGCTGCAGGGATTTTGCGAAGTTGGCCGTGAGGAACAGGAGCTGCTCGAATCGGCAAAGCGGCCGATCGTTCTGCTCAGGAAGAAACAACCGGAGGCGGTCCTCGATCCTCTTTCCGGTGACGTAGCGCCGAACAATCTTTATATAGGATGTATGCTGCCGTACACTCCATTGCATTCACTCTTGTTCACAGCAGGAGATAAGGAACACGATACGGGATCACGAACATTGTCCGTGCTGGTCATGACGAGCGGTAACCTGTCAGAAGAACCGATCGTTCACAGGAATGTGGATGCGATACAGAAGCTTTCGGGCCTCGTCGATGCGTTCCTGACCCATAACAGGGATATCTTCATGAGGGTCGACGACTCTGTGGTACGGATTGCGGATTGCGGATTGAGGAGTAAGGATTATAAAAAAAGAACAGATAAATCAGGAATCCGAAATACGAAATTCAATATTTCTTTTCTACGCCGAGCGCGCGGATACGCGCCTGAAGCGATCGTACTTCAAGATACCGGGCCCGAGGTCCTCGGCTGCGGCGCAGACCTCAAGAATACGTTTACCGTCACCAAGGGATCGTTCGCCATTCCCAGCCAGCACATCGGGGATATGGAGAATTACGAGACCTTGGAGTTCTACGAAGAGTGCCTCGCAAATCTCAAACAAGTCTATCGTGTGGAGCCGGTTGCCATAGTACACGACCTGCATCCCGGCTATCTTTCTACGCGGTGGGCCGTGGAAGAGGGGTCAAGGTGCAAACTCCCGCTTTTCCCGATCCAGCATCATTATGCCCATATCGGGTCCGTTATGGCCGAACACGGACTTACGGAAAAGGTCATCGGTGTTGCTTTCGACGGGACCGGGTACGGCACTGACGGGAACCTGTGGGGAGGTGAGTTTCTGATCGCCGGTATTGAAGGTTTCGATCGAGCTGGACAGTTCAAGTACATCCCGCTTCCGGGCGGTGAGGCCGCGATCAGAGAACCCTGGAGAACGGCAGTAAGCTATGTAGCTGATGCAGATGAAACTCGGGCAGCAGACCGGCTTGCTTCGATCGGATTTCTGGAAAGACATGGACAGGCATCCGTCGAACAGGTCCTGAAGATAGCGGATTCGAAGGACCTTTCACCGCTCTCATCCGGTGCCGGAAGATTGTTCGATGCCGTATCGGCCATACTCGGGGTCTGCGACCGCAACACCTTTGAAGGTGAGGCTGCCATTGCATTGGAGGCGCTGACGGTCGAAGGAATTGATGGCGAGTATCCGATTGTTTTAACAAAGAATAATGGGTATACTGTTATCGATTTTTGTAATGTTATTCAGGCGATGATCGATGACTTCGTGAATAAAGAACCAAAGCCCGTAATTGCGACGCGCTTCCATAATACGATCGCTTCGGCCATCAGCTTGCTGGTGAAGGGCATCCGTGATCGGACCGGGATCCTGGACGTGGCCTTGAGCGGCGGAACCTTCCAGAACAGATATTTGCTCGCCCGGACAGTCGCTCTGCTCACAACTGACGGTATGCGGGTCCATACCAACTCGCAGATGCCTCCCAATGACGCGTGCATTTCGCTCGGCCAGGCATATCTTGTCCGGGAGAGGCTACAGAAGTGCGGAGTGCGCTAGACATGACCCTCACCCCTGCCCCTCCCCCCTGGAGGGAGAGGGAAAAAGGAGAGGGGGCTTTTCAACGCGGAGTGCGGAATATGAAACAGCATATCGATGAAATAAACAAGCTGATGATCGGGATCAGCAGGCCGGTGAAACTCATGGAGGTCTGCGGGACCCATACGGTCGAGATCTTCCGGCACGGGATACGTTCCATCATACCGGGCACGATCACTCTCCTGAGCGGCCCTGGGTGCCCGGTGTGCGTCACCTCCATACGGGACGTCGATGCCGCGATCTCGATCGCGAAGCAGCCGAACACGGTCCTGGTGACCTTCGGGGACATGATGCGGGTGCCGGGAGGGAAACGGTCGCTCATGGATGCGCGGTCCGAAGGCGCGGATGTCCGGGTGATGTACTCGCCCATGGACGCCCTGAAGCTCGCACAGGAGGATGGTTCGAAACAGATCGTGTTCTTCGCCACGGGATTTGAAACGACATCTCCGCTGATAGCCGGTACTGTCTTTGCCGCGTTTCAAAAGAAGGTAAGAAACTTCACCATTCTATCATCTCACAAGACGGTCCCCCTTGCTCTCAAGGCGCTCCTCGACGCGCCCGACGTCCGCGTGGACGGGTTCATTCTTCCTGGACACGTGAGCACGATCATCGGCCTCGCTCCCTACGAATTTGTCGCGAAGAACTACCGGAAACCCGCTGTCGTGACCGGTTTCGAGGCAGGTGAGATCATCGAGGGCATCCTGATGATCATACGTCAGATCGCCAAGGGGGAGGCGAAGGTGGAGAACGCCTATCCCACGGTCGTCAGGCCGGAAGGGAACCCACGGGCTGTCGAGATATTGAACGACATATTCGAACCCTCAGACGCTTATTGGCGCGGGATCGGGGTCCTGCCGGGAACCGGCCTGAAGCTGCGGGAGAAATATCGGGAGTTCGATGCGGAAGCGCGATTCCACCCCGAGTCAACAGGGATAGCCGAGCCGGAGCTGTGCTCGTGCGGTGATATATTGCGGGGGGTCAAGGTACCGACGGAATGTCCGCTCTTCGGAACAGGCTGCACCCCCGACAGTCCTGTCGGACCCTGCATGGTCAGCACGGAAGGCAGTTGTTCGGCCTATTTCAAATACGGACACCGATGAAGATCGATCAAGACCACTGATCGCCACGAAGACACAAAGGATCTAAGAACGGAAATTAAATCGTTGTGCTCTCTTGGTGTCTTGGTGACTTCGTGG
>CAKKRC010000063.1 GCA_919902495.1 Nitrospiria bacterium
TGCGGTGAAGCGCATTTCCTTGAGGGTGGTGTTCATCAGCTTGAGGTCCGCCCGCTCGTCATCTTCCTGGCCCGCCTTGAGCGCGGCCAGGATCATCTCGCGGACATACTCGGGCCGGTGGATGCCGTCGGCGATGCGGATCAAATGGTCGATCGCTTCGTCCACGGGGCCGTTGGTCCTGGTGAAGTGCAGTTGCATGATGCCGTTCTCCTTGTGCGCATGATCTCGATGAACAGAGTGTAAGGCTTTTTTGCGATTTTGTCGAGGGAAGAGGGGACCAAGACCTCATGGGGTAAAATCTTTACCGTTGACGCGGCTTTAGCCAGGGACCGTAGAGGGCCAGAAATGATATGCTGATATGTTGAAATTCTCCTGTCGCTGAATCATTAGGGTCACCCATTTGAAGGCTCCCCGTCAGGTTTTTACTGTTTACATTTCCCGTCTTCTCACTAAAGTCTTCGCCTGTCCCGCCTTCTCCTCCCATCTCTCCTCTGGACATTTCCAACCACCTGTAGTATCGTTTTCGTGACCGGTCGTTCCGGCAAATCCTTGCCGATATCCTTGTTGTCTGGTCATTCTCTTCATTCATACATATAGCTCACTATTCTTAACGTTGCCATGAAAAAAAACGTCGAATACCTGCAACGGCTGTTCTATGATATCTGGAACGATTTTGGGAGCGTCTATCTCCTCGTGGGACATTCAGGCAGGACGAGCATCGGCAAACGCGGCTTTACGGAAGAAGAGAAGAAGCAGGGACTGGTCCTGGTCTTCAATAACAAGACCAATGCCAAGCTGGACTGGGACGCCGAGGGGAATCTCGCCTGCGTCCTCGCCTTCGGGCCGCGCAAGGAGGATGTGTACATCCATCACGACGATCTGCTCGGCGTGTTCTCCCGGGAAGCCGGCGTGCAGTTCCTCAGGACCGAAGCGCGCAGCGAATCCGCGCCGTCACCTGACAAGGGCGCCGAGGCCGGCGCCGGCAAGCAGGTCGTTTCGATGAGCGATTTCAGAAAACACAAAAAGTAAGAAGGAAGCGTTACTCCTTCGGCGTTGCGATGTAATTTCCTTCCGAACCTTCGGATCACAGGAGGCTGCACCATGCACAGGACCTTTTTAACAGCGATCGCCCTGTCGCTCATCGCGACGCTTTCCCTTCCCTCGTGGTCCTTCGGCCGCCGGGGCGGCGGCAGCGACGACAGCCAGGAGAGCGGGCACCATCACGCCCACTGGCAGGCGCCGGCCGCGGAGGCGAACCGGGCGAACCCCGTAGCGTTCGACAAGGCCTCTATCGAGCAGGGCGGGAAGCTCTATCGAACCCATTGCGCCTCGTGCCACGGCGAGCAGGGCCGGGGCGATGGCCCGGCCGGTGCGGGCCTCACGCCGCGTCCCGCGGACCTCACGCACCTGTCCGAACACCACCGGGACGGCGACACGGCATGGAAGATCGCGACGGGCAAGGGTGCCATGCCCGGATGGAAAAGCACGCTGACGGAAGCGCAGATCTGGCACCTCGTGAACTACCTCAAGAGCATCGGCTCCCATGGCGGCCAGGGCAGCCGCGGTCATCATGGCGGGGACGAGGGCCGTGAGCGGCATCGTTAAGAGGGCATACCCTGTTTTTTCCCAAGGGGAAATCATGATCAGGAGGAGTGATCCATGAGGTCGATCTCACCGGGATGTGCCTTTATGATCGCGGTCCTGTCCCTGCTCGTGTCCTGCGGCGGAGGCTCCCCCGCCGGCTCCGGCGGGGCGGCGGAGACAGACTTTGCCTCCATCACGGTCGCAGGTGGCGGGACGTTCCTGTACACGGAAACCACGAGCACGGTGGCTTCGAGCGGATATTCTCCCTACCTCTCCGTCGTAAGCGATCCCTCTCCCTCCTTCGGTACCTACCTGTACAGCCTCGACTGGGAAGGGGCGGACTACGTCACCCGGTTCGAGATCCATGTCTGGGGAAGCGGACCGGGCACCTACAGCATCATCGACGCCAACAGTCTCGTCTATTTCGTGCCTGCGGGCGGCCCAACGTACTCGGCCATGACGACCGCTGCGGGCTCCAGCGGGACGATAACCTTCACCGAGTTCGGCGGGTCGGGGGGAAGGGTCAAGGGCACGTTCGACGTGATCTCGTTGATCGTCGGTTCACCCTCGCTGACCGCTCATCTCACCGGGAGCTTCTCGGTCTACCGGTATTAACAGGGGACATTGTTAATGGGGCATCATCAATGAACGAACAGCAGCGCAAGACGATCCTCAAGGAGACCTTTGACACCGTCGCGCCGGGCTACGACAGCAGGCCGCTCCGGTTCTTTCCCGAGAGCGCCCGGCAGCTCGCCGCCTGTCTCGATCTGCGCGGCGATGAGACCGTGCTGGACGTCGCCACCGGCACGGGCCATGCGGCGCTGGCCGTTGCTACACGGGTGCCGCGGGGCCGCGTGACGGGCGTGGACTTCTCAACCGGCATGCTGGACCAGGCCGCACGGAAGGCCGCTTCGCTGAACATCCGCAATGTGGACTTCCTCGAACGGGACATGGAGGACCTGGGATTTCCCGCGGGGTGTTTCGACGCGGCGATCTGCTCCTTCGGCATCTTCTTCGCCATGGACATGGCCGCCCAGCTGTCGCGCATCGCCCAAACGGTCAGGCCGGGAGGACAGGTCGCCCTCTCGGGGTTCCAGGAGAACTACTTCCATCCGCTCAAGGACCTGATGGTCAAACGGCTCTCCGGCTACGGCGTGGAACCGCCTCCGCCGAACTGGAAGCGCATCGCAACGGAGGCGGGCTGCAAAGAGCTCTTCGCGAAGGCCGGGATGGACGACGTCCGGGTGGAACTGAGGAACGTGGGCTACTTTCTGGACAACGCGGACGCGTGGTGGGAGGTCGTCTGGAACGCGGGGTTCCGCCGGCTGATCAGCCCGCTCCCGCCAGAGGACCGGGAGCGGTTCAAGCGGGAGCATCTGCAGGAGGTGGCCGGCCTTGCGACGAAGGACGGCATCTGGCTGGACGTGGGCGTGCTGTTCGCCATCGGCACGAAACCGGGGAGGTAGCATCTTTTTCCGGGTTATTCCTTAGACCTTGAACGCTGAATGTCATCTCATTTCTTCCCTTGCCCTTTCAATCAGCTTGTAGTACAGTTTTCAGGCATTCCCGTCAGTTGTCTTTCCTGCTTTATAATTTGATCCATTGGAGGACATATCATGGAAAAACCCAGCAAGTCAGCCACTAGCCTGAAGGACCTCATTAACGCCGCCATCAGCGACCTCGAGATCACGCCCGACGAGTATCAGCAGATCATGAACCACGCGCAGGCCGACGGGCATCTGGACAAGGAAGAGGCCGCCCTGCTCGCCCAGTTCCATCAGATGATCAACAACGGCACCCTCAAGCGGGTTCGCGGCTGATCCCCCGCTGGAGAAACGTTCCGACGGCGTTATCGAAGACCCGGTCCGGAACCCAGTGGGCCAGGTCCCGCTTTTTGACATTCCAGCGCTCGCCTCATTGACATTCCCCGTGCGCCCTGTTTTTCTCCCTCCCCTGAAAATACCCCGACCGGGGGATGTCTTTATTCGTCCACGCCTGTATACTTTCCGATAGAACGTCATCGGGCAGGGGCATGCCGCACACCCCGTCATCGGAAAGGAGTCGTCATGGAGCATCGCATCAAGTTCATCGAGCACAAAGGCAAGCGGATCCTGCACCTCGATTTCACCCAGGCGCGCGCGGACGAGGTGATCCAGATCATCGGGAAGGCAAAGGTCGTGATCGCGGCGCAGCCGGCAGGGTCCATCCGGACGCTGACCGACGTTACGGACATAAAGTTCAACTCAGCCGCCACGGAAGCAATGAAGGAATTCGCGAGCCACAATAAGCCCTATGTCGCAGCTGCCGCGGTCGTCGGTGTTACCGGTCTCAAGCAGATCATCTACAACGCTGTCGTCAAATTCTCGGGCAGGAACCTCGTGGCATTCGATTCGCACGGTCAGGCCAAGGACTGGCTTGTCACGCAATAAGCGACAGCGCAGGTTCTACCCCTGCCTCGCGCCGCGTTCCCCTGTTCCTGACACCAATCTTCCCGGGGTCTTTCCGCCTGCACCAGGGGACCGATGCGCAGAGCGGAACGTGACCCTGGTCGCTTCATCATAATTCACCTCATTGACTTTCCCCGCGCCTCCTGATACCCTCGATCACTCCATGAGCAATCATACAAACCATACCGTGCGATAAGGAGGGAACATGCAGGAGAGCTCCGTACTGATCAAGCGAAAGAAGGTCGACTACGTTCTCAAGTGGTCAGGCCTGATCCTGCTCGCGATCATCATCGCCCTCTTCGCCGTCCTGTACGGGTGCGTGTGGAAGGCCGCAGCCCTTCCCGCATCGCTCTCCCTGCTTGTTGTCTCCGCATTCGTGCTACTCGGCCTTGGTTGGCCGCGGTGGGTCGGGTTCGACATCCGGCTGGAGCGGGCCGCGGACCGCAAGACCAGGGAGCGCACAAAGTGGGGCTTCCATGGCCGGGACCGCGAAGGCCCCTGGATCAACTATGTCGACCACCCGGTGGTGGTCGGGGCGAAGTGCGCTCGGGGAAAGGAAAAGCGCTTCTACAGCGAATGGCTCATCATCCATGACGGCCTGATCATCGTGAATCCCGGGAAATCCAGGGTCAAGCGGGAGAACAACGTCTGGAAGGTGACCTACAACTTCGCCGTCCGGAAGACCTACGCCTGGGACGGGTGCACGCCGAAGCGGTTCTTCTATTGGGTCGCGGTGGTCGGCGCGCCGGACTGGTGGCATGCGCCGCAGAAGATCGAGACGATCGAGTTCAAGGACTGCGCCTTCAGCATTGAGCCGAAAATCCCCGATCCGGTCTGGCAGATCGCGCACCGCGCGAGCCTTATCCACGACGCGTTGTACCAGTATCTCGACCACCATCGCATAGCCAAAGAGGACGTGGACCGCCTGTTCCACGTCATGCTGCTCGACTCGGACGTTCCCGGGCCCATCGCCTCCTGTTACCACCGGGCGGTGAAGAAGTGGGGGCCTGCGAGGGAAGAGGGGATCGATCCGGTGACGGGCGTGTATGAGCTGACCAGGCCGCTTTCGCTCAAGAACGCCGGGACCGTTGTATCGTACGACGTATGACGCGGAAAAAGACCGGCGCAGGCCCGATCTTTTATATTTCGCATGGTAACACATGCGACCGGTTCAAACCGTTTGACTCTCCCCGGTTCCTCTGCTAAACTCCCCCATGCGTTCCCGCGTCTTTTCCTGTGCCCTGCTGCTCCTGTCGATCGCGGCCTCCGGGGCCGCCGAGGCGCAGCAAGGGCCCGCTCCCGCCTCGTCGCCGACGGGCACCGCGAACCTCTCCTCTGCCGCAATCACCAGCGGTGCGGGGTCCGCTTCTGTCTCGGCGCCGACGACGACCGTGATCTTCTATACGGCCATCACCGCCAGCATCGCGCGTCATTTCGAACCGAGCTACGTCACCTTCGGCGGAGGCTACAACACCCGGAGCGGGGTCCTCGGCGGGAATGATCTGCTCTATGAGGCGCAGGTCTATGTGCATTACACCTGGAACGACACCTCCCTGCGGAAGAAGCCGGAGCAGGGCGCGGACCTGGTGCGGATCATGGTCCCGATCCGTCTTCAGGTGCGGCAGTACGCCTCGGAGTCCTCGCCCGTCAGGACGCCGAGCTACAATCCCGGCTTCAGGATGTACTACACCCGCGGTTCCTGGAGCGACGAGGACCGCCTGTTCTACCTGTCCGCCGGCCTGCACCACTATTCGAACGGCCAGAGCGGCCCCCATTACAATCCCGATGGAAAGATCAACACCGAGAACGGCAGCTTCTCCACGGACTATGCCGAGCTTACGCTCTACTGGGACCGGAAGAGCTCCTGGACCAGGTTCAACATCCGCAAGTACCTGATCGGCGGCATCGCCACCTGGGAGCCGGAGCAATCCCACTATTACGAGAAAGCGCTCGCCGAGATCGCCTGGCGGCAGGACTTCGGCTCGTTCGGCCTCGCGCGGGAAACGATGTCCGTTCAGCTGACGGCGGGCTACAAGTTCAACCGCGACTACATCTCTCCGGGCGTGAACGCATCCTTGCGGGACAACCTGCAGTGGACCGCCGAGGCCACGATCCCCATCGACCTGTTCCTGCCCGAAAAGCACTGGCAGGACATGCGATTCTACGTGCGGGGCGACCTGGGCTACGACTACTACAACATCCATTATCAGGAAAAGTTGCAGCGGATCCACGCCGGCTTCGTGGCGACGAACTTCTGACGGGGTCCGTGAACGTCAGGGATGTACCGGTGACCATGCCCGGCGCCGGCTTGTCCCGATGCTTTCTGTCGGGGGCAGTCCGGACGGATCTGAAACGTCGAACGGGTGATCCATAAGGAATAGAACATGACCACTGAACTGTACGAGCACGTGCGAAGAAATCTGTTCGGAGGCCACAACCAGAACGCCTTCGTCCAGCTGTTGCATGACCGGGCCGCGATACGCGGGCCGATCCAGGGGAACCCGGAAGAGTTCTCGCAGATACTCTATGAGCTGACCCGTGGGGAATTGAACGGACGGAACGAGACGGTCTCCTGCGAGACCGTGACCCGGGGGAACAAGGACATCCTGAAGTTCACGGACGGATCCCTGTTCAGGGTCGTCCGGGCGAAGGACCAGATCGTCGGGGCCCTGATCGTCGTAACGCCCCACCTGCAGTCGATGGACGACCTGCTCGAGTCCCGGGAGCAGTCGTTTGCCCGTCTGGTGTCCGAGACGCTCATGATCCGCGACGCATTCAAGCGCGTCGCCGATGAATACCGGCGGGTGGAGCTGAGCCTTGCCGCTGACAGGGCCTCCGCGGAGCTGCGGGTGGCCCGCGAGAGCAGGCTCGAGACCATCGTCGAGGCCATCGAAAAAGCGAGGACCGGCGGGAAGGTCATGGTCCGGGGCCAGCTGAACATCGACGCGCTCGTCGATCTCGGTTTTGTTCCCTGCCTGGTGGACAACCCCGACAACTGGGTCGATGCCGAGGACGTCCCGGGCCTGTGGTATCGCCACGGCCGGAGCGGGATCGAGGTCCTCCTGACAGGCCGCGAGCGGCTCCGGCCCATCGAGGAACTGAACCGGCTGGAATTCACCTTCCTGGTCCACCGGAGCGACGACGATCCCGCGGCGTTCGGGAGGATGCAGAAGAAGTTCCGGGGGGCCCGGAGGGACGGGGCGCCCTATTCGCTGAAGGAGTTCCACGCCGACCTGCTGGCCCTCGTGAAATATCCCGAGGAGCTCAAGGGCAGGACGGAAGAGGACCTCGGGCTCATGGCGGACGAGGTCGAGCTCGTGATGGACCGGCGTCAGGAGCTGGACAAGGGGATCCTGCCCTACGAGGCCGTCTTCAAAAGGGACACGGCGGCGATCATCGACCACATCCGGAGGAACAGGACGCCGGCCCGGGAGGTGCGCAAGGCGTTCGACTATTTCGAATATACCGGCATGATCGATCAGCAGTACAAGGCGGAGCTCTACCGGCAGATCGCGGCCGCTACAGCGGAGCGGTCCGCGGCCGCGCGCGATAGCGATGCCCTGCTGTACGACAAGCGGGTCAAGGAGATCGTCGCAGAAGTGCTGAAGAAGATCCCCAAGGAGCGGTTGACCCCGCGGACGGTCACGATCGCGCTGACCCCCTATGTCAGCGAACTGGGGTTCGGCAGGCTCGTCAAGATCCGGGAGCGGATACTGCAGTTGAAAGAGATGGTGCATGACCAGTGAAAGCGGGCCGGGAGCGGACACCATGAAGATAACGGACGCGATGAAGAACGATCCTGCCTCGATGCATCCGCTGCTGCCGTGGACCGCCGCCGCCTTCGGAGGCGTGCTGGCATTCCTCGGCTACGCGGGCTTCGACCAGTTCTACCTCGAATGGATCTGCCTCGTGCCGGTGCTCTGGGCGATCAGCAACCAGACGCCGGGCCGCGCGTTCCTTCTGGGATGGGTCGCGGGCACCGTGGGGCACGGGGGCGGGTTCTCCTGGATCGTAACGATGCTCCGGCAGTTCGCCGACGCGCCCCTGTGGCTGGCGGTGTTGGGGCTCCTGCTCATTGCGGCCGCGAACGGCCTGGTCTTCGGCATCTGGGCAGGGGCCACGCGGCTGATCGGGCGCGACGCGGGCTGGAACGCGGTCTGGGTCGCGCCGGTCGTCTGGACCGCAGCGGAGAAGTTCTGGCCCCAGCTGTTCCCGAACTATCTCGGCGCGAGCCAGTACAAGCTGACGCTCGTGACGCAGATCGCCGACCTCACCGGCATCCTGGGCGTCACCTTCCTGGTCATCTATGCGAACTCCACGGTCCACGCGGTGATCGAGGGGGTCCGCAGCAAGCAGAAGCATGCCTGGCGGCCCGCGTTCGTGTTCGCGGCCGTTCTGGCGGTCGTATTGGCCTACGGAGCGGTCAGCATCAACATGACGGACAAGGCAGCCGCCTCGGCCCCGATGCTTTCCGTCGGCCTGGTCCAGACGAACCGGGGCGCCGGCGACAAGCACGTGGACCACGCGCTGTTCCTGCGCGAGCACCAGGAGATGTCGCGGGAACTGATCGCAGACCGGCCGCTGGACCTCATTGTCTGGCCCGAGAGCGTCCTGGGCATAGCCCTCCCGTCCCGCGGGGGCATGCTGCCCGCGGGTCTGCTGGGGGATCTGAGAACCCCCGTGCTGTTCGGCGCCGTCATGCAGCTGAACGAGCAAGGCGAACGCCGCCATTACAACAGCGCTGTTCTTGCTGACAGGACCGGCCGCATCGCCGGCACGTACGACAAAATGGTGCTGGTCCCCTTCGGCGAGTACATCCCTTTCGGCGACACCTTCCCCTGGCTGTATTCGTGGTCGCCCTATTCGGGCAGGTTCTGGAGAGGGGAAAATGAAGAGCCGCTGCTCATTGACGGTCACGCGCTGTCCGTGAACATCTGCTACGAGGACATCTTCCCCGGACAGGTCCGCATGCTGATGCGGGGAGGCCGGGAGAGCCGGATCCCCGAGGCCCTGTTCAACATGACGAACGACTCCTGGTACGGCGACACGATCCAGCCGCTGGAGCACCTGGTCCTTGCGAGCTTCCGGTCCATCGAACACCGCCGGCCGCTTGTCCGGTCGACCAATACGGGCATCTCGGCCATCGTGGACCCGGTGGGGAGGATCGTCCAGCGGACGCCTCAGTGGAAGAAAGCGTCCCTTACCGGCACGATACCGATGATGCAGGGACTGACGGTCTATGCATTTCTGGGCGATTGGATCGGATGGGTCTGCGCGATCATTGTCCTGGCGGGCATCGGCAAGGCAGGGAAGGCGAGGGGATGGTTCACCAAAGGCGGCGCGGGGTCAACGGCAGGGCGAAAGAAGCGCAAAGGGCGCCGGGACGGCTGAAGAATGGTAGAGAAGAGGAAGAAGAGGCTCAAGCATCATGGATGACCATGATGCTTTTTTTATGTATGCCAGGCATGACGTTCTGTACTTTGGTACAGGCCGGTCAGA
>CAKKRC010000064.1 GCA_919902495.1 Nitrospiria bacterium
AAGCATTAAAGAAGTTTGGATAGATATGCGTTCACGATAGCGTATGGCACGTAGTTGGAAGAGAAAATTCCAAGTTAATAGTAAGAGCGGCAGGTACTCGGTGTTCCGTAAGAGCAGAGTGAAACGGTACAAATAAACAGTGATACTATCAGCGGGTCGCAACGGTCGATGTGACCCGCACCCCACATCAGTGTGTTCACATGCAAGTATCTACTAGTATTCTGCACCTCTTGCCAAGTGACTATGATTGCATACTTGTAGGTGTATCTAACAATACCTTATGAAAAAGCTGATTTTGATAACATTGACCCTCCTCTCCCTCTTCGCCTGCGCCAAGCCGCCGGTAACGAGGCCGGAGATGGCCTTAGAGCCGTTGTCGTGGTGGAGGTCGGTGTCAGCTCAGGATGATATGGGGTTCAGGGACATTGCGCTTGCTGCTCGCCAGAGCATGGAGTACTTTAATAAGCTCCCGCCTGAGACCGCATTCTCCATCGGTCCGATGAAGGTCACTGCGCTGGACATGACCGTGACGCTTCAGAACTTCCTGCTCATCGTCGAGAATGCATCGCTCACCGACGAGCAGAAGGTCAAACAGATAAGGAAGGATTTCGATTTTTATCAGTCCGTGGGCTCGAATGGCTGGGGCAAGGTACTGTTCACGGGCTACTATGAGCCGATGCTTTCCTGCCGCATCAACTCCGACGACGTCTATAAGTATCCGCTCTACAAAAGGCCCGACGATATCGTCGAGATCGACCTGACGCTTTTCGGCAACGACTTCCCGCGGAACAAACTCGCCGCGCGCATCGAAGGCCGGAAGGTCCTTCCTTATTACTCTCGCGAGGAGATCGACCAGAAGAAGGCGCTTAATGACAGGAACCTCGAAATGCTGTGGTGCCGGGACCTCGTGGATATTTACTTCCTCCAGATCCAGGGCTCGGGCAAGGCGGATATCGGCGGCGGGGACATCGTGAGCGTCCTCTACGACGGTCAGAACGGCAGGCAGTACAAGAGCCTCGGCAAGACCCTCATCGATAAGGGCGCCATCACCAAAGAGAACATGTCCATGCCCGCGATCCGCGAGTATCTCAGGACCCACCCGGACGAGGTCGTGCCGCTTCTGAACCAGAACCCGAGCTATGTGTTCTTCCGCATGGACATGGGGCCGTCGCTCGGAAATATCGGCGTGCCGCTCACACCGGACCGGTCCATCGCCACGGACAGCAGGCTCCTTCCGAAAGGCGGCCTCGCGTTCATCGAGACGCAGAAGCCGGTGATCGAAAGCGGGACCATCAAAGAATGGATACCCTTCACACGGTTCGTGCTGAACCAGGACACGGGCGGCGCCATTCGCGGGCCGGGCAGGGTGGACTTGTTCTGGGGGCAGGGGCAAGCTGCGGAGCTAGCGGCGGGGTATATGCAGCAGGAAGGGAAGCTGTATTTTTTAATCAGAAAACAACAGTGAATGGACCTTCCCCGGTAGCCGCACCCTTCAGGGTGCGTTGCTTTGCGCAGGCTAAAGCCTGCGGCTACCCGTAATGATCGTGATATCGCTCCTCATGATTCTCCGATAATGCACCGCTCCGGACATCCCCTCTATTCATCAGGCTCTCTATCCCGTTTCTTTCTTACCGCCAGTTCGCTCCACTCGTAAGTCCTGCTTGCTTCTCTAGAGATTTCCCCTGCACTCGTTGAACGAATAAAGTAACGTATAAGCGTAATACCCCAAAAGGAATTACGCTGGAACGGCAATTATGGTTTTCTGAGTGGATGCCATGAAAAGCACCTTGACGGATGCGAGTTTTGGTATTAAGCTTTTCACATTACAGGTTGCTCTTCCCGTCTTCACGTTCCACCTTTCCCATGCTCGCGCATGGCGTATATCGTGAGGCAGTTACATGCCTGCTTCGTCGCGTAATCATCCGATCAAACACTGGGGAATTGTTCGCGGGAGATCCCGAAATGAATAGAACAGGAGGGAAGCCATGGATAAGATATTGAGGATCGATGTGGGAGCGGCAGGCGGCCCCAAGGCGACAACGGTACCGGTCGGTCAGTATGCTGGTTTTGGAGGCAGGGCAATGACATCGGCGATAGTTTCGAAAGAGGTCCCGCCGCTGTGCCATCCCCTGGGGGCGGAGAACAAGCTGGTCATTGCTCCCGGGCTCCTGAGCGGGACCGCCGGCGCCCAGTCGGGCCGGATCTCCGTGGGCGGCAAGAGCCCGCTGACCGGAGGCATCAAGGAATCGAATTCCGGAGGACAGGCTTCCCAGGTCCTTGCAAAGCTCGGCTACAGCGCCATTGTGCTTGAAGGGAAGCCGGCAAGCGACGACCTCTACAAGATCTTCATCAACAAGGACGGGATAAAGATCACGAAGGATAACAGCCTGAAGATGCTTCCC
Organism: Nitrospiria bacterium; assembly: GCA_919902495.1. Classification (GTDB taxonomy): domain Bacteria; phylum Nitrospirota; class UBA9217; order UBA9217; family UBA9217; genus JAAXXJ01. Next base: position 2,403 of record CAKKRC010000064.1, read on the forward strand.
AACTATGACCTGGTCGAAAAGATGAAGAAGGAGTTCGGAGACAAAATGTGCTGCATCTCGATCGGTCCTGCCGGCGAGATGAAAATGGGCGCTGCGACCATCGCATTCACCGACATGGAACTGCGTCCTACCCGCCACGCAGGCCGCGGAGGCTTGGGAGCGGTCATGGGCTCCAAGAACATCAAGGTCATCGTGCTCGACGCCACCGGCATGCCGGTGCGGGAACCCAAGGATCTGGCAAAGTTCCAGGACGCGAACAAGCGTTTCGTCGACGGCCTCAAGAAGCACCCGGTCACCGGCCAGGGCCTTCCGGCCTACGGCACGAACGTGCTGACGAACATCCTGAACGAAGTGGGAGGCTATCCCACCTATAACTTCAAGCAGGGCCGTTTCGATGGTGCATCCAAGATCAGCGGCGAGACGCTGGCGGAAACGGAGAAACAGCGCGGGGCGAACCCGACCCATGGCTGCCACCGCGGCTGTGTCATCCAGTGCTCCGGGACCTATAACGACAAGGACGGCCACTACCTCACCAAGCAGCCCGAGTACGAAACCGTCTGGGCGCACGGCGGGAACTGCGGCATCAGCGACATGGACAAGATCGCCAGGATGGATTTTCTGGATGACAACTACGGCATCGACACGATCGAGATGGGCGCTACGATCGCTGTCGCCATGGAGGCGGGCCTCGCCAAATTCGGAGACGCCGACGCGGCGATAAAATTCATCAACGAGGTCGGCAAGGGAACGGACCTCGGCAGGATCCTCGGCAACGGGGCTGCCATGACCGGCAGGGCCTTCGGCGTCGAGCGGGTGCCGGTGGTCAAAGGCCAGGCAATGCCTGCCTATGATCCCCGCGCGGTCCAGGGCATCGGCGTCACCTACGCGACAAGCCCCATGGGAGCGGACCACACCGCGGGATACGCGGTCACCGCGAACGTGCTGAAGGTGGGCGGCGATGTGAACGCGCTCAAGCCCGAGGGCCAGATCGAGCTGTCCCGGAACCTCCAGATCGCGACGGCGGCGATCGATTCCACGGGCATGTGCCTCTTCATCGCCTTCGCGGTGCTCGACCAGCCCGAGACCTTCCAGGCCTTGCTCGACATGTTGAGCGCTTTCTACGGGATCAATATGACGGGCGACGGCGTGACCGACCTCGGCAAAAAGGTCCTTACCATGGAACGGGACTTCAACAAAGCTGCGGGCTTTACACCGCAGCACGACCGGCTGCCGAGCTACTTCAAGACCGAGAAGTTCGCGCCGCACAACGTCGTCTTCGCGGTCAAGGACGAGGACCTTGATAAGGTCTTCAACTGGTAGCGGGAACGGAAAGATCGAATGAAAGGAGAGACGCAGGTCTCTCCTTTTTTTATGTATGCCAGGCATGACGTTCTGTACTTTGGTACAGGCCGGTC
>CAKKRC010000065.1 GCA_919902495.1 Nitrospiria bacterium
GATCGGTACTTGGTCGGAACTTGACGCTCGGCTTGCTGATCTGCGTGAGGGGAAGTGGGCAGAGAGACCGTACCAGCATGATACAGGTGATTTTGAAACCTTGGATGATTTGGTGACGAATATTAGAGATAGCGCGCTTATGAGCTCAAGCAGACCCCTAGTATAATACATACATTTTCTCTGTACGAGCATGTGGATTTTGATTCGGAATCTATAGCATAACAACGCATAATACAGAGGTGAAAAGGATGTCGTCCAAATATATACCGTGGTCAGTAAAGACCGCAATTTTCAGGATCAATCTTAAGTATAACTATCTGTTAGCGCCGACCGTCAGAGGCATCGCGTGCCCTATTTGCGATAATCGCGAGGCCAAGTTGTTTCGCTTTGGTCCGGATCGTACGGTCACGGGACCTTCACGCCGCTATCCTGAAATCGCGGTTGGCCATGACAAGTATTGCTGCACGCACTGCCGCAACATATTCGCTACGTGGTTACAGCGAGATGTATCCGAAGTTGGCGAAATCTATGCCGGTATTGACGAAGGCGACTCAGAGGTGCATCTTGAGAACGATCGGAAGGAAGTGTCAAAGGAAATGATGCGGATCTGCGCCAGTTTACTTCGTGCACAGCGAAACGAGCGCACTGTTCCTATCCGCATTCTTGATTTTGGCTGTGGCCCGAACTATCGGGGAGTTCAAGAGTTGCATCATGAAGATACGGGACTGGAACTTACATGTTGTGACGTTAATCCGAACCTTCCCTATGATGGAAAGACTTTTTTTCGTTTCACAGGGGTTTTTCCTTCATATCTCCACGGAATGTTTGACGGTATAGCATCCGTCGACGTCTTTGAACACTTGAATTACCCTGTTCAGGACATGATGAGCTTTAACCGATTGCTACGCACTGGCGGGATAATGGTTCACTATGCACCTTTACAATGGTGCCTCCGGCTTCGCCGAGGACATTATGAAACAGCCTTCCATACAAACTTTCCGTCAAAAAAGTCCCTCAAGATATTATGCGATAAAACAGGTTTTGAATTTCTTGGTGATGCGGTGCCCAAGCCGGGTTACTGGTATCTAATGTTCAGGAAAGTCGCTCATGTGTAGATCGCTGATCCTCTTGTTCAGTAAAGTGACCATAATGCGCATAATATTTGTCGAAATGTGGAGGTGAGTGATGCACCTTACGTACCGTAAAACCTGCCGAGTCTGCGGCTCGAACGCGTTGACGCCGATCATAGACATAGGTGCTCAGCATCTGCAAGGGTCCTTTCTCAAGCCGAGCAGGGAAGCTCCGCCCATGCGGCGCATTCCGACGCGCCTCGTCCGCTGCAATCCCATGGAAGATGAACATGCATGCGGGCTGCTGCAAATGGAACATAGCGTGCCCCCTGAGGTCCTTTATTTCTCCTATTGGTATCGTTCCGGAACGAATCGTACAATGCGTGATCACCTGGAAGGCATCGTCAAGGCAGCGGTCCCGCTCATCAAGAAAGAAAAGGCCCTTGTTCTCGACATCGGCTGCAATGACGGAACGCTGCTGCGTTCCTATCCCGCCGGTTATGAGAAGTTCGGCGTAGACCCCTCGAACGTGGGGCAGGGCATTGGCGGTGATATCCGCGTCGTGCAGGATGTTTTCCCGTCCGTGCAGCTGACAGCGATGTTGAACGGCCGGAAATTCGACATCATTACGTCGATCGCCATGTTCTATGATCTGGAAAGCCCCGTTGATTTCACCCGTGCGATCCGCGACGCGCTCGCAGCGGACGGCGTGTGGATCTTCGAGATGAGCTACATGCCGACCATGCTCGAAATGAATTCCTATGATACGATCTGCCACGAGCATCTGGAGTACTACAGCCTTGCCGTGGTGGAGAACATCCTGTCCCGGGCCGGCTTAAAACTGTTCCGGGCCGAATTGAACGCTATCAACGGAGGAAGCATACGCTGCTTCGCCTCCCATGCAGGTCATTTCGCGCATATCCGGACGGAATGGAACGAAGCACTTCGGATCTTTCGGCTGAAAGAGTTCGATCTCGAGCTGGATACGGACAAGCCGTACCGAAACTTTCAGGAACGCATCAATATCCACAAGGACCAGTTGGTCCGCCTGCTCACGGACCTCAAAAAAAAGGGGAAAAAGATCCATATTTACGGGGCTTCCACAAAAGGAAATACCATCCTCCAGTGGTGCGGTATTGACAGCCGTCTGATCGATTGCGCGGCTGACAGGAATCCGGACAAGGACGGCGCGATGACGCTCGGGACAAATATCCCCATCATTTCCGAAGAAAAGTCGCGCGCGATGAAGCCTGACTATTACCTTGTATTGCCCTGGCATTTTCGCGAAGAATTCGTGGAACGCGAAGCTGACATCCTGCGTTCAGGTTCGAAGTTCATATTTCCTCTTCCTGAGATCGAAATTCTGGGGGGATGAAGCGCGGTGGATGACAACGCAACAGCAATGCGCGGCCGCCGTGTTGTAATCTTCGGTGCCGGTGGTCAGGACGGGCCTTATGTAGCCGCGGCATGCCGGCGTTGCGGCGCCGAGGTTCACGGATATTCCCGGAGCACCTCGCCCGCATGTGATATTTCGCGCTATGCCGCGGTCGAGGCCATAATTCGCGACAACCGGCCGGACTATGTGTTCCAGCTCGCCGCCGACTCGCGCACGTCGCACGACGCGCTCTTTTCCAACCACGAGGCCATCGCGGGAGGCACGGTCAATATTCTCGAGGCGGCGCACCGGCATGCCCCTCATGCCCGGGTGCTGCTCGCCGGGAGCGGTCTTCAGTTTGCGAACAAGGGACTGCCGATCAACGAGAATGCGCCCTTTGATGCGGGCAGTCCATATGCCGCAGCCCGCATCTATGCGACCTACCTGGCCCGCTACTATCGCGAAAAGATCGGATTGGCAACCTATGTAGCATACCTCTTCCACCACGAAAGCCCGGCGCGCACGGCTCGCCATACCAGCAAGATGATCGCGCTTGCTGCGGCGCGCGCAGCGCTGGGAGGAGAAGGGAAGATCGTCTTAGGCGATCTCTTCGTGGAAAAGGAATGGACTTTCGCCGGAGACATAGCAGAAGGCATGGTTCAGCTGATACTCCAGGACCGGTCGTTCGAGGCCGTTATCGGCAGCGGCGAGGGTCATACCATACGCGACTGGACCGAGGCCTGCTACGCCTCTGTCGGCCTTGACTGGCGGACATATGTCAGCACGCGGTCGGATTTTGTGGCGGAATACCCCCGGCTGATCTCTGATCCGGGCACCATCCGTGCGCTCGGCTGGCAACCCTCTGTAGGCTTCGCCGACCTGGCCCGGATGATGGTTGAGGCAGCCCGCGTTGAACTGACCGTTACCGAGAAAAAAGAGGAAGGGGCGACATCGTGAGCCGCGTGCGTGAGGTCGTTACCTTCATCCTGCCGGTGTTAAATCGTCAGCAGGTCATTGTCCGGGCGATCGAAAGCTGTCTCGCGTGCAGTTCGGAGCGAATCGAACCCCGCGTGTTGGTTGTCGATGGCGGTAGTCGCGACGACACGGTCACGCGTGTCATGACGACCTTCGCAACCGATCACCGGGTCATGCTGCTGCCTCAGCCGTCTGACAGGCCCGGATTCATGAACGCGTGTATCTTCGCCGTCGAGCATCTTGACAGCCCGCTGGCGACATTCATGTATTCCGATGACCTCGTGTCGCCATCTTTTGTAAAACTTGCCGAGGCCCTTGCCGCGGATCCGGATGTGTCGATCGCCTTCGGCTACGGTCAGCAGGCGAAAGAGGACGAGCTTATTGTCTTTCCGCCCGTTACGGTGGTGGAGCGAGTGCATGCGGAACGGGTATTAGAAGCATTCTACGGCCGCGTTGAACACCTGGACGGCAGATCCCTGCCAGTGAGCCCGGTTTGCTGCGTGGTGCGCTCACCGGTACTCAAGGCATGGGCGGATCATGTCCAGAGCTTCACAAGCCGCAGGCCGCTGCGCGAGCATGCGGTGATCCGCCTGGCTGGCGGTCCCGATCTCATGATCTACCTGTCCGCACTTCTGAAGGGCGGTCAGTATGCCTTGAGGGCCAATGCCGTTGTAGGACAGCTCACGGTCACTGCAGCGTCCATCACGATGAGCGGCAACCGCGAAGCCCAGCTCACCGTCGGCTACTGGTTGGCACGCGTGTGGGGCTTCTTTGAGGCTGATCGTACAGGACGACGTGAGTTGGCAGCCGGATTCGCCGGTTATCTCCTGGCGGTATGGCTGTTCATCCTGGGCAAGAAGTTCGTTCGGTTGGAATTTTCGTGGATCTCCGAATTGCTTGGAGAGGCGCGTGGGATCATTGTTACCCTGGCGAAACAAAAAACATTGAGCATGGCGCTCAGCGGATTGTTGGCAAGCGTATGGTCCCGCATTCGAATGATACTTGCATAGTGAAGGAGTCTGATGTGATCAATCCGTGGAAAGAAGTCTACTACCGGCTTAAGCGGTTCCATACCATGCAAAGAATAGGCGCCGGGTTCGCCCGGGCCGCTGCAGTGCGGGCCATGCAGCCCATCGATCCTTCTGATCCCGCCACATGGGAGGTGTCCGGGCTGAGTCAGAATGGTGAGGACGGCATTACCGACTTTCTGACCAGACAGGTCCGCGATCCCAACCGCTATTTCGTCGAGATCGGCGCATCCGATGGCACTGAGAACAATTCGTCGTGGCTGGCCGTCGCCCGCCGCTGGCGGGGTCTGATGGTCGAAGGAGACCCGGCAAAGGCTGATTACTGCAAATTTCTCATGGGGGGTCTGGCGGTCGGTGTAGAGGTAGAGAACCGCTTCGTCACTCGAGAGAGTATCGCCGAGTTATATGGACGCTTTGAAACACCGAATCCAGATTTTTTCTCTCTCGATATCGACGGCATCGACTGGCATATCGCCTCCGCGTTGCTTGACCTGGGATTTCGACCAAAGATCTTCGTAGTTGAGTACAACTCCTGCTTTGGTCCTGAAAGAGCGATCACGATACCCTATCGGCCGGATTTCAATTTTCAGATCGCCCATCCCACAAATCTCTATTACGGCGTTTCGATCCGCGCTTGGCGTAAGCTTCTGGAAAGCCATGGCTACCGCTTTGTGACGGTTGAGACCAATGGCGTCAATGCCTTCTTTGTCCTTCCGGAATTCTTTAAACACACCCTGTTCGTCGGACTCAAGAGCAGGGAATTCGAGGATAATTTCTACCAGCGAACCAGGCATGCGGGATCCTGGCAAAAACAGTTTCCCTTGATCGAGCATCTGCCGTTCGTTGATGTGGCCGGTGTGTCACCGTGATCATGGAGGCTTTGAGCTTTAAGTAAATCAAGCAGGGACAGCATGACTCTCCCGGAAGGATCGTTCTCTCATGGATGTAACGAACAAAACAATACTCATTACCGGCGGCGCCGGGTTCATCGGCTCCCATCTCGGGGACGCGCTCATCGGACAGGGCGCGAAGGTCGTGGTCATCGACGACCTGTCGAGCGGGGTCCGCGAGAACGTCAATGGCGCAGCGGTATTCTACGAGCTGAACGTCGCCGATGCCGGGATCAAGGATATCTTCGCCAAGGAGCAGCCGGAGATCGTGTACCATCTCGCATCGAACACGAACGTGCCCCGTTCCATCGAGGACCCGCTGTACGACTTCAAGGCGCTCGAAGGCGCCCTGAACGTCATGGACAACTGCCGGCGGGGGAGGGTGCAACGTTTCGTGTTCACCTCGTCCGGCTTCATCTACGGGAACACGAGTCAGCGGCCGATCGCCGAGGATGAACCTTTCCGGCCCATATCGCCCTACGCGATCACCAAAAAATCCGCCGAACAGTACCTGCAATTCTACAACACGGTCTACGGCCTTTCATCCGTCGTCGTCCGGATGGCCACGGTCTACGGCCCGAGGCAGATCAAAGGCGCCATGCCTGACTATATCAACAAGCTTTCCCAGGGGAAGCAGGCCGAGTTCTACGGCGACGGGTCCAAGACGCGAGACTACGTCTACATCGAGGACATCATCAACGTGCTCCTGGGCGTACTGGACCTCCGGTCCGATTATCCGGACCCGGTCTTCAATATCGGTTCGGGCAAAGAGACAACGTTGCGGGACCTCTACACCCGGATCGCGGCTCATCTCAATAAATCGCCGGACCCGATCATCCTACCGGACCGGCCCGGAGAGCTGAACGGATACTCGCTTGACTCCCGCAAAGCGCGCGAGGCCCTGCACTGGGAGATGCGGCATTCCCTGGATGATGGACTTAAAAAGACGCTCGCCTGGAGAAAGCTCATCTGACATGATCACGATCTTCTCGAACCCGCGGCCTTTTGCCGGACATTTTGATCTTATCCAGCGCAACGCCATTAAAAGCTGGCTTGCACTTAAGCCGGCGTGCCAGATCATTCTTCTGAACGACGAGCAAAACACGTCTGTCGGTATTGCCAGGGAATACGGCATTGAATGCATCACCGATGTCGCGTGCAACGAGTTCGGCACGCCGCTGCTCAATGACGTGTTCGCGAAGGTAAAACAGACGGCGAAACACGATATTATCGCTCAGGTGAACACCGACATCATCGTGATGGACGACTTTCTGCAGACGGTCCGGAGCGTCCATGACTTTCTTGGCGAAAAGCCATTCTTCATGGTAGGCAGACGATGGGACGTTGACGTAAGCGAACCGTTCGATTTTACGGCAGCGAACTGGGCAACGGTCCTCCGAGAGAGAATTCATTCTCAAGGCAGCCTGCACGGCATGGCGGGAATGGACTATTGGGTCTTCCCGAGGACGTTCGACTTCAAACCTCCGGCATTCGTCGTAGGACGTCCGGGCATGGATTCATGGCTTGTCTTCCAGGCGCGCTCCCACAGAATCCCGGTTATCGACGCGACGGCCGCGATCACGATCGTCCATCAGAACCATAATTATCCGGCCAAGAGATCTGAACATTACGAGATCGAGAAGAAAAGGAATATCGAGCTCGCGGGCGGATTGACCTGCATGATGACCCTGCGGGACGCAGATTGGATGTTCGATCGAACAGGTTTGCGCCGTCCCGCTTTCCCGAAGAGGTTCTATTCTCTTCTATCTCTGTTCTATCCCTGGCGATTGCTGCTCGCCTTAAAGAGAAGGGTGCCGGCTCTCGGTTCCGGATAAGGCATTCCATTATATCTCTTGAGTTCTTCTGCTTGTTCATGATCCCAGGAACATGCAATATATATTCGACACTGCGGACAACCTATCATATGCGTAATTATTATCTCAAGGTAATGAATCTGGTCAAGGAGTACTGGATCTACATCTTCGCGGTCGCCAGCGAGGCATCGGCCCTCCTTGTCAACTTCTCTCTGTTCGCGTTGATCCAGCACCATTACGGACCCGAGCAATTGTCGCTGTACATGATCATCAGAAGGACCATCTCCATGTTCCTGCCTGCCGTAATGCTCGGAGTGCAGATATCGCTGATCAAGCACATCGGGGCAATAACCGACCAGCGGAAGATCATCTCGTACATCTGGTTCGGCATAACTTTGCCCTTAACACTTGCGCTGGCCATGTTGATGACCGGAGCGGCCGCACCTGACCTTCTGTCCCGGATATTCCTCGGCAATCAGAAATATTCGGCATACATGGTCCCGCTGCTGTTCCTCGTGCTTTCCACGGCGCTGGCCCAGGCGGTCGTTGCCATTAGCAAAGGCCTACACCGAATCTTTCTGGCTTCGCTCATCTATGTGATATTTTTTTCCCTGGGCCCGTTGTGTGCGTATTTTCTCTCCAGCTCATTGTCAGGCTTTCTTTCCGTTTATGCTTTCATGCTGCTCACCGGCGGTATCGCGATACTTTTACACTTTATGACGTCTTTTGAAAATAAAGCTCCGGTGCTCAAGGGACATGTTGAATTTATAACCTTCGGCATAAAAGGCGCTGGCAGCGACTTCCTGATGATGTTCCTGTTGTGGCTTCCTCCCTACATCATGGCCTCTACCAATGCGATAACCATGTCCGGTTACTTTTCGCTTATCATGAGCCTGGTGCTCGTCTCCGCATCTCCATTGTCTCCCATAGGCTCCGCCATGATGCCGAAGGTCGCGCGCGCGCTTCAGACGAACAGTGGAGCGGAGCTGCGGACATTATTCACGAAGCTGGCGAAGCTGTTCCTGCTCATCGCAATTCCTGCGTTCCTGGCAAGTCTTATGCTGTTCGGGACGGTCGCCAAGTATCTTCTCCACGATGGACTTGCTTTGGGAAACAGGGCTGCTGCAATGATGCTGACCACCTCGGTCCCGGTGTCGGCCTATTTCGGTCTTCGAAACGTTCTGGATGTCGGTTATTCTCCCTTGAGGAACTTTTACAATATATTCATCGCACTGGCAGTTTTTCTTTCATGTTTCTTCTCACTCTTGTTCTTTATCAGTCCGGTGCTCATCAGGATCGCCAACGTGGTTGCGTTTACAGCAGCAATGTGGACGCTCGGAGTATTAACGGTGTATTATTCATACGTCCTATACAGGCGAACTGCGTAATAGATTCTCAGTCGAGCTGGGCAGTGAGATGAGCACCAATCAGTCTTCTGGATGGAGGAGTTATGGTCAGCGTCAAGGCGCCGGAAAATACAATACAGAAATGGTATGACTCATATTATCAACATATGAGCTTAAATCGAAATGACCTGCTCGCTAATCCTGAAGTGGTCTTTCAATCTTTTGCGCTTGAGCGGTCGCTAATTGCCGGTCTTTGTGCGGTAGGATGCAAAAGAGAAATGACTGGAATTCTTGATGTCGGTTGCGGAGTAGGCGGCAGCCTGTATACGTTCTTAAGACTAGGATTTCGGCCTGAGCAGTTAACCGGAATAGATATTCTTGAAGAACGAGTTGCCGATGCACATTACAGGTTCCCTAACATAATTATTAAACATGAAAATGCGGCACAGATGAGCTTCCCCGATGATTCATTCGATATCACACATGAATCAACCATGCTTGTCCAAATATTAGATGACAATGTGACAAGGAGCATTGCCAGCGAAATGATACGGGTAACAAAGCCCAATGGATATATCATAATTGTTGATTGGAGATATAACAAACCAGGAAGCTCAGAGTATCGAGCGATTTCCCCTCAACGCATTGCCGCCTTGTTTCAGGTCGGAACGGCCACAAAATTACTCCACAAATCAAATGGGGCGCTCATTCCCCCCGTTGGCAGATTCCTATCAAAAAGGATGCCGTCGCTCTATTTTCTCGTTCAGTCAATGTTTCCTTTCCTGGTAGGTCAAACAACTACGATATTGCAAAAAATATGATCTAGAGCTTTCTTTGATCAATGGCTGTAACTTCTTTGTTACTGTGCTTATTAACTTCGTCATCATGCAGGTCCGATAATGACTCGCAGGGTGTGCGACAAAACTGAATTGCGCCAGCATGCTTTGAACATTAACCTTCCCTCTGTTGGATGTGGAGCGCTAAATTGTTTGATATGAAATCAGACCGGTTTTCAACATTCATAAGGATGACCGGCATACTTGCGCTATTTATTGCGTTATTCGCTGGAAAATTCTCATTGGACCGTTTCTTCTTAGAAACATCTCGTATCGGATGGCTCGAGCTTCGTATTTGGTGCACACTATATGCATCAGTGGCTGGAGCCTTGCTCCTTTATAAAAATGGCATTAAGACGTACAGGTTGTCAGCTTACGAGTACATTTACATTTCCGTTCTATCGATTTATTTTATCTACCTTGTCGGAAATCTTTACATTATCGGCAACCCCGGCAGTAGATTCCAAACTCTGATTGATATTTTCATTATCCTTGCCTGCGCATATCTGATCATTCTATTTTTCAGATCTGAAAAAGATATTGTATTTCTTGCCTTCATCGCTGAAGTGACGGGTGTTATTCTCTTTGCACTGTGTCTTCTCGGTTTCGGGACTCCCGATCTGAATGGTGCAGGCTGGGCCCCGTTCGGAGGACCATTCACTTTTTACCGAATAGAGTTCCTGTCTTTCTGCGCTGCTCTATTTCTCTATTCGCGATCAGAAATCCCTAAACGATACATACCTCACCTTGCCATAGCTGGCATATGCTTATTCTCTACACTGGCATCATTAATGAAAATAGCTTTGATAGGCTCTCTTGTTGTCACACTATACTTTTTATATTGGCTTCTCAGTACACAGAAGATCAGAAGGGCGATCGAGATATCGTTCGTTATTATTGTGGTCTTGATCCTTCCTGCCGGTGGTAGTGCAGTTGGAAGCGGAATGAAAAGGATATCCGAGGTATCGTCGACGGACAGCAGATTTTTCAACATGGATATTACTAAAATATATTCGACAAGTGTTCGTTTTGAGGATCTTACTGAAACACAGCAGGACAATATTAAAAATATCGGAACACTCTTGGAGGGAACAGCGCCTGATTACAAGCGGGATTTGCCAGGTTTTATCCGACACGTGACAAGATTAAGTATTCTGAATGACAGTACGTATCGGATCAATATGGCTAAGACCGCCATGGGCTATTTCATGCGAGACAAGTGGTTCGGTGCAGGTCTTGGGAATTATTCCTTCGTTAGCTTCAATTCTGCGACGAACGAGATGGAAACGTATCGCTATCCGCATAATATTGTTTTGGAGGTCCTGTCCATGACGGGCCTCGTGGGAATAATGCTGTTCGGCGTAGCCGTGTTCATTACACTCATCTTATTGCAGCAAACCATTCTGCGCGACACGAACGCGGTGTTTTTTGCCGGTTATGCGCTCTTTATAATGATCACCTCGCTTGCCGCGGGCGATTATTATGATTTCCGTTTATTCTGGTTTATTTCACTGATCGTGACGCTGTCGTATCAACAGCCTCGGGAGCAAGTGAAGGCCGCTTAACACATCCGCTCATGCAAGATAATTACAGACAGAAAATACTCGCTTTCACGGAAGCAGCCCAACCGGTGATGATCTTCATCCTGGTCTTCGCTAATCCCATCGCCAAGTCCGTCGCCAGCATTGCGTCATCGCTCTGCATCATTGTATTTCTCCTCCGGGTAGGGATCCGCAAAGGCAGCGACTACCAAAAGAATGCGAAGACCTACTATACGATCATATTCTTCTATTTAGCGGCACTGGCGTTCTCCGTGGTCTATTCGCCGGATGTTGCCGACGGGATCCAGCGTTTTTTCAGCCAGACGAAGATCCTGTTGCTGCTTGTCCTGATAGAGGCGGTCTCCTCGCATGTTGACGCACGGAAATATCTCTTCGCAGGCGCGGCGGGCGGCACGGCTCTGTCGCTCATCACCATCTACGAAAGCGTCATCATGCATATTGGCCGTCCTCCTGCCATGTGGAATCCGGTCCATGGCGGCAACCATCTGATGCTTGCCGCGGTCCTCGTGATGGTCCTTCTCGTGTACGAGAAGGGCAGGGGGGCCAGGGTTTTCTGGTCCACACTTCTGCTCCTTCATGGTTACGCTCTCTACCTGAACGGCACGCGGGGCGTTTGGATCGCATTCGGCATCGTGCTGGTATTACTGCCGCTTGTGGTCATCAAGATGCGAACCATGCATAAACTTATCTATTACGGCATACTGGCGCTGTTCGTTACCGCGCTTCTCCAGGCGCCATTCTTCCAGGCGAGGGTGCGGGGCACGATCTCGGACCTTAATCAGTCCGTCAAGGTCCGAACGGCGCTGTCGTATGGCGGACGCTACGAGATGTGGAAGGCCAGCGCGAACATGTTTACCAATAATCCGCTTCTGGGTGTGGGTCTCGGCGGCTGGCGAGTTGAACTGGAAACGATGGTCAGGGATAAATACGTATCGTCCTATGTTCTGGACTATAATCAAGCGCACAGCATCTACCTCGACGTCCTGAGCACGAGGGGGATTGTCGGGTTCATTTCGTTCGCCTTCCTGATCGGATATCCGGTGATCTACGTCTGGAAGAAACGGACTGTAGAATACGAACCCTATCGGACCCTTGTCCTCATAGCGACCATCGCATTCCTGATATCGGGATTGACCGACACCCTGGTCTATATCCGGGGAGTCTTCGCTGCCTATCTTATACTTGTTGCTCTGTCACTCGGCGTGATCATGAGAGACCACCGGAGCGCCGATGCGGATAGGACACCGTGATGCCGGCTAACGGGGCGCACATCACGCCGATCACGACTCGAACCACGGAGCGGTCTTTGACGGTCTGGCTTCTCCAGATCGGAGAACCGCTTCCGTTGCAGGCCGGTGCGAGGAAAATGAGAACGGCCCTCGTCGCCGACGCGCTTGCCGCCCGCGGACACCGGGTCGTATGGTGGACGAGCGCGTTCGACCATTTTTCCAAGAGTTGGATGTTTACTGCGGATGCGGACAGAACGCTGGATAACGGCGTTCTGATCAAGGCGCTCAAAGGCATCGGCTATCGGAAGAACATCTCCCTCAGAAGGTTCCTCGACCACCGGCTCATCTCCCGCAAGTTCCGGAGCGTGTCCGCATCGATGCCCGCTCCGGACATCATTGTCGCTTCCACACCCACCCACGATCTTGCCTGCGAAGCGGCCGCATACGCAAGCAGGATGAACGTTCCGGTGATCATTGATATTCGGGACCCATGGCCGGACATCTTTCTCGACAGCATCCCGCACCGTTTGCGGGGACCGCTGAAACTGGTCCTGTTCAACGAATTCCGATCGATCAGGCAGACGCTGCGGCGGGCCGACGGTATCTTCGCCGTGACGGAGCATCAGCTGCAATGGGGCCTGCGTTACGCCGGCAGGGAACGGGCGGAACGGGACAAGGTTTACTCTCTCGGGTATCACCGGAGACCGATCGCCGACCGGCCCGCGGTCCTCGACAAGTTCAAAGAGGTCGTCGACAGAACGAACGAAACGTTCAACGTGTTCTTCGTAGGCACGATATCCCGCTCCTATCATAATCCGATGATACTGGCGGAAGCCGCGCGCGCACTTGCCGCCCGGCAAGACATTCATTTTATCATCGCGGGAAGCGGTGAGCTCCTGCCGGAAATGAAAAGGCGGTGCGCCGGTCTTACGAATATCACCTTCGTGGGATGGCTCAATGCTGAAGAGATCCAACTATTCCTTGATCGCGCGAATGTCGGTATCTGTCCGGCTTCGAAGGTCACCGATCTTCCGACGAACAAGGCCTTTTCCTATCTTTCCGCCGGCATTCCGATAATCTCGTCGTTCCACGGCGACCTGAAGGACACGATCGAGCGACTGGACATCGGACTCTATTACCCGCCTAATGACGAGACGTCGCTTACTCGATCGATCCTGCGATTAAAGGAAGATACAGCCCTGCATCAGCGTCTTTCCCGGAACGCCTTGAGCGCCTTCGAAACGCTTTTTAATGCCGACACGATCTATGCCGACTATGCCAGGCATGTCGAAACGATCGCCTGCGCCAAAACAGGTTATTCCGGACTTGGATGATATTTACGCGCCGTCCATTAGTTTCCAAGGGAGTTGAAGGCCGGAAACTGACCGAATTTGTATATACCTATTGCGGCATGTATAAATTAATGCTATATTAATCAACGATTTTTCATGAGTAACAGATCGGCCCTGTATTCGCCGGAAGATGCCGCATACGTCTGAAGCTTCTCTATGAAACGATTATTTGATATCACACTTTCTCTGGTCGGTCTCGCGCTGCTCAGCCCGGTATTGGTGCTCCTGGCCATCGCCATCAGGCTCGAATCCCGCGGCCCGGTGTTCTATCGGGGGGTCAGGATCGGCAGATACGGCAGGCCATTCAGAATATTCAAGTTTCGCAGCATGGTCCAGGACGCTGAAAAAGCCGGCGCTTCATCCACCAGCACAACCGACATGCGGGTGACCAGGATCGGGCATATCATACGCAAGTTCAAGTTCGACGAGTTCTCCCAGCTCATCAACGTGCTCATCGGGGATATGAGCATCGTGGGACCCCGCCCCGAGGTCCAAAAGTTCGTCGATCTCTATACCGAAGAGGAGAAGCAGATCCTGTCGGTCCGTCCCGGGATCACCGACTGGTCCTCCATCAAGTTCCATAACGAGGGCGAGATTATCGAAGCATCGGGCATCAAGGACGCCGATGAGGCCTACGCCAAACTGATACGGCCTGAGAAGCTGCGATTGCAGCTTAAATATGTGCGTGAGCGGAACCTGTGGATCGATATCAAGATCATCGTTTCTACCGTGCTCACGCTTGTTTCGACGCGTATGGGCGGAAAACCGGTGGGCGTGCCCGATGCTGCGCAGGAGCGGTAGCCGGGGTTTTCACGCGCGGCTGGACGGGTGATCCGTTCCTCGCCGGGATGATGATTTCGGTCATGGTATTCTGAGATGTTGCGGGAGCGACGCGAATGGCTGTCAACAACGCCAAATTACGAGAGTTGTATCATTCCATGCTTCGGATCCGCTGTTGCGAGGAGAGCTTCATCGAGCCGATCCTGAGCAAAGAGGTACGCTGTCCCGTGCATCTGTGCACGGGGCAGGAGGCCGTCGCCGCAGGCATATGCGGAGCACTGGAAAAGAAAGATTATATTTTTGGGAACCACCGGTCCCACGGCCACTACCTTGCAAAGGGCGGCGGCATGAAAGAGATGGTGGCCGAGGTGTACGGCAAGGAAACTGGCTGCTCGCGGGGGCGCGGCGGCTCCATGCACCTTATCGATCCGCAGGTGGGCATGCTGGGCTCCGCGCCGATCGTCGGCGGAACGATATCGCTCGCGCTGGGAGCGGCCATGGCGTCATCCATCCGGAAGGATAAACGGGTGACCGTCAGCTTCTTCGGCGACGGAGCAACGGGCGAGGGGGTCCTCTGCGAATCCCTGAATTTCGCCGCGCTCAAGAACCTTCCCATCATCTTCGCCTGCGAGAACAACTTCTACTCGACCCATCTCCCCATCAGCGAGATCCGCGTCAGCAACAGGATCTTCGAGATCGGGAAGCCCTTCGGGGAGCAGAGCTTCCGCGTTGACGGAAATGATGTTCTGCAGGTCTTTGACCGCGCGAAAAAGGCCGTCGATCTGTGCCGCAGGGGCAAGGGCCCGGTCTTCCTCGAGTTCGTGACATACCGCATGCACGGGCATGTCGGCCCGGATGACAACATCCAGGGCTGTCATACGGACATACGTCCGAAAAAAGAGATCGAGCGCTGGCGGAAAAAGGACCCGATCGTGAAGCTCGAGCGACTGCTGCTCAGGAAAAAGGCCATGAGCCGCGACGCACTGGCGGAGATCAGGAGCATGGTCGAGCAGGAGGTCCGGGAGGCGCACGAGTTTGCCCGCACGAGCCCGTTCCCGAAAAAAGAGGATCTGCACCGATATGTCTTCAAAGACTAGAAAACTTGCCTATAGCCTTGCGATCAACGAGGCACTGCATCAGACGATGACTGCCGACAGCTCCGTGTTCCTGATCGGGCAGGGGGTCAAGAGCCCCTGGTATGTCGGCAATACCGCCCTTGGGCTGCTGGACAAATTCGGTCCCTCGCGGGTCATTGATACTCCCGTCTCGGAGAACGCGATGACCGGCGCGGCCGTCGGCGCATCGATCGCCGGGATGCGGGCCGTTGTGGTCCATCCCCGGATAGATTTCATGCTCTATGCATTTGACCCCATCATCAACGAGGCAGCGAACTGGTATTACATGAACGGGGGCAGGGCCTCCGTGCCGGTCGTCATCTGGGGCATTATCAACCGCAAGGGCGAACAGGCGGCGCAGCATTCACAGGCGCTGCAGGTGATGTTCGCGCATGTTCCCGGATTGAAGGTGGTGGTACCCAGCACCCCCTACGACGCGAAAGGTCTCATGGTCGCGAGCATCCGCGACAACAACCCGGTCCTTTTCGTGGACGACCGGTGCCTGTACGGGATCGAAGGAGACGTTCCGGAAGAGCTGTATGAAGTACCGATCGGCAAGGGGATCATCCGCAGGAACGGCTCCGATGTAACGATCGTGGCCACATCGTACCTGGTGCACGAAGCCCTCCGGTCCGCGGACAAACTTCAACAAGAAGGGATCAGCGCCGAGGTCATCGACCTCCGTTCGCTCAAGCCATTGGATGAGACGCTGCTCTGCGATTCCGTGGCGAGAACGGGCAGGCTCGTGATCGCGGACGGCGGCTGGAAGACCTACGGGGTCGCTGCTGAACTGTCGGCGCTGGTACATGAGAAGGTGTTCTCCTCCATGAAGGCCCCGGCGGCACGGGTCACCTTGCCGGACGTCCCAGCGCCTGCCAGTTCCGCGCTCGAGCAGGCGTATTATATCGGTGAACAGGACATCACGCGATCGGTCAAGCGCGTGATGAGCTCATAACGGGAGGAACAATGGCGGCAAAGATACGATTCGTCAACTATCCGAAGCAATATCAGCAGCTCAAGAAGGAATTTGACGGTGTGTTCGAGGAGATCATGTCCGGCGGTGATTTCATCCTTCGAAGACACCTTGAGGAATTCGAGCAGGCGATAGCTTCCTATGTCGGCGTCAAGCACGCGATCGGGGTGAATACCGGCACGGACGCGCTCTATCTTTCCGCTCACGCACTGGGGTTCGGACCGGGTGATGAGGTCATAACGGTCGCCCACACGTTCGTGGCGACGATCGGCGCCATCGTCCAGTGCGGGGCGACGCCCGTTCTCGTTGATGTCGCCGACGATTTCAACATGGACATGGACAAGGTGGAGGCCGCGATCACGCCCCGGACCAAGGGGATCATACCGGTCCATCTGAACGGCCACGCCTGCAATATGGACCGGCTCATGGCCATTGCCAGCAAGCATAAACTGAAGGTCATCGAAGATGCCGCCCAGGCGCTCGGCGCGAAATTCAGGAACAGACGGGCCGCGTCGTTCGGCGACACGAGCATCTTCAGTTTTTATCCCGCCAAGATGCTGGGGACCGCCGGCGACGGCGGCATGGTCTGCACGAACGATGATGCCCTGGCCCGCAAGCTTCGCGCGTTCAGGGACAACGGCCGCGTCGAATCCGTTGAGGTCATCGAATGTTTCGGGTGGTGCACGAGGCTCGATAATCTCCACGCGGCCCTGCTCAACATGAAGTTCAAGCACTTTGACGGATGGGTCGAGCGGCGCCGGCAGATCGCGAGGATCTATGACCGCGAGCTGCGGAACGTCGGCGACATCATGATCCACCCGGTCTCCGGGGCCGATTACTTTGATGTGTATCAGAACTATGTCGTCCGCTCGAAACACCGGAACGCGCTGTTCGACCACATGCGGTCATCGGGCGTTGAAGTGCTGATCTCCTGGCGCGTCGCGAACCACCTGCAAAAGGCATTGAAGCTCGATCACTTCAAGCTTCCCGTGACCGAGCGGATATCGAACGAGGTGCTGTCGCTTCCCCTGTACCCGGAACTCACGGACGACGAGGCAGGGGTCGTGATAGACGCGATAAAACGGTTCTTCAGCTCGGGAAAATCCAATCAGTAACGTTTCGTACGCGACAGGGAGAACATGAGCAACGTCGACTTTTCCACGGTGACCGAGGTCACCGGCTATAAGGTGACCTCCGAGCAGCTGCAGAGGATGTACACGCGGTACCGCTTCGCGGCGGAATACTGCGAAGGAAAGGACGTACTGGAAATTGCGTGCGGCACCGGCCAGGGACTGGGGTATCTTGCGAAAACGGCCCGGCGGGTCGTCGGCGGCGATTTCGACGAGACGATCGTCAGCAAGGCCCGCGACCATTATCAGGACAGGATAGCCGTCACGCGTATGGACGCACAGAACCTTCCGTTCACGGACGCAAGCTTTGATGCCGTCCTGTGCTTTGAGGCAATCTATTACTTCGATGATCCTGCACGGTTCATCAGCGAGGCGCGCCGCGTTCTGCGAAAGGACGGCATCCTGCTGATCTGCACCGCGAACAAGGACTGGTCGGGATTCAATCCCAGTCCGTTCAGCCACACCTATTTTTCCGCCCCCGAACTGCACGCGCTGCTCGTTCGGCAGGGATTTCGCACGGAGCTCTTTGCCGATTGCCCGGTCGGCGGCGACAGCCTGCCCGCCAGGGTCATTTCGCTCATCAAACAGTCCGCGGTCAAACTGCATCTGATGCCCAAGACCATGAAAGGCAAGGAACTCTTAAAGCGCCTGTTCATGGGAAAGCTCAGGCAGTTGCCGCCGGAAGTGGACGACGGCATGGGACCGTATCTGCGGCCCACACCGATCACCCACGAGCTGCCTGTAGCACAATTCAAGGTGCTATTCGCCGTCGGACATGCCAACTAATAATCCTCTACATTCGATCCTCGCCCGGTGCCCGTCCAGGCGATTCATTTTTTTCTTCACGATCGACACGATCGTCATAACCGCCTCGCTCTGCATATCGTTCCTTATCCGATTTGAATTTGTCCTTCCTGTCGAATACTACGGCCTCATACTCCGTACATTGCCGTTGTTCCTGGTCTGTAAATTGTTTTTTCTCGCCTGGTTCAGGATCTACGGCATCACCTGGAAGTATGTCGGACTGCAGGACATGTACAACATCGGCAAGGCGTTGTTCTTCGCGGAAGTTGTCCTCATGGTCTTCATCCTGAACATCTTCGGAGCGCATCCGATCAAGGCATTCCCGTATCTGCATGTGTTCGATGTCGGTTTTCCCCGCAGTATCTTCATGATCGACGGGCTCCTGTCACTGCTCTTTGTGCTGGGGGTGCGCGCGTCCAAGCGCATTTTTCTCGAGATCATACGGAGGCACGGCGTCATCAGGCAGGGGAGCAGAACGCTCATCATCGGGGCGGGCAATACCGGCGATATCCTGCTCCGCGACATGGCCCGTCAGGAAAGCACCCGTTTCTATCCGGTCGGCCTGCTCGATGACAATGTCCTGAAAGCGGGGACCTATGTCAATGGCATAGAGGTCCTCGGCACGACCGAGATCCTTCGCGACATCATCGCCGATTATCGCATCGAGGCGTTGATCATTGCGATCCCGTCGCTTAACTATCACATCCTCCGCCGTATCTGCGACACTGCGCGGGAATCCGGGCTCACGAACATCAAGATCATCCCGCGGATCTATGACTTCCATAAACCCGAGATCCGGCTGAAGGACCTCGAGGACATCAGCATCGAGGACCTGATCGGACGGCAAACGGTAACGGTCGACTTTGAAGGGATCGAGTCGTTCCTGAAGGGAACAGTGATCCTTGTCACGGGCGCCGGCGGATCCATCGGCTCCGAGATCGTGATGCAAGTGTGCGGATTTGATCCGGCGAAAGTTGTGCTCTTCGATTATGATGAGACCGCTCTTCACAACATGCGGCAAAAGATCCAACGGCGATTTCCGCTCCTGGCCGAGAACGCTGTCTGCACCGTCGGCGATGTCCGCGATGAGGTCCGCGTTCATGAAGTGTTCACCGCATATTCGCCCGGCATCGTCTTTCATGCCGCCGCGTACAAGCATGTACCCATGATGGAATTCAATCCCCGGGAAGCGGTCAAATCGAACATCTTCGGGACCTATCTGATGGCGAAGGCGTCCGTCGAGGCCGGTGTGCATAAATTTGTCATGATCTCCACGGACAAGGCGGTGATGCCGACCAGCATCATGGGCGCCACCAAGCGAATGGCCGAGAACGTCTGCCGGGCATTCAACGGATCAGGCAGGACGGAGTTCATCGCCGTCCGGTTCGGGAACGTCCTGGGGAGCAGGGGAAGCGTACTTCCGCTCTTCCTGGAGCAATTGAAGCACGGCGGACCGCTCACTGTCACCCATAAGGACATGCGGCGTTACTTCATGACCATCCCGGAAGCGGTATCGCTCGTGCTCCAGGCCTCGATCATCGGCAGGGGCGGTGATGTCCTGGTCCTCGATATGGGCGTCCCCATCACCATCGTCAAGCTCGCGGAAGAGCTCATCAAGATGCACGGGCTGGAGCCCTACAAGGACATTGATATCCAGTTCACCGGGATGCGCCCCGGTGAAAAGCTCTTCGAAGAGCTCCTGACGGCAGAGGAAGGGACGATCGCCACGAAATCGGAGAAGGTGTTCATCGCCCGTTCGAGCGAACGGTTCACCCTTGACGAGATCAATGCCATGCTCGCGGAGTTCCATCGCGCTGCCGAGAGCGGCGATGACGGACAGACGCCGGACGTCAAGACGCTGTTAAGACGCTACATCAAACACTACTGTGACGACGCTGCCCGCTGATCGGACTGACGGCGTATCATGGTTCACCTGGAGGCATTGCCTGTGAGCAGGATTCTCGTAACCGGCGGCGCGGGGTTCATCGGCAGCCATGTCATCGCTGCACTGGCCGGGCACAAGCATACCGTCCGCACCTATGACAACCTCTCCACGGGCCATCGTGATGCGGTCCTGTACGGGGACCTGCTCGTCGGCGACCTGGCGGACACCGCGCTCCTGGAATCGGTCATGCGGGACTTCCGGCCCGACGCGGTGATGCACTTCGCCGCCTGCATCGAGGTCGGGGAGTCCGTCCGGGACCCGCTGAAGTATTACCGGAACAACGCGGCGAACACGATCAATCTGCTCAGTGCCATGGAGCGCTATGCTGTTGAGAACATCATCTTTTCCTCGACCGCCGCTGTCTACGGGATCCCCGCAACCGTGCCCATCAGCGAGATCCAGCCGATCCGGCCGATCAATCCCTATGGCCAGGCGAAAGCAATGGTGGAAAAGGTCCTTGAAGATGCATCGGCGACAGGACGGCTTCGGTACGTGTCCCTGCGGTATTTTAATGCAGCCGGCGCCGATCCAGGCGGAAAAATAGGCGAACGCCACGTCCCGGAGTCGCATCTGATACCGCTTACGCTCAAGACCGCGAAAGGTGAACGGCAAAGCATCAACGTGTACGGGACCGACTATCCGACGCCCGACGGCACCTGCATCCGTGATTACATTCACGTGACCGATCTCGCGGACGCCCATCTTCGCGCGCTTGACCATCTTTTGCAGAAGGGCGGCAGCAAGGCGCTCAATTGCGGCTATGGTCATGGGTATTCCGTCCGTGAGGTGATCGATGCCGCCCGGCGGGTAACCTCCATCGATATCCCGGTGGAGGCCGCGGACCGGCGTCCGGGAGATCCTCCAGCCCTTATCGCGGACAGTACGGCATTACGGCAAACCCTCGGATGGACTCCACGTCACGACGATCTTGACTACATCGTCCGCACGGCATGGGAATGGGAGCGGAAGCAACACTAGCTATTCTCTGAATTGAGAGGAACTACTATGTACGCAGTCATCATGGCAGGGGGGTCAGGCACGAGGTTCTGGCCGCTGTCGCGCGAAAAGATGCCCAAACAGCTCCTGAAGATCGGGAGCGATGACACGATGATCCAGCTCACGGTCGATCGTGTGCTTCCATTGATCAAACGGGAGCACGTCTTTATCGTGACCAATCAGGGGATCGCCGTCGATATCGAAACGCAGCTCACCCAGCGCTTCGGCGGTTCCTGGGACCGGAATCTGATCCTCGAGCCGGAAGCGAAGAACACTGCCCCGGCACTCGGGCTTTCCGCCATCCACGTGAACCGGATCGATCCGGAAGGCATCATGGTGGTCCTTTCCGCTGACCATGTGATCAGGAACGTCGATGCCTTCCTGGCCTGTATCAGGACCGCGGAGCAGGCGGCCCGCCAGGATTACCTGGTGACCCTCGGCATCAAGCCGAGCCGGCCGGAAACCGGCTATGGGTATATCAAGGCAGGCGAACCATGCCGTGAAGCGGGTCTTGCGGGGGTTTCACGGGTGGAACGATTCGCTGAAAAACCGGACCTGAAGACCGCGCAGGGATACCTGAACAGCGGTCACTATTACTGGAACAGCGGCATGTTCGTCTGGAAGGTGCGCACCTTTCTTGAGGAGATCGAACGTCACCTGCCTTTGCTCCACCAGGGGCTCATGGATGTCCAGAAGAGCATCGGCAGCGGCAGAGAAGCCGCCACGGTCCGCGACCTGTTCTCCCGGCTGGACCCCGTTTCCATAGATTACGGGATCATGGAGAAGACAGACCGGGCCGCGATCGTGCCGGCAGACATCGGCTGGTCCGATGTGGGCAGTTGGACCGCCCTGGAGGAAGTAACGGAAAAGGACGCTTCCGGCAACATCATCTCGGGCAATGTCATCGATGTCGACAGTATCGATTCGGTGGTCTATGCGGAAAAACGCCTCGTGGCCACCATCGGACTGAAGAATACCATCGTTGTCGACACTCCCGATGCAACGCTGGTCTGCAGCAGGGAGCGGGCCCAGGATGTGAAGAAGGTCGTTGAGGAGCTGAAAAAACGCAGGTCAGAAGAGCATCTGACCCACCGCACCGTTCACCGCCCCTGGGGCACCTATACGATACTGGAAGAAGGGGAGCGTTTCAAAATAAAACGCATCGTCGTTCATGCCGGCGCAAAGCTCTCCCACCAGAGCCACCATCACCGCAGCGAACATTGGGTCGTAGTCTCGGGAACAGCGCGGGTGACGAACGGCGACAAGGTCTATGACGTCCATACGAACGAAAGCACCTACATTCCCATTTCCGCGAAGCATCGTCTTGAGAATCCCGGCAGGGTCCCGCTGCAGATCATCGAGGTCCAGAGCGGCGAATATCTCGGGGAGGACGATATCGTCCGATTCGATGATGATTACATGAGGCATGAACAGACCGGCAGATCGCCTTTACCAGACCTTCCGAAATGACAACAACGTTCAATCCCGAGATCTTCCGGGAATACGACATACGGGGCATTGCCGACCGGGACCTGACGGACCCGGTCATCGAACGGCTCGGAAGGGCATTTGCACGGTATCTGCAGCCTGCTGGGATCAATACAGTCACCGTCGGGTACGATGCCCGCCTGAGCTCGCCACGCCTCCGGGACGCCCTCACCAGCGGACTGACCGCTGCGGGGATAGACGTCATTGACGTCGGTCTCTGTCCCACACCCGCCCTCTACTTTTCCCTCTATCATCTGAAGCCGCGTGGCGGCATCATGATCACCGGCAGCCACAATCCCGCAGAATTCAACGGATTCAAGCTTTGTGTCGGCAAGGACACGATCTACGGCGAGGAGATACAGAAGCTGCGGCGGATCATGGAGGACCTCCAGACAGCAGACGGCAGACAGCAGACAGCAGGCAGATCAGGGAAGATATCACAGCACCCGATCGTTCCCCACTATGCCGAACATCTTAAGGGACTCTTTCGAGAATACCGCGATGTGCCGATCAAGGTCGTGCTTGACAGCGGGAACGGAACAGCCGGCCTTGCAGCTCCCGGGATCATCCGCTCCATGGGATGCGACGTGACAGAACTGTATTCGGAGCCTGACGGACGTTTTCCCAATCATCATCCCGATCCGACCATCCCGATGAACCTCGAGACCCTCATCAGCACAGTAAAGAGAGAGAGCGCCGACTTCGGTGTCGCTTTCGATGGTGATTCCGATCGCATCGGGATCGTAGATGAGCAGGGGACCGTTCTCTGGGGCGACCAGCTCATGGTCCTGTTCTCCCGGGACATCCTGGCCGACAGGCCGGGCGCGATGTTCGTGTCCGAAGTAAAGTGTTCCCAGACCATGTACGATGACATACGCAAACACGGCGGCTCGGCCATCATGTGGAAGACCGGCCATTCGCTGATCAAGGCAAAGATGAAGGAAACCGGCGCTGCGCTTGCAGGGGAAATGAGCGGCCATATCTTCTTCGCGGACCGGTATTTTGGCTTTGATGACGCGATCTATGCGGCATGCCGTGTCGTGGAACTGCTCAAAAAGACCCGTTCCGAGAAGAGATCCAGGATACCTCTCAGCTCCCTGCTCGCCGATCTTCCCAAGACCTTCAATACTCCCGAGATACGCTTCGACTGCCCCGACGCGCTCAAGTTCAAGGTCGTCGAACAGGTCCAGCAGATCTACGCAGCTCCCGGTACGGTTTCCCTTCCGATCAGGGAAGTAATAACGGTCGACGGGATCCGGGCTGTCTTTGAGAAGGGCTGGGGCCTTATCCGGGCGTCCAATACCCAGCCGGTTCTCGTTATGAGATTTGAAGCTGTTGACCGGGCATCGCTCCAGGCGATCAGGGCCCTCATGGAAGAACAGGTCCGAAAGGTCATCGCCGACCTGAGTTGACCTCATCTCCTTTTCCGCATTTCACCTGACAGAGTTCAATTCGCGCAGCAAATCATATGTCAACCTATGCTTTGTTTCCGGTTGACAATCAAGGCCTCTTCAGGTACAACAGTATCTTATGAGCGCATCGCTACGCAAAACGATCGATTCAACGACAGACAAGATACTCAGCGGCGGAAGAATAGATCTTGCGGAGGCTCTTGCCCTTTCGCGGGCCGCCGGGACCGACCTGACCGATCTTATCGCTTCCTCCTGCCGTATAAAGGAATACTACCGTGGCTCCTCTGTGGACATCTGTTCCATCGTCAACGCGAAATCCGGCGCCTGCGGCGAGGACTGCCGCTTCTGCGCTCAATCGTCCCATTATTCCACCGATGCGCCGGTCTATCCGCTGATCGATGTGGACCGGATGGAAGAGGCTGCCCGGGAGGCAAAAAAGAACGGCGCCCGCCGGTTCTGCATCGTGACCAGCGGACGCGGCATCGATGACGACACGGACCTCCGGAGCATCGCCCGGGGCGTTGAGCGGGTCAATGCCGCGGGCCTCTCGCCCTGCGCCACCCTGGGAACGCTCACCCATGACCAGCTCCGGTATCTCAAGGATGCAGGGCTTCATCGCTATCACCACAACATCGAGACGTCCCGTGAGTTCTTCCCGAATATCTGCACGACCCATACTTTCGATGAGCGAACGGACCTTCTGCATCATGCCCATTCAATAGGCCTCTCTGCCTGCAGCGGCGGGATCCTGGGAATGGGTGAGACCATGCGTGACCGTGTAAGCATGGCATTTTCGCTCAAGGAACTCGGTGTCGAGTCGGTCCCCATTAACTTTCTGATGCCCATCGCGGGAACACCGATGGACAGGGTAACGCCAATTGTTCCGCTCGAAGCGCTCCATGCCATCGCGCTGTTCCGGATGATCCTTCCGGACCGGGAGATCCGTGTCTGCGGCGGGAGGGGAACAGCCCTGGCGGACCACCATCCCCGGATCTTTCAGGCGGGAGCCGATGGGTTCATGATCGGGAACTATCTTACCAGGACCGGGCTCGATCCGGAAAGCGACCTTCGGATGCTCACTGATCTCGGTCTTTCCATTCGTCCGGCATGACCACTCCATTGCTCTACAGCATCCGCATGCGGGCATCTGCCGCATCGCATCATATTTCCGGCGCAGAACGTCTTTCAGTTCTGGAGCGGGTCAGCGGTATCGTCCAGGAGCTCATGACCCGGGCTCTTTCGCGCGGTGCAGTGCCTGACCAGATCGTTGTCACGGTCGAAGCGCTGAAGGACGCACCTCTTCGCGAGGTCCGGTCCTTGGACCTCACTGCGTCGGCCGCATCGGGCGTCGCTGACTGCAGACAGGCGGCGCGAACCATGCTGCTGAGCGTCGGCATATCGCCTCTTGCCATCGAATCGGCGTTCCAGCATCTCGATGACGGCCCGGCGTTCTCCGGCGGGAACATGCGGGGCGCCATGATCATGGACGCGGCCTCGGGAGCTCGGCTCGAGCCCGATCAGGAACGGGGCGTGCGGGTGTCGCGGTTCGACTGGAGCGACGCCGCCTCCGACGATATCGACCGGTCGCTCGCGACCATCGGCCTCACGCATTTTCGTACGAAGGAAGCCCTTGCACTGGCAACCAAGGTCGCTCACGCGCCCGGCATCCTGGCAGAGCTCTGCTGGTCCGACGACAGCACCTATACTGCAGGGTATATCGCATCACGCGCCGCAGGGTATTGCCGTTATCCTTTTATGAAAGAGATGGGGATCGACCGGGGAGGCAGGGTGTTCTTTGTCAAACGCGATCTGTTCGACAAGGACCCTTTCCTGAACTTTCTCCAGTACGAGCCCGTTCTCATAACCTCCGTAGGCAGCTGCAGCTCATCCAGGTAACGGCTATGTTCGAACGAGAACTCGACATTCTACAGGAACAGCATCTCATCCGAACTCAGGTCCGCATCGGGTCGGCACAGGGCCCCCGGATAACGGTCGACGGGAAGCAGGTCGTCCTCCTCTGCTCCAACAACTATCTGGGTATCGCCGAGCATCCCGCATTGAAGCATGCCGCCTGCGACGCCATGGAGCGCTATGGATTCGGCACCGGCGCATCACGATTGGTCTCCGGGAACACCGAACTGCATGAAGCGCTGGAGCGACGGATAGCCTCGTTCAAAGGAACCGAAAGCGCGATCGTGTTCAATTCCGGCTACACCGCCAATACCGGGGTCATCCCTGCCGTTGCCGGAGACGGGGACCTTGTCCTGAGCGACAGGCTGAACCACGCAAGCATCATCGACGGCTGCCGCCTGAGCAGGGCCAGGACCGAGGTCTATCGGCATAGGGACATGGACCACCTGGAAAGCCTTCTGCGATCGAACAGGACTGCCCCCAGGAAACTTATCGTCACCGATGGTGTTTTCAGCATGGACGGCGATATCGCGCCGCTCCCCGACCTTGTACTGCTCGCCGAGCGCTATGATGCTGTCCTGATGGTCGACGATGCCCATGCAACCGGCGTTCTGGGCAAGCAGGGCAGGGGGACCGCCGAACACTTCGGGTTGGAAGACAGGGTGCATATCCAGATGGGCACCCTGGGGAAAGCCCTGGGATCGTTCGGCGCCTATATTACAGGCGCCCCGGACGTTGTGCGCTATTTGTTGAACACCTGCAGAAGCTACCTGTTCAGCACGTCGCTCCCGCCTGCGGTCTGCGCTGCATCTATCGCGGCCTTTGATGTACTCGAAGCAGAACCCTGGCGCCGGGAGAGGCTCTGGGACAACAGGAGCCGCCTTGCTCATGGCCTGGCGTCCCTGGGCATCAACATCGCTCCGTCGGCAACGCCCATCTTCCCGCTCCTGGTAGGAAGCTCCGATCGGGCGCTCCATGCCTCTCAAAAGGCACTCGCACAAGGCATGTTCGCAATAGCCATCAGGCCGCCCACGATCCCCGACGGCAGCGCACGGCTCAGGGTGACGGTCCTGGCCACGCATACGGAAGAAGATATTGCTCAGGCCGTCAGGATACTCGGGATATTGAAGGAAGAGGGGTACTTCTCCCATGGCAGGCCGGAATAACCGCGTCATAATCGTCACCGGAGCTTCCCGCGGCCTCGGCAGAACGATCGCCCTGAAGTTCGGCCATGCCGGCACACGTATCGTCGTAAACTATCTCGAACGGCGCCAGGACGCGATTGCCGTAGTCGACAGCATTACGGAACAGGGAGGCGAAGCATTCGCTCTTCAGGCAGATGTACGGCAGGGGGCCATGGTAGACGCGATGACCGATGCTGTATTGGAACGATGGGGGACGATAGATGTCCTGGTGAACAACGCCGGCATAACGCGTGATGGATTTGCCGTCCGCATGTCCGAGCAGGACTGGGACGATGTCCTCGATACGAACCTGACCGGTCCGTTTCACTGCATACGCGCGGTTTCCCGGGCCATGATGCGGCAGCGCTCCGGCCATATCATCTCCCTTGCTTCCCTGACCGGCATGCAGGGAAGGGCGGGCCAGGCAAATTACTCTGCAGCGAAAGCCGGGCTTGTCGGTCTTACCCAGTCGGCAGCAAAGGAGCTGGGAAGGTTCAATATCAGGGCAAATACCGTTCTCCCCGGCCTTCTCGAGACGGAAATGGGGACCTCGCTTCCGGAACCGGTCCGCAGGCGGATCATCGAGGAAAACGCCCTCGGCAGGTCCTCGACCCGGGAAGAGGTCGCCGAATTCATCTATCGTCTCTCGCTCATGCAGCATGTGTCGGGCCAGGTATTCAATCTGGACAGCAGGATCCCATGATGAGTATGAAGATACAGGGGATATTCATTACCGGAACGGATACCGGGGTGGGAAAGACCTATGTCGGTGCCGGCCTTGCCGCGGCCCTGCGCGAACAGGGAATCGACGTCGGCGTGATGAAGCCAGCTGAAACAGGATGCATGTTCCGGAACGGCGTTCTGGTACCGCGTGACGCGTTAAAGCTGATACAGGCAGGGGGGGTGGATGATCCACTCGCCCTTGTGAATCCTTACCGCTTCCGTGATGCCCTTGCGCCGGCCGTCGCCGCGGCACGTACGGGGAAAAGGATCGAGATCAGAAGGATCGTTTCTGCATTCCGTACCCTTGCCCGGAAACACGCGTATATGGTGGTAGAAGGTGCAGGCGGGATCATGGTCCCGCTGACCACGAACCGGTATTACCTGGACCTGGCCAGGGTCCTGGACCTGCCGGTACTCGTTGTCGCGCGCCCCGGGCTGGGCACGATCAATCACTCGCTTTTGACCGTCATGGCCCTTCGTTCCCGCGGGCTGCGCATTGCGGGGATCGTGATCAACCACCATTCGAAGAAAGTTCCCGGACTGGCCGAAAGAACGGTCCCTCCGGTCATTGAACGCCTGTCCGGTGTACCGGTCATCGGCCAGGTCAAATTCGGGCAGAATGACTTCAGGAACATCATGCGGTATCTGCTGATGTTGAAATAAGATCCCCCTGTTCAGGCCTAACAAAAGGGGTTATTGTCCGCTGTCCTCCTGCCTTGATCTCAACATCCGACCGGGGCCTTTTTACCGGCGGGCTTCTTCTCACTGCCGAGGCCTTTGATATACAGCACCATCGACTGCATCTCGACGGATTTTGCCTTAAGGGCCTTGCCCGTCAGAGCCTTTGTGATGCAGGTGTTCACTATTGTTTCCAGATCCTGTTTTACACCGGCCTTTTCCAGCCCGGCTCCATCCTTGTGGCAGTTATTGCACGATTTTCCGTTCGCACCAAGCTTCGTGTCATTGAACAACATCCTGCCTTTGTCCGCCGTCGCTTCATGCTGCATTGCAGAGACGACGCTTACCATCGTCCATGCAACAAGAATCAAAACTGCGCTCATACCGATCTTTCGCATACCGACCCTCCCTTGACGTTCTCACGTAATTACGATTTGTTTCGTAAAGATATCAATAGGGGGCCGTCCTTGTCAAGAAAAGATAATTTCCTTGACGGGGTCCGGTCTTATTGATACAGTTCTCTCACCATGCGATACATTCTGCTTCTGCCTATGATCATAGCGCTTCTATTGCCTGCCGCAGTTCTCGCAGAAGAACTGGAGATAGTCAACCGGCCGGTCAACACCTCCGGAATGACAGGACTTCTCGCGACGACCTCACCGTTCACACTGCCGCCGAAAATCCTGGAGATCGGCGTTATGGTCCTTTCTGAGAACAGTCTTGCACCTAATTATACGGCAACGGAATATCCCATGACCATCAGTATGGGGCTTTCACATTCCAGCGAGATCGCCCTGAAATGTTCTTTTCATTATGTGAACGTGGACCCTGATCAAATAACCCGTGGCATGGGCGATACTGATCTGGCCTATAAATGGAATATCAGGCCGCAGACCGAATTCAGCAGCATACCCGGTGTAGCGCTCATCCTGGCCGGCGTGTTCCCGACGGGTGATAAAACAGCAGGGATGAACAGTGTCAGTCATTGGGGCGGACGCGTGGGAATATCCCTGGGCAGCGAACTCATTTGGGAAGACCATATTATCGGCATATTCGCCGACGGACAGATCGCGGCCCAGGACCTCTCAGACGACCAGATCAGAGACAGCTACACACTGGTGAATGCAGGCGTCCTGTTTCCCATAAGCAAATACAGGAATCTGCAAATGATCATCGAGTATAGTCAACGCAAAGGGAAAGATATAATGACGATCGATGGCGCTGATTTCAGTGCAGTGACCTATGGATTGCGACTCGTCAACGAGCGGTTTAATCTGACGTTTGGAACCCAGTTCCTTCACAAGTCTCAGGAGGGATTGGCAGATTCAAACAGAATGGTAGGAATATTAAGCATTAAGCTATAATAACAATATGTTACGTTAATACTTGCAACATAATGGTTTAATTTAATCAAAAGACCGATAATGTATATTATGTCAAATCGACTATATTTCGAGATTTGCCGCTTCCACGCTGCTGCGGCATATACCTCCACGTTGTTCTTCCCTGCCACAGTCTCTCTGTATTCGTCCTACGACCTTCTCGCGACGAAACGGTAATACATGGCTCGCCCGGTTATGATGAAGCACAAGTAATCCTCCCAGAACCGCGGTGATAGATTTATCAACGGTCCGAAGAACGGGATCCTTGATGTTATCCGGGCCTTGTCCATGCCCAGCTTCTTTCCGTCAACGGCAACACTGTTCGCCAGCCCCGGTATTGCACGGTACGAAAAATATCTCCGGTGCGTGGCATCGCCGAAGCTGGCAAGATTGGTCACATGCGGCACGGTAATGAAGATGTTCCCGTCCGGACGGACGATCCTGAGGCATTCCGTAAGTGTTCTTTTCGGGTCGACAAGATGTTCGATGCAGTGGTTCAGGTAGACGGCATCGACGGTATCGCTCCCGAAAGGATACGGAAAGACGTCCAGGTCGTGGACAACATCTACCAAGGGGTCCTGAAAGCAATCTACACCGATGCTGCCCGGGACCTTCGAAATTCCGCAGCCCAGGTCAACGACCTTTTCCTCCTGCCTGTGGCTGTATCCATACCATGATGGTCTGTCCAACGAGGTCCCCTCCTTAATATCACATCCCGCAACAGATTATCGTCGTTCACCACCGGCCGTTTGCCCCGCGCGCGATCCTGCTGTCGCCTGACCCGGTCCGGCGCTGCTTCTCCCGGCCTATGAGATATTCCTGATCCCATTTCTGCAGTAAGGTTCTTTAGTGTCTATCCGCCGCTGAAGGATCTTGAGATTTTCCTTGCATTTATCGCATTCGTAGCTCCATGACGCCTTGTGCCAGAGATGAAAGATGATCGCGAGCGCCCGGACCGATCTCAGGTGTTTTCCGAGATTGACTGCCCGTACACCGATATCGATATCCTCCGCAGATCCGTCAAGGAAGTCCTCATCACAGCCATTTATGGCGTAGAACAGGTCCCGGTACAGGCTGAAATTGCATCCGATGATGGACTTCAAATGGATCCGGTCCCGGTGCAGAATATATCTGACGAACCTGTTCGTTACATAAAAGCCCTCACCGACCCGTCGCGACCGCCTTCTTGCGGCATCCCAGAGCAGGCGGATGCTGACCGTGTTATAGATCGTTCCGTCCTGAGTGATCTTTTCGCTCATCTCCCTGCCGATCTCAACGCGTTTTCCTCCCAGCACCGCGTCAGGATCGGAACGGTCAAGGTGAGCTTTAACGAAATGCCGGTGGGCAATGCAATCGCCATCGAGAAATATGAGATACTCCCCCGTCGACTGGCGAACCGTCTCGTTCAGGATCTTTGGCTTTCGAAAACCGACGTCCTCGTGCCACACATGACGAATGGGAAAGCGGTCCCGAAGACGGTCCGTCATTTCAGCGACCACGTCCTTCGTTTCCTGGCCGCTCCCGTCGTCGGCGATGAGGACCTCGTCAGGAAGCCGGCTCTGCTGCGCCAGGCTGAGCAGGCATAGCTTCAGCGCTTGCGGTCTGTTGTACGTCGGAACGATAACGGTGCACTTCATGCTTCCTTGTCTCCTCCGGGGACGGTGGGTGGTGATCCCTCCCTCCCCTGTCCCGCAGGTCCGCGGTTCAACGTTTTTTCGCTTGTACCACCAGGGTCTCTCCGAAGAGCACCGGCAGCGAGAACATCTGGGCAAGGACCTCCCGGTTGATGACCTTCAGGTCGTCGTTCTTCGCTTCTTTCCAGGACCAGTAGAGCGAGTTCAGGAACGCGACGGGCACCAGCGGCGCGTAGAGCCAGCTGACGAACTTGATGCGGTTCGAGGCCAGTGTTTGGACCGTATACCCGCTGGTATGCAGGATATAGCGCAGTTCCGGGAATGAGATCATATTTATATGGAACGACGGATGGGGACACCGCTCGTTCAAGGGAGTCTTGCATTTCGTATGGAATCCCGTCAGGAGCCAGCGGAACCTCGACCGCAGCGAACTGATGTTCGGCGCGGAGATGATGATGAACCCCCCGCGTTTCGTGATCCTGCCGCATTCCCGGACAAAATCGAACTGCCGCTCGATGTGCTCGATGCCGTCAATGCACACGACACCATCGAACTTTTCATCTTCGAACGGAAGCGTTTCGTTCATATTGGCGACCTGGAACCGGGGATTGCCCGCCTGGTCAGCCCGTACGATGTCGGCGGAGTGGACCTCGATCCCGCGGTCGATGAGACGTTTGGAAAAAGCGCCTTCGCCGCAGGGAATGTCAAGGACGACCTGCTTCCCGGCGGGGATCAGCCCCGCTACCACCTCGTGGGTGTTCTCACAGGCACTTTCATGAATAGCACCTCTGTTCGTCATGCAATATACTCCTCTTCCTTTTCAATTGTTCTTTCAGCGCGTTTCAGCCTTTCCGAAATAGAAGACCGCCTGGTCTCCCCGACCTTCCTGGTTCAAGTTCGCGGCGCGGCGCTTCCAGTCGTTCTCCTCGGACCGGGTGAATCCCGCCTCCCCGAGGGACCGGAGCCCGCGTTTGTACAGTTCGCTGGTCCTGAATTGATCGAGGGTCGAGTCACACTCCGTTGAACGAAGCACCAGTCCGCATCGTTCGGCCAGCAGCCTCATGCTCGCATAGGAGTGCAGATAGAAGTGCCTCGGCGCGTCGATCTGGTACCAATGCTCGCGGTAGTGCTCCCACGCGTATGACGATGCGACCGGGACCCTGATCAGGCAGGCGCCGCCGGGACGCAGGAGGCCGGCGGCGGCCCGGAGCGCGGCAGCCTGGTCGGGAATATGCTCAAGGGAATGATGGAACATGACCACATCCCACGCGCCTTCCACCTCGTTCACGGTCCTTTTCAGGACCTGCAGGCCGTTCGCGTACAGGATGTCGCGCTCCAGGTAAGGATCTACTCCCAGCGTGTTGGGAAAGCCTGCCTCCCGCAACGCATAGAGCCGCCATCCCGATCCGCATCCCACGTCAAGGATCCGGGAAGCGGGGGTAA
The DNA here is from genome assembly GCA_919902495.1 of Nitrospiria bacterium. Taxonomy (GTDB): domain Bacteria; phylum Nitrospirota; class UBA9217; order UBA9217; family UBA9217; genus JAAXXJ01. Next base: position 33,076 of record CAKKRC010000065.1, read on the forward strand.
GGCCCAGCCGCATCAGGGGAAGCAGTTTCTTGTTCGGGAACAATGTTCTGACCACGGCGGTCCCGAACCCCTGTTCGCTCACCGAGCTGTAGTTCCTGATCCTGCGGGCCGCCTTGATGACCGTATTCCCGGTCTTGTCCCGCGAGGTCGTTGAAAAACTGTAGTAGTCCCGTGGGTAGTACTTGCCCATGTCCGCAGGGATCTCGGCGATCTGAAGACACCGGCAGCTTGTGCACTCAAAATAAAGGAACCTGTCCCCGGACCCGAGCATCATTTCCCGTACCGTATATACGGGATGGTCCCCGCTGGTATTGCAGATCCTGCATCGATAGGTCATAGGTCTCGTTCACCGGTCGCCTGCTCCGATCCGTAACGGGCGGCATGATACGAGCTCCTCACGAGCGGACCGGCGGCGACCCGGCGGAAACCCAGGTCCAGAGCCTCGTTCCTGAGCGATCCGAACTCCTCAGGCCGATAATATCGCTCCACGGGAAGATTGCGCGGGGAAGGCCGCAGGTATTGCCCAATGGTCAGGATATCGCATCCGACACTTCTCAGGTCTTGCAGGACGGATCGGACCTCGCCGACCTCCTCACCCAGGCCCAGCATCATACCCGACTTGGTGACGAAGCCGCGCTGCTTCGCGCGCTCCAGGAGGCGCAGGGACCGGCCGTAGTCGGCTCCGGGCCGCACGCGGGAATAGAGCGACGGAACGGTCTCGACATTGTGGTTCACGACATGCGGCCCTGCATCCAGCACTGCTTCCAGCGATGCACGGGAGCCCTGGAAGTCCGGGATGAGGACCTCGACGCGGCATTCCGGCGACCGCCTTCTGACCGCACCGATGGTGCCGGCGAACGCCCCTGCACCTCCGTCCGGCAGATCGTCCCGCGTCACCGATGTGACGACCGCATAGGCAAGGCCCATCACGACAACCGCGTCGGCGATGCGTCTCGGTTCGTCCTGATCTACTGTTCTGGTCTCGCCGGAGGGAATGTTGCAGAACATGCAGGAGCGGGTGCAGCGGTCGCCCAGGATCAGGAACGTGGCCGTTCCCGCGTTCCAGCATTCGTTCCGGTTGGGGCATGCCGCTCCCTCGCAGACCGTGCGGAGCCGCAGGTCGCGAAGCCGGTTCCGAAGCAGCGTGGAGCGTCCGTTCACGGACAGGCCCACGCGGAACCACGGGGGAAGGCGTTCCGCGCCCCGTCCTGCGGTACTGGTGGAATGCGGCTTCAGGCCACCCTCCTCTCCCCGAGCGCGGCGGTGATCACCTGGTCTATCCGTTCCACCGATATGAAGGTCATCTCCTTGCGCAGATCTTCGGGGATGTCGTCCAGGTCGTTCATGTTCCGCGCGGGCAGGATCACGGTCTTGATGCCGGCACGCCGGGCGGCCAGCACCTTCTCCTTCACCCCGCCGATGGGCATCACCTTTCCCCGCAGGGTGATCTCGCCGGTCATGGCGAGGTCGTTCTTCACGGTCCTTCCGGTCAGCAGGGACACGATGGCCGTGGTCATGGTCACGCCTGCCGACGGTCCGTCCTTCGGGATGGCCCCGGCCGGGACATGGATATGGATATCGGTCTTTTCGAAGAAATCCCTGCTGATGCCCAGTTCCTCGGCATGGGAACGTACATAGGACAGGGCGGCCTGGGCAGATTCCTTCATCACGTCCCCCAGCTGGCCCGTAAGCGTCAGTTGTTTGTTCCCCGGCATCATGGATGCCTCGACGAACAGGATATCGCCGCCCACCGGCGTCCAGGCGAGGCCCGTGACCACTCCCGGCCGGTCGATCATCGCCGACGTTTCGGCGAAGTATTTCGGCTTCCCGAGATATTCATGGAGATTCGTCTGGGTGATGGTTATGGGGGTCGGTTTTCCCTCGGCAACGGCCTTTGCCACCTTGCGGCAGACGTTCGCGATCTCCCGTTCAATGTTCCGGACGCCGGCTTCACGGGTAAAGTCCTTGATGATGCCCTGGATCGCGTCGTCCTCGAAGATGATCTCCTCGACCTTGAGCGCGTTCGCCTTGATCTCCTTCGGGACAAGATATTTTCTGGCGATGTTCAGTTTCTCGTGCTCCGTATAGCCGGAGAGGTGAAGCACTTCCATGCGGTCGAGGAGCGGCGCAGGGATCGTCTCCAGCTGGTTCGCCGTGGTGATGAACATCACCTTCGAGAGGTCAAAGGGAACATCAAGATAGTTGTCCCGGAAGTCCTTGTTCTGCTCCGGGTCCAGCACTTCCAGCAGGGCCGACGAGGGGTCTCCGCGCCAGTCGGCGCCGACCTTGTCCACCTCGTCGAGCATGATGACCGGATCGCGGGTCTCCACCCTTTTTAGCACTTGGATGATCCTGCCCGGCATGGCTCCGATATAGGTCCGTCGATGTCCGCGTATCTCGGCCTCGTCGTGAAGGCCGCCCAGGGACAGGCGGACGAACTTCCGGTTGAGCGCACGGGCAATGGACTGTCCCAGGGACGTTTTCCCCACGCCGGGAGGGCCGGCAAAGCACAGGATAGGCTCCCGTATCCTGGACCCCTCCCCCGCGGCGCGCTCGTCACCCAGCTTTTTCACCGCCAGATACTCGAGGATGCGGTCCTTGACCTTTTCCAGGCCGTAGTGGTCCGCGTCGAGCGTCTCCTTCGCCTTCGCGATGTCTATGGCCGATGATGACAGCGTGTTCCAGGGCAGACCCGTTATCCATTCGAGGTACGTGCGGATCACGGAGTACTCTGGCGAGGTCTGGGAAAGTTTTTCCATGCGCGAGAGCTCCCGTTTTGCTTCCTTTTCCGCTTCCGGGGGCAGTTTGGCCTGCTCGATCTTTTCCCGAAGGCTCTTGGACTCGGTGCCATCCTCGGCCTCTTCGCCCAGCTCCTTGCGGATGGCCGCGAGCTGCTGCCGGAGGATGTACTCCCGCTCGGCCTTCTGCATTTGGTCCTTGGCCTGGCCCTGGATCTTCCTGCCCAGTTCCAGGACCTCGATCTCCCGGTTCAGCGCCTGCACGAGGCGGTTCATCTTCTCTTCAACTCGGTCGATCTCCAGGATCTCCTGCCGTTGCGGGAGGTCCAGACGGATGTTCGTCGCCACAAGGTAGGCGAGCTGGCGCGGGTCCTCGATATTGAGGGCTGCAGCGGAAAGCTCTTCAGGCATGTTCGGCGTAAGCGATACCATCTTCTGAAAAAGCTCGGCAAGACCCCGCATCAGCGCCTCGATCGGGACCGATTTTTCGCTTACTTCGGAATTCACGGTGATCTTCGCCTTGATGTAGGGCTCGTTCTGCGAGAATTCGGTAATGACAATGCGCTCCAGCCCCTGGACCAGCACACGGAGCGTTCCATCTGGCGCCTTGACCATCTGAAGGATGCGCGCCATGGTGCCGATGGTGTAGACGTCCCCCGTGCCGGAGACCTCGGTGTCCGCCTTCTTCTGCGCGGTGAGCGCCAGGATCTTGTCGCCCACGGTGACGTCGTTGATCAACCGGATGGATTTTTCCTTGCCGATCACGAGAGGATAAACGGTCATCGGATAGACCACCGTGTCCTTGAGCGGCAGCAGCGGAAGCTCAGCGGGCACCGGCGGTATCTTGTCTGATTGCGTCTCCAGTTTGTCTTCCATTTCACCGTTCCTCGTTCCTCTCTGACCTTTCCTGAACAGCCTGTTGAACACGTCACGCATCTTCATGTGGGCCGGTGGTTATCATGCAAGCTTTCGCAGCATGATCTTGAGCAGTCCATTCTTGTACTCTGCGGTGACATTATCATGATCGACCGTGACGGGGATATAGATCTCCGTACGGAACTCTCCGAATTTGATCCCCAGCTGGTGGCAGGCAGACATCCCCGCTTTAAAGAAATGCGGTTGTTCACGCGTTCCCTCGACCACCAGGAGGTCGCTGAAGAGCGTTACCGAAAGGTCCTCTTCGGTGACCCCGGCCACTTCGATCAGGACGATAAGCCGGTCAGGGGTCTCATAGACATCCGTCGGGGGACGCCACCCCGAAGCAACGGGCACCGCCCAGGTACCAAAGGTCTCCCAGATGTTCTGCAGCGCCGCGTCCGGGCTTGCCTTCCGGGAATATTTATAGGAAATATACCGGTATCGCACAACAACACCTCCTTCAGCTGCCTTCCGCTCCGGCAGCTGACAGAACATGAATTTATCACAGGGGCACCCTAAATTCAAGGCATTCCTGCCGCTTAACGATGCTTTCATGCTTCCTGAAAGAGAGATCGGGTAGGAGGCGGGGTCGCCCCCGCCGTCCTCCCACACCACCGTACGTGCC
>CAKKRC010000066.1 GCA_919902495.1 Nitrospiria bacterium
AGCCCCCTCTCCCTTTTTCCCTCTCCCACAATGGGGAGAGGGGCAGGGGTGAGGGCCTTTTCCAGGAAGCAAAGGTGAGGGTGAGTCTTCATTAGGGCAGGGGTGAGGGTCATGTCTACGCGCACTCCGCACTCGCATCCTATTTCACCGTCATCTTCGCCGGCTTGATGTCCACCTTGAGCTGTTCACGGTTATAGTTCCCGAGCTTGGTGCTCTTGAACAGGACCTGGCTCGTCCCCGCGGATCTCCCCTGGAATACGACCGAGCAGAGCGTCCCCGAGCCTTCTACGCCGCCTACATCGCCGATCCGGGTTATGTAGATATCAACGGTCCCTGCCTTGATGTTGTTCGAGAACAGGAACGACGTCTGCTGGTTGTCCTTTCTGAGGAACGCACCCTCCGCTGCCGATTTGAAATCTATGAACTTGGGATCATAGCTGATCGTGAGGATCGATCCGTACAGGTCCTTTACGCCCGTTATCGACACATCAAAGCGCGACTCCTGCCCGACCGGGACCGTCGTGTCGGACGGTTTGAGGTCAAGCACTGCGGCGTTCGCCGCTTCCGCCGTCGCCGGCCGCGTTTCCGTGGGCTTGGACTGCAACACCGGCTCCCGCTTGGCCAGGGTGTCGAGGACCGCCGTCTTTTCCAGGGGCTTCTCGGCCGTTTTTGAGCTCTTGGCGCCGATCGTGGTGAACATCGGCTTCACATCATAGGCCTCTTCCGTCCCCGACCAGAACGCCTGGATGTCCTTGTCGGGAAGCTCCAGGGTGCGGACGATGTTCGGGGTGATGGACATGAGGATATCGGTCTTGATGGTACCGTCGTCGGACGACGAGAACAGCTTGCCCAGGATCGGGATGTCGCCCAGCAGGGGGATCTTGTTGCTGCTCTTCCGCTCCTCGTCCTTGATAAGCCCGCCGATGATCACAGTCTCGCCGTCGCGGAGATTGATAGTCGTATCGGTCCGGCGGGTCCCGAACTTGTATTGTTTCTGACCGCCGCCGAAATCGATGGCATCCCCGAGGCTGCTGATCTCGAGCTTCATGGTGAGGGTAACCGTATTGCTCAAGTGAATGGTCGGCTCGATGTTCAGCTTGATGCCCACATCCTTGTATTCGAAGTTCGACGTGATCTGGCCGGCGACGGTAGACGCGATGGTAGAGGTCTGGATCGGGATGCGGTCGCCGATGTGGAACTCTGCCTTCTTGTTGTTCAGCACCCGGACGCGCGGATTCGCCAGGGTCTGCGCGTCGGCATCCTGCTTTAACAGATTGACCACCACACCGGGGATCGACAGCATCACATTGTCCCCGGTGACGTTCCGCAGGTCATTCAGCGAGATCGAACCCGGCGCCGCGCCCGCCGTGGACCCCTGGATCGCGGCGGAAGCGGACAGCCCGGGATTGAAGTTCCAGCCGTATTTCAGCGTCTTGCTCCGGGCGATCTCGAGTATCTCCACGTCAAGGATGACCTCGGCCTCCTTGAGGTCGTTCGCGGCAATGATCTTCTCGACCAGCTTGATCTTCTCCGGCGTCTCGCGAAGCGTTATAGAGTTCAACACCTCGTTCACATAGACCTTCCGCGTGTCCAGCATGGACCGGAGGAGGTTCACGACGTCCTTGGCCTTCGCGTTGTTCAGATAGAACGTCTTCATGACCAGGTCCTGGTACTGGTCCATCTTGGTCTTCGTCTTGGGAATGATGATGATCGTGTCCGCGCTGAGCTTCTTCATGAAAAGCTTGTTGGTGGACAGGAGCAGGTTGAGCGCATACTGGAACGACACGTCCTTCACGAACACCGTCACCGGCTGGGCCCTGACCTCTTCATCAAAGAGAATATTGATGCCCGACAGTTTGGCAAGGAGCTCGAACACCTCCTTGATGTTCGTATTCTTGAAGTTGAGCGTGACCGGCTTGTCCGAGGCCAGGGTCAAGGCCTCATCGGGTTCGCTCTCGCTCTTTTTCTTCTGGAGCTTATCAAGCGTGTCATGGTATTTCGGGTTCTCCGGGTCGAGGTCGACCGAGCGGTTCAACTCATTGATGGCATCGTTCAGCCGGCTTAGCTCTATGAAGGTGAGGGCCGCGCGGTAATGCTCCTCAGCCTGCTTTATGTTCAGGACGGACTTGAGTGCGCTCTGGATGGCAACATTGGAGGGATTCAGATAAATGGCCTGCTGGAGCTCGATGATCGCCTGATCGAGCTTGCGCTCCTTCAGGAAGCTCCGCGCCTTCTTGTAGTGCTGGTTCGCCGCCGTTTCCTCGGCCCGCAGCAGAGCCGACCGGTATTCGATGTCCTGGGGGCTGTCCTTCAGGGCTTCGCGGTATTCCTTGACCGCCAGGTCCCATTCCCCCCCCCTCGCGTACCGTTCGCCCCGCTGGAACGACCTCGAACCGGCGCATCCGCCCAGCACCGCGATCAGGATCATGGTCAGCATCAGTATGCCGGTCTTCTTCATCTTCCCCTCCCGTGGTATGGAACCGACGACCAGGACCGAGGCACCGGTGACGAGACCCGATGACAACGGTCCAACAACTACTTGGCGCTGCCCGTCAGCTCTATCCTGACCTCTACCTTCGTGATCGTGTCGAAGAGGACCACGTTGTCCTTCCCCACGGCCTTCACCTGGTAGTTCTTCAGTATCGTATCACCGCTTTTCACGATGAACAACTCTCCATCCTTTGACAGGAACAGCGAACTGTCCTTATCGGTAAGATATCCCAGGAACCGGAACGTCGAGAGGTCCGCCCGCGCCATGTCCTGTGCGGTCTCCTCGGGCGTTCTCGACGGGATCGTGGATGTGGGACGCGTTACCGTCGCGACCGGTCTTGTTATAAGCATCGGCCTTTGCTTCGCCTGCCCGTTCGTGCCGCCCATTCGGAACAGATCGCGGCCTACGCCGGGATACTTTTCGATACGCCGTTCAAGAAAGACCAGGAGCGGGTCCGATGCCCCTCCGGGAGCGGCCAGCCCCCTCCGGACAGGCGATGACAGCTTCATCCCCTGGGTGAACGTAAGCGGAGCGGTCTTCTTCTCTTCAACGGAGAACATTCGATACAGGACCAGCGCGGCGAACACCGCAAACAGCGCCACCGCGATCTTTTTTTCCTGCTGCGTCGTCAATGCCATGTTTCGCCGTGGTCCTCTTTCCGCAAGCGTCCAACGCTCACGTCTTATTGTTCCCGTTCTCCCCTGATGTAGGTCACCAGTTTCATCTGCAGTTTGACCCGCCCCTTTTCGGAGCCCAGCTTCACATCCTGGATCCCCACAATGCGGTCCGAGGTCTCGACCTCGTAGATGAACCGCTTGATGTCGGCATAGGCCCCCGACGCCGGAAAGGTGAACGTAAGCATGGTCAGCCCCCCGCTCCCCGGCGTGGGAATATCGGAATTGATCGCCTCGACCGAGAGGTTCAGCCTGCGGGCCGTCTGCACGAGGTCCTTGATCAGGAGCGGCACGTCCTTCTGCGCGGGGATGCCCGCGGTGAGGCCGGCAAAGAGCTGTTTCTGTTTCTGGAACAGGACCGCCTCGGCGTACTCCTTCTTGAGCTCCCCATACTGGTGCCGGTCAGCGGCAAGCCGCCTCGCCGCGGGCGCAACGACCACCCCATACACGAGCAGGTTGAGCACGATGAGACCGGAACCCAGGAGCGCCGCGATCCTGAGACGCTTAGTTGCGAGGCTGCCGGCCAGCGCCCGGATCCGCTCCGGCTGCAGGATGTTCTTGATACGTGACTGCCACATTGAACGAAATATTCCCCTTATCCATGGATTGATGCTTGAGAAGCGGGCTTTTGAAAGAACGGGACTTCTGCAGCCCGATCATCAGGCTGCTGAGGGATTCGGGGGACTGCGCCGTCCCTTCGAGCGCCACGGCCAGTTCCCGCGCGTTGAACTCCAGCCGGGTGAGCGCGACACCGGAGGGAAATGCCGCTTCGATCCCGGTCAAGAGCCGGGTCCAGGAGAACCTCCTGGCCTCCAGCAATCCCGACATGTCACCCAGGTCCTTTACGAGCTGCTGGCGTTCCTGCATGGCAGGCCGCAGCTTCTCGATCGATGCGGTGAATTCCCTGACCTGTTGTGTCAGGGCCGCGCTCTGCGCGTGATAGGAATTCGCTTTCCAGAGCAATACGCCGGTCGCGGTCCCGAGCAGGACCACGGCGACAATGAGCCACTGCTGGAGACGCACCAGGTGCCGGAAGTTCGTGCCGGCAAAATTTATGGTGATCAGCGCCGGGCGTTTCATCACAAAGCACCTCCCGCGCCGAAAGCCGCCGCCAGGGCGGGATCGGCCACCGCTCCCGCCGCGAGAACGAAGGACGGCACGAGCGTCTCGATCTTCAGGGTCGTCGCGCTCTTCAGGCTCTCCGACAGTGGAGCGATCAGCGCAGGTTCGCCGGACAGGTACAGGTGGCCGACCTCTGACTGTTGCTGCCGGTCCAGGTGCAGATAAAAATGGATCGTGTCATCAAGCTCGCGGATGAGCCGCCCGGTGATATCCTCCAGGGCGCCGGCCTTGATCTCCTTGTATCTATAGAAGCGAGCCCCCCCCCGTTCACTGATGATCGTGGTGTATGATCCTTCAGCGATCCATGCCAGGGCATACCCGGGGATGTTCTTCGCGGCAAGATAGGGTGCGTAGAAGTTCATGGTATTGAACGATGACGGGACCACCGCCCATGGCTCGAGGCCCAGCCCCGCGAGCAGGTCCTCGTACTGGGCGATGACCTCCTGCTTGGCAACGCACGCGAGCACGGAACATCCCCTGTCCTGACGCGGAAGCACCTGATAGCGAAGAAGGGTATTGGCCGTATCAAAGGCAGCGCCCTTTTCCAGCCGCCAGCGGACCAGCCGGTCACGGTCCCTGGTGTTAGCAGGCAGTTCGTCGAACTCGATGGCCTGGACACGGAAGATGCCGTCGGGCAGGCTCAGCCCCGCGCGGCGGATCGGAAGGGTCGTCGTATCCTGAATACTGCTGCGCAGAATGGCGGCCAGTCCCTCGAAGTCCTTGATGTTCGGGGAAGCAAATGTTTCGTTCACCATGCCGGCGGGCAGTGGCAATGTTTTCGAGGAGGAAAGGGATACCGCTCCTCCCTTGCGGGCAAGCAATCCCAGCCTGAGCGCCCTGGCCGTTATCTCGATCCCAAGGCCTATTCCCTTAAAAAATCTCTGCATTGTCGGCATATTAGCAAGGTACAGGAGGGAAGTCAATTATTTTTGGTGCGGGAATGGCAATTACTCCTCATGGGGAAGCCGTCAGATGAGGACCGGGGAAAACTGATCCCTCTGCGACCGAGGAACATGGCGTTGAGCAGGATAAAAAAGGCCCGCCAAGTTCATTAGCGGGCCTTTCCGAAAGCGAATCCTTTTTGCGATACACGCTACTCCGTGGTCATTTCTTCGAATCCGTCTTCTTCGTCTTTTCTTTCTTTGCTTCTCCAGAAAGATACGCTTCCCGGGTCCTCCAGCCGAATGTCGTCGTTTCAAAGAACGCGGGAAGGTCGCGGATCGCCGCTATTCCGATGACCGAGAGCAGAAATCCCATGACGCTGAATGCGAACACACCATAGCCGAAAACAAGTGTCTCCGACTGCTGCGTGTACAACGACTTCAGCATGTTCGGCAGCACGTCGACCAGCATGAGCCCGACCAGCAGTACAAATACGCCGCCTAATACCGACCTTCCACCTTCTTGCTTTAACGTGAACATAGTATGATCCTCCCTTCCCATCACAAGAATTTGAATGTCTGCAGACATCCATGATCTTTGTATAACACCGGAGTGAACAATGAACAATAGGGATTAGTTCCTAGTTCCGGAGAATTTATTTCTTATACATCCAGTATTCGATCCGCACTGCAACTCATAGAATAATCCGCACGATCATCACGAGAAAGGGCCGTAAACATCATCCGTGACGCAAGCAACAGATGTCGTACTGCCACTCGCTTATTCAAACAGGGATCAGGAGTTTTTTTACAGTTGACGAATGAAAGACCTGTTTTCCTGATCCCAATCAGCCATATCATATATGTGTAATTAATACACGTTTTTCTAAAATTGTCAATAGCGATTTTATATTTATTCATATAATATGCAGTTTATTGCAGTTCATTGGAATTAATATGACTTATATATCAATATGATATCACGAATGATCTGGATTGCGGCTATTAGTGACGGGGTAAATGACACTCAAGAAAGAGAACAACCCGCCCGAGAAAGGGCGGGTCGAGAAGGAAATGACAAAAAGACTTGATAGAGCGAATCAGGGCAATTTGGGATACCGAAAGGGGCTCTCCTCTCCGGCAAGACCCTCCACGAGAAAGGCTTTCAGCGCTTTTCTTTCTTCTATGGAGAGGCTCAAGGGTTTGAGCGCCGTGTTCCCCTTGCCGCCTCCCTGGTCGAAGAACTCGATCACCTGTTCCAGTGTCTCGAAGATTCCGTTGTGCATATACGGGGCAGTCCTGGCTATATCGCGCAGGGTCGGCGTCCGGAAGGCCTTCCAGTCCTTTTTGTCCTTGGTGACCAGGTACCTGCCCGGGTCCTCCTTGAGGTTCAGATAATCGTCGTAATGCGATATTTTCGCCACGAACCGCCGCGTCGCAGCCACCCGCGGGTCCTTCTCCTGCTCTTCGTTCTCGGGAACATTAAGCGCGTAGAACTTATTGTCCGAAAGGTTCACCCCGTCGTGGCAGTCAGCGCACTTACCCTTACCGGTAAATAGGTCGTATCCCTTTTTTGCCTCCCGGGAGAGCGCTTTCCTGTCTCCATTCAGGAACCGGTCCAGCGGTGAGTTCACCGATACGAGGGTCCGCTGGAAGGCGGCGAGCGCCATGGCCATCCGCTCCCGGCTTACCTCACCGCCGAAGACCTTCCGGAAGGCCTCGACATATTCGGGCACCGATCGGACCTCCTCCTCGACGAAGTCGAGGTTCTGGTTCATCTCAAAAGCAGACATCATGGGGAAGAGCGCCTGCTCTTCGAGGGTATGGGCACGGCCGTCATGGAACAGGAACTTCTGGAAGCCGACGTTGATGAGCGTGGGCGAGTTCCGCCAGTTCCTCGTCGTAGGATAGCTGAGCGATATGGCCAGATCGTCGGAGAAGCCTTTTTCGGGGTCGTGGCAGGTGGAGCAACTCATCGTACCGTCGCCCGAGAGCCTCCGGTCGAAGAACAGCTTCTTGCCGAGCTCGATCTTCTCCGGGGTCTGCGGATTGGCCGCGGGGACCGGAACTGCCTTCACCGGTTCGAGCATGCCGGCGAACGAGGGCGTCGCCGCAAGCAGCAGGCAAAGCATAACGTACATGGCTTTGTTCATCATGGTGACCTCATTTCGTCTTTTGATACCGCGTTCCGCAAATACGCAGGAGGGTACATTATAAAACACGGCATTTTGCCACAGAGAACATCGAAGAGTTCACAGAGAAACCCCGTGATAAGCGGTGTTCATCCTTCCTCGGTGTCCTCGGCGACCTCGGTGGCGCAAAGAATTTTATCTCTGATCAGTTTTTCACCGTCTTTAATTCTTCATCGATGATCTTTTTCAGATACTCGAAGGGCCGCTCACCCACCACCTGCCTGCCGTTGATGTAGAAGGTCGGCGTATTGTAAAGGTCCATGTCCGTCGCCATCTTGAGGTCGGCATCGATCTCCTTTTTGAACTTCTGGCCGTCGAGGGCCTCGGTGAATCTCTTCACATCGAGCCCCAGTTCCTTCGCGTAGCCGATCAGGCTCGCCCGATCGAGCTTGGGAGAACGTTTGATCAGGATATCGTGCATCTCCCAGTATTTTCCCTGCTCCCGGGCCGCGAGGGACGCCTCTGCTGCGCCCCGCGAATAGTCCCGGTAGCGGTAAGGATAGTTCTTGATGACCAGCCGTATCTTGCCTTTGTACACATCCATGACCTTCTTGACGACCGGACCGGCCGCCACGCAATGCGGTCATTGGAAGTCGACGAACTCGATGATCGTTACCGGCGCGTTCTCGGGGCCCATGGAGGGTGAATCGCCGATCAGAACGGTCACCCGCTTATCGGCGGCACCGGCCGGAACACTCAACACCAGAAGCAGCGCGATCAGTATGGTCCTTTGTAGCGGTCTCATGATCTTTCCCTCCAGGATAATTGTAGCCAAAAACAGGAAAAAAAACGAGGGCGGGATGCCCGAACCGGCACCCGCCCTCGCGGCTTATGCAACTCTCGCTGTTAGGCCTTTGGATCCGGGAGCACCCGGAAATACTTCACCGATATCTTGAAGCCGACAACCGCCATTGAGATGAATGACAGGGTCACGATGAACTCCATGAACGAGGGGAAGTAGCTCATCCCGGTCGCCGCCTGGTCGCGATAGACCCCGAAGATCGAAACGTTCATCCGGTTGATGAGGACGCCAACGACGACCAGGATGTTCACCAGGAGGAGCCTGCTCTCGCTCTCCAGCGTGCTCTTCATGGCCAGCAGCGCCAGAGGGAGCAGGACACTCACCGCCATTTCCAGAAGGTACATGTTCGCCTCCATGGTGCCGGCGAACGCCGCACCGATGCCCGGACCCGTCGCCAGGAAGGAGATCTTCGCGAGAAGATAGACCACCGTCGTGATCAGGACTCCCCGGGCGAGGCCCGACAGAATATCCTTGTCCGGCGCGTGCCCGAAGGCCCTGCCGCTGATGATGCTCTCCAGGCTTACCATGGAGAGGCCCATCATGATCGCGGATATGAGGAAGAGGGTCGGCAGGGACGAGTTGTACCACAAGTGGGACAGTTTTCCCGGAGTGATCAGATAGACCGCTCCCAGCGAAGACTGGTGCAGGACCGAGAGCAGGATGCCGAACAACACGATCGGGACCATGATCTTCTCCACCGCCCGAAGCGCTCCCCGCATCTTGAACTTCTCGAACACCATGGGGCTCGATTCCGTGGCCAGGGTCGTGGTGTACAGCACCACGTGGATGGCCACGACCCACATGACCGAGCCGATCTGCCACATCACGACGGGGTGCCAGATGCGGTGCGGAAGACCGATGTCGAACATGATGGCGGTCGCCGCAAGCGCGTACCCGAAGAAGGCGTTCAGGATCGCCGGCCTGACGATGGGCTTGTACTTTTTCCAGTTCAGGATGTACACGGCGCCGGCGATCAGGAACCCGCCGGCCGCCATGGCAACGCCGCCGAGGACGTCGATGCCGATCCAGAGCCCCCAAGGGAACCGGTCATTCAGGTTCGTGGCGGCCCCGAGCCCATACAGCAACCGGTAGGCGATGACAATGCCGCCAAGCGCGATGAGCAGGACGAACAGCACCGTGGACGGTGTCCACATCTTTATTTCGCTGTGCGATTTCATGATTTATCCCCCTTCTCCGCGTTCATCCTGCGGGTGATGGCCCAGGTGACCGCACCGGCCGTCAGGACCAGTCCGACGACAGCCGGTATCTTCGAGATATAGTTCCAGGTGAGGTCCGGATGCTTGACCCGCATGACCTTCATGTTGAAACCCAGGGCGTCGAAGGGGACCGCAGAGAGGTAGATCCAGGAGGTTCCGCCGGCCTCCTCCTTCCCGTAGATATGGTTGACATACTTTCCCGGGTTCTGTTTGATCCGCTTCTCGGCCTCGCCGTTCACATCATCGAGATTGCCGAAGAACATGGTCCCGGTCGGGCAAACCTTGACGCAGGCGGGCTGCTTGTCCTCGCCCAGACGTTCCGAGCAGAAGGTGCATTTCTGGACCCACGGCAGCACCTTGCTCCACTCGTATTTCGGGATGTAGAAGGGACACGCCAGCATGCAGTAGCGGCATCCGATGCACTTCTCGAAGGTATAGGTGACCGCGCCGCTCGCTGTTTTCTTAAGAGCGCCGACCGGACAGGCCGAGGCGCAGGCCGGCTCCTTGCAGTGCATGCACTGGTCCTTCACGAAGCTCCAGACCGGCGCACCGTCCTTCTCGTTCTCGACGAACCGGATATGCGTGTAGGTGTCGGCATTGAGCTGTTTCGGGTTCGTAAATGACCCCGAGACCGCCGTCGGCGTCACCGACCGCTCGTTCCATGACTTGCAGGCCACCTGGCAGCCTCGGCAACCGATGCAGCGGGTCAGGTCGACCAGCACGCCTTTTGTTTTTTTGTCGTTTGTCGCCATGACTGCCTCCTATGCTTTCTCGACGTTCACCATGAATGCCTTGGATTCAGGGATCATGGTGTTGGCGTCGCCGACGGTAGGGGTAAGCAGGTTCGCGCTGTCCCCTGCTTTCGGGTCGTTGGGATACTGCCAGCCGAAGCACCAGGGCATGCCGACCTGGTGGACGGTCTGACCGCCGATCTTAAAGGGTTTGAACCGCGAGGTCACCACGGCCACCGCGAATATCTCGCCGCGGCCGGACTTCACCTTGACACGGTCGCCGCCCTTGATCCCCTTGTCGGCAGCAAGCTCCCTGCTCATCTCGACGAACTGCTGCGGCTGCATTTCGAGGAGCCAGGGGGTATGGCGCGACATGACGCCCGTCTGCCAGTGTTCGGTCACCCGGTACGTGGTCGCCACGTAGGGATACCGCATGTCGCAGGAGTAGAAGGCGTCCTCTTTCTCGCCGAAGATCTTGATCGTCGGGTTGATCCGCTGCTTGGACATCAGGCTTTCCTCGAGCGGGCATTCCAGCGCTTCATAGTGCTCGGGGAACGGACCGTCGTTCAGGCCGGGGCCGTAGAGCGCGCCTTTGCCTTCGGCCATCATGATGAAGGGATACTTGCCGGGGTCCTTGGCCATGGGAGGCGCCGGGCCGTCGGGCACATCGCCCACCCAGACGCCGGGCTTCTTGGATACCGGGTCTTCCTTGACGGCGTCCCACTTGAGCAGCGGCCGCTTCTGGTCCCAGGGATCGCCGTTCATATCCACGGAAGCGCGGTTGTAGATGACCTTGCGGTTCACCGGCCAGCACCAGGCCCATTCCGGGAAGAGCCCGAGGCCTGTGGGATCCGTTTTGCCGCGGCGTGCCATCATGTTGATGACCTTGCCTTCCTTCTGCGTATAGCTCTGGCTGAAGAGCCAGTTGCCGCAGGAGGTCGTACCGTCGGCCTGCAGATGGACGAAGGAGGCGCAGAGCTCACCCTTCTTGCCGAGCAGTTTGGGCGGCGTGGCCTTCTTGTCGTATACGTCCTCGAGGTAGTAGCCGTTGATCTCCTTGGCCACATCGTGGATGTTGATCTTCTTGCCATAGTTCCAGGTGAGGTTCAGGATCGGCTCGGGGAACTTGCCCCCCTTCTTATAGAGCTCCCGCACCTTCAGGAACAGCTCGTTCATGATCTCGGCGTCCGGCTTTGACTGGCCGATCGGTTCGATGGCCTTATAGCGCCACTGTGCCAGCCTGCTCGAATTGGTGATGCTCCCCTCTTTTTCGATGGACGAGGCGCATGGCAGCATGAACACCTCGGTCTGGATGTCCTTGGGATTCATGCCAGGACCCTTCCAGAAGGAGGCCGTCTCGTTGTCGAAGAGGTTGACGTTCACCATCCACTTGAGCTTGCCCAGCGCGGCGCGGGTCTTGTTGGCATTGGCGCCCGAGCAGGCGGGGTTCTGGCCCCAGGCGAAGAAGCCCTCGAACTGCCCCTTGAACATCTTGTCGAAGAGCATGAGCCATGAGGCGTTCTGGCCCTCGTCGATCTTCGGCAGCCAGGCGAAGCCGAAGTCGTTCTCCTTGGTCGCCTTGGCGCCATAAATGGCCTTCAAATAGCTGGTGATGTACTTGGCGCGATTCGAGAGCCAGTTGACGCTCTTGGGATCCTTCGTTTTCGGGGTGAACTTCTCGATGTAGGCGTTCAGGTCCTTGAGGCTGGCAGACGGCGTTGCGTTGTACCCCGGAAGAAGATGGAACAGCAGGCCCTGGTCCGTGGAGCCCTGCACGTTCGACTCACCGCGGAGGGCGTTGATGCCGCCGCCGGCGATGCCGATGTTCCCCAGCAGGAGCTGGATGATGGCCATGGCGCGGATGTTCTGTGTGCCGACGGAGTGCTGTGTCCAGCCCATGGCATACAGTTCAGTCCCCGCCTTATCGCGCTTGCCGGTGGAACCGTAGAGCTTGTAGACCGCCTCGAGCTTGTCCTTGGGCGTGCCGGTTATGGACGAAACCTTGTCGAGGGTGTAGCGGGAATACTGTTTTTTCAGGAGCTGAAACGCGCAATTGGGGCTCTTGAGGGTCGGGTCCTTCTTCGGCATCCCGTCCTCGCCCATCTGGTAGCCCCAGGTCTTCTTGTCGTACTTCCGGGCCTTCTCGTCATATCCCGAGAACAGGCCGTTCAGTTCGCCCGGCCCCTTGAAATCGGCGTTCACCAGGAAGGGCGCATTCGTATAGTTGACGACGTAGTCCTTGAAGTAGAGGTTGTTGTCAAGGATGTACTTGATCATACCGCCCAGGAAAGCGATGTCCGTTCCCGAGCGCATGGGCGCGAAGAGGTCCGCCTTGGAGGCCGTCTGGGTGAACCGGGGGTCCACCACGATGAGCTTGGCGCCTTTCTCCTTGGCCCGCATCACCCACTTCATGGCAATCGGATGGTTCGAGGCCGGGTTGGCGCCCATTACGAGGATAACATCAGCGTTCTTGAAATCGATCCAGTGGTTCGTCATTGCACCGCGTCCGAACGACTCTCCCAGAGCCGCTACAGTTGCGGAGTGTCAAATGCGCGCCTGGTGTTCTATATATACCAGCCCCCAGGACCGGAGCATCTTCTGGAGCAGGTAGCATTCTTCGTTGTCCAGGGCCGCGCTGCCCACGTGGGCGATGGCGTCGGTCCGGTTCACGGTGAAGTCCTTCTCGACCTCTTTGTCCGTGCCGTCGGGCTGTTTCTCCTTCACCTTGGACTTGGACGTGAGCTTGAACGTGCGGTCGCGGGTTTCCTTCACCTTCTTCGCGATCGTGTCAAGCGCCCAGTCCCACTCCACTTCCTTGAAGCTGTCTGCGCCAGGCGCACGGTACATCGGCTTCAGGACGCGGGTGTCGTTCTTCACCATCTGTACGATCGACGCGCCCTTCGGGCAGAGCGTCCCTTCGTTGATCGGATGATCAGGATCGCCCTCGGTGTTCACCACCTTGCCGTCCTTCGTATGGACCACAATGCCGCACCCGACGGAGCAGTACGGACAGATGGTCCTGGTCTCTTTGGCGCCCTTGGTCTTCGATTCCCGCTCTTGCGCGTCAGCGGAAGCCGGTGCGGCCAGCGGACCCAGCAACAGCGTACTTCCTGAGATCTTCAGAAAATCTCTTCTCGATACCCCCATGGTTCCCTCCTTTGTGAAATGAATATCTTGAGCTTTTTAAAAGCAGAGGACGAACCGTTATGCGATGAACGCTTAGCGCTGCGTATAAAGAAAAAAGAAAAGGCAGGTATCCCGAGTTTTCTCATATAAAATACTTCGACAGAGAAACACCGAACCTGCCTCGCGTATGCAAAATAAAGATTCTGCTGCAAAACGGACCTACCTCTTTTGAAGATAGAGAATGGATCGTATACTATAGACGCATTCAGTTAATGCAGATGAGAAATATCGTTACACGAAATACACACGAAGTGAACGTAGAAACTTTACAGGAAATTTATTGAGATGGCAAGTTTTTTTTATGGGCCTATGAGGAATAATAATAGTTGCTAAAGTATCAAACTCTATTCAATGTGAAAATAAGAGAAAGCTATTTGCCGTGACTATACCTCAGGACAAAACCTTTCTTACAGCTTCTTTCAGATTCAGAGTCGCCCCAAATACCCTTGTTGTTCGGCTGATGGTTCCTCTTATCAGGGCCTTTTGAGGACCTGAATCAGCTACGTCGAATCCTCATCCTCAATTCGCCATGCAGATGCCACCCTGATCAGCCTGTACCGAAGTACAGTGCGTCATGCTTGGCATACATAAAAAGGCCCCTCACCGCGTTCGCGGCAAAGGGCCTGCGCACTACTACATCATAGCCTGCTCGAACCGCAGGTCCGCCAACAGATCCGTCCTCATCAGCCGATCAGTGACGATCCGTCTTCTCATCCTTCTTGGAATGGTCTTTCCCCCCGTCCTTTTTGAGGGTGATCCTGAACTGCCGTGCAAGTCCGCTCGTCTTCACCGGAAAGACATAGGCGCCTTTTTCAAGGTCCTGCGCGGCGCCGGTCGCCATATCCTCGACGATTACCGCGTACCCGGTAGGCAGCTTGGACTGCTCCTGGTCGATCGACATCGTGAGCGACGTTCCGTCGGGGAGGTTGGTCATGACTGTTGCCTCCCAGGTATTGCTCTTCGTTATGGCCCTGAAGTCGGTCCGGAAATCGGTTTTCAATGACTTCCAGTCTGGGTGAGGTACAACCATCAGGATGTACTGATCGCTCACGCCCTGCCCCGGGGTTACGGTGTCATAGGCGTTGTCGAGACCGTCCGTAGCGTCCTTGTGCATGCCTATGAGAATGTAATCGTACACCTTTCCTGCGCGCGTCTCGATCGCGACCTCAATCCCGACATTCTGTTTCTCTGAGTTCTTCGCTGCCAGAGCCTGATCGGTCAGCATTACTATCACCGCGGCAGCCAGCAGAAGTATGGTAAATATCTTCTTCATGATAGGTCCCCTTTCCTACTGGATGGTCAGCGTGTGATTCACGCCGGTCTGGTTCAGGATAAAATATGCCTTCCACGGTTCGATCGCTGGATTGCCGCTGATGAGCAAGGTCTGGTACTGCACCCCGTCCCACCAGGAGAGCGCTCCGTTGATCGTGCTGTTCGACACCGCTGTTGTGAGCGGCGTTGAACCGTCCACCATCCAGTTCGCCCCGATGTTCGACATGTTCGCAAGGGTGTGGTTTGAGACCATGTTCCACCCCGGGACCAAGGTGACCGCCACGGAAGCCGGGTTCGCTGAACCGCTTGCATTCAGGACCGTTGAGTTATTATATGCCCATATGAACATGCCTTGCCCCGGCGTCACTTCGAGCGGGGTGATGTATGTACCGCTGTTATCTGGATCCACGTTGCTCGACGAGTTCCAGATCCATGCCCAATTTGCCCAGGCGCCGAAGGCAGCGACCGGCACCTGCCCGGATGTGTTGTACGGAGCCGAGACCATGTTGTAGCCATTGTAGAGCGCCGTCCTGCCGGACACGCCCGCAGGCTGCGTCGACTCACCGTTCGCGTTCGTCGCCGTTACCGTCCAGAAGTACAGTGTGTTCGATTTCGGCGCTGCGGTGTCGGTGTACGACGTTGTCGGGGTGCCCACACCACCGATGGTCGATCCCCAGTTGCTGCCGTCCGTGGACCGGTACACGTTGTAGGTCGTCGCGCCGGACACGGTATTCCAGGCGATCGTCGGTCCGCCGGACTGCATGCCCGAGAGCAAGATGCCGGTCGGTGCGTCTGGCGGAGGTCCGGCCGCCGCCGTCGTGTAGTTGAAGGTCGCGTTCGAGGCCATGGCCTTGCCATTGGCGTCCGTGACGACCGTCGTTGCCGTCACCGTGTAGCCCGTGCTGTTCGCCTGGCCCATCGGTGTGAATACCGCCTGGCTGCCCGAGCAGGACGTCCTTGTCCAAGTGGCCGGCGCCGGGCTGATCGTCACCGATGTCCCGGCTGTCACCGTGGCGCAGTTGACGTTTTCCGACCAGTTGATCGTCACCGTGCTGTTGACCGTGATGCCTGTGGCGCCGTTCGTCGGTACCGTCGATGATACCGTCGGCCCCACGGTGTCCACCACCACTGTCACCGGACTCCCGTACGCGTCCGACACGTTGCCTGCGGCATCCTTTGCCCACGGGTAGAGCGTGAATGTCCCATCCGCGCCCACTGAGTAGGTCGCCGGGGCCGTGCCCTGCCATCCGGCGTCGCCGGCTGCCGGCGGCGTCGAGCTGGTCGTGATCAGGTACCCCGTAACGGCCACGTTGTCAGACGCTGTGAACGAGGTAATTGGAATATTCCGATTCGCCGTGTGCGGCGTCGTCGCCGCGAATGCCGTCACGGACGGCTTCGTCGCGTCGGATGCGGACGGATTGATCGTAGCCGCAGCTATGCCGCCGCGAATGTTCGCACCATACGTCAAAGTCGGATTCGCCGTTCCTGCCAACGCAAATGCTTTCGCTCCGGTGAAAGCGCGGTCAGCGGTAGCAGCTATCTGGTCAAGGGTGGTCAACGTGTACCCGGTATCGCCGGACTGCGTCGGCGCAACGGATTGGTTCACGCTCACGCCGAACAGGGAAAAACCGCCGGTCTGGACAGCAAGTCCCGTTCCGAAATTCATGACCGCTGCCGTGTTGTTGATGTACACTGAATACGTTCCATTGACCGTTGATACCTGGTCGACCCCCGCCAGCACAGCAGCATACGTTTCGGTCCCCTGCAAACTCGTATTATTGGCAAGCGTCACCTGCAGCGTCGTACCCGATGCCGCTGTGATTCCGGCTTCTTTTAGGTAGCCTATCCATACGAACCGACGTTGCGCAACATCGCTCACGACCATCTGTGTCAGCGCCTGTCCACCCCAAGACGCTGTTACTGATTGCGATGACGGCGCACCATTAAAGGATGAAGAGACCGCAACGACTAACAGACGATTCGATCCGGCGTTTACCGAGTACGATCCGCTGACAGATGCGGATGTCGTTCCCGAAATAGTTGGTGTATTCGGGAACGACTGAGCCTCCGTGACAGCCGCCTGTGCCATATTTGGATTGTACCACCCTTGATACACGAACGTGCTTATGATCATGGTAAGCATCAGAACCTTGCCGATCATTGCCAGCCATCCTGCCGTCCTTATCCCGCTTACGCTCTCATTATTCATGTCGACCTCTCTTCGAAAAGAATTTGCAACGTGTTACGTATGTAAACCCTTCCCCTGCCGAGGTGCGCCCTTACGCGTCCTTCCCCTGCTTCCGCACCGACCGTTTCGCCCTCCACAGGTGGTATGCACCGTATGCGGCGATCCCGCCTCCGGCTGCCAGGTGCGTGAACAGGTCCCCTGCAGGAACCGGCGGCGGGGGCGGCGGGGGCGCCGCAAAACCGGTCCCCCAGGCCAGAACCACCATGGTCCCCGCCAGCATCAGCATGTTAGTGAGCAATGACAATTTCTTCATTGATCCTTCCTCCTTTCAGATCGACAGATAGTTTTTTTCTGCTGTCGCGCAGTTTCCCTGCAAAAAGCAGATAGAGCCCGATGCACGCGCTTGCTGAGAACGCGCGGACCGTAACGTCAAGATTCGCAATAGTCTCCGGCGGTATTCCCTGGGCAACTTCAAGGACGAAAAGCAGCACATGCCCGATATAGAGCAGGAAAAGCGCTGCGAGGCCGTACAGGATATGTTTGCTGACCTTGAGAAGCCTCCTCTGGCCGAACGACGTTGTCACCAGGGCCAGGAAAATGATCTGGTTGTATACATTAAGAGCGATCGCGTTGTTCCATACGGCTGAATTCCCGATGTTCAGTTCGATCACATCGCGTGAAACGGTCAGGTCGTAGGGTGTTCCGCCGAGCAGCAGCCCGGCGATCGGCCGCGCAATGGCGACAAGCGCTTCGAGATAGTACGGCATGGCTGCGCCCAGGACGCCGACGCCGAGGGCGGACGCCGCAAACGCGGTCCCGATCTTCAGCACCAGGGGCCTGTCCACCGCCAGATTTCGTACCCATACGATCCATACTCCTACGACCAGCAACGTCAAGATGCCCTGCCAGAGATAGATGTGAAAAAAGTCAAAGGCCTCGGGAACATGAGAACCCACCAGACCGAGGGCCGCGATACGGACCACATTCATCAAATAAAGCACCATGGTCCCGGCCGCAATGCCAATGACCTTGTACCCTGCCCCATGATGAGGATAGGCGATGACTCCGGCGGTATATATCATCAAAAATTGCATCGCCGTACACTCGACCGCGATCTCCATGGCGAAGCCGCCGGTGGTCAACAGCAATCCGTCGAACGTTGTCGCGCCAAAAGGCAGGAGGAGCAACGCTGCCATTCGGCCCGTCATGCGTCTCAGGACCTCCTGATACGAACCCGGAAAGAGCGTGATGCTGATCAAATTCAGGGCGGCCAGCAATGCGACGAACAGAGCGCTATGCCAAACGACGCGTTCCTTCGATGCGGATCGCGGGCGGATCTCGTTGTTCATGGAAACCAACTCCGGCAACATGGCGGTTGAGCGATCGATCACAGATCATGATCGAGGACCCGGGAGCAATACCGACACCGTAACGCCATGCATGCGTAAGGCCCGCAAGGCGACCCGATGCTCGCGGCAAGGGGCTCCAGCGATCGAATGCACCCTGTGCGCGACAACGCGTCACCAAGCGGAATTTATGTAATGGTACCTGTCAGAGAGAAAAACGGGACGAACTACGATAGAGAGGGAGGAGAAACACCTGAAACGAAGTAATGCAGTGCAGAGAAATACGCAGGCCTCGTTGCATCATCGGTACGGACATGGTAGTTGTCTAGCGGCCGATCTGGAACCAGGGAATCACAGAAAACGACATCGAGCAGGATCTTGGTCGAGAAAATGGTTCTTTTCTTTTTCAGGAGAATGTCGGCATCATTATTGTCCGATGCTTTCAGAGAATGCCCCTGCCCATCGTCCCCGCCGTCAAAGACATCGAAGATCATCAGCCGGGCTGCAAGAGCATTCTCAACAGACAGACCAGGATTAAGGTCTTCACCCTTCTGCATCGTCGCGACGATCGGTGAGATCGAATAGACGATAAACACCAGCAGATAGGCTGCAGTTAATGTTTTTCTGAATTTCATCATTAGGTTATTCTCTGATACGATTATCTGTCTGCTCCCAGCATTAAACAATAAATCAAGTCTTGACAATTATTACAATAACACGATTCATCTCTTATGTCAATTAGTACGAATGCAAATTATATACTCCCCATACAGCAGCCCTATAACACGAATTAATATCTTATTATTTCAATGTGTTGTCCATGTACAGCAAAATAAAGTTCAGAGCTGACCATGAGCATATACACGCTCGCTGCGCGTAAGCGCTCCATTTCGATGCAGTTCTCCTGGTGTTCGAACGACCGCTGAGATGCTACTCTTGCTCGCGCAAAGACCGGTCACCGCATGAGTTCGGGGGAAAATGCCAACATGGTGGCCCGACGCATGGATTCAGAGATGGGATTGTAAATGGAGTCCAGCGGATTATAGGCATCAGTGAGCAGGAGCCCTCCCGATCCGGCGGCAGGCATCGGCAACGGTACCGGCGCTTTTTCCGGCACCCCGTACCTTTGTACCGGTGCATAAGCCCCCCTGAGAACAAGCGGCCGGGACGATGCCAGAAAGACGATATTGGCGATGGATGCATCGTGCCAGACCTGCACTTCGAATGCCTGGACGTCGCGAAAGACGGCGCGAAGGGTTCGCACGATCGAACGAGAAGCAAGATTCATTCTTTTATCCCTAGTACGCTGTAAACTTAATTTATAATAGTATCGTAGTGTCGGCTTAATTTGT
>CAKKRC010000067.1 GCA_919902495.1 Nitrospiria bacterium
AGTACCGATCGTTACTATGCCATGCATGTTCCGGAAAGCATCGCCTCGTAGCTCCTGATTAACATCTACCACCGCTGCAGGAATACCAGGACATAACATGGCAGCGGAATAGACCACGGTACTTGCCGGTGGGAACCCGACTACTGCTCCACTCGCAGCAATATGACGTTCAGCAGACTCAGCAGGAGATACCCAGACGATCCGGTGAGAAATATCTTCAATCTTCTTTCGAACTATATCGAATATCGGACTATCAGCCGACATCGGATGCGGCTTGATACGAATTTCCCAGTCTGGTAAAGCTGACACCAAGGCTCGAATTACACGCGCCCGGCTATCGTAAAGTACTTCATCAGGGATAAGTGACAGATCGTCCCGTTTAAATCCCCATTTGCTCTCGATATCAAGAAAGCACGTAACAATATATTTTCGGATTTCTTCTGTTTTTCCAATTCGTGCCCCGATACCATAAGCCTGCCAAATAGCATCTGCAGCGCCCGGTTTCATGGGATGGGGAATCACCAGTAACTTATCCGGATCAGCCCCTCCTCGCAAGAGCAGTATTTGTGTTTCACGAGTGAACACAATGGCAAAATCCATTCCGTCGAGACGCGTGTAATCCCATCGAAAAACGCCGTTCATTCCAATAAAAGGACGTGTTCCCGCCAGAATAGGTATCGGAATGTCATGAACGAACTGCGCCAACCACCGCCGTGATTGGGCGAGGAACAACCGCGCCGGGTGGGGTATCCACGGTGGAAAGCGTACGTTGGCGCTGTGCAAGTTCAGGAGCAGCTTAAGTTCGTCTAATTCGCGAACAGTCAATAAACCTATTTCATCGATGCAGACGGCACCACAAGATTCCTTGGCGTAGCGACGAAGGTAACGTTCAAACAGGTTAACGCCTGGAATAAATACTATGCCCGGCTTCCAGGACTTAACAATTTGCCTGGCGAGACGAAAGAGACGACGACTTCGGGCCCGTAGTGTTTCTCTGGTGGCGCTGAACTGACCAACAGAAACGCGGGCCAGAAGGCCCGGAAAAAGCATATGGTCGGCAAGAAGTCGACTCGTTTCATCGTCAAGATCTTCAGTGAGCAATACTACCTGCCGATGCCGACAGAGTTGATAGAGATAGCCTACAAGGGTCGTACGAAATGTGCGCAGGTTGCTCGTGTAGAACAATATGGGGGCTTCAGCTCTCACTTTACCCTCATGCACCCAAGGCAACTTAGACAATATGAATCCTTCCATAAAGACGCTTCAACATTGGCTTGGCAAAGACACCGCCCAGGAGCCACGCGACCACTGAGATCGTCAACAGGGATGCCACAAACATCCACGAAGAATGGGTGGCTACAAGGAGTGTCGCGGCGCCGCCTACCATAACCGTGACTACCACAAGTAGAACTGCAGTACGGTGCCATCCCCCCGTCCAATCTCGGAAGACTATCATATAAGTCCAAAGTGTCATGACCGCTAAAATCAGGTAAGAAACTGCCGCGCCAACTATCCCCCAGAGCCTGATCAATACGACGCTCAAACCCATGTTGGCCACTGCAAGAAATAGTGAAATGCCAAGTATGCGACGGGTCCTGAGATCGTAATAATAGAGCGGATAAGCAACTGTGTAAACGCCAGTGAAAAGCATCGCTAGCAGGAGAAGATAAAATATTTCTGCTTGTGCCGCATAAGCGGCAGGAAAAACCATTTCGTTGATAATGGTTTCGCCAAGAACAACGTATGCAGCCAGCAACATCGGATAGACTACACACACCAAAGATAGCATGCCCTGGAGCAATCTAATTGCACGTTCCTTGTTCTCCTTAATCAATATGAAAAATTCAGGAGTCCAGGACTTGTTGATACTCGCCCATAGTCCGTTCAATTGTATGGCGATGACATTGAAGAAGCCGAACACTCCCAACACCGAGACATCGGCATAATGGTCAAGTACAAGCCGCTGGGTATAGGTAAGACCTACTCCCAAGAGGCCATAGAGCATCAGAGGAAAACCGTAGCGCATGATTAGCCCAATTTCCTTCTTCTGGAAAACATCTCCGGAAAAAGAAGGCAAGCTCGCTTTGCGTACGAGCAACGACAACACGCCAATAGACGATACCGTTGCTGCCCAAATAACCGTTGACGCGTCTTTTGCCAATAGAGTGAGGGCTCCTACAGCGAGGCTCAGATAGACTAGGGCTCGGACGACCTGGAAGACAGCATACTCTCTTGCCTGGCGAGCAGCCAACTGATAGGATTGGAAAAGGTTCCATGCAACGTTCGCAGCAACGGCTATTAAAACAAGTCCATAATGTGACGACACCCACAATACCGTATTGACCAGGAAGGGTATGCTGATGTGCAGCGCTGTATAGGTCAGTACGGCAACAATGATCAAACCCACTCCGCTAATGGCCGTCGCAATAGTCAGGGTTTTGCGTCGATCATCTGGTTGCGACGCGAATCGGATCAAGGCCGAGTCCATGCCCATCATGCCAAGCAACGTGAGGACCTCGATCACGAACAAGGCGAGAGTAACGTATCCCACTTCAGCTGGGGTCAACAACCACGGCAGCGTTAGCCACAAGCAGAATATGGCACCTTGAGAGATAAGTCCACTGATCAGATAGGTCGCAGTTCGTTTGATGAGGCCATTCATGAAAATTGTCCGCTACGCGGAACGCTCTGAGAACGGCAATGAGCGATATTGTTCGATAAAATTGCATCGGACCGGCATTCGGTCTGTTCCTCCGCGTTGGTCAGGAAACTATTGTTATTGATGAACACGATACCCCATACTGTCATCTGTGATAAAACTTCGCGCGCATCTTAATTGGATATGGAGCCGCATACAGGCTCAGCAATAAAACATTTCGGCAAGATACTTGGTTATTCATTACAGATGGAACCTGATCTATCGTTCTTTCATATTGATCAAGGCGGCCTGGTAGTCCTGATAGCTACTTTGTATCCCCTCTCCCAGAGTTGTTTTAGCCTTCCAGCCCAACGCGAGCATGCGGCCGATATCCAGGAGTTTCCGGGGCGTGCCATCTGGCTTCGATCTATCAAAAACGATCCTGCCGGTGAATCCGATTACTGCAACGACGAGCTCGGCAAGTTCCCCTATGGAAATGTCATCCCCGATGCCAATATTTATAAGTTCACCAAGATCATTCGCGTCGTACCTGCTCATGAGAAATATGGTGGCGTCGGCAAGGTCGTCGCTGTACAGGAACTCCCTGCGCGGCGTACCGGTCCCCCAGACGACCACTTCCCCCGCACCCGCCAGCTTGGCCTCGTGGACCTTTCGAATGAGCGCGGGAAGCACATGTGAATTCTGGAGGTCGTAATTATCGTTCGGACCATAGAGGTTTGTTGGCATAACGCTGATGAAGTTCATGCCGTACTGCCGGTTATAGGAGTTGCACATCTTGATCCCGGCGATCTTTGCAACGGCATAGGCATCGTTCGTTTGCTCCAGCGGCCCGGTCAGGAGATAGTTCTCTTTGATCGGCTGCGGACAGTCCCTTGGGTAGATGCAGCTCGAGCCGAGGAAAAGGAGCTTCGTGACCTTCGCAAGATAGGCCGCGTGGATCACATTCACCTCGATCATCAAGTTCGTGTAGATGAACTCGGCGGGGTACGCGTTGTTCGCGTGGATCCCTCCCACCTTCGCGGCGGCCAGGAATACGTACTCGGGCCGCTCCCGTTGGAAGAAACGAAGCACCTGCTCCTGCCGCGTCAGGTCGAGTTCCGCGTGGGTGCGCGTGATGATCCGGGAATAGCCCATCGCGCGGAGCTTCCGCACGATGGCCGAACCCACAAGGCCGTTGTGGCCTGCTACATATATTTTCGCGTCAATGTCCATGTTCTGATCCAATTATCGTCAATGGCAATTCAATGATGAACACCCGGATGCGTTCTGGAAAAACTGGCGAGGATGGTGTCACAGGCGCCAATATTGGCCAATTGCTTTTCGTAGCTATTAGTCAGCTCCGGTGAGTCCAAATAACTCCACGTTTGATGACCTCCGGGCTTACCGTGTGCCAACCAGTAGAGATGATTGGATAGCGGATATCGTTGGATCTGCTTTACATAATTTACCGATAATCCGGACTGTTCGGCCAAAACAGGCAGTGTGGACTGCGAAAAAAGAAAGAGATGGCACGACCAGTAGGTAAATCTTGAAAAAGAGGAACTTTTGTACAGCGTAAGCAACGCATCGTTCGCATTGGGAACCTCGACGATAATGATCCCGTTCTTGTTGAGCTTTGTCCCCAGCGTGCTCAATACGGTGCGCGGATCTGGTATGTGCTCCAAAACATGAAATAACGTGATTATGTCAAAATTGCCATCCACATCTTCAAGGGAGGAAAAGACATCAAGTTTCTGGTTATGAAACCACGGTTTAAGAGAATGTTCCCGCTCCACCCCTGCTACCTTTGCGGCGACCTCTCTCGCTTTCAGAAGAAACCCTCCGGTGCCGCACCCAAAGTCCAGGACAGACCTGCCCTCGAGTGATCCTCGTAATACGTTGAAGCGACGTTCATCGTCGACCGCGGTCTCTCGCATCCAGGTTTCTCTATCCGGTTTCTCACCATGCATGCCGGAATTCTCATAGAAACCCGAATGGATGTGATCGAACGAAGACAGGAAAACGAGTCCACAAGCCGAGCATTCATAAATTTCCAGTAATGCATTATCCCGCACGGATCCTGGCCGGACCAGAAGTTCTTCGCTTTTGCATAAATAACAGGCAGTGTTTCGTTGCATAATATTTGATGTAGCTGTTATCTTATTCAAAGTACTATTTTGAAGGTTTTTGCGGCGTCCGGACAGCATTTTAGAGTCGCTTCCGGTCCTTGAGGACCAGTTTTGTCTTTTTGAGCTGATTTGCCGACCAATCTTGGTGGCGGTAAGCGTTCAGTTGTATTATATTGGGATGATCCTGCAGATATGGGACGATATCCCTCAGCGAAACATCATTATTCGAGCAGTTGAAATGCTCGAAGATCGCCTTGAAAAAGTCAAAATCCTCCGCATAGTCGAGGGTCATGCGGATAGAGGTATTATAGAAGACGCTATCGTGCACGGCCAACGACGCTACCTTGAACAAGCCGGTATCCTTGAAATAGACCCACATCATCTCGGTATCGCTGGTATCTTTTATTTTGCATACCTGTTCAAGAGCGGATGTCCTTATCCCATAGGTATAGGCGCCGCAAATGAGGCCTTGTGGCGCTTCCAGAAAATCTACAGAACCCGACTTAAGCTCGTCGAGACCCATTCCCATCAATTCCGGATCGCAGAGAAGGTCGTCTCCATCCATGGTCACGAAGTAGTCTATTTCGAATTTGCGAGCAGCACCCAGCCAACGGTCAAGCTTGTCGTCGAGGCTTCCACGAAATAAGTGAACCCCGCATTTCTCGGCGAGCGCTACAATTGCGTTATCGACAGGACGCTCCGTCGTACAAACAACGACCATGTCTGCATTTGTAACCAGCTTCGCCCGCAGCATGACCATCTCGATGGTCGGCTTGCCAAGGATCGGCAAAAAGGCCTTGTTCGGCAACCTGCTCGAATCACTGCGTACCGTAATGAAGACAGCCGATCTCATACTCGCTAATATCCCCGGAGCTTCTTCCTGACATCGAGTTCTTTATCTGTAAGTTTCTTTATTCCGTCTCCCAATATGACGTTCATGTTCTTGATCCTCTTGTGCAGCATATCCATGGCATGCACTTCAAGGCTCGCGAAATGGTCCGATCCCCACATATTGTGATCAAGGGTCACATGCCGCTCGATGATGCTCGCGCCCAGAGATGCGGCGATGACGGACGGTTCCAGATCGTATTCGTGGCCGCTATAGCCCACGATGCAATCGTAGCGCTCTTTCAGGAAATTGATCACGCGGAGGTTCAGGTCCTCCGGAGGAGCGGGATAACTTGAGTTCGTATGCATCAGAACATAATTATCCTTTGAGTGCTTGGCAAGGATGTTGACAGCAGCGTCGATCTCTTCAATCGTGCTCATGCCTGTGGACAGGATAACGGGACTTCCCGATCTTGATGCTTCCACGAGATACTCATGCTCGGTCAATTTCGCAGACGGTATCTTTATGAACGGGACCTTATACTGCATCAGGAATTCCAGGCTCTTCAGGTCCCAAACCGACGCGGTCCACGCGATCGGCTTTTCCCTGCAATACCCGTCTATGTAATCGTACTGCTCTTTTTCGAACTCGACTTTGTAGCGATACTCCAGGTAGGTCATTTTTCCCCAAGGGGTATCGCGCATGACGTTTTTCTGATGCTCTGGCACACACAGATGCGGTGTTCTTTTCTGGAACTTTACGCAATGCCAGTTCGTAGCGAAGGCGGCATCAATGAGCTTTTTTGCGTTCTGCATGTCGCCGTTATGGTTCAAGCCGATCTCTGCGATCATGTAAACCGGTTGCTGTTCACCAACTGAATGTCCATCAATAGATATATTTTTCATGCATGAGCTCCTTTTGCGAAGGGTAAATGACGATGGTTATAGCTGCTGGCCGATCAGTTTCATGTCGCATCGGTCCGTGCACTTGTTCTTAGTAGATAGAAAAACATGATCCTTTCGAAATAGCGCGTACTTTTCGCTGTTCCAGATATCGTAGAGAGTATTTTCCCGCGCATTGCCCAGAACGATCTCGTTATTAAAATCCTCCATGCACATCGCCACTTCCCCGTTCGACTTGATCGTCATGGACATCCACGGGTGTTTGCAGAATTCCGACCAGTGCACAGAGCACGTTCCGTGAAAATCCTTGCGATACCATTGCTGGTCCTCGCTCTTGATATAGATATAGACATCGAAGTTCTCGAAGGCCTTCTTCAAACGCGCAAATTCCTCTTTTTGATCGGGCCTGTTGAGGTCAAGCATCGTGATAATTACGGTCGTTTTATGCTTGTATCGTTCCTTGATTTCGAGGAGCTTTGTGATCTTGTTGAAACTTTCGGTGAAGTTTGACGCCTCGCCGCGTATCTTTTTGTGTGTCTGATCGTCGACGCTCTCGATCGAATATTTTATATAATCGAGACCGCTTTCGAACATTTTGATTGTCATGTTGACATTGATATTAGCCGGATTACAGCTGAAATATGACGGGATTCCCTTGGTTGTCAACAATGCGACATGGTCGGCCATGTTCCGGTCGAGGAGCGGGTCCCCGTAACCATGCAGCTGTATTACGCGGGGAATGATGTAAAGAAAGAAATGATTTTCACTCATGGCATCCTTGGGAATACCATACTCACGAACAACGAATTGCTCCCATTCTTTCCATAGTTCGGTCGAATGCGGCTCGATCTGGTTCACGATGCTCTTGAATAGTGCGCTTTCCATTGTTTCAACCGGCCGGGTCATCATCGTTGTACGCGGACACATCTTGCAACGCATATTGCAGGCATTCGTCGTTTCAATGTTATATACGATCGGCTTCTTATTGCGAAAGGACTCAAGCGTGTCGAGGACCATCTTTTTGTCAGAGAGTTCACGGCGCTGCAGCCTCTTATTGAGCTCGCTGACCTTCATGTAGAAATCAACATCAAACAAGACTGATCCCTCCCGCGGTGACTTCGAACCGTTATCTCTGCCGGAACTTCTTTATGACTTGCCCTAGGATGGCCGCCTTCTTTTCAGCAAGTGCGACATCACGGTAGTTCGTTTTGAACTGCATGATCTTCGGCTGAATAGTCTCTGCAACAGGGCAAAGTCCCGGTGCGTAGCTGACGCGATCATATACCCATGGACACCGGCGGGCGAACTGCCGTTCGGCCACCATAGGCTCAAGGTACGGCACGCTCCATGCACCGTAAATGCCGTCCCCTCCGGCATCGATGTACGCTTTTCTGAAGTCCTCCCAGGATACACCGATGCTCTTGCGACCTTCGTAAACAACGCCGAGCGTGTAGTAGGAATTCACATATCCCGAGGGAAGATGCTGGGGAACGAGATAATCGCATGTCTTCATGACATCGATGAAGTTTTGGGCTGATCTCTTGCGCAGTTCCACCAGTTCGTCAGCTCGTTCGAGCTGCGCCAGTGCGATCGCCGAGTTGAACTCGGACAACCGATAGTTCCAGCCGAGGACATCGTGACGTTTGTAGTGAGGGTTCTGAAAGACATCCTGATTGAGCCTGATCCGTCCCTCTTCTGCCCGAAGGTTCTTGAACCCGTGGCCTCCGATCTTTCTGACCGATTCAGCATATTTCTCGTTGTCCGTTATGATCATGCCGCCTTCGCCGCAGGAGATGTGCTTCGTGTTCTCAAAGCTGAAGCTCGCCATATTGCCGATCGTGCCGAGGAGTCGCTCTTTGTAGTAACTGAGCACCGCCTGCGCATTGTCCTCGATTACCGGGATATTGTGCTTCCGTGCTAGGTCCATGATGGGATCCATGTCGGGTGAAAGGCCGTAGATCGCCACAGTGATTATGGCTTTTGTTTTCGGTGTTATCTTCCTCGCGACATCAGCGGGGTCCATGGTGAAGGTCTTCGGATCGACATCCGCATAGACCGGCACGGCATTCGCATGGAACGTGGCGGTGGTATCCATGATGACCGTTATCGCCGGTGATAAGACCTCATCGCCCGGCTGCACACCGACCGCCTCTAGCGCAGCGTGCAGCGTTGACGTCCCCGAGTTGAATGCGACGCCGTACTTGGCGCCGAACTTTTTCGCGAAAGCGCGCTCCAGTGAGTTCGTCCAACTGCCGCCCGTTGCCGACCAGGACTCGCCTTCTAGAACCTTTGTAATATAGTTCAGTTCATTGCCCAGGTACTTATTCGGATTCTTTATCTCGCTCATGTCATCGTTCTCCGGTTCATTTGAGATAGTCCAATAATTCTCGTACGACGCCGCTGCCCCCGATCGCGGGAAGAATGTACTGTGCGGCAGCTATTGCTTCTGGATATGCGTCTTTCGGACACATGGGATATCCTACGCTCCGTAGAGCACCCACATCATTGATGTCATTTCCAATATAGATAACATCGCTAAGCCGGATAGATCGCTCCAAACAATATATTTCCAGAATTTCTTTCTTGTTGTCGACACCGTTCAGGACAGGGATTCCGAGCTTATTTGCCCGGCTCACCACGACCTTGTTTTTTTCTTTGGACAAGATGATCTGCTGAATTCCCATATTTCTGATGATTTCCACGGCAAGGCCGTCGGACCTGTTCACGACGACGCTCTCAAGGCCGTCTTCCCGCAGGTATACCCGGTTATCGGTCATGACACCGTCAAAATCATAAACGATGAGTTTTATTTTCTTCGAATCAATCGATTTCATCGGCTCGTTGTTAACTCATTGGATATCACGCTTTAATTATCTTTGCGGGCCACTTGCCCGGATGTTTCACCAGATTTCTCGTGTCGATGACGAGCCGGGCATGCTCAGCGATGAAATCCGGGTCATAGGACGAATGGTCGGTCACGATGATCACACAATCATAGTATCCCAGCGTGTCAGGCGTGAGCGGAACGGAGTCGCCGGAAAAACGATATTTTCTTGTTTTCGGCGCTGTGGGTATGCACGGATCATTATAATCGACAGCGGCTCCTTTGCGTTTCAGCAGTTCGATGATCTTGAGCGACGGGGATTCCCGTGAATCGTCGATATCCTTCTTGTACGCGATGCCGAGAACAAGGACCTTGGCGCCAACGATGCTCTTCCCCTGCTGATTAAGCCCTTCAACCGTTCTTTCTATCACGTAGTACGGCATATGGGTATTGATCTCTCCTGCCAGTTCGATGAACCGAGTGGAGAAATCGTATTCCCGCGCCTTCCACGTCAAATAAAATGGATCGATGGGGATGCAATGTCCGCCGAGGCCGGGACCCGGGTAGAAGGCCTGGAACCCAAAGGGCTTTGTTTTGGCCGCCTCGATGACCTCCCAGATGTCGATATCCATCCGGTCAAAGAGCATCTTCAGTTCGTTCACCAGCGCGATGTTAACGCTCCGGTAAATGTTCTCCAGCAGTTTTGTGGCCTCCGCTACCCTGGTCGAGGACACGGGCACGGTCCTGACCACGACCGTGTCGTACAGGGCCTTGGCCACGGCGAGGCAATCCGCCGTAAAGCCTCCGACGACCTTCGGGATGGAGCTGGTCGAGAAGTCCTTGTTATTGGGGTCCTCCCGCTCCGGCGAGAATGCAAGGTGGAAGTCCTTTCCCGCCAGCAGGCCGGTCCGCTCGAGAATGACGCGCATGTCCTCATCCGTCGTCCCCGGATAGGTCGTCGATTCCAGGGAGATCAATTGGCCCTTCCGGAGATGTTTCGCGATGGTCTCGGTCGTATTGAACACAAAGGACATGTCCGGTTCACGGTATTTGTTCAGCGGCGTCGGCACGCAGATGACGATACAATCCATACCGGACAGTATCGAGAAGTCGGTCGTTGGCGTGAACGATGCTGAATGCTTTGCAATGCGCGCTGCATCAATGTGCTTGATATAGCTCTTGCCCTGTTTCAGGAGCGTTACTTTGTCCGGATCAACATCGAACCCGGTCACGGGAAATCCTGCCTTGCAGAATTCGATGACGAGGGGCAGGCCGACATAGCCGAGCCCGATAACGCCTATTGCCGCTCTTCTTGATTCGATCTTGCTGATCAGTTCCATATACCGTTTTTCTCCAGGTTCAGAAGGGACTCTCATGTCCGTTCCTAAAAAGGTTTACAACGTCACATCTAATGATCGGTTGGCAGTGTCCGGAAAGCAGATATGCATGCTGCTACCCATGCGACCGTTTCTCCTGCTCCGCGAGCCGCAGGTCCGCATCGACCATCATGTCGACAAGTCCTTCGAACGTCACCCTGGGCACCCAGCCCAGCTTGACCTTTGCCTTCGAGGGGTCGCCGAGCAGAAGGTCCACTTCGGTGGGGCGGAAATATTTCGGGTCGATCTCAATGACGATCTTTCCTGTTTTTGCGTCGACCCCCTTTTCGTGCTCGCCCGTGCCCTGCCACTGAAGCTTCATGCCCAGGCGGCTAAAGGACCTTTCGGCGAACTCGCGGACGGAATGGGTCTCTCCTGTGGCAATGACATAATCGTCGGGTTCCGTCTGCTGGAGCATAAGCCACATCAGTTCTACGTAATCGCCGGCGTAACCCCAATCGCGTTTCGCGTCCAGGTTGCCGAGGTAGAGACAGGACTGCATGCCGAGCTTGATGCGCGCCGCGGCGCGGGTTATCTTGCGGGTAACGAAGGTCTCGCCGCGCCGCGGTGATTCGTGGTTGAACAGGATGCCGTTGCAGGCGAACAGGTTGTAGCTTTCCCGGTAGTTAACGGTGATATAGAAGGAATACGCCTTGGCGCAGGCATAGGGCGACCGGGGATAGAACGGCGTTGTCTCCCGCTGCGGCGTTTCCACCACCTTGCCATACAGCTCGGACGACGAGGCCTGGTAGAACTTCGTGTTCAGACCGGTTTCGCGGATCGCTTCGAGGATCCTCACGGTGCCGAGCGCGACGACCTCTCCGGTGTATTCAGGGACATCGAAGGAAACGCGGACGTGGCTTTGCGCTCCCAGGTTGTAGATCTCGTCCGGCTTCACGTTGCGCAGCACGCGGTTCAATGAGCTGGCGTCGTTCAGGTCCCCATAGTGCAGGAACAGGTGGACGCCTCGTTCGTGCGGGTCCTGGTAGATATGATTGATCCTGCCGGTGTTGAATGACGATGACCTGCGGATCAGTCCATGAACCTCATACCCCTTTTTCAGAAGCAGTTCCGCGAGATAGGACCCGTCCTGTCCGGTGATACCCGTAATAAGAGCCCGCTTCATTGATTAGAAAATCTCCTTTTATTCTGATAAATCAAGCAGTTCAATATAAATTATATGGCGTCGTCTGTCAAGATAATATCGGGAAGCCATGCCCGGTACGCACTTGTTTCATTTCACCAAAGAGGAAAAATATCGCACATAATCGTCGATCATTCGCTGCCGGTCGAACCGGTCATACACCCACTGAGGACCGGCAATGGCCATGGCTGAGCGCCTCTGATCATCCTGAAGAAGACCGGCGATGCACGCTGCCATCTCCTTCGCCTCTCCGTCCACAAGGGTCCCCGCGGGAGAGCCTTCAAGGGAATCCCTGATACCGCCCGCATTGAACGAGACGACCGGCCTGCCCATTGCCATGGCCTCGAGGATCCAGATGCCGAAGCCCTCGTTCCGGTAGGTGCTCACGGCCAGGTCAAGGTCAGCATAGAACGACAGCATGTCGTCCTTTTCGAGCCTCCCCGGCCACAGCACGGCATCGGTCAGGCCGAGCGTCTGCATCCTGGTGTTGAAGTCCCGGAGCAGTTCGTTCTGTTTTGGCAGACCGACGATGGCATAGTACACATGGGGAAACTGTTTCCGGAGCATGGCCAGAACGTCAAGGAACTCGATCTGGTTCTTCCACAGGTCACCGACCGTGCCGATGATCTTCGCTTCGTGCGGGAGACCGAAGCGGTTTCGGAGCCACCCGCGGGGAACTGCCGCAGGCTTGAATTTATCGAGGTCGATCCCGTAATGGACGATCGAGATGCGGGGGGCCAGGGCGGGGTCAAATGCGGTCAGGCGGTCACGGATGTACCGCGAGATGGTTGCGATGCCGTCCATGCGCCGGAGCAGGAACCGGGACCGCAGGAACTCGGGCACCTGGACCGTGTACATGACCGAAGGCTTTCTGCCGGATATCATTGCTGCAAGCCATCCCTGTATGATGTCGTGACTGCGCTGGATGTTGACGATCTCATATCCGCCGTCCCGGATGACCTTCACGGTCTTGAACACAGCATCCACGGCATGCAGCCCCGACCGCTGTATCGGGTGAAGCTTGACCTCGCTGTTCTTGAACATTTCAACGAGCGGCGTGTTCGGACGGCAGATCAGGCCGATCTGTATGCCCTTTCTCAGAAGGCCGGGCAGCAGCTCCCGGAGGAACTCCTCCCCTCCTCCCCTGCTGCGGAAATTATTAACGAACAGGATCTTCATTTTGTTTGGAGGTCACTCTTGAACTTTCTTTGAATACTCCCATGCCTTCGCGTACTTGGCGAAGACATAATAGGCATGGAACAGGTTTATCATGAGGCCGTGCTTGCCGTCCAGGAATCCAAGCCTGATAATATACTTGAAGATGAACGTGAAGACCGGCCTGAAGACGATGTTGAACCAGGTCGTCTTGCTGGCAGGGATGCCTTTTTCCGCCATCACATCGACGGCCAGGCTTGAATACTTATTGATGGAGGCGAGATACGATGCCAGGTCGGGATAGGCATAGTGCAGTATGGCATGCCGTGTGGTGCCGACCGCTCCGCTCACTTTGACCGCTTCATGAACAGCACGCTCCTCGAAGCGGCCTTTGCCTTTCCGGAACAGCCTCAGGTTATGGTCCGGATACCACCCGCCATGCTTCACCCATTTTCCGAGGAAGAAGGTCTTTCGCGGAATGCGGTATCCGTCAACGGAGCCCGGATCTGACGTGATCCTTTTGATCTCTTCGGCAAGTTCCTTCTCGACCGGTTCATCGGCATCGAGGCTCAGCACCCACTCGCCCGCCGCCTTGTCGATGGCAGCGTTCTTCTGTTTCCCGAACCCGAGCCATTCCTGGTGGAACACCTTGTCGGTAAATTCACGG
Source organism: Nitrospiria bacterium (assembly GCA_919902495.1). Classification (GTDB taxonomy): domain Bacteria; phylum Nitrospirota; class UBA9217; order UBA9217; family UBA9217; genus JAAXXJ01. The sequence continues at coordinate 13,665 of CAKKRC010000067.1, forward strand.
CAGATGCTCACGGTCCTGTCCGAACTGCCGGAATCGAGCACAACGATCTCGTCGGTCCACTGTACGCTCTCCAGCGTTCGCCGGATGTTGGCCTCTTCGTTCAGCGTGATGATCGTTACCGATATTCTTGGCTTATCTTTTTCCATTCAGCTTCCCGATGGCTTCGTATTTGCGAGAACTGCCACTGACCGGATCATCTCTTCATGGAAGGAGTATTTTCTTGGGATCATACCTCGCTCGCATGTCGCTTCCTGTAAGCAGCGATGCGTAAAGTATGCACCGTCAAGAGTGCTGCGATTGGATCTCATAGCTTTTGTTTTACTGCTAGTGCGGATATGTTGATGCTTTCCTGAAAAACCTCATCAACTGATATGGCCTCCATGCACGCAGGCTTCATGCGCGGGGACGGGGCGCATTCCGTGAAAAATTTTTGCCGGCATGGGGAGCATGCCATCCTCCGGGAAATGATCTTTGCATGATCGCTCCACGGGCCGAATCTATCGGGCGACTGCGGTCCGAAAAGCGCTACCAGGGGTATGCCCGCGGCAGCCGCGAGATGCATGATCCCGCTGTCGTTTCCGACGAAAAGAGCGGAACGCTTTAATAAAGCGATCGTATCCCGCAGATCACATTTTCCGACAAGGTCCACGATGCCCTCTCCGAACAAATGCCTCACGCTCGTGAATGTCTCGATATCGCCTCGGCCGCCGACAACAACAGGACGAAACTTCGTTTCCTTGCTGATGCGGTTGGCAAGTTCGGCGAAGTTTTCCAAGGGCCAGCCGCGCTGCGTCACTGCGGAAAACGGGTGCAGCAACGCCGTCGGTGTCGATGGCGCAACACCGGCGGCTGCCAGGAGACGCTCAGCGCGTTCCGCTTCTCCCGGGCTTGTCCAAAGTTCCAGGAAATCGTCTTCGACGGGCACTCCATCCGCCTTTAAAACATCGAGGAAGCTTTCGACCTCGTGCCGGTCCCGGCGATAGGGAACCCGTGTCGTCAACAGGACCCCCCGTCCTTCGGTATCAAATCCTATCCTCTTCGGGGCGCCGCTCAGCCATGCAATGACGGCGCTTGAAAGAGACCGCTTGAGCACATACACTTTATCAAAACGACGACGGCGAAGGTCCCGGATGAATGAGCACTTTGCCGAGATGCCACGGTGGGTACCTTTGCTGTCGGCATGAATGGTCACCGGGTCCCATATGATCATTTCATCAACATAGGGTATCCCTTGCACAACGTCCATGGATCCGGGCGCTACCATCCAGGCAATGAACGCCTTTGGTTCGGCGCGGCGCAGGTTCCTGAGGAACGGGACGGTGAGGACCGTGTCTCCGATGAACCGGTAGCGCATGACGAGTATTTTTTTGGCCGTCAGTTTCATTATATTAAAAGTCCATCGGTAACGAAGCCCGTATCGTTTGTCGTCCGGCGGTAACGTGTTAAAGACAAACGACGAAAGACGCAACCGAAACGAGCATCGTCACCGTAACCGTAACCGCTTGGCCGATCACTTCTCAGTTTGCTTCAAAATCCAATCCACCGCCTCGCCAAGATCATGGGCGGTGAGATCAGGATCATCGACATGATCCGGCCTGACGTTCCCGGGATCGTCGGGCGAGAAGCCCGTCCTCACGAGGATGGACCTCATGCCGGCACGGTGGCCCAGCTCGACATCGCTCCATTTGTCGCCTACCATGAAGGACTGCTCAAGGTCGATCGCAAGGTCCCTGGCCGCCCGGTCAAGCAAGCCTGTTTCCGGCTTCCGGCAGTCGCAGACGATCGTATACTTTTCCGTCCCCGCGGTAGGGTGGTGCGGGCAATAATAGATGCCGTCGAGCAGAGCGCCCTCCTCCATCAGCATTCGTCTGAGAAGAGCATGTGCGTCATCGACCAGTGACTCGGGGAAATAACCACGGGCAACACCGGACTGATTGGTCACCAGAACCACCTTGTAGCCGGCCTCGTTCAGTCGTTTGATCGCAGCGCCGGCGCCCCGAATGAGCTTCAGCATATCGAGGCTGGTGAGGTACCCTACCTCCTCCGTTACCGTGCCGTCCCGGTCGAGAAATACCGCTCTGTTCATAGCGCTTTTAATAGGGCCTCCTCCCACGCATTGTGCTCAACGACCTCCAGATCGATCCTGACGGCAAAGATGCCTTTCGGCGCCAGGTCTTTAAGCCTCACGCCATCCTTCTCAGTCGTCACCAGCAGGGCTGAATTACATTCATCTGCCTTCCGGACGAGATCGGCGAGGTCCGACCTCGTATAGGAATAGTGGTCTGGAAAAACAGCAGTTCCCGATATATCGGCTCCCAGGGTCTGCAGCAGAGAAATAAACGAATCAGGCCTGGCTATACCGGCAAAAGCGAAGACCGGCTTGCCGGCCAGGAAATCAAGCGGTTGCGTCTCGCCCGTAGCCACGTTCATGAGGTCCTTCGGCGAATACCGGGCAGTGAAGATGGGCGCGCCGGTGAACTGCCTGATACGCGCTTTGAGCAGAGTGACGTTTTCGATACGGTCCGCCCTGGTGATAAGCACGATGTCGGCCCGTTTGAGTGCGGTCAGCGGCTCTCGAAGGATCCCGGCCGGGAACAGCTTGCCGGAACCGAAGGGATCCACGGCATCGATCAGGACGATGTTCAGGTCCCGTTGCAGCCTGATATGCTGGAAACCGTCGTCGAGAACGGCGATATCGGGATGAAATCGCCCGATCGCGACCGTTCCCGAACGGTACCGGTCAGCCCCGACCACGACCGGGACCCCCGGGTGCCTTCGTGCGATCAGCACCGGCTCATCGCCTCCCGAGACAGGATCAAGGGGCGTTGCAATGCCGTCAGATACGACCAGAACGGCGGATCGATCGGACCTGCCGTAGCCTCTGCTCAGTACGACCGGTTTCCTGCCGTGTTTGAGCAGTATTCCGGTGATATTGACAGTTGCCGGTGTCTTTCCGGTCCCCCCCAGGGTGATGTTGCCGACCGATATGACCGGCAAGGGTAGTTCCCTCGTTCGTAACAGGCCCCATCCGTAGGCTAACGCGCGAAGATGAACGGCCGTTCCATAAAAAAGAGAAATAAAAAAGAGAAGAGCCCCTGGAATACCTGAGCTCTTTCTGCCATACATGATGTCCTCTATAGATCTCTTATTTAGCAATGATCAGCCCATGGACAGCATCGATGGTCCGTGCCGTGGCTCCGGAATTTTCCAATATCACTTTAAAAGCCTTTTCTCCTATAGAACGGGCAAGCTCTTTGTCGGCCAGCAGGTTATCTATCTTGCCATAAAGTTCATCTTTATCTTTCACCATGATGCCGCCACCAGACCGAATAAGTGCTTCTGATATCTCTTTAAAATTAAACATGTAACTGCTGAAAATAACTGGTTTTTTCATTGCTGCCGGCTCGAGAAGATTATGACCTCCGACCTTTACGAGGCTTCCGCCGACGAATGCGATATTGCACAGGCCATAAAAGGCCCTGAGCTCACCGATCGTATCAAGCAGAACGACATCTCTGACCGGTCCCTTGAGACGCGTTCTCCTCTGGCATTCATACCCCGCGCTCGTTATGAGCCCGCTGACCTCATCGAACCGCTCAGGATGACGCGGCGCAATAATGAGCACTAGGTCGGGATACCTTTTCCGCAGACGGCTGTATATTTCAAGTAGAATGGCCTCCTCGCCGCGGTGCGTGCTTCCCGCGGTGATGACCTTCCTGCCGGGAGCGATGGACACCGGCTGCTGCTGTGTTGTGGGGATCTTCTGGTCGAACTTGAGGTTACCGGTGACCCTGATCTTGTCCGCTGGCGCCCCTATGTCCCTGATGCGTCCTGCATCCTCTTCGGACTGCATGCAGAACAGGGTAACATTATCGAAGACCTGGGTGAAGAATCCCCTGAACTTCAGATAATTTCCGTATGACCTCGGCGAGATCCTGCCGTTGATCAGCGCCGAAGGTATTCCCTGCCGCCTGAGCTCACGGAAAAAGTTCGGCCATATCTCTGTTTCCGCCACCAGGACGATGGCAGGGTTTATGATCCTGATCACCCGGCGCACGATCCAGGGATAGTCAAAGGGAAAATAGAAGACCGCGTCGGCCTCGGGGACCCGCTGTTTTGCCGTATAGTTCCCGGTAACGGTTACCGTTGAGAGGATGAACTTGCGGTTGGGGTACTTTTTTCTGAGATCGCGTATGAGCGGGTGCGCCGCCATAACTTCGCCGACCGAAACGGCGTGCACCCAGATGGGGCGCGTGTTGTTCAGGACCCGCAGGACACCCTTGCGAACGCGACCGAGCTTCTGGGAGATGCCGCCACGGTACTTGGGGACCGTGACGAGCTTGAACAGGATGAAGGGCGAGAGGACGATGGTTATGATGATCAGTATGAGGTTGTAGAGGATATACATTGGTCATTCACCTTCTGCGGGGCTCGATGAACCGAAGTAAGCGTCCGCCCGGGCCATGAGCGTATTGAGCGCAACTGTCAACTCGTTCCTTTTGTTCTCAAGCTCTTCTTCGCCGGTCCCGCTCACGAGGATCGGTTCGCCGTACATGACAACACATTCTGTGAACGGCATCGGCAGCATGTACTTGTCCCAGATCCTTTCGAGGACCCATGAGCGCTTCGCACCCATGACCAGGGGCACAATCGGCTTCCCAAGCTTTCCCGCGAGCGAGGTGATCCCCTGCTTCACCTCGTAGACAGGACCGCGCGGCCCGTCAACGGCTAGAGCGATGCATTTTTCGTCCTTGAGCGCTTTCATAAGACCCAGATACGCCTGTGCCCCCTTGCGCTTGCTTGAACCACGCACAACGCCGAATCCGAAGCGACTGATGATACCGGCCTGTATCTCGCCATCCCGGCTCTCGCTTGCCGGAATGACGATATTAGAATCCCGGTGCGTGTAGAAGAGGAGGAACTGCCTCCCGTGCCAGAAGGCGTAGATGAAGTTCTTCCCTCCCGCGGCCAGACCCCGGGGTATCTCAAGGTTTGCGAACCGGATCCGGAGGGTCCGGCTCCAGAGCGAGATCAGGGACCAACCGATGAACGAAAGAATTCTGGCTCGCATCAGTTCTTCGCTCCCTGCTGTTCATCGCGGAACTGCTGATCATAGAGGTTCTTGTACTCGCCGGCCAGTGCCAGGAGCTCCTCATGCCTGCCCTCTTCCACGATCCTGCCGCCTTTGAGCACGATAATGCGGTCGGCGTTCATGATGGTGGAAAGGCGATGAGCGATGACAAAGCTTGTCCTGCCTTGCATGAGCGTGTCAAGGGCGTTCTGGACCTCACGCTCCGATTCTGTGTCAAGCGATGACGTTGCCTCGTCGAGGATGAGTATGGGGGCGTCCTTGAGCAGTGCCCGGGCAATGGCGATGCGCTGGCGCTGGCCACCCGACAGTTTTACGCCGGACTCCCCGATCACGGTGTCATACCCCTGCGGGAGGGCGCGAATGAAGCCGTCCGCATGGGCAGCCTGCGCGGCGCGAACAACGTCATCGAACGATTTTTCCGTATGACCGTAGCCGATGTTGTTGCGTATCGTATCATTGAACAGGATCGTCTGTTGCGTAACGATCGCGGTACAGGACCGGAGGGATTCAAGGGTCGCGTTGCGGATATCGGTGCCGTCGATAATGATCGCTCCCCGGGTCACATCATAGAACCGGGGCAGGAGGTTCACGAGCGTGGTCTTCCCTCCCCCGCTTCTGCCGACGATCGCGATGGCCTCGCCGGACCTGACCGTGAGATTGATGTCTTTCAGAATGGGTGTTTCCTCGTACTGAAAAGACAGGTCCTTCAGCTCGATCGTCCTGAAATCGCGGGAGAGCTCCGTAGCACCCGCCTTGTTCTTGATCTCCGGCTCCGTATCGAGGACCTCGAATATGCGCTTTGCCGCCGCGATGCCGTCCTGAACGATATTATTGATGCCGTTCAGGTCCTTGAGCGGACGGTAGAAGAAGACGAGGGCGACGGTAAAGGAAAAGAAATCACCCGGGGACATGGTCTTGCTCACAATGATCGCGTAAAGACCGTACAGAATGACAAAGGCGGTGCCGGTCATGGAGATGACCTCCATCACCGGATGCGAAAGCGCGCTGGTCTTGATGGACCGCATCAGTGAATTGAAGAGGTCCTTGTTCCGGGCGGCGAACCGCCTGCCTTCATAGAGCTCCATGCCGAAGGCCTTGACGATGCGGATGCCCGAGATTGTCTCGTGCAGATGCGTCGTGAGATCGCCGATCTGCTCCTGCATCTGGGTGCTTGTCTTCCGGAAGCGCCTGCTGAACTTGGACAGCGCGATGCCGGCAAAGGGCAGAACGATCAGGGAAAAGGCGGCCAGGCGCCAGTTCAGATAGAGGATGTAGCCCGTCAGGGCCGCCATGGTAAAGACGCCCTGTACAAGACTGGACGGGACCCTGGTCAGAGCGCCCTGCACCAGGGTCACGTCATTGACGATCCGTGACATGATCACGCCCGTCGGCGTTCTGGTGAAGTAGGAGAAAGAGAGGTTCTGGATGTGCGCGTACAGCTGGTCACGGATGTCGTTCACGACCTTCTGGCCGACATACCCCATGAAGTAATCGCGGCCGTACCAGGTGATCCCTTTCAGGATGCTGACGATAATAAGCGCGAGAGGGACCCAACGGCCCATCTTCCAGTCCATGCCGATGATCACCGTGTCGATAACCGGCTTGACCAGGTAGGTCTGCGCGGAGATCATGGCGCTTGCAAGCAGCATGAACAACGCGGCCCAGACGAGCCGCATGCGGTACGGTCTCAAGTACCGGAACAGCCGTTTATAGATCTCCATGCCGATCATGCCGCCCTCTCGAGCAGTTCCCGGGCCACCGAAGCCGCGCGGCTCGATGCGCCTCCCTCGCCCAACAGCGCACGGACCTGTCGCAGGTCATGCTCGACCTCCCTGCGTTTATCCTGATCCGCCAGGAACGTTCCGATGGCGCTTGCGATATGCTCCGGAGTAACGTCATCCTGGATGAGCTCGGGGACGACGGTCCGGCCAGCCACGATGTTCACCAGACCGATGTGCTTGACGCGGATGAACAACCTGCCGATGAGATAGGAAATCCTTGAGATCCGGTACACGATCACCATGGGGACCGCCATGAGGCCCGTCTCCAGGGTCGCCGTACCCGATGTCACGATGGCGGCATCCGATGCCCGGAGGACATCGTACACCTTCCCGTCAATGATGCGGACCGGTACGCCGCTTTCCGAAACATACCTCTCCACAAGGTCATGCGGCAGCGTCGGCGCGACCGGCAGGACGAACTGCACGTCAGGGAACCTGTCGAGCAGTATCGTTGCGGCCTTCAGCATGTCCGGAAGAAGATGCATGATTTCGTTCGTTCTGCTGCCGGGCAGGAGCGCGACGGTACGGCGGTCCCGCGCAATTCCCAGGACATCCCGCGACTCCTCACGGGTATAGGCCGACATGACGACGTCAGCAAGCGGATGGCCGACGAACCGTACATCCACCCCGGCATTGCGGTAGAGGTCGACCTCGAAGGGAAAGACGACCATGATGGCCGTTACCAGCTTCGCCAGGGTGTTGATCCGTCCTTTTCGCCAGGCCCAGACCTGGGGGCTGATGTAGTACAGTATGGGGATCCCGAGCTGTTTGGCCGCTTTGCCGGTGAAAATATTGAAATCAGGGAAATCGATCAGGATCAGGAGATCGGGCCGCTCTTCACGCAGGAACTGCTTGAGCTTTGTATAGACACGGCAGATCGCTCCAATATGGGTCAGTACCTCGGTCGCGCCGACGACGGATATCTCTGAAGCATCGGCCAGCATAGTAACGCCGGCGGCGCGCATGTTCCTGCTGCCGACGCCGTAAAATATCAGGGTGGGGTCCTGCGATTTCATCGCCTTCACGAGATTGGATCCGTGCAGATCTCCTGACGCCTCGCCCGCGATGATCAGTATCTTTTTCATTCGTCCATCCGCATCGGTGTGGCCTTTCGTGGCCTGAAACCTATAATCATAGAAACGGCATTTGACGCTGATAAATGCGGATGAGAGCCGGATAAAATCGGATTTCTTGTCAGAGTGGAACTCACCCATTGGGTAAGGTCTTTGCAAAAGAACAATTCGTTTTTATCCGCCTTTATCATAAGTTAATCCGCTTCTACCGTGTCCAAAGGCTGTTTCTATGATAATGCCTTCTTGACCGCGTCGGCAACGGTCCTGATCTGCTCGACCGTCAATTCCGGATACATGGGGAGCGACAGCACCTCCCGTGCCGCCTGTTCCGAGGCCGGGAGGCTCCCGGGCATCATGCCCAGGCCTTTGTACGCCGACTGCAGATGCAGGGGAACGGGGTAATAGATCATCGATGACATCTTGGCATCGTCAAGGCGCTTCTTGACGGCGTCGCGGTCCTTGAGCCGGATGGTGTACTGATGGTAGACATGAGTGCCGTCAGCGCTCTCGACGGGCGTCTGGATGCCCGGTACGTTCAGGTACGTATTGTACAGGGCGGCATTCTTTCTCCGGTTCTCGTTATACACGTCTATCCGCTTGAACTTGATGTTCAGGACCGCGGCCTGGATCTCGTCGAGCCTGCTGTTGTAGCCGATCTCATCGTGATAATAGCGCACCCTGCTTCCGTGGTTCCTGAGGCTCTGTAGATGATCGGCAAGCTTCTGGTCATTCGTGATGACCATGCCGCCGTCGCCATAACAGCCGAGGTTCTTGCTCGGGAAAAAGCTGAAACAGCCCATTTCACCAACGGACCCGGTCTTCTTCCCCTTGTATTCGGAACCAAAGGACTGCGCGCAGTCCTCAATGACCTTGAGGCCATGCTTCTTCGCGATCGCCATGAGCGGGCCCATGTCGACGGCCTGGCCGTAGAGATGGACGGGAAGGATCGCCTTGGTGTGCTTGGTGATCCTCGATGCGATCTGCGACACATCCATGTTAAAGGTATCCGGCCTGATGTCGACGAATACCGGCACCGCCCCAACGTAGGAAACGGCCTCAGCCGTCGCAATGAAGGTGAACGGCGTGGTGATGACCTCGTCGCCGGGGCCGATGCCGGCAGCACGAAGCGCAAGATGGAGGGCATCGGTGCCCGATGCAACGCCGACGGCGAACTTGACGCCGTGATAGTCAGCGATGCTCTGCTCAAGCGCCTTCCCCTGCGGGCCCATGATAAAAGCGGTTTTCTCGATGACGCTCAGGACTGCCCTATCGATCTCGTCCTTCATGGCATCATACTGGATCTTCAGATCAACCATCGGTACTGACATGTTCGGGTGACTCCTCTCTATGTGAACGGAACAAACTCGGCAATGCTGTTCTCTATCGAATGGGTGATGAGTCTTGCCAGGGCCAGAGCATTCCTGCCTTCAATGCCGGATACGGTCGGACGGGACGTGTGCTCAACACAGGAAATGAACGCCGTGATCTCCTCCCGAAGGGTGTCCCGGCGCTCTGTGGCGATCTCGGTCGTGACGAATTCGGGGACATCCCCCGGTCCCCGGCGGGATACAAATGCCTTCTGGGTCTGGTAGTCTGCCGTATAGAGCGTGTCTCCATCGAATATCCTGAGCAGGCGCTTCTTTTCGTCAGAGATCCTGCTTGCCGTAACATCGGCAACACAGCCGTTGGCGAAGACGATCCTGGCCATGACCGCATCGATCTCCCGGGTGATGATCGAGGACCCCGCCGCGCTCACCTTGAGGGGAGTTGAGCCGGAAAGAGCGGAGACGATGTCCAGATCATGGATCATGAGGTCAAGGACAACGTTCACATCGGTGCATCGCACGGTAAAGGGAGCGCTTCGTTCCGCCTGTAGATAGCGGGGCGATCTCAGGAGCGGCTGTATGACTGTGATCGCGGGATTAAATCGTTCAATATGGCCCACCTGAAGGACGATGTTCTTTCGGGACGCAAGGGCGATCAGTTCATCGGCCTGTTCCATCGTAACGGTCATGGGCTTTTCGAGCAGGACATGGACCCCCGCCTCGATGACCTGTTTGGCGATCTCGTGATGGAGGATCGTGGGAACAACGATGCTGACCACGTCGACCTTGTCCAGGAATCGCGACAGGTCGGTAAAGGCCTCCGTGTTCAGCTTCCGGGCGATCTGTTCTCCCCGAACCGGGTCCTTCTCAACGATGCCCGCAAGTTCGACGTTCGGCAGACCCGCGTATTTCTCGGCATGGAACTGGCCGAGGTAACCTGCTCCAATCACACCTGCTCGTAGCTTCTTCATGGCCCCCTGTCTTATTTCTCTTTTGCCGGTGATGGGATGCTGCCGCTTTCGTCGAGCGCAACGATGGCGATGCCCGCCTGATCGGCCCGTGCGATAAGGGAATCCTTCTGGATCATGATGGTCTTGCCTGCTTCAATGGCGAGGCAACCTGCCTTGACCTCCAGCATGGTGATGATGGTCTGCAGACCGGTTGCCGGCAGATCGAACCGCAGGTCCTGCTGCGGTTTGCAGATCTTCACGACCACCGCGCCTTCCCGGCACAGGCGGCCGCCGCGGCGGATGGTCTCGTCCGTTCCTTCGATGGCCTCAACGGCAACGACCGTCTTGTCCTTGATGACGACGGTCTGGCCGATATCAAGCCGTCCGATGTCTTTGGCCATTTGCCAGCCGAATGCTATGTCCTTCCATTCGTCCTTCGTCGGCTTCCTTTTTGTCAGGACACCGGCAGGTGCGAGAAGATTGTCAAGATAGAGCGTTGACTCCCGGACCGTGATGCCTTCCGACTCCAGTTCGTCGGCAACAGCGCGAAGAAGGGAATCATCATGCTTGGCGACCATCTTGGCAAGCAGGGCCGCTCCCCGGAGATCCGGTAGACCGCCAAACATACCGGTCTTCTTGATCCCTCCCGCCATGAGAACGTCGCTGACCCCTTGCTCCTTGAAAAATTTTATGAGCTTCCCGAGATGGCCGAGCTTGATCCAGATGATCGCATCGGTCCACTGGGCAAGTTCCGGCAGGGTCTCCCCTTCGTGCGCCACGGCGACGACGCCGAGCCCCTTCTGTTTTGCCGCCTTGGCGAACTCCAGGGGAAAATCGCCGCTCCCTGCTATGAGACCTATCTTGTTCATGGTGTTGACCGATTTCCACTGCTAACGCGTGATACCCCGTTTTGAGTTCTTCATGAACTCCATGAGGTGCAGGGCCTCCGGGGAATCGCCCAGTTCAGCCTTGACCCTGGCGAGCGCCTCCTCCAGGATGAGCCCTGACCGGAAGATGATCCGGTATGCCTTTTTCAGGTTGGCGATGGCTTCATCGCTGAAGCCCCTCCGTTTGAGGCCGACCAGGTTGAGACCGTATAATTTCGCCCGGTTCCCTGCAGCGCTCACATAGGGCGGAATGTCCTGCGGAACAGCGGATTGCCCGCCGATGATGGCATACGCCCCGATCCGTACGAACTGATGCACCGCGACGATCCCGCCCAGGATGGCATAGTCGCCGACGGTTATATGCCCGCCCAATCCGACTGAGTTCGCCATGATGATGTGGTTTCCCAGCTTGCAGTCATGAGCAACATGTGAATAGGCCATCAGAAAATTTCCGTTTCCGATCTCCGTGACACGGTCCTCTTTTGTCGTTGCGCGGTGAATGGTGGCGGATTCCCGGATCACGTTGTCGTTCCCGATGATCAGCGATGTCTCCTCGTTCTTATAACTGATGTCCTGCGGCGCGGTCCCGATGCACGAAAAGGGAAATATCTGGTTTCGCTCTCCAATGGTGGTCCAGCCCTCAACGAGGACGTGCGACGCGATCCGGGTGTTCTTTCCCACGGAGACGTGTTCTCCCACGACCGAGTAGGGGCCTATCTCGACGCCCTCTGCGATCTTCGCCCGGGGATGGACGATTGCTGTTGGATGGATGTTCACGACGGTCGTTTCCCCCCTATTTATCCACGATCATGGCCATCATCTCCGCCTCGGCAACGATGACGCCGTCGACCAGCGCCACGCCCTTGAATGTACGGATGGTAGAGCGCACTTTGAGCAGGTCCAGTTCGAAGCGGACCTGGTCCCCCGGAAGGACGGGTTTCCGGAATTTCGCCTTGTCGATGCTCATGAAGTAGATGACCTTTTTTGATGGTTCCGGGTCTGACTTGAGCGCCAGCACGCCGCCTGTCTGGGCCATGGCTTCGAGTAACAGCACGCCGGGCATGATGGGATGCCCCGGAAAGTGGCCCTGGAAGAATGGTTCATTGATCGTGACGTTCTTGATGCCTACCACCCGCTTGTTCTCTTCGAACTCCACGATCCTGTCGATCAGCAGGAATGGGTAGCGGTGCGGAAGGTAGGTCATGATTTCATCGATGCCGATCATACTTCATCCCCCTCATTACCTAGGATTGTTTCGACCGTTCTTTTTCAAGTGTGTCGATGCGTTCCTGGAGCTGGGCCACCAGTTTCTTCAGTTCCGGCAGCTTCGAAAGCACGACCTGGGCCTTGAGCCATTCGCGGAGCGGTACGGCCGGATATCCTGCGATGACCTGCCCTGGCTCCACGGACCGGGAAACACCCGATCCCCCTCCGATCATCACCCGGTCACCGATCGTGAGATGGTCCGAAATGGCCGACTGGCCACCGATGACAACGTAGCTGCCTAGGGAAGTGCTGCCGGCGATGCCAACCTGCCCGGTAAGAAGGCAATGCTCGCCGATGGTGACGTTATGGGCGACGTGGACCAGATTGTCAAGCTTCGTTCCTTTCCGAATGACCGTGTTTCCCAGCGCGGCTCGGTCGATGGTGCAGTTCGCGCCGATCTCAACATCATCCTCGATGATCACTCCGCCGACCTGGGGTATCTTATGATGCCGTCCGCCATCTGTCACGAACCCGAAGCCGTCGCTCCCGATCACCGTGCCGGCGTGTATGATCACTCGGCAGCCAAGCGAAACTCCTTCACGGATGCTGACATTCGGATACAGCAGCGCGTCATCTCCTATGACCGAGCCTTCACCAACATACACCCCGGGATAGAGCGTGACCCGGCTGCCGATCTTCGCCCCGTTGGCTACCACCGCGAAAGGATGGATGGTCGGCTCCGCGCCGAGGACGACGTCCTTGCCGATGACGGCACGTTCGCTGATGCCGCCTGGAAGGTACGGCTTCCCATACAAAATTCCCAGTGCCAGGGCGAAGGCATAGCGCGGATTCTTCACCACAAGCGCCGGAATGCTCACGGCCTGAATGTCCTTGGAGACGATGACGGCGGACGCCCTGCATGCGGCCAGATCCTTCTGGTGCTTCTGATCGGACAGATACGTCACATCCCCTTCACGAGCCTCACGGATGCCCGCGACACCGCGGATCTCGGCATCGCCGGGGCCACGAAGTTCAGCGCCCAGTTTGGCTGCCAGTTCTGTGATCGTCATGCATGATCCCCGCGGCTACTTCTTGGCATCGAACTTTTTGTCCAGTTCCACAACGACCTTTTCCGTCAGGTCGAGCTCCTCATCTCCATAGAGGACGGCCGGGACCTCGCCTTTAGACATCACGTTGATGGTGCGGTTCAGGATCAGCGATATTTTTTCCTTCTTCGCCATGTCCTTCAGGATCGCCATCATCTCCTGGTTGAACTCGGTGGACAGTTCCTCGTTCTTTTTCCCGAGCTCGCTGTTGAATTCGCTTCGTTTCTTTTCGAATTCGCTGATCTTTCTGCTGATGGACTCCTCTTTGTCCCTGCGGACGTCGGGTTTGAGGACGGCCGATTGCTTGCCGTAGTCCTCGCGCAGTTTCTGTATCTCATCGGCGTCTATATCAAGGATCTTTTTCCGGCTGTCATAATATTCCTTGAGGACCCCCTGGTATTTCTTGCCGACCTTGGTCTTGTCAAAGACCGTCTGGGTGTCCACGAACGCGATCTTGCCGCCCGCGGCAACAGCGGTCGTTGCCGCAAACAGCAGTGCAACCATGAGTGCCAATACCTTTTTCATCACAACCTCCCGAGTAAAAATAGTTTAACAAGTAATAAGCGCATCGACCGCTCATTAGAAGAGCGTGCCAATGGAGAACTCGAACTGGCTCGGCTGGTCCGTGGCTTTCCGGTTGACGATATATCCCCATTCGAAGCGCAGCGGCCCCATGGGAGAAAGCCACCAGAAGCCCCATCCATAGGAATGCCGCAATTGCATCGGCCGCAGGGGCTCATATTCGTTGAATGCGCGGCCCATATCGTAGAACAGGAGGCCTTTCAGGCGTGCCGCCGGGACAATGGGGAACGTGTATTCGATATTGAAAATAAGCTCTTTGTTGCCGCCTATCCGGGTCAGGGTGCCGTCGGGTCCCACTTCGATCGGACCGTAGGGACCGATGGTGCCGACGGACCCGTAGCGATAGCCCCGTACCGATCCTGCGCCTCCTATAAAGAACCGTTCTCCCGTAGGTATCGGAAGCTCGATCAGGGTATCGACGTAACCAACGCGTCCACGGGTCATGAATACCGTGTCCCAGAAGAGCGGGAAGTACCATGCCGAGTCGGCGACGGATTTGATGAAGCTGGGGCCGCCACCGAGGGGACCGCCGGCGTACTGGACGAACACCGTGTTCCGGGACCCTGTCTTTGGATCAAGATAAAAATCACGGGAGTCCCGGGACAGGTTCGCCGTCAGGGAACTGGTCGTTATAGCGGTGCCGTAGCTGTCGATCTGCCTCTGCAGAAGATACGTCGGCGCCGTCGAAATGTCATAGATGTTGGATTGGTCCAGACTGTACCGAAGCGAGCCCGCGACATATTCCGTGAAGCTTTTGCCTATCCCGAGACCGAACCCGGTGGACCTGAGCTTGTAGCCGTCGAACGTCTGGTCCTGGTTGTATACGTCGACCCGGCCCCAGACCGCCTTGTCGAAAAGATAGGGTTCCATGAAGCTGACCATGTAGATGCGGCGGGTGCGGCTCCATTGGACCTTGAACTTCAGCAGCTGTCCACGGCCTCCCAGGTTCCCCTGGGTGATCTCCGCGATCCCCATGAGCTTGTCCACGGAGCTGTAGCCGCCTCCGATGCTCAGGCTGCCGGTCATTTTTTCCTTGACCCTGATATTCAGGTCCATGACCGGCTCCTGCAGCCTGCGCTCAGGCGCTATATCCACCGTTTCGAAGAAATTCAGGTTGTTGATCCGCTCATAGCTCCGCTTGAGGGCTTTCTTGCTGTACAGGTCGCCCTCATCCAGCCGCATTTCCCTGCGGACCACCTTGTCCCTGCTCTTGTTGTTACCGGTGATGTCGATCCGTCCGATGCGGACCTCGCCGCCCTCCTGGATCTCGAATGCCAGGGCGACGGTCTTTTTTTCCTGGTCGATGTTGAAGAGCGGCACAACGCTGGCAAAGGGCCGGGCGATACTATCGTACCGGTCCATGATGCGGGCCACATCCTGTCGCAGGATCTCCCGGCTGAAAATATCCCCCCGCTTGAGCTTGATCTCCTTGAGCAGCTCGTTGTCGGTTATGGTGGTGTTCCCCTTGAGCGACACAGAGCCTACCTGGAACTGGTCGCCTTCCTGGATATGTATCCGGATCGCGACCTCATTGGACGTCGTATAGGTCTCGGTCTGTCCCAGGAACTCATGGGTATGTAGGGTGAGCGGTCGTTCCTCTACGATCGGATCGCTTACCTGGACCTGGATATAACCCCGGTTGTAATAGAGGTTCCTGACGGTCTCAACGTCTTCCTTCAGCTCTTCCGAGCGAAGCGTGCCGCTCGTCCCGAAGAACGAGAAGAACCAGTGTTCCTGGTTCTTCATGGATTCCTTGATCTCCGCCGTGGGGATCACCGTGTTGCCGGTGATGATGACCTCGCTCAACCTGATCTTCTTCCCCTCTTCGATGTAGTACACGACATTCTTGTCGCCGCCCTTGAGCTCGACGATGACCGGCACGATCACTGCATGGTAATATCCGGAATCCTGGTATTTCAGACGGATCTTTTCGGCGTTGTCCTGGATCAACTGCTGGTTAAAGGCAGTTCTCGGAAGAAGGGTCACGATCTCCTTGAGCTTTTCCAGGGTAACTTCTTCATTCCCCTCATAGCTGATCTCCCGGATAAGCGGTTTTTCCTTTACCCAGAAGATCACCTTGAGACCCTGTTCGAAGCCCTCGGTTTTCACCTGGACGTCCTCAAAGTGGCCCAGCTGATACAGGAGCCTGATATCCTCCTTGAGCTGCGACGGTGAAAATACCGCGCCTTCCCGGGTCTTGATCTTGGCCAGGACCGTTGCTGATTCGATCCGCCGATTGCCCTGTACCTCTATGAGGGTGACGAGCACGTCTTCTGCGTATATCGTAGCCGGGACCGACGCAAAAAAAGCCAGGATCGCGACCAATAGGACAGTAGTACGCTGTATGAGTACCAATGGGCTTCCTTCCAGTATTCTCTGAATAAAAACAAAGTAATATAGCATTAACCGGTGCCCCTGTAAACAAAAATCATGTGATTATTCGGGCCAGCACCTGATTGGAAAGAAGCATCCCGCGACGGGTGAGCATAAGAGCCCCATTTCTAATGACTACGAGGCCGTCACGCTCGACATCCCCGATACGGCAGAGCAGTGAGTTCAGCGACCCCTCACCGAACAGCGCTCCGTACGCTGCAAGATCAACACCGGAGGTCTTGCGGAGACCGAGGAACAGTATTTCGAGGGCGGCCTGCTCGCTGTTCACGGTTTCATCCCGGTCATGGTCCTGCACCGTTATACCGCTCCTTAAGCAGGAGACGTATCGTTCGACATCAGCGGTATTGGCCCAACGCCTGTTCCCGATGAACGACCAGGCACCCGGCCCAAGCCCCAGATATTCGCCTCGGTCCCAATAGTTGACATTGTGGCGGCAGGCATGTCCGGGCAAGCAAAAATTGGATATTTCGTATTGATCGTAGCCATGTGATGCAAGTGCGGTTATTGCTGCAGCATACTGTTTCGCACTGCTATCATCATCGGGCGGTTCTCGCCTGCCGTCCTTCGCATCGCGGTACCATTGTGATCCCTTGTCGAGGCTGAGGCTGTATGCAGAAATATGTTCCGGACCGAGCGAAATGGCGGTCGCAAGGGTATTGTTCCATTGTTCCTCGGTCTGTCCCGGAACACCGAAGATCAGATCAATGCCGATGCTCCCGAAGCCGGCGTCATGGGCCGCATGCACGGCCTCGATGGCCTGTCGGGCTGAATGGACCCTGCCGAGATGATCAAGCACCTCATCGGAAAAGGATTGAACGCCAATACTGAGGCGTGTCACACCCAGCCCCTTTAGCTGCATCAGCGAGTTGGCGGATGCCGTATTAGGATTGGCTTCCACCGTGATCTCTGTATCAGCTCTCAGGTGAATATGCCTGTTGATGAATTCGAAGAGGCGGGAGAACTGATCTTGCGACATCGTCGTTGGTGTTCCCCCACCGATGTATAAGCTTCCGAACGTTTGGTCACCCAAGTATCGGGAATGCGACTGTATTTCGAGAAGCAATGCTGAGAGGTATGCATCTGCTTTTACACTGCTATATTGTGTTGAATAAAAGCCACAGTAAGGGCATTTTTTTACACAAAATGGTATATGTATGTATAAACCTATCATATTGTTATTATTGTGTTTTAGTATGTTGCTACTGATCCTTAACGCACATAAAGAGCGGTATTAAGCAACAGATGTGCCAAGCTGGGGGAGGTTTATGTCCGGGGTAGCGGGATGATCAGCGCGGTCTCATCGCAGTTCGGAAACTTCACGCAGTTCAAACAGTCGGTCCAGATCTTGTGAGGCAATTCTTTCTTATCGACCGGAGAAAATCCGAGCTTGTGGAAGAAACCTTCCTGATAGGTAAGCACAAAGACCCGCTCGGCGCCAAGATCTTTGGCTTCCCGCAGGCAATGAACGACAAGGCTGGTCCCGATGCCTTTCCCGATCCTGTCCTTCCGGACCGCAAGCGAACGGACCTCTGCAAGTCCGTCCCAACTGATATGAAGCGCGCAGACGCCCGCGATGCCGCCATTGTCCTCAAAGACCGAAAAGTCACGAAGGTTCTCGTACAGTTCATTGAGCGACCTGGGCAGCATTTGGCCCTGGTCGGCATACTCGTTGACGATGAGCTGGATGGGCTTTACATCGGCGATCTTTGCTTTACGAATCATGCCGCAAGAGTACCTCGTTGGTGCGGCAATGTCAATAGTGAACGTGCTGCGCGCCGTACAACTTCCGTGCAGGATCGAAGGACCGATGACGGTCCCTGCTGAAAAGAACAAACCCCACTCTGTCAATGAACGCGCATATTGAACACCCTGCTTTGACCTTGCATGCGAACAATCGTGCACGAGTGCATGCAAAAACATGATTTACACCGGTGGAAAGGCAACGAGCTCTTGACTTTAAAAGGTTGAATGGAGTATATTTTAGTCAACAGCAAACCCATTCTTTACGGAGGCGGTTACCTGCATGATGTTTGAGAAATTCACTGAGCGTGGAAGAAAAGTCATCGTCTATGCCCGCGAAGAGGCCGAGCGCCTCCAGAACGATTATCTCGGCACCGAGCATATCCTGCTCGGAACCCTCCGCGAGGAGGACGGGATTCCCGTTGCGGTGCTGCGCAAGATGGGCATCGATATCGATCAGGTGCGCATGGAAGTGGAAAGGAACCTTCCCTCCAGCGGCAATACCCTTACATTCGGAGATATCCCTTTCACGCCGCGGGCCAAGAAAGTACTGGAATATGCCGTAGAAGAAGCCCGGCTTCTCGGGCATAACTATATCGGGAGCGAGCATCTGCTTCTCGGATTGATCCGCGAGGAAGAGGGTATTGGTGGAAAGATCCTCAGGAGCTTTGGAGTCAATCTCCTCGGTTCCCGGCAGCTGGTCATCAATTACCTCCGCCGCTCGGCAACCCAGGTCGCGGCGAAAAAAAGCCCTACCCCTGCCCTTGACGAATTCAGCAGGGACCTTACGCAGCTCGCCAAGGTCGGCAAGTTGGACCCGGTGATCGGACGCGATACGGAGATCGACCGCGTTCTGCAGATCCTCTCCCGGCGCACGAAGAACAATCCGGTCATCATCGGTGAGGCCGGCATCGGGAAAACGGCTATCGTCGAGGGCCTTGCCCAGCGTATCGTGAGCGCCGATGTACCCGAGAACGTGCTGAACCGGCGAGTGGTCTCCCTTGATCTCGGGGCGCTGATCGCAGGGACCAAGTATCGCGGTCAGTTCGAGGAGCGGCTCAAGATCGTGATGAAGGAGATCGTGCAGGCCGACAATATCATCCTCTTTATCGACGAACTGCACACGCTGGTCGGTGCTGGCGCAGCTGAAGGGTCCATTGACGCATCAAGCATGCTGAAGCCGGCCCTTGCACGAGGCGAGATCCAATGCATCGGCGCTACGACGCTCGATGAATTCCGGAAGCATATTGAGAAGGATGGAGCCCTGAAGCGCAGGTTCCAGCCGATCTACGTTCAGCCTCCGAGCGTTGAAGAGACCATAAATATCATCAAAGGACTGCGTCCTAAGTATGAAGCGCATCACAAGATCAAGATCACCGATGAGGCTGTGGTTGCCTCCGCCCATCTCTCCGACCGGTACATCACCGACCGTTTCCTCCCCGACAAGGCCATCGACGTGATCGACGAGGCAGGCGCCAAGGCGAAGCTTACCCGCAATACCTATCCTGCTGAGCTGAAGACCATCGAGAAAAAGCTGAAAAAACTCGAACAGGAGAAGAACCTTTTCACCCGGATCAAGGACTATGTACGGGTGGAGTCGCTCCATGAAGAGGAGGACCGCCTGAGGGAGTCCCTTGACGGCATCCACAAGGACTGGAAGGACTCACAGGAGAAGAACATCCCGGTCATCGGTGAAGAAGAGGTCGCATCGATCGTATCACATATTACGGGTATCCCGCTTGCGAAGCTTGAGGAAAAAGAGGTTTCCCGTCTGCTCAGGATGGAAGAGGAACTGCACAAGAGGATCGTGGGTCAGGACGAGGCCATTGTGGCCGTTTCTCGCGCTATCCGGCGCTCCCGGGTCGGCCTCAAACTTCGGAGACAGCCGATCGGGTCCTTCATTTTTCTGGGGCCCACCGGCGTCGGGAAGACCGAACTTGCCCGCTCACTGGCATTGTTCCTCTTCGACAGTGAGGACGCGCTGGTCCGCGTGGACATGTCGGAGTACATGGAAAAGTTCAGTTCATCCCGCCTTGTTGGTTCACCGCCCGGCTATGTGGGGTATGATGAAGGCGGCCAATTGACGGAAAAGATCAGACGGAGGCCGTATTCCGTCGTGCTGTTCGATGAGATCGAAAAGGCCCATCCTGACATCTTTAACATGCTCCTGCAGGTGCTTGACGATGGTTATTTGACCGACAGCGTCGGCAGGAAGGTCGACTTCAAGAATACCGTGATCATCATGACGTCCAACCTGGGTGCGCGAATGATCGACAAGGATACTACCCTCGGCTTCCGTCAGGACACTTCAAAGAGCCAGTATACCAAGATGAAGGATAACGTCCTCGCCGAGCTTAAACGTTCCTTCAATCCTGAATTCCTAAATCGGATCGATGATAGTGTCGTATTCCATCCGCTTTCGAACGTGCACTTGCTGCAGATCGTGGACATGCTGGTGAACGAGCTTAACCTTCAGATGCTGCAGAGCAGAAATATCCATATCGAGGTATCCCAGGAAGTGAAGGAGCGGTTGATCAGGGACAACTATCAACCCACCTACGGCGCTAGGCCGATGAGGCGTGCTATTCAGAGGCACATTACCGACCCGCTTTCAGAAGAGATGCTCCGGGGCCGGTTCAAGGATGCACACAAGGTCCTCATCACCATCAAGGATGATCAGATCGAGTTCCAGGAGGAAGAAGCAGGAATTCTCGCGAAGGTATAGCTCACGCGCAAGTCTTTCCCCCTTCAGGCACGACACGTTATGGTTGAGCCTGTTTCCTGAATATCTTTTTCATGAACGTCCGGTTGACCGTGGCATCCGGTCCTATGATGTAGGCAATGCCCGTTGTATCGGATCTCCTGACCAATTCCGTTATCTCTTCCATCTCGAACATCGGTATCACCGACCCGGTCTCTGTTGTCGCCTGCAGGGCAAGGATGACCTGGTCCGGTATTTTAACGGCGGTGATCGCGGACATCGCCATTCGGGAAAGCAGCTCAATGGCCTGACGGTAGGTGAGATTTTGATTTGTTTTGATGTCCCGGTATTCGATCGCGGTCCAATAATAGTCACTATTGAGCTTTCGGAAAGAGTTGATATCGTAGGCGAACTGTTTGAAGATCTTGTCTTCTGCCGTTACCGGCATGACAACGTGAATGGGAATTCCTATCTTCAGGCCTCCATTCACTGAACGGGCGGCCTTCCTTATCTGTTCAAAGACGTACACCAGACGGTCTCGTTTAAACGCTGTCCACTTCCCGTAGTGTTCCCCATATTCCTCAATGATCGGCCCCTCCGCTCCCCTGCTCACCTTCTTGAACAATGCTCGCGGATCGGGAGCCCATTTCAGATCGATCATTGTCTGTTCGCGGGCAGCAGGTCCGATCCCTTCGGTAGGTGCATAATTAAAATCAGAACCGAGGAGCAAGGCGTCCACTGAATACGACGCGATCTCCTTGGCCAGCGATGCCAAATAATCCACGGCCGCTTTATTGAAGAGATCAAGCTTACCCGTTGATTGGACCGTCCCGCTTCCCAGCGCATACTGATTATCCTCCCATTCACTGTGCTGGGATAGAATGCCGGGGATCTGCCTGGTCGGTAGTACGATATGCAGCTTAAGGCCTGCCTGGTGCGCGAGATAGACCGCGTTGGGTATCTTGCGGAGATCGGGGAACCCTTGTTCGCTCATCGGCAGTTCAAGAATAATGGTATTCGCCCCCGTATCTTTCAGTGAAGCAATGAGCAATTCATGCTTTTTGTAATCAGAAGGCATCCTTTTAAAATAATACGCATGAACCAGGCGGTCCGATGGCTGCGCACATGCAATATCAGCCAGGATATTCCCGATCAAGGCCATGGCCATGCACAGGATCATAAGCAGTCGGTTAATCGCATTAGAAAATGATATCATGGCAGATTCCTCTCCCGGTCCTCGTTCATTTCAGTTTTTCAGCCAGTGCCCGGGCCGTGAACACAGCAGGCAGCAGGGCCCTGACACTGTCCCTGACGATCTTCATGTTTTTCACTGAACACGGAGCAAGCATCGGTCGTCCAGCCCAATACTCAGATGATTGCACGGTCACAGCAGGCGGAATGGGGAAACGTCTTGCGTGTGGGTCCTGCATCAATGAGATGACCTGAAAATCATGCAGGAACGGTACCACTGAGGTAATGCTGGGCATGAATGAATCAATTGTCCGTTCGATCCCATTTGACGGAGGAAACTCCGCAGTAAGGGACCTCATGCCTATTGGTGCCGCAAGCCTGGCGTCAGCCTGCGAAAGAGAAAGGGCATAATAGTCGCTGGACCGACCATCCTCCGCGAGGCAAAGTACGTTCTGACGCATACCAACGGGGATGACTCCGTCGCGTATCCCGATAAACAGTATGGATTCTGCCCGTTCATCGGGGACATTAACGATCACCGTGTGTGGTTCGATGATCCCATGGGATGTTCGGATCCCGGAGATCCGGTTGTTGCGGAACAGCAGTTCAGGAAATTGCTCAGAGTGATACCATGTCCCATTCTGCTGCTGAACAATAGAGAGGAGCTGATCGGCAAGCAGGGTAAATCCCTCGGGGAGATAGTGAGGAGCGGCAGTGAGCATCAGAACGAGCGACGCAAGAGGTACGCGTTTGAGAGAACATCCAAAGAAGAACCGTGACTGAACATCGAAATAGGCAGTGAGGCTTCTGCCGAACCGGTAAGACCGAAGGTATGCGTCTGCATTCCTTTGACGGAGGAAATAGCTTGATAATGCGCTTTTCCTGCTCTGCTCCGAGAGCTTATGAACTTCGCGATACAACTTGGTAAGGCTGTGGATCTCATCGGGAAACTCGCGCACCAGCTCTTCCAGCGTTTCCTGCGGATCGCCTGAAACGGTGATCCTGTGCTCCGGCATGACCACCTGGTAACCAGGGAATGAACCAGAGACACCGGCGGACAGATCGAGATCAGCACAGAGCTCTTGCAGAACTCCTCCCGGCTCGAAACCATAGGTAATGGTCGGTCCGGCGGTAAAACGGAAACCTTCGATATCATGGGCGGCAACACACCCCCCTGCACTCTCTGCAGGGTCCATGAGGCACACCGTCTTCCCTGCCCTGGTCAGCAGAGCAGCTGTCGCAAGACCGGCCATTCCGGCGCCAATGCAAGCGATATCATATTTCGACACGCCACCCTCCGCAAAAATAAACAAAAAAAGGAAACAGGTACCGTACGGTTCCCCATTTCCTAGTGCTGCAGGCCTTATCGTGGCACATTGGTACGCTGTTTATTTTCCCTTTTCCCGCATTGCTTCTTTGCGGGAAAGGCGTATTTTCCCCTGGCGGTCTATCTCCAGCACCTTGACAAGGACCTCATCGCCTTCCTTGAGCTCGTCGGTGACCTTTTCGAGCCGATGCTCTGATATCTGGGAAATATGAAGAAGCCCGTCAGTGCCGGGGAAAATCTCCACAAAGGCGCCGAAGTCCATGATCTTTCTGACCTTGCCCATATAGAGCTTCCCGACCTCGGCATCCTGCACGATGCCACGGATGATCTCTTTCGCCTTGTTGGCAGCGGCCTCATCGGACGAGGCGATGTTGATCACACCGCTGTCCTCAATGTCGATCTTGGCGCCGGTCTGCTCAACGATGCTGCGGATCACTTTACCGCCGCTTCCGATAACATCCTTGATCTTGTCAGGATTGATCTGCATGGTAATGATCCTGGGTGCGAAGGGATTCAGCTCCTTTCGCGGAGCGGCGAGCGCCTCGAGCATTTTCCCGAGAATATGGAGTCTTCCCACTTTTGCCTGCTGCAGGGCTGTGCGCATGACGTCGATCGTAATACCCTCGATCTTCATGTCCATCTGGAGCGCGGTGATGCCCTTGCTTGTTCCCGTGACCTTGAAATCCATGTCCCCGAGATGGTCTTCCAGTCCCAGGATATCGGAAAGCACGATCACTTTATCGCCTTCCTTGATAAGTCCCATGGCAATGCCCGCGACCGGGGCCTTGATGGGAACGCCTGCATCCATTAGGGCCAGTGTACCTCCGCAGACCGTGGCCATGGATGAAGAGCCATTTGACTCAAGGATGTCTGAAACGATCCGGATGGTGTAGGGGAACTCCAGTTTGGAAGGAACCATTGCCTTAAGCGCACGTTCTGCGAGCGCCCCATGCCCCACTTCTCTCCGTCCCGGACCTCGCAGGGGTTTGGTCTCTCCTACGCTGAACGGGGGAAAATTATAATGGAGCATGAAGGTCTTGAAATACTCGCCTTCGAGGGAATCGATGCGCTGCTCATCTTCGGAAGTCCCGAGCGTCGTAATGACCAATGCCTGGGTCTCTCCCCGGGTGAAGAGCGCTGATCCGTGCGTTCGGGGAAGCAATCCGACGAGAGAACTGATCGGCCGTATCTCGTCCGGTTTCCTGCCGTCCGCGCGAGTATTCTTCTGGAGGATGATCTTACGCACTTCATCTTTTTCGATATTGAAAAAGATCGCTGCTATCTGGCGGCCCCGCAGGGGGTCGTCTTCCTTCTTGAGCTTCTGCTTTATCTCGTCGAGAAGCACGTCAAGGGTCTTCTGACGCTCCATTTTGTCCGGTATGATGATCGAGGACAGGAGCCGGTCCATGGCCAGTGCGGCCACCTGGGACTGGAGGTCCTTGTCGATCTCCACGGACTTGACGACCCGTTTCTTCTTGCCGATCTTGGCCACCAGATCGAGCTGGAGCGCTACGATCTTCTTGATCTCCCGGTGGGCGAGTTCGAGGGCTTCAAGCATCTGGTCTTCAGTGAGCTCGTTTGCGCCTCCTTCGACCATCATGATCGCATCAGCGGTTCCCGCAACGACCAGGTTCAGGGACGAAGCTACGATCTCCTTGTAGCCGGGGTTGATGCAGAACTTTCCGTCGATATACCCCACACGGACAGCGCCGATGGGGCCGCTGAACGGGATATCGGAGATCGCGACTGCCGCCGACGAAGCGATCATGCCCATCAGGTCCGAGGCGCTCTCGTCACCGAGGGACAGGACCGACGCAATGATCTGCGTGTCAAAGTAATATCCATCGGGGAACAGCGGCCTGAGCGGCCGGTCGATGAGACGGGACGTAAGGATCTCTTTTTCCGTCTGTCTCCCCTCCCGTTTGAAGAAACCGCCGGGTATCTTTCCCGCCGAATAGGCCTTTTCCTGGTAATCCACCGTGAGCGGGAGAAAATCGACGTTCTCGCGCTCCACCTTCGACGCAACCGCCGTCGCGAGGACCACCGTGTCCCCATACCGGACCACAATGGAGCCATTCGCCTGTTTTGCCATGAT
The DNA here is from genome assembly GCA_919902495.1 of Nitrospiria bacterium. Lineage (GTDB taxonomy): Bacteria > Nitrospirota > UBA9217 > UBA9217 > UBA9217 > JAAXXJ01. The sequence goes on from CAKKRC010000067.1 coordinate 39,115, forward strand.
GCCCGTTTCCAGGATCACGCGTTTGCCGCCTATTTCAGTCTCTACTGTTGTTGCCATGCATCCTCATTTCTTTGTTTTCGGAAAGTGTGTACGGGTTATTTTCTCAAGCCGAGTTTGTCGACGATCTGACGATACCGATCGAGATCGTTGACCCGCAGGTATTCCAGATGTCGCCGCCGCTGGCCGACCATCTTCAGAAGACCCCTTCGGGAATGTTGGTCCAGCTTATGCGCCCGCAGATGTTCGGTCAGGTGGTTGATGCGTCCGCTCAGGAGCGCGATCTGAACCTCCGGGGAACCGGTATCCGAGGCGTGTCTGCGGTAGGTCGAGATCGTGTTTGTTTTCTTTTCCTTGTCCATCAGTCACCCCCCTTTCAATAGGATTTAACAGCAGTACAAGCTTTAAGAGCATTACAAACTATCATATTTACAAGCCCTTGTAAAGCATTTTATATGAAATAAACAAAATAATCAGGCAATGACCACTTCAGGTCGAATGAGACCCCCGCTGGTCCTCGCGACAGCAAGCATCTGCCCGTCCCGGTCAAGAACCTGTATCAATGGCTGAGCGTTGCTCACAGCGAATCCCGGAGGAATGGAAATGGTATTGCCATGGCTTATCCGCCGTGCTTCCGTTTCGTCAACCGTCACCACAGGGAATGATCCCAATGCCTCACTGATCGACTGGATTGATTGTTCTGCAAGTCCGAGCGATGCCATCCGGGTAAGCTGTTCAAGGTCTATTGCCTGCTCGATCCGGAAACGGCCGGACCGGGTCCTGACCAGAGCGGTAAGATGCGCTCCCGCACCCAGAATTGCGCCAATATCAGCACAGAGAGTACGGATATAGGTCCCTTTGGAACAGGTCACGCTGAATCGCACCAGTGGGTCACGGTATTCCAGGAGGGTGATCACCGAGATCGTCACCGGTCGTTCCTCATGCTCCAGGACCGTTCCCTGGCGAGCAAGGCGGTATGAAGGAATACCGGAAACCTTTATTGCGGAATATGCGGGCGGACGTTGGAGGATGTTGCCCCGGAACCTGTCCAGGGCTCGCTGCACATCATCTCGCGAAGGTGGATGATATTCGCGCGTTTCCAGAATGCTGCCGTCTGAGTCCAGGGTGTCGGTCGTTGCGCCCAGTTTCAGTTCGGCAATGTATTCCTTCTCATCCGATTCCAGATACCGGGCGATCTTCGTTGCTTTTCCAATGCACAGGACGAGCACACCCGTCGCCAGGGGATCAAGGGTCCCCGTATGGCCGATCTTCTTTTCCTGCAGGAGCTTGCGCGCCTTGTTGACCACGTCATGGGAGGTCCAGTTCTGCGGCTTGTTTATAACGAGGATACCGTTCACGAGGGGGATATCGGGCCTTTTCCGAGTTGCCGTTCAAGCACCTGTGCGACCGCAGTGAGGACCTTGCCGCGAACATCCGTAAAGGCGCCTTCAAGCATGCCGCCGGCGGCGTTCTTGTGCCCGCCCCCGCCGAGGCCTTTCGCCAGTCCGGAAAGGTCGACACGGCCCTTGGCGCGGAGGCTGATCTTGTACTGCGATGCACCTGTCTGACGGAACAGTACCGCCACTTCGACGCCTTTTACGGAGCGGACGAAATTGACGAAGTTGTCCGTATCTTCAGCACCGGTGCCGGTCTGGCGGTACAGGTCTTCCGTCACAAGGACCCAGGCGATCCTTCCATCCTCGCTTCGCTCGATCCCGGAAAGCACTTTTCCGAGAAGATTGATCCTCTTAAAGGCATAGGACTCATATACATTCTCGGTGACCATCCAGGGATCGGCGCCGGCCTCAATAAGTGTCGCCGCGATACGCATGCTCTCCGGAGTGGTGTTCGAATAACGGAAGGAGCCGGTGTCAGTGAAGATCGCCGTGTACAGGCACATGGCCATGTCCTTGTCGATAGGGACCTTGAGGAGGGTCATGAGGCGGTACATCATCTCGCCGGTGGCCGTTGCATCAGGATCGAGCCAGGTCAGCGGCCATTCCCGGGGATTGGTTATATGATGGTCGATGTTGATAAGGGTCCGTGCAGGCCAGGACCCGTTGAAGAGGCCGGTTCTCGGAGGGTCTGCGTCGAGGACCACAAACGCGTCATACGTGCCTTTGACGGTTGGGCCTGAAGTGATGCGTTCGTTGCCGGGCAGAAAGCGGTAGATATCGGGTACCGGATCAAGATTATGGGCGAAGACCTCTTTCCCGATCTTTTCCAGCCCCCGCATCAATCCAAGCTGCGACCCCAGGGCATCTCCGTCAGGGTTCTTGTGGACCGAGATGAGGACCGTTTTGCAGTTGTTGAGCGCGGCGATGAGACCGGCAGGCTCACTCATGCCCGGATCCCTTCTCGTCATCCTTCTCCTGGATCTCGTGCAGGAGCTCATTGATATGAGCGCCCCGCTCAACGGAGTCGTCGTACCTGAAGAGAAGCTCCGGAATGAACTTCATGCGCATGCGCTTGCCAAGCTCTGATCGAATGTAGGGCGACGCGCTTTCCAGTCCTTTGAGCGTCGCGGCCTTTTCCGCGCCGTACACGCTCACGAAGACCTTCGCGTTCCTCAGATCGTCTGCAAGCTCGACCTCGGTCACGGTCACGAAGCCGATCCTCGGGTCCTTGATCTTGCGCATCAGGATGTCAGCGATCTCCTGCTTCATCTGATCGCTTACCCGTTCCGCTCTCTTGTAGGTAGGTTTAGACATGTGATTGGTCAGAATATTTCAATGTGATAATCCAGAAGGCTTACTTCAGGCACAGACCGAACCAGGTCCAGGACATGGTCGAGCGTCTGATTGAGGTAGGACTTGTCATTGCTGACTGCGGCTACTGCCAGGGATGCCTTCTGCCAGAGATCGTTATGGTCAACTTCCGCGACCGATACGTTGAACTTGCTCCGGATGCGGTCCTTCAGGCTCTTCAGCGAATGCCGCTTTGTCTTGAGGGACCCGCTCTCCGGAATATGCATCTCGATGGTGCAGACGCCGATGAACATGATTAGTCGGATCAGAGCTTGGTTGCTGTCTTTTCCACGATAAATGCCTCAATGATGTCGCCGACCTTGAGGTCGTTGAAGTTCTCGATGCCGAGACCGCACTCGTATCCCGTCTGGACCTCGCGAACATCGTCTTTGAACCGTTTGAGCGAGTGGAGTTTGCCGGTGTAGATGACCACATTGTCGCGGAGCACCCGTACCCCGTCGTTCTGGCGCGTCATCACGCCGTCGACAACGGAACACCCTGCAATGGTCCCGACCTTGGAGACATGGAACGTTTGGCGTACTTCAGCGTGACCCAGCACCTTTTCCTTGAGCGTCGGATCGAGAAGACCCTCCATCGCCGCTTTGATGTCGTCAATGATATTGTAGATGATGTTGTACATCCGGACGTCAACGCCTTCGCGTTTGGCGATATCGGCGGCCTTGGCCTCAGGCCTGATGCTGAATCCGATGATGATGGCGTTGGACGCGGCCGCGAGCATCACATCCGTTTCGTTGATGGCTCCCACGGAACTATGGATGACCTTGAGCTTCACGGCAGGAGTGGAAAGCTTGCCCAGGGCGTCCACGATGGCCCCTGCTGAACCCTGGACATCGGCTTTGAGAACGATATTGAGCTCTTTGACGGTCCCTTCCTGGATCTGGCTGTGCAGGTCCTCGAGGGTCACCTTCTTCATCGCCGCCATTTCAGCGTTCCGCTGCTTGGCCGTGCGGAATTCCGCCAGGGCACGCGCCTTTCGCTCCTCATCGAGCACGATGAAACGCTCGCCGGCGCTGGGAACTCCGGAAAAACCGATCACTTCGACGGGGACGGCGGGACCTGCGACTTCGACGCGTTCACCTTTGTCGTTATTCAGCGCCCGCACTCTGCCGAACATGGTACCCGATACAAATATGTCTCCCTGGCGGAGCGTGCCGGACTGTACCAGCACGGTAGCGACCGGCCCCCGGCCCTTGTCCAGCTTTGCCTCGATGATGGTGCCGCGGGCCATTTTGTCGGGATTCGCCTTGAGTTCGAGAACGTCCGCCTGTATGAGGATCATCTCCAGCAAGTGTTCGAGGCCTATCTTTTTCTTTGCGGATACTTCGCAGAAAATGGTCTGTCCGCCCCAATCCTCAGGGGCCAGTTCAAGGTCCGAAAGCTCCTGTTTGATACGGTCCGGTTTGGAATCAGGTTTGTCGATCTTGTTGATGGCGACGATAATGGGCACGCCGGCAGCCTTTGCGTGGTTCACGGCCTCGCGTGTCTGCGGCATGACGCCGTCGTCTGCGGCAACCACGAGGATGACGATGTCCGTGACCTTGGCGCCGCGGGCGCGCATGGCGGTGAACGCCTCGTGGCCCGGTGTGTCGAGAAAGGTTATTTCTCTTCCCTTGAGGCTTACCTGGTAGGCGCCGATGTGCTGGGTAATACCGCCGGCTTCCTTGGCGACCACATTGGCCTCACGTATCGCATCAAGGAGCGAGGTCTTGCCGTGATCAACATGGCCCATGATGGTGACCACGGGAGGCCGATGGACCTGCGATTCAGCGGTATCCGCCTTCTCCTCCAGCACATCCTCAGCGGACTCAATGGTTGCGACTTCGCCCTTGACTCCGTACTCCTCGGCAATGAGGAGCGCGGCATCCATGTCCATAGGCTGGTTCTGCGTCGCCATGACGCCCATGGTCATAAGCTTCTTGATGATATCACCGACCTTCTGTCCGATCACCTCGGCAAATTCCTTGATCGTGCATCCTTCCTGTATCTTCACGACCTTCTTGCGCGGCTTGGTGATATCGGCAACGTCGGTCTGCGGTGCGAACCGCTCGTCCTTCCGGTGGTGACGCTTTCCCGATGGGAGGGTCTTTAGATCAGGGAGTTTCTTGAATGACGGTTTGGCGCGGAAATCGCGGTCTTCCTTGCCGTCGGTTTTCTTGCTCTGCCACTTTTTCTTCGCTGGTTTACCGCCCGGAGCCGGGACCGGCATGGCAGGAGGAAAGAGCGAAGGCTCCAACACCGGCGCAAACGGCTCAGACGGTCTGCGGCCGGGGAAGCCGGGCCGCTGCTGGGGGTATCGGCCACCTGGCGCTCCGGTCGTCGGACGTGCGCCCGGCCTGGCCGATGGATACGGCTGCCCTCCGGGTGATGCGACAGGCCGTGCTGGAGCCGCAGGAACGGCAGTTTTCTGCTCGCCGGCCATCTCTGCCGGTGCGGGTTGCGTCGAACCGGAAGTGGTCCCGGCAGGAGCGATCACCGGAGGAGCAGGCATTGACGGTTTGACTACTGGGGGGATCGGTGCCGGTTTGGGACGGGTGCCGGGCTTTTCCAGTGTGGAGGAGAACTTCCCGATGAGAGCAGCGGCTTTCTTTCTCCGCTCATCCAGGGAAACGGCGACCTCGGCCGCAGTGGCCGGTTTTTCCTTCTTGGTCTTTTCCTTTTCCTTACGGACCGCTTTCAGCTTCTCGATCAGGGACTTGGTCTCCTTCTCGTCGAGCCCGCTCGTAGGGGTCTTTTCCTTGATGCCCATCTTTTCAAGAACGGTTATCAGGTCCTTGCTCTCGACCCCCATTTTTTTTGCAAGCTCATGTACCCTGATCACGGTCATAAAATCAAATACCCCCGGCAATTTTGATGCATATCGGTAGCGACATTTTACTCTACAGATGCTTATTAAGCAAGCCTTTTAATCTTTCCGACTCGCTCCAGACCGTGTCGGAGAAGCCTTTATCAAGTATTCCTGCGACGCCGACGAGTTCACGACCTACCATCTGTCCCATCTCGTCCCTGGTGAAGAGCGTTGTCTGTTTTTTCGGAGGCAGACCGCCCGTAAGCAGCTTGTGCCTGGTCCCCTCTGAAAGGTCTTCGGCGAAAATGAGCATTTCCACCCTGCCCTTCTGCAGGGCATCATCGACAGCTGAAGCTCCGGCTGCAAGCATTCCCGCCCGGGCCGCCATCGTCAGCAAGGATCGCATCTTTTCCCGGACAGCTGATGCGAGCGTATCTATAAATACATCGATCTCCGGTACATTCACGTTCGTGTGCAATGCGCGCGGCAGGTTCGCCCGGGAAAGGGCCTTCTCTATGCAGTCCCTGCGCGGACACACATAGGCCGCCCGTCCCGGAAGCTTCTCACGATAATCGATGACGGGGCCTGCCGGGCCGGACACAACGCGCACGACGTCAGCCTTGTTGAAAACACCACGGCATCCGATGCAGGTCCTTTCCGGCTGATGTCCCATGGTCCCGGCTTACGGCTTGTTCACCAGAGCCCGCGCCGACAAAATGATCTTCTGGGCGGTCTTTTCGCCGATACTGGGCACCGCAAGGATCTCCTCGTCCGACATGGCTGCGATCTTTTCGATGGTGTCGTACCCGGCCAGCTGGAGCTGTTCCGCGGTCTTGGGGCCGACACCGTCGATGTTCGTGATATCAGAGGCCGCCTTGGCCTCTGCTTCGGCCTCGGCATGTTCCGCTTCCATGGTCTCTGCAGCTTCGGTATCCTGCGCCAGCTTGCGCGTTTCCTCGGCAATGGCCGCTTCGATCTCCTGATCGCGCTCTTTCTGGCGTTCCTGTTCGTATTCCGACTCGCTCAGGATGTCGATCTTCCAGCCGGTCAGTTTCGCGGCAAGCCGTACGTTCTGGCCCTTCTTCCCGATGGCGAGCGATAGCTGCGCATCGGCGACAACGGCCAGCGCGGAACGGTCCTCTTCGGTGACCCCGACCTTCTCCACGACCGCCGGGCTCAGCGCTTTTGCGATGAAAATGCGCGGGTCCTCGGACCACGGGATGATGTCTATCTTCTCGCCGCGGAGCTCACGGACCACTGCCTGCACCCGTGCGCCTTTCATGCCGACGCAGGCGCCCACCGGATCGACCTGGGACTCCTTGGACGACACGGCGATCTTGGTGCGGTCCCCTGCTTCCCGGACAACACCCTTGACCTCAACGATGTTCTCATAGATCTCGGGAACTTCCATCTCGAAGAGCTTCGCCACGAAGTCAGGATGGCTTCGGGACAGCACCACCTGGGGGCCTTTTGACGTGTCTTTCACCTCAAGGACAAAGGCCCGCAACCGGTCGCCGCGTCGGTAGTTCTCGCGAGGCACCTGTTCACGCGCAGGAAGGACCGCCTCAGTCTTGCCCAGGTCGATGAAATAAGCGCCTTTTTCATGGCGCAGAACGATGCCGTTCACCAGCTGGCCGATCTTGTCGTTGAACTCCTTGAAAACCACTTCCCGTTCCGCCTCGCGCACCTTCTGGACGATGACCTGGCGGGCGGTCTGGGCGGCGATGCGTCCGAAACCCTCGAATTCCACCTGGAGCGGCACTTCACCCTCGAGCTGTGCTTCCGGAAAGAGCTTTACTGCCTCCTCGAGGGTTATCTCCTCGTCGGGATTGGCGATCTCGGCCACGACCTTCCGGTATGCGTACATGACGATATCTCCCCGTTTGGGATCTATCTGAACGGCGATCCGTTGCGTACCGTACTTCTTCTTGGCCGCGCTCACGAGGGCCGATTCCACCGCCTCGATCACCATCTCCCGGGAGATGCCTTTTTCCTTGCTGATTTGGTCAATTACCTGAACCAATTCCTGGCCCATTTTGTTTCCTCCTGAATGAATGATGAAGATTGTGTCGTTGAACTATTAGTTCAGTTAGTTAAGAATCAAATTCAACTCAAAACGGCAAGGATATTTCTCGCAAAGTCGCCAAGCCCGCAAAGAAAGGCCAAATTATTTGTTATTCAGGCCAAGACTTAAAGATTTTCTTAGCGTCCTTTGCGGCTTTGCGAGAGACGCCTTTTTTAGATTTTATATTTTGGTTCCGGTTTGTCCGGGTTGGTCGTCAGATAACGACTTCACAGGACGTCTTTGCAATGCTTTCCAGCGGGATCCGAAGGAGATCGCCTTTTTCCGGTTCCAATACCACCACGGTACCGTCGAATTCGACGAGTTTCCCCCGGAAGACCTTTTCTCCGTTGATCAGCTGGTAGGTCTTGATCCTGACCTGGGTTCCCAGGCATTTCCGGTAGTGTTCCGGTTTCGTGAGAGATCGGTCCAGACCGGGTGAAGAGACTTCCAGCGTGTAGGCATGGGGAATGATGTCCTCGACATCGAGCGCCGTACCGAGGTCGCGGTTCACTGTTTCGCAGTCGCCCAGCGTGACGCCGCCGGGCTCATGCTCGATGTAGACCCTGAGGAGCCACTGGGGACCTTCTTTCTTGAACTCGAGGTCCCACAGCGTAAGGCCCAGCGAACCGAGGATCGGCTCGAGCAGCTGCTGGATCTGTTCTTGAAGGTTGGACATCGCTGCTCCAAATAAAAAGAGTGGGCAATTTGATGCCCACTCCCAGAAAGTTGCTCCAGAGTGATTGTGCTTTTTAACACACTATCTGACGAATTGCAAGGTTTTTTTCAGGCCGTTAGTAGATCACCCTGATGATGTCCACTCCCTCGAATGGCGTCCCGGCGACCGTACCGGTGATATGGACCGGAACATGCCCGCCTGCCGGCAGGACTGCGATCACCTCGCTGCGCCTGAACTTGACCTTCAGCTCGCCATGTTCGTGCTCCCGATGATCGTCTCCGCAGCCGTGTTCATGGTGTTTTTTCTTCTTTTCATGAGGCCACATGACCACGGGAACTGTCCCCTCGAGCCTGATCGAGGATATATCGACATCGGAGGCTTTATACCCGTGCGGCAGTTCGATCTCGACCATGACCCAGTTGCCTTTGCTCTTCTGGTTCAGGGTCTCGGGCTCGACCTCGATGTCGACCTTGATGCCCGACTGCTGCAGATGGACCGTGAAGCTGGTCATGGACGTCCAGGGGCCTTCACGCTGACCGTCATTGGCCCGGCAACGCCAGGAGTAAACTGTATTATCGGTGAGCCCAACGTTCAATGTCGCCGAGGTGCTTCCGTCCGTCCCTTCTGCGACGCCGGGTGCGGACCAGATCAGCGCTGACCCGTAGAACACCTCGAAGTCATAGGTAAGCCGGGTGCTGTCGGGATCGAAGGCATTCAGGACCGTGAGCGTAGGCATGGCGCTGTCGACGCTGCCACCCTCCGCCGGGGAGACGATCATCGGCGCATCCGGGGGTTCGTCGCCGGTGTTGACGGTGAAGGAAAGCGTTGTTGTCCATCCGCTCGCAAGCTCACCGTCAAATGCCCGCGCCCGCCAGTAATAGGTCCTGTTCTCCTGAAGGGTCGCTGAGACCGTCCAGGACGTCGATCCCTGCATTTCAACGACTCCGGCAACCGATGCCACTGCAGGCGTTGCCATGCCGGGGTCCTCGTACACCTCGAAATCGTAGGTCAAGGCATCACGATCGAGGTCCGTGGCGTTCTGCACGGACAGGGTGGGCGTAAAGACGTTCACGCCCGCTCCGTTCGACGGATTTGCAGGAACCGGCGTGGATGGAGCGTCATTCACGGTGTTCACAAAGAACGCGATCACGCCCGACCAATTGCTTTCCGCGGCGCCGTCGTTCGACCTGGCGCGAACGAAGTAAGCCGTGTTGTCGAGAAGCCCGTCAACGTGCCACAATGTCGTCACCGATCCCTGCGGGATCGTGCTCGCCCGGAGTAAGTTCGTCGAATCGAAGGTCTTCACGGTGTCCAGCTCGATAGTGTACGTGATGACCGGAGAATCCGGATCATTGCTGTTCTGCAGAACGATGTCTGGAGCTGTTGTCGACACCTCTGATTTGTCAGTGGGAGCGTTTATCGACGGGACCGATGGTTCATTGTTCCCGGTGTTCACGATGAACTCTGCCGGGCTTGACCAGTTTCCAATGACCGTCCAGTCGTCGGCCTGAGCGCGCCAGTAGTACCGGACGTCCTCTGCCAACTGCACCGGCACCTGCCAGGACGTATTGCCCTCTCCCCCGATCACCCCCCCGGTGGCAGTGACGATCGTGACGAACGCCGGGTCCAGGGCGACCTGGAAGTTATAGGTGAGTGATGTGCTGTCGGGATCGACGGCATTGATGACCGTCAGAACAGGTGTTGTCGTTGCCACCTCGGTCTTGTCCGCCGGGCTGGTAGGCGTCGGGACTGACGGCGGGTCCTCGACGGCGTTGACCCGGAATGACGCCGTATCGGTCCATGGTCCGTACAGATTGCCATCAAAGGCCTGGGCGCGCCAATAGTAGACGGCGTTCTCGGTCAGATCCGCGGGAACGGTCCATGCTGTCGTGCCGGTCCCTTCGGGGACGACCCCCGGGGGAGCGATCATGATGGTCAGGTCGCTGTCCGCATAAAGTTCGAATACATAGCTCAGACTGTCGCCGTTCGGATCAGAAGCATTGTTCACCGCGATCTCGGGCCGGATCGTTCGGACGTCCTGACCCGTGGCGGGCCATGCGGGCGCAGGCGCTGTCGGCGCCCGGTTGATGCGCACCTCGTAGGAGATCGGCATCTCGCCGCTGCTGTTCCCTGCACGGTCAACGGCCCGGAAACTCACCGTATGCATGCCGTTGTCGGCCATGGTCGGGTCCCAGGTGGTCCCGAACCTGCCCCGCGACGGATCGGAGACCGGCAGAAGGCTCCACGAGCCGCCATCGCGGCTGTACTCGATCCGGTCCACACCCGATGCATCATCGGAGGCCGCGACCATATACGACACGGTCGAGGTATATGGTGTTTCCGCCGCCGGCGACAGAATGGTCATCGTCGGTGCCGCCATATCTTTGATGATGATGGCCGTACTTGCGAGGATGCTCGTGTTCCCGCTATTCACATATTGCAGGACCGCCGTGTACGTCTTGAGACTGTTCGACAGTCCCGAGAAGTCAGCCTGACCGGTGATAGAACTGTTTGACGACAATGCTGACTGGATCTCAAAGGAGCCCAGAACGGTCTGTGACTCCGGATCGAGGATCAGGACCCGCGCCGTACCCGCGCCAGTATCCGCGTTTCCGCTGTTTTCGAGCGAATAGGCGGCCCGGAATGCCGAGCCGAAGGGCACGGGATCCGGCGATACGGAAAGTGTGCCCGTTACAACGGCCGATCCGCGGATCGCGAAGTTCGCGGATTTGACCGGAAGCGCGTTCCCGTCGACTATCGTTTCCAGAACTGCTGTGTACGTGCCGGCAGGAGCAATACCGGGTGTCCAGATCGAGGACAAGACGATCGATGCCCCGGGGAGCATATCGGTCGTGCTCTTCTCATTACTGAACAACACTGCCCCCGCCTCGTTCGTGATCGTCAGCCGCGTCGTAAGCAACGGTATGATCCTGTTTCTGCCGAGGCTGCTCAGGGTGACGGCAACACCCACCGGCTCGCCCGCGCCGTAATTCGCTTTATCGGTCGTCACGGCCGTGCCGACATTCGTGTCCGGAACGATTGTGAAGGCCGCAATTTGCTCTGCTAGCATTCCGGCTGCATTGTTCAGGACCGCATGAACGCGATAGGCCCCCGCGTAGGTCGCGCCGGTGCTCCAGGTGAATGTCTTATCCTGCCGGGATGCATAGGACACGGAGATCGCTTTCTCTCCCAGAAGAGAGACTTCCGCGCCGCTCTCATCCTCGACCCTGACCGAAAGGACACCCTCCTTCGTAATTCCGCTGTTCCATATCGTGACGCGCGCCTTCACAACGGAATCGCTTGCGTACTGGGTCGCATCGAGCGACGTTGCCAGCGAGATCCCCTCCTGGCCCGAGACGAAGAAGTCCAGCATGGCCATATTGTTCGTTTCGTTCGACTCCTGGACCAGTTGTTCGGTGTCCACTGCCGCGACGATCCGGTTCGCGCCGGTCCTGCCCGTGCTGTCCCACTCCGCACTGACGATATGCGCCGCGCCCGGTTCGAGCGCAGGCGCCTTACCCTGCACGAGCAGATCGAGGTGCCCGCTCTCGTTCCAGACATAGACGGATACATCGGCCTCGGTCGTAGCGGATTGTCCCTTGTTCCGGATCGCGACGCTCATGACCGCACGCTCGCCGGCAATTGGCGCCGCGGGATAGAGGGCGATGTCATCGGTCATGACAACAAGATCGGGCTGCTGACTGATGTCCCGTGTCACCGATATAGCGTCCGATGGGGCGCTGATGTTGCCTGACGCATCCCGTGCCACTGCCGTGAAGATGTTCTCACCGGGATCGAGCGCGATAGCACTGAACAAGAACTGCCCTCCTGCAGAAACGACTTTCAGCACGGACTGCATCGTATCTGCGTTCGACTCGACATACGACACCTGTCCGTCCCCGGTCACCCCAAGGTAAACGACATTTGCCAGTCCTTCCTCGACCAGTCCCGGCACCGAGGACCCATCGGCTGCAATGGTCTTGACCGAGCTCAGCCCGGATACATTGTCCCATTCCGAATAGGCGATCCTCTGTCCGTCAGGGAACCATGCCGTCCAGTACAGGTCCCCAGCGGATTCGGCCAGCAGTGTCTTGCTGCCGCTGTTGGGAACAACGACATACAACGCATATACGCTGCCCAGCGTTTCGATCAACGCAATCCTGTTGCCGTCCGGCGACCAGCTAAGCGACCAGCCATCCGTAGCCGGACCGATACTGGATTCCTGTCCTGTGGAAAGATCAAGAACGAATAGGCCGCCGTTCTGGAAATAGGCCAGTCGTCCCCCGTCAGGCGATAGCGCGTGTTCATAGATCGAGTCCTTCACGACAGCCGGTGTCAGTTCGCCGCTGGTAAGATCCTTGAGCCAGATCGCATAGCCATGCACATCCGGTCCGTAGCTGTATCCCATGAACGTAAACCTGTTTCCGTCTGCGGACCACGAGAACGGGGCATAGATGTTGGCAGGCAATTCCCCGGTCAAGGGAGTGTCGCTATTCGTCGCTACATCGTGAATGACGATCTGCGGCGGATACGTTGCATCAGATTCATAGACGATCTTGCTTCCATCAGGGGACCAGGAGGGACCATATCCCTGCGGCGTCAGCTCCGCGACGATCGATGCGGCAAGATCGAGAAGCTGGATCTGCCCGCTATCGGAGGCATAGGCCATCAGGGAGCCGTCCGGAGAGAGCGATGCGCCATTGACATACGTAGCGATCGGGATCGAGAGCGGGCCGCTGCCGCCCGTCGCCTGGACCGTACCCATCGACGTACCATTCCTGAATAGCTCGACCGTCGTGCCCGATCCCGCTTTTCCGGCCACAGTAACGGTCGGCATGGTGACCACGATCGGCGAGCCCGACATAGTCGGAGTCGTGATCAGCGGCTTCTCCGGCGCCGTTGTATCAACAGCTGTTGCCGATCCCCACATCGAGTAGTCGCTCTCGTTTCCGAAGGAATCGACTGCTGTGGACACATAGTAGTATGTGGTTCCGTTCACAAGCCCTCGGTCACGGTATGCTGTTGCGGCGACGAGAGCAGATGTTATACGGGTGTAAGGGCCGCCTTCGGCTGCGCCCCGGTAGAGATAATAACCCGTTGCGGTTCCCTCCGGGTATGCCCACGTTATGTCCGCCTCGCCGTTCGGTTGTGCGGTTGCAACGAGATTCACCGGTGCAGAGAGCAGGTTCACAGCGACGGTAGCGGTTACCCCGGTAGACAGCGCGCTTTCACTGAGCGCATCCACAGCGGTCACCTTGTACTGATAAGAACCATTCCGAAGTCCTGCATCGGTCCAGGTGATATCTGCTATAGCGCTCGAAGTGATCTTGCTCCATTCAGCGCCCGTTTTCCGATAGACAAGATAGCCTGTGACATCCGGTTCAGCGTTTTGGTTCCAGGTCAGCGTAACTGTTGAACCTTGGACCGAAGGAAGAAGTCCCGTCGGGGCATCTGGCAACGCGTCAAAGTCGATCGAGACGAAATTCGATTCATTGCTGACGTTGCCTGCGCTGTCAGTTGCCGTGGCCTTAATCGTATTGACTCCCGCGCTTAGCGTGATATCAGCCGAGAACCGTCCAGACTGGTCCGCAGTAGTCATAATCGATCCCGTGCCGGCTGAGGACAGGGTCTCAAAACGGATCGAAGCAAGCGCTGCCGCATTGGAGCCTGCAACAGGTACCGTGGCCAGCGTTGTCCGCGTCGCCAATTGGTCGATCACCGGAGAATAGACGCGCGCCGTGACCGGAGCCGACGGATTGCTTTCGTTACCAGCGGCATCTTTTGCGGTGATGTCATAGGAATACAACCCGTCAGAATACACGGCATCCTGATAGGCCGCTGTCTGTTTCACGATCGCCGGATAGGTGATGCGTTCCCTTGTGCCTCCCGCGGTTCGATAGACATTGTATTCCGTCGTATCACCATCAGCGGCAGCTATCCAGGTGAGCGTAACGTAATTGCCGCTCACTGTAGCGGACAGACCTGCAGGCACGGGCGGCGGCGTCAGATCCTTGTATGTGACCGTTATCACCGGAGAAACACCCAGATTGGCCAGCGGCACATGCTTGTCAACAGCCTCTGCCTTCAGATCGTAGGTCGTATCAAGAGCGGCAGGTGTAAAGGCGGCCTCATAAGGAGCCTGTCTCGATACTCCGAAGGAGTACCAGGTATTCGATCCTGACACGGAATAATAGAACGTCACATGATCAATATCGAGGTCCGGCGATTCCGCCCGGACAAGCGTCTTGCCGCCGATATTCGCATGGCCGGTCTGATCGACGACGGGCGCGACAATCGCTATTTGCGGCGCTCTTGTGTCGATCGTGGCAACCACTGGCGTCTGGCTCAAGTTCATGTTGCCCGCCTGGTCCACGGCTGCGACCACATAGGTGAACGTCCCATCCGGCAAATCGTAGTGGTAATAGGTTGGGCAGGGGATCAGGTAGGGCGTCATGTCCGCCTGCGTCATACTTGACGGAGCATTGACAAGACGATCGTTTACAAAGAGCAGGTACCCCGCCAGGTAAGCGTCCGGGCTCTCGCTCCACTGGAGCGTCACGCTTGCTCCGTCGACAACAGGAAGCGCGAGAACAGGGGCCCGCGGCGGTGTATTGTCAATGGTGATGGCGATGTTATCAGTCGTGATGTTCCCGGCAAGGTCCTCGGCTTCGAGCCGCAGGGAGAACGTCTGTCCCTCGGCATGGCCGAGCGTATCCAGGTCCGCGAGCACGCCATTGGATACCGCCAGGGGCGACGTGCGGATCACGGTCCACGCAGCAGGAGCAATCCCCTGCCCGATCGATATGCGGTATTGTTTGAAGTCGTCTGCGCTGAAGGCCGTCCCCTTGATCTCGATGAATCCACTGATCTTCGATCCGGAGAACGGCCTTGCGATCTTCGCCGCCGGTCCGGTCAGGTCGATCCTGACCTTGACCGCGTTGGACGGTCCGCTTTCGTTGCCGGCAAGATCGAGTGCCCTGACCGTGTAGACGTAGCTTCCCTCACCGAGACCCGCATCGATGAATTCGCCCGCGGTGACGGTGGGCCCGGCATTCAGTTTCTGTCCGCCGCGGTAGACATTGAATCCGGCCAGATCCGACTCCGTATTGCCGCTCCATGTCAGCCTGACATCGGCAGCGTTTTGCCTGGTCCCGTCGAGAACCGGCGGCGCGGGCGGGGTCGTGTCAACCTTCAGGCCGATCACTGCAAAAGCTGCATTGCCTGTCTTGTCAGTTGCCGTAACCCGGAGACAATAGTCACCGTCTACGGTCGCACCCGGCCACTGTGCGAGAACGCCGTCCTGCACGGTGGACGCCCCCGTCCTTATCGCGGCCCACTTGTAGGCCGCGGAGCACATACCTTCGGACATCTCGACCACAAAGCGGTCGAGATTGGCGTCCGAAGCCGTTCCCCGGATATCGGCGCCGGTCCTGACGGTGCCTCCCTCCTGCGGTGCGGTGATGGCAACCGCAGGCGGCGTATTGTCGATCGTGACCCTGACCCTGGCTTCACCTGCCAGGCCGGCCTTGTCCTTGGCAGCAAGCGACAACGTGTACGATCCGTCCGGAATACCGTCGTGCTTGCCGATTTTCCATGCAAACGATGAAGGATAAGCAGTTACGGTCGTACCGCTGACCAGATCGGTCCACAGCGCCGGGCTGTCGCCCGATCCGTACCGCAGCGAGAAGCTTTCGAGGTTCTTCTCCACCAGGCTTCCGGAAATAGCGATGATGTTCTTCTCACCGCCGAAATACCCTCCATCCTTCGGCGTTTCCAGTTTCACCGACGGAGGCGTCCGGTCGATCGTGAACGGCATGTTCATGATGGTCTCGTTCTCGCCGAGGTCCTTTGCCTTGACCTCAAGCCGATAGTCACCCTCGGGGATCGCGTCCACGGTGCCGAAGACATGTCCGGTGCGCGACTGGTTCCCTCCGTCGATAGGCAAACGGCCAGCTGCGCCGGTGTAGCTCAGCGCATACTCGGCAAGGTTCTCATCGCTCACCGTGCCGGTTACCGGCAGAGCAGTTACGGACAGATAGGACGCATCCTTCGGTGAGGTGATATTCACCACCGGATAAATCGTATCTATTTTGAATGGAAGCACTTCGGTCTGGACGACCGATGGGTCGGTCAGCAGTGCTGCTGTCAGTCTGGCCTTGTACTCCCCATCGGGAAGCTTTCCATTCGCGCTGTCCGTCCCGTCATAGACCAAACTGAAGCTGCCGGCGGCAGACGCGCTCGACATAACGCTTTTTCTCACAACATTTCCGGCGTCGAGCATCGCTATTTCGACCTGCGCTCCCTGCGCCAGTTCATAGTCGATCTTCGTCGTCTCCGCCCGGTAGTTCCCGTTCGGCGAGATCACGTCAGGAGACAACGCGAGACGCCCGAAGAGCGTCGTGTCGTTGCCGACGGTGACCATTGAGGTCACGGTCGATTCATTGCCGACGGTATCGGTCGCCGTGAGCTGCAGGACCCACGGTCCGTTCTCCAGGCCGAAGGTGTACCATTTTCCGAGAACGCCGGTATCCTTGACCGCCTGCGTTCCCTGCGAAACAAGAGACAGTCCTGTGCCGTCTTCCTTCAAGGCTTCAAGCTTAAACTGCTGGAAATGGTCGTCCCTGGCGATTCCCGTGACATGCACGATCTTACCGACTGCTCCCGGCCCGGGCGAGGAGATTGAGAGCACCGGCGGAGTGTTGTCGACCTCCACTTCCACCTGGCCCACCGCCGTGTTGCCGCAGGAATTAGTCGCCTGGACAATGATGCCGTAGCGGCCGTCCATAACCGGCGCGTTCCCATCGTTCAATCCGTTCCACAAGACGGTCCTCGTCCCTCCTGTGTACTGTTCGTTCGCGATAAGGGTCCTGATCACCGGCGGGACGGGATAATAGCGATGGTTTATTGGGTCCTTCTCGACCCTGAACACCGATACATCGACCCTGGCGGACTCGCTGACCGAATACGTCGCTGTCACGGCGTTCACGTTTCCCGTGGAGGAGATGATCGTTCTGTCGCCCTGCGCGTTCACTGTGGTGGCGGACGGCAGCGCACGGGCGCTCGTCACCGAGCAGGATTTGTTTCCGGTGTTGCTGATCGCCTCAAGACGGATCGTCAGGTCCTGGCCTGATTCGTAAACGTTAACGAGACCGAGTTGAGATTCAGACTCACTTGCGCTGCCCCGGATCGCCGGGTCATCATCGCTTCCTTCGCTGCCGGATGCATTCACGAGACCAAGAGCCGGGACCCATACGCCGCTCGGGTTTGCCGGATCGAGTCCCTGCATCATCGTCAGTTTATACGTACCTGTTCCGTCATAGCGTTCCACCGGTATATTTCTCACGTCTCGGGCTATACCGTTCACCTGCAGATAGGACCGTGTTCCTGATTTTCGCGGCACCCGCAGGGGGCAAATTGACGCTGCGGGAGCGGGAGATGTCAGGACGGACTCCGGCAGCGCCCGGTCCACGAGCAGTTCTCCCCTTGCCCATGCGGTCTTCAGCATATTATTGGCAATGTCGCGGTACTGAAGACGCGCGACGATCGGATGCCGTCCCTCTGCCAGGTCGGCGTTAGCGATTTCGAAGCTCGTACCGTGGTTTTCCAGCCAGACCTTCAATATCTCCCGGGGATCGTCGATCCGCCTGAGCAGGCGCAGCCCTTCGGAATCATCCAGATAGTAGCTCAGGTCGATCACCGCGTTCTTCTTAAGTTTTTCAAGGACAGCCAGATACCGAGGAGAATTCTTCCGGCGCGCTTCCTCCATCATATCGTTCGTGTTGATCTCTGCCGATATGATGGACGCCTTGTCAGAGGCTGTTCCGCATTCTTGTGCTTCTGCGTATGTAACGTTAAGCGGTATCGAGAGATCACAGGGGTTCCCGGGATAGTTGATAACCACGGCATACTCACGCCCGCTCGCGCCGATGCCCGTCATCCGGATCTCGTATTTTTTTCCGGGTTCGACAGCGAAGGTCGGCAGCGGAGGCTCAAAATACCCTTTGGGCATGCGATCGCCCTTGCTCGCATCATACGTTTTATAGCGGTCCGCGTCGGTCCAGGGTAATTTCGGATCGTTCGGGCGTTCGCGCGCGTCCAGGGACAGCATCACGAGCGGCTCGAACAAGGCGATCTCACCGACCAGCGGCGCCTTGGCATTGCAGGACTCGGAGAGCTTGAACAGCTCGTGATAGAGCACATTGGAAAAATGGGTCCTGTCAAGCGAATCCACGGCTTTCAGCCTGACCGCGTAGGCTTGATAGGGTTTGAACGAGGAGTTGTCCCATTGGGCGAACCACATCGTGGATGGTTCGGGTACAACTGCATCATCGGTCCAGATATTGCCGTTGTTTTGCAGCACGTCAAAGGACAGGGTGTACTGGACGTTCATGGAAACCAGACGCGAATCGATCGTCTGGAATCCGGCGATGCTGTGGATGCCGGGCTGCGCCTTGTCCGTGGGAATACGCACGGCATCGCTGCCGGCTGTCGCCTGTATATCCATACCGTCAACGTAATCCCATGCGTCGGCGATAAGGCGCTCCGGCAGCACCTGGCTCGACGCTACCCGCTTGTTCCCCGCCCTGTCCTCGACGGTTATGCGGAGCTTTCTGCCGATGAACGTCTTTATCCGTTCGATGTCCTGGTAGTTGAAACCGAAGCTGAAACCATCTCTTCCATCTTTGGCGACCTCTGTGCCTCCATCAAGTGATTCCCACTGCTGCGGGTTATCGCCTTTCCCGATATCAAGTTTCCAGCCGCTCAGATTTGCGTCCTGTGCCTCGTACGATGCGACCAAACGCCACTTCTTGACTATTTCTCCCATCACTTTTAAAGGGTTTTCCACAAAATCCAATGAAAGGTTCACCGTGGCTTCCGGCGATGTATTATCCACCTCGACCGGGAACTCAAGGTCCAGGACCTTGATGATGTACTTGCCGTCGGGCACGATGACGTCCTGTTCGTTCCTGCCATCCCAGGACATCATGCCTGTCCCCGTCTCAGGATGGGACATGACAATGGTCTTTATCAGCTCGTTGTCAACGGTAAATACCTGGAACTCCAGATTGACCGGCTCCAGGACCTGGTAGGAAAGATCCACCGTACCCACCATCTCGTTGAAGGGCGAGAAGATCGGCGTGCTCTGGCGAATATTGGAGATGCTCGTCGCCGCGGCCCAGGAGATCCGTTTCGTGGATTGTGCGGTGTTCCCCGCCTTGTCCCATGCTGTCAGGCGGACGTAATAGGCGCCCCTGACCGGGGGAATCCAGGTCGTGAAGACCTCATTGAGCACCTCCCGGTCGGCCGGCGGCAGGACGGGGGTCCAGGCCTGAGGCGTCTTCGCATCGGCATATTCGAGCCGGTAGCCCTCGAAGTTCAGGTCTCCGGCGATGCCGCGCAGGATGATGCCGGTCTTGCGCTTCACGGCGCGGAGGTCCGCCGTCAGGTTCAGAGCGGAACTCAAAGCCCACAGCTCCGTCTCCGAGTATGCCCATGGCTCGACCTGGCCCCATCTCCAGCATGGGTTCGTGTCGTCGATTTGCTGCGAATAAGTAAGGTAGCGCTCCTGGGGAGACATCGTGGTCTGCTGATACGGGATATACGCGCCCGGGGCCAGGGGCGCGGAACCGGTCTGTCCTGTCGAAAGCTGCAGAGACTCTATCCCTGATCCAGTCCCGAGCAGGTAGCCGCCCCGCTGCGGCCAGGCCACCGGTGTCATCGGCGTTGCGTACGATTGTTCTACCTTAGAAGCGGCATTGATGACGATGACCCGCGGACCGACCGTGTCCTGGCACTGGTTCGTGCAATCTCCGCACGTGGCAAGCTCTTCGGAAAACGCCAGCGAACCGCCGTCCGCTGACCAGACCACATCGCTTATCCGGGGACTGCAGTACGGTCCTCCCTGGCGCACCGTATGGGTCGAGATATTTCCATTCTCATCAGTTATGAATAACCTGCCTTCATCATATTCTTCCGTGAACGAAAAGAACTGCCCGCCCGGGGAAAGCGATATGCGATGGCGGTATGAGGTGTCGGTTCCCGCTATAAGAGAAGAACCGCCGTCAGGCGTCACCAGCCATATACCCCGGACCGATCCGTATCCCCAGACAGACACGATGAGCTTGCCGGAATTGAGCCAGGCAACGGAATCGGTAAAGGTATATTCCGCCTCCCGGATATCCGGGAACACCTGCCGCGGCGGCCCGATGAGATCGGTTGTTTTGATGCTTTCAATATAATACCAGCCTTCATACCTGCCTGCCGCATAAGCAAGTCGGGCGCCGTCGGGCGACCAGGCTATATAGTTACCATCATACCAACCGCCCGTTTCGATCACGTTGACGCCGCTTACTGCGGGTCCCGCGATCCGCAGCGTTTCCGCATATCCCCCTGAGGTCCGGTAGACCAGGGCATTTCCAGCAGGCGACCATTTTACGTCGAAGATACTTCCGGAGGCGTTGTACCCTTCGGGAACTATCGTATCTATCTTGTTCAGGTTCGACCCATCTCGATGAACCGTCCATAGCTCTGCCGTCTGAATATTCCTCTGCTTGTCGGAAATATGAAGGATGAACGCGATCTTTTCACCGTCCGGCGAAAGGTCAAATCCGAAATAGGAATACGCATATCTTCCATCCCCCTGTTTGTTCCAGTCCCACGGCACCAGCCGGGTGATCTCGACGCCGTCCGGCGAGATGGTGTAGATGCCGTTCGGATACGACTGCGTCTGAGGCAGCTGTGCTACGATGCCGCTTTCGTCGGGCAGCCAGCGCCAGTCTTCCAGCGCAGGAAGCTGGCAGGTCAGCGTCGTGTTCAGCAAGTATTTTGTCCCGAATGCTTCCGGCAGCGGCAGCCGGTTCGTGTCGACAGTCACCGGACTTTCGCTCATGGTAACGCCCGACGCATCCTTCAGCCGGAACCGGTATTCCCCGTCGTCGACGATCATTTCATCGTTATCCAAACCGTCCCACCGGACAGACCCCGCCCCGATGTTCTGCGGACCAAACCCGCTGAAGGTCCGGACGGTCTCGCCCCTCTTGTTCATCACCACGACCGTCACGGATTGCGGGGACGGCAGCCGGAAAAACAGCTCCGTGGCGTCCTTCACACCGTCGCCGTTCGGCGAGAAGTACCGCTCCGTCACAAAGAGGTCCGCGTCCTGGACCCCGAAAGACCGCGCTGCCCGGTTGTTCTCCTTGTTTCGTTCAGTAATGCTGTTCAGCGGGTCCACCACTACCGTTATTTCGTGGGCGCCCTTGCTGACCGTTGTTCCGTAGGAGAAACCGACCGTAGCCGTGGTATGGCCGGAAAGCATCGTGATCGTCTGATCGGGACCGATCGGCGATCCCCCGTCCATAGCCCGCACGATGACATTCGCCGCTTCCTGGTCGCCGCTGTTCTGGACGGTCACGGAGATCGTCACCGGGTCGCCCTCCTTGGGGAAAGCGGGCTGGATAACAACGGCATTGGTTGAGATCATCAGCTCCGGCAGGCTCTTGACCGAGACGGTCGTGAACGCTTCGTTGTCATCCGTGCGGATCTCGCTCGTCCCGCCGGGCGGAGAGGCCCTGACCGTGATGATAGTATTGCCCGGGTCGGGAATGTTGTTCCAGGTCAGGGAGACCACCGCGTTCTGGCCCGGTTCCAGGGGAGGAATGGTCATGGCCGCTGGAGCGTCCAACGGCAGCTGGCGCATCGTTCCCGAGACCGTTGAGTAGAATGTCGCCACCACACCGGATACGGCCGATCCGCCGTCGTTCCGCACGATAGCCGAGATCACTGCGCTGCCGCCCTCAAGCAGTGTTGGCGGCGTAACCACAAGGTCCTTGTAGGAGATCGATATGTTGGGTTCCGTAAGGGAGTTGATGGTCACCAGAGTGGACGCGCTGTTGTTCGTTTCCGACAGTTCATCTTTATAATAATTGTCCGGATCGACCTGGACGGTGACCGGCATGTTCACACCTGCACGGTTCGCTCGCCAATTCACCGATTTCATGACACTGCCGTTGGCAGGGACATCGACCGTAACTTCAGCAATGGTCACAGCTCCGCCCGGCGCCGTGACGAAGAATTTGACCGGAACGCTGTAGGCCGTCATGGTGCCTTTGTTGCCGATCTTGGCGGTTATGGTCACATCCTGGAGCAGCGACGCGGTCGCCGGGCTCACCGATACGTCGCCGGGCAGGACCTCGAGATCATAGGTTGTTTGCACCTGGAGGGACCTGCCTGCCCGGTTGTTGTTCTCGTTCGATTCCTTCGCGATATCAAGTGAGGTGACAACGGCGATGAAGGTATGTTCGTTCCCGTCGCTGATCGTGGTGGAGAATGTCACTGCAGCCGGTGACTGGCCGGGGACCGCCACAACGACCGGCTGGCCGATCCGGTTCGCCTCGGCGACCGCTCCGTCGTAGAGAACGATCTGCGCCTGCCTGACTTCAGTCATGCCGGTGTTCGAGACCGAGACATTGATCACGACGCTTGCCGGCAGGGCCGATATCCTGTCGGGCGTGAAGGTGATGTCGCTTGACCGCACGACCAGGTCCGGATCGATATTCCCTTTAAGGATCGCCTGCACCGCCAGCGCCGTCTCGAAGACGCTGCTGTTCCAGCTCCCGTTCTGGTCCTGTCGGGCCTTGAGGAAATCCACCGCTGGGTTGGTGATGTTTGTCGCTGCGTCCAGCTCCCGCAGGACAAGGACCGCCAGGGCCGTATCATAGACCGTTGCCTCCTGCCCGGCATCCGTCGCATGACCAAATGCGCCGTTCACCTGTTTCGAGAGCAGCCATCCCGTTCCGCGGCTGATGGCGTCCCCCATCGGGTACGAGGTCCGATACCGGTTGAGCGCCGAAAGTGCGGCTGTTGTCGCCTGGACCGTGCTCTCACCGTTCCCGGTCCAGCCGCCGACGGACTTCTGTGCCGATAGAAGATACTGAATGGCATTGCTGATCGCCTGCTGTTCGCCTGCCCCGGCAAGGGAAAGCGCCTTCAGCGCCAGCGCGGTATCCGCCGCGTTGCTGGAATAGGTCCGTCCGCTCCCCCAGCCGCCGTCGCTGTTCCGGCGTTCCAGCAGCTCCCGGACAAGTTCTGTCGTGTCCGCTCCCGCCGCCACGAAGGCTTCGATCTTTCTGCACAGGTAATCGACGTTCAGCGATTGGCTGATGCCGAGCCAGAGCATGCCGGACTGCACGTTCGTCTGACCTGCGGGGAACGGCTTGAGCGTCAGCACGGCCTCTGCTGTATCGCGCTCCATCGTCTGGGCAAGGTCCATCCAACTCCCGTCGGTGCTCTGCTTCCCGATAAGCCAGGTAACTCCTTCGTCGATATTCGCCATCGGCCGGAGCGTCGTGCTCGGCGGCAGGACGCCGGGATTGACCTGCACGTCCTCTTTCGGAGTTGACGCGACTTCCATGATGCTCCTGCCGTCGGTCAGGACCGAGAACCGTGTTACCGCTCCGTTCCGGATGTTCTCGATGCCGTAGATCTCCTGACCTGTGAACGTTCCGGGACGAGTAAGGAAGATGAAGGCGGTTTTGAAGGACTTTTGCGACGCTGCAGCGGACGGAACGCGCTCGCCCATGGCCGCGATGATATCGTCGATCGTGACGGTCCTTGCCTGTCCGCTGATCGTTACATTCGCCTCCGGCAAGCGCGCCGGATCGATCGCGTTGTTCTCGATGAGAAGCATGGGCGGGACCTGCGACTTATCCAGCATGCCCATGAGGTAGAGGTCGAGGGGGCTGTAGTATTTCAGTTCGGTCTGGGGTGCGACTGAGGTGAATGTGCCGTTGCCGTTGTTCTGCCATTTATTGCCGTACATGAGCGAGCCGCCGGAGTCGAGCAGGAAGCTCCAATGGCTGCTTTCCCTGCCGAGGAGCGCCGAGCTTTCAGAGCCGGAAGCATCCTTGAACTTTGCATAGGCTGACCAGCGGTGCATTATCTCATGCGACATGATGTACAGCGTCTCATTGAACTTCGGGTCCATCGGATCGGTCACCAGCAGTGCGATATTGCCCATGTCGATGGTTCCCTGAAGTCTGCCCGAAACGTTAGAGTCGTTGTAGAGGCCGGAATTGTCAAAGAGCAGCATACCGATGCCGCTGACATCGTTTCTGACACCGTGGTAAAAGGCCCGAGCATCCGTCGGCATCTGGTAATTGAAATTGGAGAAAATAAACAGGAAATCATACTCGTCTTTATGTGTACGATAGAATTCCTTCGCAACTGCCTGGCGAGCGGCATCGTTATCCGAGCCGTCGGCGTTCCGCGCGTCGTAGTTTCCCGTAACGTCCATGACCGTGACGTTGCCGTAGTCGCCGAGGGTGGAAGCGGTGAAGTCGGCCGACCAGGAGAGTGCGGGTGCAAGCAGTATGATAAGAGCGGTCAGGATCGTTCGGCCGAGTGCGCGGTTCGGAGTTCTCAGTTCTCGGTTAATCATGCTTTAAACCTCTGTGCAGGGTCGGTTTTATGCG
>CAKKRC010000068.1 GCA_919902495.1 Nitrospiria bacterium
ACAAATTAAGCCGACACTACGATACTATTATAAATTAAGTTTACAGCGTACTAGTGGTAGGTGAAGAGCGGTGCATTATCCTCGATGATCTGCTTCTGCTCGGCCAGCGCCTTCCGGATATGCTTGGGCAGATTGAACTGGCCCAGGTTCGTGATGCCGTCATAGAACCGGTTCTCGCCCTTGATCCTCTGCTTGATCATGTCGTCCACTTCCTGGGGCGTGAACTTCCGCGGGTCGCGGTTCTTGGACGCCAGGGTGAAGCCCCAGGGCAGGGCAAAGGACGGGATCGGCACGCCGTAGGGCGCGACCACGGGGAAGACGGCCTCAAGCGTCTTGTTGACCGCCGTGAAGTTCAGGAGCTGGTGGAGCGCCGTGGTTCCCGCCTGGAGGGAGATGGTCCCGTCCGGGGAGAGGCGCTCCTTCACGATCTCATAGAACTCCCGGGTGAACAGGAGGTAGGCGGGGCCTTCCTCCACGGGCTCGGAGATGTCGATGATGATCGCGTCGTAGGTGTCGGTGGTCTCTTCGAGGTACTTCCGCGCGTCCATGAAACGGAGGTCGGTACGGGGGTCGTCAAAAGCCCCCTGGTGCCACTCGGGAAGCATTTCTTTGGACTTTTCAACCACTTCCTGGTCGATGTCGACCATCATGCAGTACTCGACGCTCTTGTGGCGGAGCACTTCGCGGAGCGTGGCACCCTCGCCGCCGCCCACAATGAACACGCGCTTTGGGTTGGGGTGGCAAAGAAGAGCGGGATGCACCAGCGCCTCATGATAGATGAACTCGTCGGTGATGGAAGACTGCATCTTCCCGTCCAGCACGAGGCACCGGCCGTAGCTGCCGCTGTCCATGATCTCCATCCGCTGATACTTGGTCTGGCTGGCATAGTGGATCATGCGGATGCCATGGAGATGCCCCTCTTCGGGGCTCGTATACTCAATGAACCACTTGTAGCTCTTCGGTTCGATCATGCGTAGGCCGGCTCCTGAAGCTCTACCTTGTGCGGCAGCTTCGCATGGCCCAGTACGCCCCGCTTCATCTCGACGATGGAGGGGTTCTTGCACTCAAACTTTTCGATGAGGAATTTTGCAGCGACTTGCGGCTTGATGACGTCCCCGCAGGTGAAAACGTCGACTGCGGCGTAGCCGTATTCCGGCCAGGTGTGGATGGCAAGGTGTGATTCTGCAATGACAACCATTCCGCTGATGCCAAAAGGACTGAATTCGTGGAAAGCGACCTCTACGATCGTCGCCTTTGCCTCAAGCGCGGCATTTTTCATTGCTTCAGTCACAAACTCTAGATTACTCAGGGTCTTGGAGTTGCAGTCACGCATCTCCAACAACAGGTGGGTTCCCAACGCTTGCAATCTGTTTTCCTCCTACTCCGCCCGCCGGAAGCTCCCGGGCTTGCCTCCCGGATCAGCGAGCACCGCCTCCCGCTCCCGCGGAAGGGCTGTGACCGTTTACGCCTCATCCGTCCCGACTTCGGACGGCGCCGACTCATCGATAAAGTTGATTGTTATTTATCAAAATCATCGAGCTGTGTCAATAAAAAACGTAATGCGGCCTCATTTTTTTTCCCGAGCGCCTCTCGGGTCGCCGCGACGGTCGCGAGCACGTCGCCGGAGGAGAAAATTTCGCCCGATGAGCACCCCGACACGGCCCCGGAGCGCCGCAGGAGGTCGGGGGAGCGCTTCTCAGGAGGAATTTTCCTCTGCGCTGACGCCGAGCGGCGTCTCAGCAGTCCCCGGCACGGGAAAAAATCCTTTACAACGTCCCGAGAGTGTTTTATATTGCGTCTCGCGTCGCGGAGGTCGGGTTTTGACCCGTCTGTTGTCTGTCATCTGACCTCTGTCATCTGTCTTTTAGGAGGTTTTCGCTCATGTCGCTTGAAAAAGGCTTCGTCGAGATCGCTTCGGTGCTCGTAAATCCCGAGATCTTCACCCGTCCCTACTCCTGCGACGTGGTAAAGTACGGCTGCAAGTCCATGTGCTGCTACCGCTCGTGCATCGTACCGCCCCAGGAAGCGGAGCGGATCGAGAAGCACCTCGACGACATCGTTGCCTTCCTTTCCCCGGAGAACCGGGAGGCGGTGAAGAAGAACGGCGGGATCCTGGCGGACTGCAAGAAACAGTGCCCCGCGGGTTGCGAGATCCACGACGACGAGGCCCGGGCCATTCGCCGGGAGTTCGGCGGGGCCGATTTCCGCTGCGTCCTGATCCACAACAAGACCTGCTCCCTGCTCTATACGAACACGGAAGGCCTCAAGTACTGCGCAGTGCACACCTTTGCCATGGAAAAAGGGCTGGTCTGGGAGGAGTTCAAGTTCGCCGACTGCGTCCAGTACCCCCTCTCCTTCTATACGACCGAGGACGGCAGGAAGGTCCTGTCCATTCAGGACACGCCCTACCTGAACCATATCAAGTGCATGGCCGAACCTTCCGGCCCGCCCATGTACAAGAGCCTCAAGAAGACCATCGAGACCTATCTGGGCAAGGACTTCTACAAGGAACTGGCCGCCACAGCGGAAAAAAATAACAAAAAGTAACGCCGCCGGTCCCTTTCGTCACTCCGGCAAGTGTGGTATAATTTTCTCCTGCCATGAACACTCTTTTTTTCAGCTTCTTCATCGCCATTGGCGGCGCCATCGGACTGGTGACCCTCAGCAAGTCCTTCGACCTCGAGAACTTCACGACCCGTATCTTCCCCATCATCCCCATCCTGTACGCCATCGTGTACGAAACGCTCGAACGGCGCAAACGCGGCAAGGGGGTGAAGACCATCCCGCCGAGCCAGGCAAAAGAGGAGATGAAGGCGGGCGCGGTGGCGATCTTCCAGAACATCACGGTGGAGCGGATCATCATCATCGTGGGGGTGAGCCTCCTGATCAAGACGGGGCTCGAGATCATCTCGACCGGCGTCTATCTCTCGGCAGGCAGGATGTCCTTCGAGGAGGTGTACGGCCCGTTCGGGATCGAGACGATCGGCCGGTTCCTCCGGGGCGACCATCCCTGGCTGGCCGGGAACCAGGGCATCATGCTGCTCGCCCTGATCGCGCTCATCACCGGCCTCGGGACCGGCCTCTGGATCGGCACGACCACCAAGGCCCTGCCCGTGCTGGAGGGAGTGATCGCCGGCGCGGCCGTAACGGTGCTTTCCACCATGACGAACATGCTCGTGCTCTACCGCACCATCGAGAACCTCGCCAAACAGAGCGCCGAGTCCTTCGGCTACGTGTTCCACGCCGGCTTCGCCGTCGTCATCACCCTCCAGGTCCTGCTGTACGGCCTCTGGAGCGGTATGGCCAACCGGGCCATGCTGAAGAGAGAGGCCCTCCGCACCGAGAAGAAGGCCCGGAAGTCGAAGAAGTAGCCCCGCCTGATCCGCACCACCCTCAACAAAAAAATTCACAACCTTTTCACCGCAGAGTACGCAGCCAAAAGTAGGCGCTTCTAAGCGAGGTCGCAGAGAACAGCAAGAGCTATTGTATCTGACTCTTGCCCATCGAATTGTTCCCTCTGCGCTCTCTGCGGTAAAATGCTTTTGAAATTGTGCTTGATTTGGATCTAAAGGAACCGGCGGGTATCGAGGTAGTGCTTTTTCCAGTAGGGATCGGCGATGCTGTCCTTGCGGACGAAGCCGCCGGTGCTGGGGGCGTGGACGAACTGGTCGTTGCCGACATAGATGCCGACATGGGAGTACTTCTTTCCTTCCTGGACGAAGAACAGAAGGTCGCCCTTCCGGGCGTTCCGGAGGCCCACGGAACCGGTGCTGTTCTTGAGCGCGCCCGTGCTGTGGGGCGCGTCCATGCCGGCGGTGAGGTAGCTGTAGCGCACGAGGCCGCTGCAGTCGAACCCGGAAGGCGTCTCGCCCTTGAACTTGTAGGGCCGGCCGATCATGGCGAGCGCCGTGGCCGCCGCCTTGTCGCCCGTAGACGCGGAGTAGCCGGACACGCGCTTCGTCGGCGCCGTGGCGCAGCCGGAGAAGAGGATCCCGGCAATACCCAATATGAGCAGAACGTTCCGCATGAAATCTCCTGACCCGCGACATACTAACGGGAGCAGCAGCAGAAGTCAATGGATGATGCACGGCCCTTTGCCAAAGAGGACACAATGAACGTCAACGGATTCATCACGAATGACACGAATTGACGAATTACACGAATAACTTCTTTTCCCTTCTGTTTTCTAACAGCACTAATTCGTGATATTCGTTCCATTCGTGAAATTCGTGTTAACGATTCGTATTTCTAACGGCTTCGATAAGAGATCGACGGGATCGAGGCCGGTCCGCGCCCAGAAATCCCTTGACCCTGTCGGTTCACCCTGTTATAGTTTTTCGCATGAAGCACAAGGTCACCTTCCTGCCGGACAACGTCACCATCGAGATGGAGCACGACGGGAGCCTGTTCAAGGCCTCCAAGGCCGCCGGCGTCTACGTGCTCTCGTCCTGCGGCGGCAAGGGCAACTGCGGCAAGTGCAAGCTCGTCGTGAAGACCGGCACGGTCGAACCCGGCCAGTCGCGCTCCTTCCTGACCGCCGAGGAGGCGGGCCGCGGGTACGTCCTCGCCTGCCACTCAAAGATCCAGAGCGATCTCGTCGTCGAGGTCCCCCAGGAATCGCGCATGCAGGCGAAGCACAAGATCGCGACCGGCGCCAATCCCGACGACATCCTGAAGCTCATGAAGCAGGCCGGCGGATGCCTGGAATCCCGCATCTTCCGCGTCTATCTCGACCTCGCCCCCCCCACCATCGACGACAACATCGCCGACTTCGAGCGGGTCCGGCGCGCCCTCGACAACGCCGGGTTCAGCGCCGAGCACCTGCACATGAACTACCTGATGCTGAGCAAGCTGTCGCGCGTGCTCCGCGAGGGCCAGTGGAAGGTCACGGTCTCGGTCTTCAGTTACGGAGAAGTGCTTGAAGTGCTCGACATGTTCCCCGGCAACGCAACGAAGACCCGCTACGGAGCGGCCGTGGACATCGGCACCACCACCGTGGTCGTGTACCTCGTGGACATGAAGCACGGCCACATCGTCGGCACGGCGTCAACGTTCAACAGCCAGGTCAAGTGCGGCGACGACGTGATCACCCGCATCGTATACGCCACGGAGAAGAACGGCCTCAAGGAGCTCCAGCAGCTCGCGGCCGGCAACATCAACACCCTGCTCGCGGACCTCGCCGAGAAGAACCAGATCGCGCCGGGCATGATCGATTACATCGTCGTGGCCGGCAACACCACCATGATGCACCTCTTCTACGGCATCGACCCCCAGCACATCCGGGAGGAGCCCTACATCCCGGCGGCGACCTTCTTCCCGCCGATCCGCGGCAAGAGCGTCGGCCTTCACCTTACGCCGCAGGCCGTCATCTACTCCATGCCGAACGTTGCCAGCTACGTGGGCGGCGACATCTCCTCGGGCGTGCTCGTATCGCAGATCCACAAGCAGGACAAGGTCTCGCTCTTCATCGACATCGGGACGAACGGCGAGATCGTACTGGGGAACAAGGAGTGGCTCGTGACCGCGGCCTGCTCGGCGGGCCCGGCGTTCGAAGGGAGCGGCATCAAGTTCGGCATGCGCGCCATGGAGGGCGCCATCGAGGAAGTGGAGATCGACCCGAAGACCTACGAGGTGAACTACCGGGTCATCGGCGACGTGAAGCCCATCGGCATCTGCGGGTCCGGCATGATCGACATCCTCGCCGAGATGTATCTGAACAACGTGATCGACCAGAAGGGGAAGATACGGGAGGAGATCGGCTCCAAGCGGGTCCGGCGGGGGGACTCGGGCCTCGAGTACGTCATTGCCTGGCGCATCGAGAGCGCCATCAACAAGGAGATCGTGATCACCGAGGTGGACCTGGACAACCTGATCCGCGCCAAGGCGGCCATCTACGCGGGATTCGGCACGCTCCTCCACAAGATGAACATGGCCTTCGCCGACCTGGACAAGGTCTTCATCGCCGGCGGGTTCGGCCGGTACATCGACGTGGAGCGCGCCATCACCATCGGCATGCTGCCCGACCTGCCCGTGGAAAAGTTCCAGTTCCTCGGCAACACGTCCATCATGGGCGCCTACTACGGCCTGCTGTGCGACCGCATGCTGCACGAGGCTGAGGATATCGCCCGCAAGATGACCTACATCGAACTGTCCGTCTCGCGCAGCTTCATGGATGAATACATGTCGGCGCTGTTCCTGCCGCATACGAATATCAATGCGTTCCCGACGGTGAAGAAGATAATGGCGGCGAAGAACAGGCTGGTTTAAGTTCTCCGCTGCCGCGCTCCAAACACGTAAGGCTGCCCGGTGAGATATACCGGACAGCCTTTATTATTTCCGATTTAAGCTCCCTACAGATAACTGCATGGAGCTTCGATCCTCAAGGAAGTCCGTTATTCTAATCACTCGCTAACCCCGCAGCAAGCTACGGGGAATGCGCTCGCTCCTGGATTCATTGCGGTTTCGGTTGACCGCAACGATCACGAATAGGATCTTAAAAGGGAAACACGGGGCTAGCCAGCCGCCTGTTTTTTAGCTGCCCGTGTTGAGCCCTTGGTTAGACGAGCGGTGGGAACAAACTTGATCTCCAGGCGGCAGCCCACTGCCCGCGCATACTTCTTGAGCGTGGTCAGAGAGGGGGCATGCTTACCCGCTGCTTCCAGGCGTGATACGGCGCTTTTTGTCGTCCCCATGAGCTCCGCAACGGCTTCCTGAGTGAGGCCGAATTTAGACCGGGCGGCAAGCATCTCGCGGGTAAGCCGGCATTCCTCCTCCAGATCATCGTATGCTTTCCTGAATCCTTTCCGTTTCGAGGCTTTTTTGAGGAAAGCCTCATGGTCGTGGGAAACGGGCTTGTATTTTATATCAGCCATTTCGTACCTCCTTCATTCTTTTCCGGGCAAGGCGAAGTTCTTTCTCCGGAGTTTCTTGCGTTTTCTTTACAAAAGCATGAAGCATCACAATGCGATGATCAACAACATAGCAGTATAAAGCGCGTCCGATACCTTCACGGCCGCGTGGCCGCAGCTCAAAGAGACCGTCGCCCATGGCGCGGGAATGCGGCATCCTAAGATTCGGACCGAATTCCATCAGGAGTTCCGCCAATCGGGCGTAATCAGCCAATATACCATCGGGCCAGCTTTCGATATCGTACTTGACACGGGAATGGAAGTACTCGATGGCATATTTCATTTGAGGTATGTTAGCAAATTTGATAACCACTGTCAAGCATTCATGAGAGCAAGTGCTTAAATGTCAATTCAGAAGCCTGACCCGATACGGTTCTGAGTGGATACGATACTATCCATAATGATAAGTCAAGTACCCACTAAGATAATCAACAAGAAGAGAAACGGAGGGGCAGTCTGAGCGCTCACACAGAAAATGCAAGGAGAAAAACCCTTATGATTCCTTGAAAAGCAACAAGTCAATAAGTCAAGCCTGACCCCATGCGGTCCCATGGTCGTGGGAAACGGGTTTATATTTTATGTCAGCCATTTCGTATCTCCTTCATTCTTTTCCGGGCAAGGCGATGTCGAGCCGTCCGGTCAGGCCAGTTCTATTTTGAGTTGCTTCCCAAGAGCGAGAGCTGCCCTTTCGAGCGTTTGCAGTGTGATGGAGGCGTTGGCGGGATCAAGAAGTCTATCCAAGGCGGAGCGGCTGGTGCGCATTTTCTCGGCCATTTCAGATTTTGAGAGCTTTGCCTTTTTCATTTCTAATTCTATGCGATATGCAAGAACTCTCTTGATCGCCACGGCTTCCGTTTCCGCCCGCAGACCTTCCTCTTCAAGAAAATCATCAAAATGAGAACCACGTCGTGCTTTTTTCATTATTAACCTCTCCTGTAATGTCCAAGACGTACAAGCGCCGTCTTAAGTTCGTGCTGCGGTGTCTTCTGCGATTTTTTGATGAACCCGTGCAGCAAAATCATATATTCGCCATCAACCGCGAAGAAGACCCGCGCAATACCGCTGTCAAGTGTTGTGCGGACTTCCCACAGATCTTTTTGGATTTTCCTGATGAGCGGCATTCCCAGTGGCCACCCAAGTTGAGCCGTCTTAATGTCCTCTCCTATCTTTCGTTTGTCTTCTCTTGAAAGCTCTTTGAGCCACTCCCGCACGGGCTCATTCCCGGACTCGGCTCGGTAAAAGACGACCGTAAGGACATAAGGGAGATCGATCATATGATATATATTGTACCACAATTGGTACGCATGTCAACAGTTGATATTTTTCTGGATAATACCTGGTGATTTACATTGACGATCATATTTTACTGCCATCCGTTTGGCCTGCAAATAAAAGTGATTTAGGTATAGGTATCAACGTTATGTATAGGTAGAGCATGAAGGTATATTTCCCCATTAAAGTCCCTAAAAAATCTTCCTTGGCAACAGAGCGCCCCAGGCAGGAGCAAATGTCAAGCCGCAGGACCTGACCCTATGGTCCGATACATCGACGTGGAACGCGCCATCACCATCGGCATGCTGCCGGACCTGCCCGTTGACACGTTCCACTTCCTGGGCAATACGTCCATCATGGGCGCCTACTACGGCCTGCTGTGCGACCGCATGCTGCACGAGGCTGAGGATATCGCCCGCAAGATGACCTACATCGAACTGTCCGTCTCGCGCAGCTTCATGGATGAATACATGTCGGCGCTGTTCCTGCCGCATACGAATATCAATGCGTTCCCGACGGTGAAGAAGATAATGGCGGCGAAGAACAGGCTCGTCTGACGAAGGTCTCCGCTGGACGCGCTCCAAACAAGCAAGGCTGTCCGGTGATATCCGCCGGACAGCCTTTATTATTTCCGATTGAAGCTCCCTGCAGCCAGCCGCAGGGAATCTTCGATCCTCAAGGTTGAACTAATTATTCTAATCGCTCGCTAACCCCGCAGCAAGACTTCGGCGAGCTCAGTGGTTCGACGGTGCTCACCACCGTGAGCCTGTCGAATGGTCGAGCCGCTACGGGGAATGCGCTCGCTCCTGGATTCACTGCGGTTTCGGATTGATGCAAATTAAAAGACTGTCTTTTAATTTGCAAGGTAATTCTAGTGGGCTAAAGATCTACTTTCGTGTCATCTCAATAAAAATCGGGTCTTCCGGGTTTAGTGTGGGTCATTTTTAGCATCAGGAAGAAATGAAGTCAGCACCTTCAGCTGAAGATACTCTTTATCCTTGATGCCATAAGCCCGACGTTGAATCACCCGAATTTTATTATTTAATCCCTCCATGAACCCGAGGGAGACTTTGTTGTCGGGATGACAGTAACTGATGATGCCATCCCAGTGACGTTCGATCATTGCAGCAAACTTTTGAAGTGGTTCCAAACGGCTCCAGCGAAGCTGCTCTTTCCAGTTCTCAAAGAACTTCCGTGCCCAGGTCGGATTGTTGTATGACCACAGCTGGCCGAAAGATTCCTTGAGTAGATAAGCCTTGTGAAGGCGGCTATTGGCCTTGAGTAGGAGTTTCAAAGCCCGCTTGCCATTCATATCCAGGTTGTCCCGGTTTGAAAGCAGCGTATAGCGCTGGCCCTTGATGAACCTTCGTTCTTTGTCATTGACACGTTTATATTCGCTCCGCCTGACCTCATCCAAGGCGAACGACAGATGCCGGAGTACATGGAACTTGTCGAAGACGATCTGAACGTCTGGTGCATGGTGTTTAGTAGAGTTCCTGAAAGGCTTCCACATATCCATGACTGCCAGCTTGATGCCCTTCGATGTATCCGGCCCGATTTCATTGAAGAAGAGGTCTAAATCTTCTTCCTTGCGGCCGTTACCGCCAATCCAGATCGGGCGGCGCTGATCCAGATCGGCAACAACGATTGCATAGGTATGGCCCTTCCGAATCGAGACTTCGTCGATGCCGATCACGCGAAGGCCCTTGGACGGCGGGTGCTTCGCCAGCAAATCGCGCATGTAGTTTTTCTCGATGCGCTGGACCTGGTCCCAGCTTAAGCGGTTCATTTCAGCTACTCGGGATATGGACATCTCACGGCACTGACGCCCGATGGCCTGTTCAAACCGTCCGGTGAATCTCTTGGATGATGCCAGCCAGGCAAGGGTCTCTCGCTTCACGGCTTGGCACCTCCGGCAGAACATGCGGCGGTACTCAAACTCGAGATGGATGCGAATGCCGCCGGAGTCGAGGTCTCTGACCCGATGCGTGATGCGATCGTAGAAGCCTCGCTGGCTACGGCCGCAGGAACAGGTAGTTTTTTTTGCCGTCGTCGAAGGACGATAATGCGAGCACCGGGATCATCCGGATCGTCCTTCAACCGAGACAGGGCTCGAAAGCCGGGAAAACTATAGAGCGAACTAAGGGTGGTCTTCTTCATAAGGCAAGACGATACCCTTTGCACCGAAACGTGTCAAGTTATCAAAGAGCAATAAAGCAAGAAAAGCAGCTTCAAATGGGCCTAGAATTCATGTTTATGCTTCTTAACGACCCATAGGAAAGTCAGAAGATCCTAAAAATCTAAGTTGCAACAAAATAGACCTGATCCTAAAAATCCCGGCAATGGTAAGGATGATGATAACGGAAAGGCTCGACGAGAAACGTACCGTTTCTCGTCACAAGATAGCTTTTTTCCCTTGACCGTACCCTTTATATGGGTGACCCTGTCGGTTCTCATGCTCCATGAAGCGGAGGAGATCGCGCGGCCAATGACCTATATCGCGCTTTCCGTGTCGCATAACTTCATGGACGAGTGCATACAGGCGCTGTTCCTGCCCGCACACGGACCTGAACGCATTCCCGACGGTGAAGCATCAAATGAAGAAGGCGAAGGCATGGTACCCGCCCGAATAGAACGATTTCACTATCGCGCGAAGCAAAACGGCTGTCCGGTGAGATCCACCGAACAGCCTTTATTTTTTCCGAACATGTGGCATCGATCACTTCCGATTTTTCTGCATCATGCCGACACCGAACAGGCCGAGACCCGCAAGGAAAGCGTAGCCGTAGCCTTTCTGCTCATAGGTTATGTTCACAAATTGCCTGCCCTTGCTTTGAGACGTTTTGATCCAGGTGGCGTTTGTGAAAATGAGAGAGAGGCTGACGATGACCGTGATGACGCCGGCCAGCGCCATCACCCTGCCGATCTGGGAAGCTTCCGCTATCTTCCTGCCGAGGGGTCCTAGTACGCGGATCAAATAGCGCTCGACGATATTGCCCGCGGCACCCACGCCTTTCGTGATCTCCCGCATCTGCACTACTGTTTGGTCGCCCATGGCATATCCTCCTTTAAATTTCGTCTTTCTCTACGTCCATATGCTTTGATCAGTAGTTTGCAGGTGTTGTGCCAAAGCAAGGGGGGGAGACCGAGATGGGGCTCAAGGGAAGGAAATGCGTTATGTTCCGTAGGGTTGTGTTTTTGATGAACCATCGGCATAAGGGCGCCGGGAGAGCCAGGTAGAGCGATGTATATGATTTTCGGTGGAGGATATTCGATTTTCGAACAAGAGATATTAGTAATGCTCGATGTCTGCGCCTGATCTCTATTTGTCCGCGAATATCACTATTGATTTTGCAGCCATGTCATGAATTGCCCGGCGGTTTTGACTAAAAGGCAGGGTAAAGAACGACAGAATGCCGAGCAATCCCTTAACGATGATCCGGGCGTAGGCCATGAGAAGTGATATTCGCTCCATTGAGGGATATCGTCTAACCCGCACTCCCATGATCTTCTGTCCCAGAGTGCAGAGTTGACTAGTGCACAACGGCTCATACATGAAAAACAGGAACAGGATGAGGCCTACCCGGATCCTGACACCAATCGAGCCGGCATCATCGAAAAGATATGATATCAGAATAATTGCGGCAAGAATGAAAGCGACGTCTATCGCAGTCGCGACGTATCTACGAGTCAGGGTTGGATATTTGTGGTCCTCAATTGCAACCAGCACTTCCCAAGATTCCTCGGAGCCATGTTGTTCACTGGCGTTACTAAACGATTGAACTCGCTTCTGATATTTGTCGAATACAATTCCGCAGAAATTGCATTCAATGTCCGATGACGATTCTTTTTGACATTTTGGGCATTTCATTAGTTTTAACCTGAGACGGGGCTAAGTGGTCTAAGGGTAAATTTCATGTCATCTCTATAAAATGATAAAGCACATAAATTAAATGGCAACAAAGTAGACCTGCCCCTATGATGTTCAAATGCTTACTCTCTCGGCAGCATTCCGGTTACCCACTCAAGAAACCGCTTGGCGTGTTCCACCATCTCTCGCGCATCCGTCTGTGTGATGGATCGGCGTTCATACTCAATAAGGTTCTTTTTTGCAATAACCCGGGAGACATGCCTTCCCGCTGTTGCCGCCGCCTCTCCGATGATATCGTGAAGCAGCCCGACAACCTCCCGATGATCGAGTTCGATGCTCCTCACGCCGCCGTAATACACGATCACCGCATCACTGGCCGAGATCACTGCATGGACCGCCTGAAGTCCGGCTGAGTTCCATTTGCCCTCCTCAAGAGAGAGGTCCATCATGGAGGCGAAATCCTTTGCCTTCGCGAGGAAGTCACGAAACTCGTTCTTATTAACGGCCCTTGTCTTCCGCTTCTTCGTCATGCGATCAGCTCGCGCAATGGCTTGCCGGAAAGAGCCGCGCCCTCCTGAATAACGGACTTGAGCAACGGCAGGTTTTTCTTGCTTCTCAGCTCAATTAGCGTATAGCAGTGCAGGGACAGGACGGCATTGTATCGCTCCCGAAAGAATGTGGTGCCGGCGGCGGCTTTGTCTTCCAGCTCCTTTTTCCTCCGCTCATCCCTCGCGACCGCCAAAACGTCTATATCGCTCCCTCGTTTACCTGTCCCCCTGGCAAGACTGCCGTAGAGCGTAAGGCTGACGGCCTTTCCTCTGAATTGGGCGGTGATGTTCCTTTTCAGGTCGTCGAGCATCGATGCCTCGGCTTTGAGGGAGGGAGCTATGATCGTTTCAACCGCCATATTGCCGCGGGAGAGAGAATACTGATAGGCAGCGCCGACCCGGCGCTGCCGCACAGCGCCGAGTTCGACCAGGGACTCCAAAGCCTGGATCGCGCCCCGGTGGCTGAGCCGGGAAAGCTCCCCGACCTGCCTACCGCTCAGCGGTTGCGGGGAGGCGGAGAGGACCCGCAGGATACGGATCTTAGCGGGACTGCCGAAGATCGACTCAAGGACGTTCTGCGATATCATGAGTGGATACTATACTATCCATAATGATAAGTCAAGTACCCACTAAGATTATCAAGAAGAGGAGAAACGGAGAGGCGGGCCGGGCGCCCAAACAGGAAATGCAAGGAGAAAGACTTGAACCTTCTGATTTCTCTTATTCAAGCAACTTAAGCAGATCTTCGCCTGATAGTTTACCATCTAGGTATTTAGTGAAACTCAACAATATCTTTTTCGCAACATCGTCTTTTCTACTTCGGGCGAATAGCCTGACGTCTCTAAAATCCCAGGCTAATAAACATGTTGTATCAGTTAGACTATACTTGTTTACACATGCTTTTATTACTGTTTTTAAACCCTCCGTGTCGTTTTTCACATAATGCTTGAGCGCTTCCAGATACTCAATGAGTGGCTCTTCTTCTACGTTAAATACATCTTTTTTGTTTTTCACTAAATCATTGTAATTATCAATACTTTCGGTAAAAAGGTAGAGCTCAGCAAGGGTCTCGACGTGATATTGGTTATTGGAGTCTATTATTAGTATTCGATTGATTGCATCAATTGCATCACGATGATTACCTAGCCTAAGTAAACAGGCAACTTTTGACGATAGCAACTCTACGTCGTTTTTTTGTACATCAAGCCCAATTGCAATATATTCTAATGCTCGCTGATATTCATTTTTTGATATTAAGACGTTTATTTTTTCTTTCATCTCAAGGTTTTTAATTTTTATGTTTTGCTCTTCATTAATTGTGGCAATTGAAGAAAGCTTGTTTTTTACTTCAGACTGTGTTGCTATTAGCTCCTTCAATTTCAGTTCAAAGTCGTTCTTCAGTTCACGCAATTTATCGAGTTCACCCATATATTGTTTTTTATTCTCTGTGATACTTCTGAGGCCGAAATAAGCCATAATACTAAAAAAAGCAGGGCCAAAGAAATCATAAAATTGATGGTTTGATAATTTGTTGAATACGTTTCCTTTAACAAATCCTTTTCAATCTTGTAATTTAATTGATCCCTTCTAATTTCCTGTATGTCATCTTTAATTTTATAAAAATCACTCTCTGCAATTGTAGTTTTTTTACCACCGATCTTATTTTCACCATACACACCGGTTGATAAAAATATACAAAATAAAATTATTGCCAATATTCCGGATAACGTCTTCATTTTTATCTCCTTCCATACATCGGACCAGAAGTTGCTATAGAAACAGAAAAATTAACAGGCCTATCAGAATGATCAATTCAGAATGACATAACCATTGTTAGCAAAACCATATCTAATTCAATGAATCTTTAAGGACCTTGTTTCTCTATATGCTTTAGAGGGTCTTCAGGAACGTTGTTTCTATTTATGCTTTCGCCCGCTTAAAAAATGATCCAGAGAAGAATGTTCTGCCGGAAAGGAATGCAACGGTTCGTGTTGGAGTGTTACGATTATAGAAGCATCACGGAAATTGTCAAGAAGTGCGGCGGGGTATTTTTCGGGGATGGCGTGGCAACATAAAGACGAGATTGCTTCGCTTTCGCTCGCAATGACAAACAGAGGGATCTACGATCCCCCTCTTCCCCCCCTTGGCAAGGGGGGACTTAAAATAGGTTTATTCAGTGACCTATTGGATAGTTGACCTCTACAGCACCTTTCCCATCAGCACTTCATTGATCAATTCCCTTCCCACCTGGATCCGGTTCTTCCGCACGCCCTCTTCGGCAAAGCCGGCCTTCGTGAACATGCCCAGGGAGTGCTTGTTGGTCGTGAAGATGTTCGCCTCCAGTTTCTTGAACCCTTTTTCAGCGGCCCAGGCGACCGCGTAGTCGAGCAGGTGCGTCCCGATCCCGTGCCCCCGGTACTCCTCACGAAGGTGCAGCCCCAGGTGGAGGAGGTGGGTGGTCTCCGGCCGCTTCCCGCCGTCGGCCTGCAAAGCCGCGAGGCAGCCGACGACCGCGCTGCCGGCAGTCGCGACGATGAGCAGGTTCTTGGTGCCGTCCAGATCGCTGATATACTCCCGCTCGGTTTCGACATCCTTGCCGTAGTGTTCCATGAGGACGTAGCTGCGCTCGTTCGCGTTCGATCTGACGGTATCGATGATCGCGCAGGAATCATCGGCTTGCGCAGGCCTGATGGTTATTTCCACGCCGTTCTTCGAAGTGAATTTTGTTATCGTCTCCATGGCCCCCTCCTCGTAACGGATGTACTAATTATACGCCATGCCCTGAACAGGCGCAAGGAGACTCCCGCCAGGAGTCAGCGTTGAAAACCTGCCGCAAACGGCGTCTCGCGCAAAGCCGCAAAGGCGCAAAGTAAGGACAGGTGTAAAAAATGCGAACATCTGTAATTTGTTTTAAATTCTTTCCGTCCAGACATGAAGCTATTTCAAACTTCTGCCGTTGTCTTCCTTATGCGTCTTTGCGGCTTTGCGCGAGATGCCGTTCGCTCTGCTCCTACGTCAGGATGTCTTCCCCAGGAACTTCACCAGCCCCTCCCGGAACTCCACCGGTTCGATCCCGAAGACCTCCCGGATATCCTTCATGTCGCAGACGTTGTCCTCCTGCAGCATGATGAGCTGGTCCATCGTGACCGGCGCTTTGGACAGGACGGTCTCGGCGACCAGCGCTATGCCCCGCATGAAGGACAGCGGCATATGCACCACGCGCCGGTCCACTCCCAACGCCTTGGCTATGGCCTTCGTCACCTCTTCATACGTGAGCTCTTCCGGCCCGCCGACCTCGTAGGTCTTGCCAAGATGCTGGCCCCCCGCCGCGATCTTCACGAGGCACGAGACGGCATCTTCTATATATATAGGCTGGATCTTCGACCTGCCCGAGCCGATCACCGGCAGAACCGGAGAAAGCTTGATCATCTCTGCAAGGCGGATGGTGAACAGGTCACCCGGCCCATAGATGAGCGACGGACGGAGGATGGTAAAGGGAATGCCGCTGGCCCTGACCAGTTTCTCAGCCTCCCACTTGGTCTTGTGGTATTCGCTCTTCGCGTTCTCCCTCGTGCCCAGCGCGCTCTGGTAAATGAAGTGACGGACACCTGCCTTCTTCGCCGCGTCCAGGACATTTCGCGTACCCTCGACATGAACGCTCCGAAAGGTGAAGCCCCTGCCCTCCTGGATGATGCCGACAAGATGGATGATCGTATCGCAGCCTTTCGCCGCCGCTTCGAGCGACGCCGGATCAGCGATGTCACCGGGAACGACCTCGACGCCCAGGTCCTTGAGCGCCTGGGCCTTTGCCGGTGTTCTGACGACAGCACGGACCTTCAGCCCCTCCTGCTGCATACGCTTCACCAGATGACCACCGACAAAACCCGTTGCACCCGTTACCAGTATCATGATCTCACCTCTTTAAGATCGATTAGTATCGCTTTGTCCGTCTTTCCCGCCCCTGCTTACCTCTTGCTGGGGCAGGCTCCAGCGGGAATCCAGTGATAGTAGATTATATCTGATCTCCGTCGATGACCCCTCCTTTTTCCTCCCCTTAATAAGGGGAGGGATAGGGTGGGGTGAATTGCCTCCTGCCTCCCGTTCTTACCGGTTCTCCAATCCGCAATCCGCAATCCGAAATCCGCAATTCTTCTCACAGTTCCAGCGCCACCCACAACCCGAAATAGGCCTGCGATTCGCCGTCGCTTTCAAGACCTTTGGCGACCACGAACCGGATCGTGAGAGGCAGATAGTATGCGAGCGTCATATCAAGCCGCGCTTCCGCTCCGATGCTCCGCCGGAGGTCGGGCTCGTGATACGTGCCATCCCAGGCATTGCCGGCCTCGAAGAAGAACGCCCCGTGGAAGCGGCGGTAATAGAACGGCTTGGTGTCCCACCCCTTTTCCAGGTTCGTGATGGGAAAGCGGTACTCCATGCTCCCGAGGACGGCCTTCCGGCCGCGGAGCACATTGGACGGGTAGCCGCGCAGGGTAACGGTCCGGTCGCTGAGGCCGAGCGTGATGTCCCCCGGATTGTCGCCGCCGAGCTGGTAGGCCCCCTGGGTCGGGGCCACGCCCGTCGAGGTCCCCGCAAAGGCCCGGCCCAGGAGCACGTGGTGCTTCCACGGCAGGTTCACGTACTCGTGCCAGTCGGCGGTATATTTCGTGAACTCGAAGTCGCTGCCAAGCGAGTAGTCGAAGCGCTCCGCGCCCAGCTCGAAGGTCCTTCCCTGTTCCGGGCTGATCGAGTAGGCATACTGCCGGCTGCTGCTGTACAGGTAGCGCAAGCGGCCTGATACCAGATCTCCCTCGGCAGGCAGCGGGCCGGCGTATCCGGTCCAGGGCGGAAGTTCCGTCAGACGCGACAGTTCCTTTCGCCGGTAGCCGATCGTCAGGGCCTGCTGGTGGGCATTTTTAATGATTGGCACAATAAGCGCCAGCCCGAGGGTCTTATTGCGTTCAACATAGTCCTTGCTCCCCCTGGCATCGTGCAGGAATTCTCCATAGGTGATGTCGTTGTCGGAAGCATGAAGGTGAAGCGTCGGATAGAGGCCGTCGTAAAAATAGTCGATCCCGTACCAGGTCCGGCTGTTCCTGGGGCCATACAACGCGCTGGCGGTGTACCGGTGGCGCTGGACCGCGTCCTGGCCGAACGTGAGGCCGCCGTACAGGGTCCCGCTCTCGCCGCTGGAACCGAACCAGGGGATCCAGAACCGGGGATAGATCGTCGAGAGGGCGCTGTAAGGACGGGAGGACGCGTCTACGGGCTTCTCCGCATACGACGGCGAAGGATACCGGTCGGTATAGGGTTCCGCGGGCTTCCACGCCTCGCGATCGAGTGACATCGTATGAACGTCGTAGCCGGTCGAACTGTAGGACGCGAAGGCGAGCGTCTTCCCATCCGGTGACGGCGCAGGCGAGAACGCGCCGCCCAGGACGTTCGTCACCTGGAAAAGATTCTTCGTCTCCGGTTCATACGCGTAGATGTTGAAGATGCCCGACCGGTCAGAGGAAAAGTAAAGGTATTTCCCGTCGCGGCTCCAGGCAGGCCCGACATCGATGGCCTTGTCGTGCGTGATGTCCTCGAGAACGCTCCCGGACGGATCGATCAGCCTGATGTCCCGGTATCCTCCAGGCTGCCAGATGCCGACGGCGATGCGGCTCCCGTCGGGGCTGAAACAGGGCGTCTCATACTGTTCCGGCCCCCAGGGCGTTAGAAACGTGATGTCCTTCTCCGTTGCGGGCCCGCTGCCTGCCTTCGCGAGGTCCAGCATCGCCAGCCGCGTCATGCCCATCCGGTTCATGACGAACAGGAGCCTTGTGCCGTCCGGAGAGGGATGGGGGTCGCGTGCCCTGAGCCCCTTCGTGAGCCGGACCTCCCTCGCTGACGCAACATCATGGAAGTAGAGGTCGTTGTAATAGCCCGTGTTCCTTGTGATC
This sequence comes from Nitrospiria bacterium, assembly GCA_919902495.1. Taxonomy (GTDB): domain Bacteria; phylum Nitrospirota; class UBA9217; order UBA9217; family UBA9217; genus JAAXXJ01. The sequence continues at coordinate 18,539 of CAKKRC010000068.1, forward strand.
TCGATCTTGGTGTAGTAAAGCTTTGCTCCCTCCCGGTCCCAGGCCAGTGAGGAGCCCGACGCCGATCCGGGAAAGACATTCTCCGTGAGCTTTGTCTCACCGCTTCCGTCAGGACGGGCGAGGTAGATGCCCGGATACTCATCCCCCCGGCCCACCGCGTAGGCGATCCGGGTCCCGTCGGGCGAATACGCGGGGTTCGTGTTCATGAATCCCCTGGCAGTCAGCGGTGTCGACCGGGTCAGTCCCTTTGCCGTAAGCTCGTCCCGCTGCTTTCCGTAGTTGGCCTCGAGCCCCTTCTGCCACTCGTTCCAGAGGTCCTGGTAGTCGGCGCTCAGCACCTTCCTGCCCGTTGAGGTGACGAGGAACGGGAACCATCTGCCGCTGTAAACGGTGCTGATCTCGGCGAGCTTCTCCCTGCCGTATCTCTCCTCAAAATACCGCGTAAAGGCCTGGCCGAAAAGATAGGGCACCTGGCCCGAAGGCCAGGAGTCCGGAAAGACCGACACCTGCCCCAGCGACGGAAAGGCGTTCTCGAGCGCGGCCGTGCGGATCACCATCTCCGCTTCCGGAGACCTGCCCCGTCCTCCGGCGGTCTGCTCCGTCTCCTCATAGGTCGCGAGCCCCTCGATCATCCATGCCGGCTGGAACAGGTTGGGGAAGTAGATCCTGCCGAGAATTTTTTGCAGCGCTTCCGGGCCGCCGGTCACCATGTCGAGCTGCAGGACATGGGTGTATTCGTGGGTGATCAGGAGCCTGAGCCAGTCGTCGTACGCGGTGAGGCCGTACCCGGGTCCTCCCGACGGCTGGGTGAGGAACAGAACGACCTGGTTGTAGGGGATGGGAGAGGTATAGCCGTTCGCTTCGTCCATGGCATCGACGAGCACGAGCCGGGTCTTCTCCTTCGGCTCCCACTTGATGGCTGGGACAAGACGGCTGTGGACGTCCTCGGCGATGACCGCGGCCCGTTTCGCGGTCTCTTCGGCGCCCTGGTGATAGTGGATCAGGAAGTGCGGCGTTTCGAGCGTCGTCCAGACAAAGGAGGGATCGAACTTGGCGTGGGCGGATGATGCGCAGAGGAACAGGATGGCGGCAAGAGCAAGCGCCCGGACGGCGGCAGGGGGCGGCAGGATCGGTTTTTTCGCATAGCCTTGGTCCAGGTTCATGGAGCAAGGATACCGGATTGCGGGGGGCCTGTCAATTGATGCCCGCCGCACATCCCAGCCGGAAAAATCCACGGCATTTTCACCGCGGAGAACGCAGAGCTCGCGGAGAATGACAAGGGCGGTTGCATCTGGCTTCTGCTTTTTGCATTGTTCCCTCTGCGCTCTCAGCGCTCTCTGCGGTAGAATGCTTTTCATTTGTTTTTAAGAAGAAAATGGGGAAGAAGAGAAAGAAGTAGCCCCCCGCCCAGGCCAGAAGATCCCACACCTTATCTCACCGCAGAGAACGCAGAGGTCGCGGAGAACAGCGAGAAAGCAGGATAACCGACTCAGCCTTGGCATTGTCTCCCTCTGCGTTCTCAGCGCTCTCTGCGGTAAAATGCTTTTCAGTTGTTCTTGATCGTGAATTACAGGAACCAGCGGGTATCGAGGTAGTGCTCTAATCGCTCGCTCCTTGATGCATCACCGCGGCGCTCGCGGCGCCTTCGTGACCGGCCACCGTCTCAGCACGGCCTTCAACGCTTCCATGGACAGCAGCACGACGCCGCTGATGGCGGTCACGATCCCCAGGTCCGTGAACGTGGGAAGCCGTATCCCGAAGGTCTCGCGCAGCGCGGGGATCTGGAGCAGCCCGAAGACCAGCACCAGCTCCCAGAAAATGGCCAGGAGCAGCCAGCCGTGGGGCGGCGCCTTGATGATGCTGTACTTGAGCGAGCGGAAGCTCATGGCGATGACCAGCTCGACGATGATGAAGAGGAAAAACATTTCGGTCCGCATATGCTCCATGTCCCCCAGCTCACGGAAGAACAGCCAGAAGAAGAACGGGACCTCGACCAGGAGCGCCAGCAGGATGAAGATCATCACTTCCCGTGTGAAAACGCTCTCCTTCGGGTCCCGGGGCGGCCGCTGCATGATGTCGGGGTCCGGCGGCGCGACGCCGAGGGCAAGGGCAGGCAGGCCGTCGGTCGCCAGGTTGATGTACAGGATCGCCGCGGGCAGGAGCGGCAGATACTCCGGCCCCATCATCAGCACGACCCCGCCGATCACGACCACCTCGGTGATGTTCGCCCGGAGGAGATAGGTGAGGTACTTCTTGATGTTGTCGTAGATCCATCGTCCGCGCTCGATGGCGTGCACGATGGTGGCGAAGTTGTCGTCCGTCAGGACCATGTCGGCAGCCTCCTTCGTCACCTCGGTGCCGGTGATGCCCATGGCGATCCCGATGTCGGCGTGCTTCAGCGCCGGCGCGTCGTTCACGCCGTCGCCGGTCATGGCGACCACTTCCCCGCGGTCCTTCCAGGCCTTGACGATCTTGAGCTTGTCCATGGGCGACACGCGGGCGTACACCGTCACGGTGTCGACGATCTTGACGAACTCTTCGTCGGGCATCCGCTCCAGCTCCTCGCCGGTAAGGACCCGGTCGCCGTCATGGTAAATACCCATCTCCCGGGCAATGGCCACGGCCGTCAGCTTGTGGTCGCCGGTGATCATGACCAGTTTGATATGGACGCGCTTGCACACGGCGATCGCTTCGATCGCCTCCTGCCGCGGTGGGTCCATCATGCCGGCGAGCCCCAGGAAGACCATGCCGCTCTCCACGGCGTCCTCGTCGTACGCGGTGCCGGCGGGCAGAACGCGGGAAGCGACGGCCAGCACCCGCAGGGCCGCCTTCGCCATCTCTTCGTTCGCCTGGAGCACCGCGGCCCGGTCCCCTTCGCCGAGCGGCCGCACCCCGCCGTCGTCCAGGATGTGCGTGCACCGCCCCAGGACAAGTTCAGGTGCGCCTTTCATGTACGCCGTGGGGGCCCCGCCTGTCCGGTGGATGGTCGTCATGCGTTTCCGCTCGGAGCTGAACGGGATCTCCTCGACCCGCTGGTTCTCGAGGCGCGTCTCGCGGACACGCATGCCCGCCTTCGCCGCGGCCACCACCAGGGCGCCCTCCGTCGGATCGCCCTTGATGGACCACTTCCCCTCGCGTTCATGGAGGTCCGAATCGTTGCAGAGGATCCCGCCCCGCAGGAACTCCTCGAAGGGCCGGTTGCCGACGGCCTTCAGCGGTCGATCTCCGTCCTTGAACTCTCCCTCGGGATCGTACCCCGCCCCGCTCACCTGGACCGTCCTGCCCGCGACGAACAGAGAACGCACCGTCATCTCGCCCTTGGTGAGCGTGCCGGTCTTGTCGGAGCAGATCACCGTCGTGCAGCCCAGCGTCTCGACGGCGGGCATCTTCCGCACAAGGGCATGCTGCTTCGCCATCTGGCGCATGCCGATGGCGAGCGCCCCCGTCACGATCGCGGCCAGCGCCTCGGGGACCGCCGCAACCGCCAGGGCGATCGCGAACATCGTGATCGTGACGAGGAAGGGAAGGTCCACGTACCCGCGGGTCAGGTACTCGCGTATGACGCTGATCCCCGCGACCAGGACGCAGATGCCCAGGGCGATGATGCCCAGCCACTTTCCGATCTCCTCGGTGCGCTTTTCGAGCGGCGTCTTCTCGGTCTTTACCGTCGCGACCTCTTCGGCGATCTTCCCGAACTCGGTCCGCATGCCCGTGGACGTTACCACGGCCTTCCCCCGGCCGTAGGTGACGATCGTTCCCGTGTAGATCATGTTCTTCCGGTCGTTCACGGCCGCGTCGGCGGCCAGGGTCCGGTTGTTCTTGCCCACCGGCGCGGACTCCCCGGTCAGCGACGCCTCGTCGCACCGCAGGGAGTGCCCCTCCACGACGCGCCCGTCCGCGGGGATCTTGTCCCCCGCCTCGAGCAGCATGACATCGCCGGGGACGAGCTCTTTCGACGGGACCTCTTCCTCCCGGCCGCCCCGCAGCACCGTGATCGTCGGCGACAGCATCTTCTTGAGCGCCTCGATCGCCCGCTCGGCCCGGTACTCCTGGATGAATCCCAGGACCGCAACGAAGATGACGATCACGGCGATGATGGCGGCATCCACCACCTCGCCGACCAGTGCGGAGAGCGCGATCGCGACGAGAAGGATGATCACCAGGACGTTCTTGAACTGGTTCAGGAAGAGCACCAAAGGAGAGATCCCCTCCTCCTTCCGCAGCTCGTTCGGGCCGTACCGTTCAAGCCGGGCAGCGACCTCCTGCTGAGCCAGTCCCTGGTGCCCGCTTGTCCCCAGGTCCTTGATCACCTGTTCCACTTCACGTGCGTGCCATTGCATGCGCTCCATCAGATCCTCCGTCGTTTATTCTCACTTTGGGTTCGGGATGGCAAAAAAACGCCGATGGGAAGGACAATCCCTCCCCATCGGCGAACAGCATACTTTTTATGAAGGCTACTTGATATCCGGCACCGGGAACATCACTCCGCCGAAGATCAACCAGGCGAGGAGGAGCGTCCAGAAGACATTGAACGCCTGGCCGATCAGGAACGCCCCCGCGGGCCTGCCGCCCTCCATCTTGGCCAGATCGCCGAAATGGGTCTCCAGGCCGATGCAGGTGAAGGCCAGCGCGAACCACCAGGTGCGAAGTCCGCCCAGTGTTCCCTTGACCGCAGAGACCGTCGCCGGGCTCACGACAAAGGAGAACAGGAGCGAAGCGATAATGAAACCGAGCACGAACTTCGGGAACCGGTCCCAGATCTCCATGGCGCTCGGCGTTTCCTGGTTGCCGCCGATCTTGCAGGCCTTGAGCGTCCACACAATGGACAGGATGAAGGCCGCCACGCCGATCAGCACGTTCTGCGACATCTTGACGATCACGCCGGTCTTCATCGCGACCGGGCTGATCAGCTCGCCCGCGGCAACGACCGAACCGCTCGTATCGAGGGTCCCGCCGAGCCATGCACCGGCAACGATGTCGCTCAGGCCCAGCCACTTGGCGATCATGGGCTGGAAGATCATCATGGGAATGGCGCAGATGAGCACGATGGAGGTCACATAGCTGATCTTCTTGCCGTCGGCCTTGATGGCCCCGCCCGTGGCGATCGCCGCTGACACGCCGCAGATGGAGACGGAGCTCGAGATAACGGCGGCGAAGTCGTCGTCGACGTTCATCTTCTTGGCGACCCACCAGGTGAAATACCAGACCGCGGCCACCACGAGTACCGCCTGGACGATGCCGTAGAATCCCGCCTGCACGATCTCGGTAAAGAGGATCCCCGAGCCCAGGACCACGAGGCCCGACTTGATATAGAACTCGGTCCTGACAGCAGGCTTCAGCCATGCCGGGAGGCCGATGACATTGCTCACGAACAGTCCGATGACGAGGCACCAGATCACGTATTCGATGCCCAACGTACTGTTGATCGTGTAATTGCCCGCGATGAGCTGTCCGAACCAGGCGATGACGAACACGGCGGGGAAACCGACCGCGATCTTCGCGGCATTTTCACCCATGAAGGAGAGCGCGATGAGGGTGAGGATAAGATAGGCGATGCCGATGATGACGGCTGCCCCGAGGTTATCGCCCGCAAAGACTTTTGTCAGCAGACCGCCGGCATTCCCGCTGATCTCCTTGCCGAGCTTGTCCGCTTTCTTTTTGAGGCCTTCATCCTTTGCTGCCTTCGCGGTCTCCTGGAACTTCTTCGCAGCGCTGCCGACTGCCGTGCGGTCTCCCGCATCCATCGCGGCCTTGAGCGCGGCCGCATCGGCCTGGAGCGCCGATTCCTTCTTCTCCGCCGCCGCCGCCGCCAGTTTCCCGACAGCCGGAGCGGTCTCCTTGCTGTAGGAAGCGAACTCCCCGTCCGTGATCCATTTGAACTTCGGCATCTTGAATGAGAGGCCGGCAAGGATCATGATAATAATGAGGAATCCCACCCAGACCGCCAGCCAGTCTTCCGTTTTCCAGAGCAATGCCAAACCTTTGGGTTCTTGTCCCGCCATACGAAGTCCTCCTTTGTTTGATCGTGCTATTTCTCGAGAAATGCAGATAAAACAGCTTCGTTCCTGCGGCAGCTCACGTCACACGACATCACCTCCCCCGGCCATGATCATGCGATACTCGAGCATCTGTGAACCTATGGAAAAGAACGGCCTCCGCCCGCGCGCCCCTGCTGGAGCTCAAGCGTCATGATTATGGAGTCTAAGGGGACGACTTGTCAAGAGCATTGTTGCATTTATGCGTCTTCTTCGGTATTACCTTTTTACACATCATCTTCCTTCCAGGACGATCTCCTGTTCTGCCGTCGGAAGATCATGAAATAAAAGGCCGGCAGAATATGCCGGCCCGTCGATCCCTCGCCGCTTCTGCTCTTCTTCCTTCTTCAACAGCTCGTTCAGCTGCTTCACTCCGTCCTCGAGCCTCTTAACGCATTGCGAGGTTCCATAGGACAACGACGATAAGCAGGAGGGCGATCTCGAGTATCGATATCTTTGTTATGATGATCGCGATATTCCGTTCAGAAAGTGTCAACTTCAGCCAGATCCGGTCCATGAAGCGCAGCAGGAGCCTTTTGAGAAGAGATCGACCTTCGGCAAGCTTCAGATACTCTCCAACGCTTCTCATCCAGAGATGCAGTTCATTCTGAGAGCCGGCCATGACGGTCCCGTCCGCCGCATCGAGCATGAGCGTCTGTGTGAGCGTGATCCCTCCCCCGGAACGTTCGATATCGCAACTAATGCTCTTTAATGCCCCGTCCCCGATCGCGAAGGAAATAGCCTTATTCGGTTCGAACGCGTCCACTCTAATGTTGTGTGTTTCGATGCGGCGGGTGGCATAGTAGTCGAGCGTGACGGTGTAGCTGGTCCCCTGCTTCGGCGGTCCCTGCTCAGTTGATGCGAATTGCGTAAGCGTAAAAAAGGGGGAAAGCCTGAGCAGCGTGTTCAGGTCGGAGATGACGCGGAATGCGGTTTCCGGGGAGACGGGAAGCTGGATGGATGCTGTAAGTGCCTGCATGGACCATTATAGCCTTACGGACAGAATAAAAAAAGGGCTCTTTCGTATATCAGTTAAAATTGCTTTATTGAAACCATGAGCAAAGAAATGAAAAACTTTTTTCGCGCAAAGACGCAAAGGCGCAAAGGCGCAAAGAAAGGATGGCCCTCACAAGAACAGTACGCCGTAAAACGGAGTGAATAACAGAACCTTAATCCATGTGTTTCTTATCAAAACTCAGAAGCCTTGCTCACGCTTCTGCTGTTGTTTTTCTTTGCGTGCTTGGCGGCTTTGCGCGAGACAGCCGTTCGCAGTAGTTTTTCAACTTTATTGCGAGGAATAAAAAAGGGATTAGAGCAATGTCACCATTGCTCTAATCCCCGGTGTGATCCTTCTATATAGTACTTACTTGCCGCCTTCAACCGTCGCGTAATCGAGCTTGATCCATTCCGGCAGGCCGTTCCTGAACCAGTAGATCTCCTTGAAGCCGAGGCTCTGGTACAGCAGGGCCGCTGCGGGAGAGCGCCAGCACTTCACGCCGTTGCAATAGAGCACAAGGGGGACGTTCTTGTCCAGCTTGTCGGAAAGCTTCGGGTCCCCGATCAGCTCGTCCACCGTAATGAGCACGGCGCCGGTGATATGCTCCTTGGTGAACTGCTCCTTGTTCCTGTTGTCGATCAATACGTACTTCTTTTTGGCATCCATCCACTTCTTCAATTCCTTGCCGTCGATCAGCTTGATCCCCGGAAGCGATTCCGGCATGTCCTTCTTGGCATCCGCATCGGCCTTCAACTGCTCCGCCTGCTTGATGACGGCATCGGGATAGGGCCCGGCGGACGCTGTGGCATATAATCCTCCGACAAGAACGAACACACATACCAAGGCGATTACGATCTTTCTCATCTTACTTCCTCCTTTTTTGCCGGTGTGACCCCGGCGCAGATCAATGAATGGATTTTCGGATTCATTTGTAATTAGCGGAGAAGCAACTACGAATTTCTATCTCTCGCAAAGCCGCCAAGCACGCAAAGAAAGGCAACGACTGAAGCTTGAAAAAGACCGTTGCATCTGAACGTGATGACCTTAAATCAGGTTTTTGCTTTTCATCGTGTCTTTAACTGCTTACAGTTTTTATGAATGCTTATCTTTTCTTCGCGCCTTTGCGCCTCGCTTAGAAGCGCCTACTGTTGGTTGCGAGAAAATAGTTTTTAGTTTTTATCCCTGCGCGATCCCCTGCAAGCGGGACGCGCATGCCTCGCCGGTGAGCGCAGTATCTTTTCCCCGGGCGAGGACTTTTGCCTGCAGCACGGAGCAAGGCGCGGACCTCAGCAGTTTGCCAACGTTGATCTTTGCCTTGTACTCCTCGGAACGTCCTTTGCAGGCGTCGCCGATGACGATGAGGTCCGATCCCCGCTCCCGCGCCTCGCTGAGGATGACCTCTCCCGGATCGCCGACCCGGACCGAGGTCGTCACCTTCACTCCGCAGGCTGCCGCGCGCTGCACAAACTTGCCCAGCGCCGCATCGGCCATCTTGTACAGTTCCGCTTCGGCATAGCGATAGAAATCCATCCTTTTTTCCGAGGAATGGAGCCATTCTATGCCGACCAGCGAACCCCATCCCTTATGAATGACATAGAGTGCATGGAGTTCCGCGTCATGCGTCGCCGCCAGGTCCAGGGCGCAGCGTTCCGCCTCGACGGCGCCCTTCGAGCCATGGGTGGCGACAAGGATTGTTCTGATCATAGTGCCCTCATTTCAGTGCGATGAGCACCAGAACGGCAAGCGCAAATGCGATGACCAGCGAGGTAATATCTTCTTTTTTCTCAGAGGCAAAAACGCTGAGCGAACGCTCTTCCATCTGCTTCTGTTCTGATGCTACCGCTTTTTCTTCAGCCATGTTCAGAACCTCCTTTAGATGCTTCCCTTGATCAACAGCCAGCATACGAAGAACGAAAGGGTGGCTTTCGTGATGCCCGCGACGACGCCGATCATCGCCGCCTTGCCTCCCGCCTGGCGGAGGGTCTGCCAGGTGATCTGCATGCCGAGGCCGATGAGCCCGAAGGCGAAGAACCACATCATGTATTCCCGCATCATCTCCATCGTCGCGGGCTTCGCCTGGACCAGCTTGTCCGCTTCCTTGAATGCCGCCTTCAGGTCCTTCTCTTTCGTGAAATCCTGCGCTTTCAGGACAAGGTCCGTTTGCTCGGCGCTGGTGATCTGACGGTCAGCGACCAGTTTCCCGAGCGCGGCCTTCACCTTGGGATCGGTCACGGCGCCGGTCTCAAGGAACGCCGAGATCTTCTTGAGGTCCCTGGTCCGCACTTCCTTCTTTTCATCGATCTTGAATTTATAAAAATGCTTGCCGTGAAGCTCCATCCCCTTGGGGGTGAATATCCCGGTGGAGCTGAAAGCGAACATGATCAGAAAGCCGAGGACGAAGAGGGGAAACTTGTCGATGAGGACCTTCCCGATGCTGACCTTGCCCTTCTCCGCCTCTTCCTCTCCCTTGGCGAACCAGACAGCGAGCACAATAACGATGAAGGGGAGGAAGAGGATCCGTGTGATATTGAAGATCTCCGCCACCTTCAGGGTCTCGATGGTGTTCGGATCAAAGATCAGGGCGGCGGCGGCGACCTGTGCGGAATTGAGAATGCCCGTACCCGCCCATGCGCCGAACTGAAGTTCGTTCATCCCGACCATTTTTGCGACCGGCGGAAAGACGAAGAGCCCGACGACGCCGACGAGCAGCAGCATGCCGATCGAGTAGGCCATATCAACGCCCCTGGCCTTTACAACAGGAGCTGCGGCCACTGCCGCTGATACGCCGCAGACCCCCAGGCCGGCCGACAGCACTCCGATGAGCGGCCTTTCGGCTTGAGCAAGCTTGCCGAGCCACAGGACAAACAGGGACGTGCCCATGACAAAGGTCGCGACCATGACGATGCTCAGGCCTCCGAGATACTTCAGCTCCGTGATGCTGTACATGGCGCCCAGGGTGATGACCCCGACCTTCATGGCCAGCCGGGCGGTCTTGACCCCCGCCTGCATCCAGCCGGGGATGCCGATGGTATTGACCCAGACGATGCCGAGAAGGATCCCCAGGAGGATGTAATTGAGCCCGAAAACGCTTGCCATATCAAAACCCAGCATGGGTTGGGCCTGTTTGCCCCATATCTTGAATATGGGCTCCATGTAATACCGCGTCACGTACGCCAGGATCATGATCATGCCGATGCCGGCCATGGGGGCCCGCACCAGCTTGTCGAACTTCGACGTCATGGCCGGGACTGCCAGATTCCAGATGCCGACCAAACTGATGATGATCCCTGACCACAATCCGACGGAAATCTGCGTGCCTATTGTCTTGCCTGTTTTAAGATACTCAGCAACAGCGACCAGCCCCGTCGGCGTTAACGACTCGTTCTGGCTCCTCAGGATCAGCGCGTAGGCAAGAAGAATCAGCCCTATAATGAGTGTTACGGGCGATTTTCGTTCCTCGTTCATGTGTACCTCCCCAATTCGGCGTTTATTGTAGGTCCGTCTCTTTGCAGGCTACTTGACGACAAGGACATCACAGGGCGCGTGCTCCACGACCTTGGAGGACACGCTGCCGAGCAGGAACTTCTTGGCTCCATGCCTGCCATGGGAACCGACGACGAGCAGGTCGGCCTTTGTTTCAGCGCAGGTCTTGACGATCGTATCGGCTGCCCTGCCGAAGTGCACCACGGTCTCCATCTGCACGCCCTTTTTTGAAAGCTCTTCCTTCAGGCGGGACAGCCTTTTCTCCGAGTCCTCGGTCATGATCTTGTACATATTCTTGCAATCATCATCGCTCAGTTCCATCATGCAAAGGTCCGGCACGACCGTGAGCACGACGAGCGATGCTTTCAATGCCGTGGCCATTTCAACGGCCCTCGTCAAGGCCTTCCCCGCATGTTCCGACCCATCATGGCCTACCAGTATCTTCACGTTTTGTTCCTTTCTTCCGTGTGGGATTGTTGAACGGCCGAAGCTTATCTATGCTGCAAGTCCCTGTTGCCAAAAATACCTGTAGCGGTCAGGAATGCAAGATGAAAGAGGAGTGCGCCGCGTTCAGGATCACCCATGCTTGGATTTTCCCGATCTGCTTCTGAACATCATCAGAACGGGCGAAAAAAAGGCCGGGGAGCTCTCTCCCCGGCCTGTCGATCACGCCGCATCACTTCTTCTCGTCTTCCTTCTTGAGCTGTTCCTTCAGCTTCTTCACGTCATCCTCGAGCGACTTGATCCGCGAGAGGTCTATCCGCTGCTCTTCCTCAGCCGGGAACTTCTCGTTCGCGCCGTAGATGATCCACGAATCATCATAGTTGGAGGGGTCCTTGAATCCGAGCATCCGCAGTTCCAGATAGGTCAGCGTCGAGCGGGAGCCGGTCTGGCAGTAGGCGATGGTGCGCTTGCCCTTGTCCAGGGTCGCATAGGCCTTTGCGACCTTCTCGTGGGACAGAACGCCCGTGGACTTGTCCTTGCCGGTCGCCGGGTCCTTCTCCTGGTCGTAGGTCTCCTCGTGCGGCACGCTCAACGTGCAGTTCGGTATGCGGCCGCCGCGGATCGAACGGATGTCCTCGCCCGCGTATTCCTTCTTGCTCCGGCTGTCGATGAGCTGCACGCCCTTCACCTGGCCCTTGGCGATCTTGAGGACCTCCTCGGTCGTCGCGATCCGGTTCTTCGCGAAGTTCACCTTGAAGGTTGCCGCCGGCTTGATGGCGGGCTCGGTCGCGAGCTTCCGGTTGCCTTTCTTCCACGCCTCGAGGCCGCCGTTCAGCACGTGGGTCTTGTCCGTGTGGCCAAGGTACTCGAAGAGCCAGAAGGCCACCGACGCGTCGTCCAGGGACTTTGATTTGATCTCCCCGTAGAACACCACGTGCGTGTTGTTCCCGATGCCGGCCTTTCCGACCAGGCTCTCGTACTTCGCGGCCGAGGGGAAGACCCGCGACGTGGCGTCCCGAAGCGCTGCCTTGCAGTTCTTGCCGAAGCTGATGGCGCCGGGGATATGCCCCTTGGCGTACTCCTCCAGTTTTCTGCAGTCCACGACGACCCAGTCGGGCTTCGCGAGGTTCTGCTCCAATTGCTCCGCGGTGACGAGCAGACCAGGGTTCGCCCACTGCGCCTGAACGGTACCCGTCAACGCAAACAGGGCAAAACTTACACCAAGTACAAAAATCGAGTGTTTCCTCATTGTTCCGTACCTCCTCTGTTTTCGAATATATGCTCTCTCAGCCCTTTTCTTACTCACAAGGCTCTACCGTGTCCTCAGTGTCTCAGAACGCATCCGCCTTTATCGCCTTACCAATCCGCCTCTTCTGTGTCAAAGGTCCTCGTTCCTTCAAGGTTTCTCAAGCAAACGGCCAAATGCCGGCTGTCGCTACCGCGCGATCAGCACCGGGATGTCGGCCCGGTTCGCGATCTCGCGGCTCACGCTCCCCATGAGCATGGTATGGAGCCGTTTTCCCCGCGAGCCGATAATGATCATGTCCGCGTTAAGCTCCTTCGCCGCGTTCAGGATCTCGTCGGACGGGTGGCCTTCCCGCACCATCGTCTGGACCGCGCCCGCACCCGCCGCGGCAAGCTTCTGCGAATAATGATCAAGGATGGCCTTCGCCTTCCGGTCCAGCGCCGCCTGGACCTCCGTGCCCCGCAGCTGCTCCTTCAGCGTGGAAAGTTCGGGCTCGCCCAGCATATCGTCCATGAGCGACTTCCCTTCCATCTTCTCCACGTACAGGAGCGCCACGCGCTCGGGACGGGCGCGCGAGAACAGGTCCAGAAAGGTCTTCACCGCCGCCTGAGAACCGGCGCTGTCGTCAACGGCGATCACAATGGTTTGCATGGGCGTTCTCCCTGCACGAACGGTTCCCGTTCGTGACTCATTCTTCCTTGTACAGGTTCTTGTAGTAATCCTGCTGTTCCGTGCTGATCCCCTCGATGGTCGTTTCTTCGCCGCCGTACCCTCCGGCCTCGACGGCCTCGAAGTAGCCGGGCTGAACGCCTGTGCGGGCCGAGATGCGGTACCCCGCGGTAAAGCTCAGGACCAGCGCGGCGACGGTGATCGCGATCCAGTGACCTGTTTTCATGGTGCAGCCATCCTCCTGTGCGGGAAAATACTATTGAAGCTCCCTGCAGATAACTTCATGGAGCTTCGATCCTCAGGGAAATTAGTTATTCTAATCGCTCGCTAACCCCGCGGCAGCTGCGGGGCAGCGCTCGCTCCTGGATTCATCCTTATTCATCCTTGTAGAGGTTCTTGTAGTAGTCTTCCATCTTCTTGTCGATCTTCGTCGGCGGGGCCGTCTTTCCCTTTCCGACGGCAAAGCCGATCTCCAGGAACGGCGGAACACTGTACCCCATCAGGAAGCCGAGAAATACGGCGGTGACGACCACCACGACCCAAAGCGTGTTCTTCATGCGGATGCTCTCCTTACGCGGCCTTCTTGATCTTCCAGAGGAATTTTCCGCCCTCCTGCTTCCGTTCGACGATCTCGTTGCCGGCGGCGTCCATCATCGCCGAGATCGTCTCGGACGAAGAGGCGTTGTCGAACATGAGTTCCAGGACATCGCCGGGCTGCAGCTTCTCGAGCGCCTTTTTCGTATAGATCTGCGGATGGGGGCACACATAACCCTGGCAGTCCAGGAAGTACACCCCATCACTCTTCTTCTCGAATTTCATCGCCATGACACGCTTCCTCCTTGTTGCTTTGCGTTAGAACTGCACCGACGCCATCTCCTTCGCCAGCTTCCGCTCGGTCCACCAGTTGAAGAACTTGACGCCGATGAAGGCGCCGCCGATCATCCCGATGCCGAAAAGCCAGCCCGACGTGTCGCCCATGGCCACGCGGACGAAGAACGCCCCCACGTTGCAGCCGAGCCCGAGGCGCGAACCGATGCCCATCAACGCCCCGCCGATCATCGCCCACGTCGCCAGTTCCCAGGTCGGCTTGGACCACTTGAACTCGTTCTGCAGCAGCGCCATGACCGCGGCCCCGCCGATGAGCGCCAGGGACATCCAGTCAGCCGGGTTGATTGCCGGGTTCGGGATCCCGTTGTTCAGGCCGAAGAAGATATTGTCCATGTTGTCCCACCCGAGCTTCTGCAGTATCCAGCCGACCCACTGGGCCTCCTGGGTCGTGACGTACCAGTAGCCGGGATCGAACACCGTGCCCTTCACGGAAAGCCCGAAGTCGAAGCCCATCTTCGAGAGAAGGGGCCCCGCGTTCTTCACCCCGTACTTGATCCGCAGGCCCTCGATCACGAACATCTGGAGTCCGCAGGCGATGCCGAGCACCAGGCCGGCAACGGCCGTACGCTTGGACGACATCATCATGCTCCAGTAGCCCGTCGCTTCCTGCCGCAGGGAGGTCGCGCCCGCTGCGCCTGCGGCAAGAAGCTTTTTCCGGTAGTTCTTGCGGTACCAGAAGATGTACACAACGAGCAGGAGGAGCGAGGCGGGGATCACTACGCCGACGAGAAAATCTCCGATGAACGCGCCCTGCAGGCTCGCGTCCGACATGCCGAGCAGTTTGGAGAATTTTTTGATCGGCTGGTCCCAGATGTAGCCGGCCAGGTACTGGTCCACCCATCCGTCGGTGACCGTGATGGAAGGCGGCAGTTTCTTTGCGATGGCCGAGACGCGCCAGGCATCGGGAACCAGCTTGTTGAACCAGCCACCCACGTCCACGAAGATCGCCTGGGTCACGCTTATGGAAAGGATCACGATCATGGCGACCCCCTTCCCCTCGCCGGCCTTGTACAGGGAGCCCGACGCGCAGCCGCCCGCGAACACCATGCCGACGCCGAAGATGAGCCCGGCGATCGTGGCATGCACGCCGGTCGGTGCCGCGTGGAAGGTGCTCATGCCGGTCGCGGTGACAAAGGCGGAGACGAAGCTGAAGAGGACCGTGGCGATCATGATCCCCACGACCATGCGGGGCACGCCGACGGCGAAGAGGTCGCGGAACGCGGAGGCGAAGCAGAACCTGCCGTACTGCAGGCACATTCCGTAGATCAGGCCGAACCAGAGGTAGGCGGAAAGATAAAGATAGTATTCACTGTAGGCGTAGGTTGCTGCGCTGATCAGGGCGAAAAATCCGATGATGCCCAGGGCCCAGCGCCGGTTATTTACATTCACTGCATCTTCCACGAAGCATTCCCTCCTTATTCCAACGGTCCTGATGTCTATGTTCGATGATATAGCAAGGTCCATGCCATTCGCCGGCATCTTGAAAAACAGGCAGTTGGCCCTGCGTACGGTCATCTGCTGTCCGGAAAAGAACAGCTGCCGGCCCATCATTGCGCCGTTTGGGCCAACACGTTCCGCCCAAAAAAGGTCAGCATGGTTCGATATTGGAACGTGCCGGTATCCGCGGCGAACGCCGCCAGTCATCGCGTGATGTTGCTCGCCTGGTTCCGATCGCTCACTGCGTCCCGCAGTTGATGCGTCAGCGATCTAACAGGCTGTTGAAAAACGTCTGTTCTGTCATTGCGAGGAGCGATTTCTGCGACGAAGCAATCTTTAACTCTTTGTTTTTTATGAAAGGCGAGATTGCTTCGCTTCGCTCGCAAAGACACGTAAAATACTTTTTCAACAGCCTGCTAAAGAGAACAAGGCTGTCAGGATGAAATTCCCGGCAGCCTTGTTCGTCTCAACAGAATGGCTACGAATGGTTACATGGTCGTTGCGGAAATCCTGGCCCTCGTGTCAGCCTGTTACAATTGGTAGTGGTGAGATCATAGCCTGAGGGACCGCGAGAAACGCGAAATCGCGCCTCTTATCGTCATATAAATAAAATTGAATTGGCAACACAGACAGCTCCGGATATTATTTCTTTAACTACGGGAACGCCTCTATGCATTCCGGCTTCCGTATCGAAGCCGCCCGGAGCGGAAGGAGCTCATGCTGAATATCTACGGCAATATCTTCGTGTTCTTCATTGCGGGCCTCCTGTTCGTGTTCATGACCATGGCCCTTGTCCGCATTGTTGCGCCCCACAGGCCCAACAAGGAGAAGAACAAGACCTATGAGTGCGGAGAGGATCCGGTCGGCTCGGGGTGGTTGAACTTCAACGCCCGGTTCTACCTGATCGCCATTCTCTTCATCATCTTCGACATCGAGATCGTGCTGGTCTTTCCGGTGGTCGCGCGCTTCCGGGACAACCTTGTCGCCGGAAGCGGCATCGTGGTGTTTCTCGAGATCTTCGTCTTTGCGGCGGTCCTGTTCCTGGGGCTGGTCTATGCCTGGAAGAACGGGTACCTCGAATGGCTCCGGGGCGTGCGCAAGCAGCTCCGTGTCGAGGGACGCATAACGAAGCTCAAGGACTGGATGGCCGAGCAGTCGTACGAGCAGGGGAGGAAGCGGCTCGACGAAGCCCAGGCCCGCGTCCGGGAGCGGCTGGAGAAGCTGTGGCGGGAGGAGGGGAAGGACCATGCTTGAGCGGTTCAACATCGTCGGCCGGCTGTCCGCCGACCCGGACCTGATCCTGACGACCGTGGACAGGGCCGTGAACCTCGCGAGGGCCAACTCCCTCTGGTATCTTCTCATGGGCCTGGCCTGCTGCTCCATCGAGCTCATGCAGACCGGCGGGCCGAGGGCGGACATCGACCGCTTCGGCTCCCTGTTCCGGGCCACGCCGCGCCAATCCGACCTCATGATCGTGGCCGGCACCGTGACCCTCAAGATGGCGCCGCGGCTGCGCCGTCTCTACGACCAGATGGCGGAGCCCAAGTACGTCATCGCCATGGGAAGCTGCGCGAACTGCGGCGGGCCGTTCGACCTGAGCTATTCAGTGCTCCGGGGCGTGGACAAGATCATTCCCGTGGACGTGTATCTGCCGGGCTGCCCGCCGCGGCCCGAGGCCCTGACCGAGGCGCTGATGAAGGTGCAGGAGAAGATCAGGAACGAGAAGTACTTTCTGAAGAAGGAAGCGTGAGGCATGGACCAGGCAAAGCTCAGTGAAATGCTCCGGCAGAGGCTGTCCGATGCGGTCGTGTCCGTCGAGGACATGAAGAACGACGACACGCTGGTCGTTGTTGACAAGGACAGCCTCGTTTCCGTGGCGGAATTCCTGAAGAACGACCGGGACCTCGGGTTCACGACGCTCATGAACCATCTCGGCGTCGATTACCGGGACCGCATGGCGGTGATCTACAATCTGTATTCCGCGCGCCTCCGGAAGAAGGTGACCATCAAAGCATACCTCGATCGTGAAAAGCCCGAGGCCCCGACCCTCGAACCGCTCTTTCCCGGCGTCAGCTGGTACGAACGCGAGACCTACGACCTGTTCGGCATCCGGTTCATCGGCCATGGGAATCTGAAACGGCTGCTCCTTCCCGAGGACTGGGAGGGGTTTCCGCTCCGGAAGGACTACGTCTATCCCGAATCGTACAACGGCATCGAGACAAAACGCTCCGATCTTCTCGATGCAGCGGGCGCTGCGGGGGATGCCCATGTCTAAGTATTCGTCCCAGGAAATGGTCCTGAACATGGGGCCCCAGCACCCCAGCACCCATGGCGTGCTGCGTTTCGTGCTCCAGACCGACGGCGAGATGATGGTGAAGGCCGTGCCGGACGTCGGGTTCCTGCACCGGGGCATCGAGAAGATCGCCGAACGCGTGCCCTGGCAGGCGTTCATGCCGTACACGGACCGCATCGACTATGTGGCGTCCGTGAACTGCAACCTGGGCTACGCCGCGGCCGTCGAGCGGCTGGCCGGGATCGCCGTGCCGGAGAAGGCCGAGTACCTGCGGGTCATCGCCGCCGAGCTTTCACGCATCGGGAGCCACTTCATCGGCTTCGGCGCCCTGCTCCTGGACCTGGGCGCGGTGACGCCCTTCGTGCACGCCCTGCGGGAGCGGGAAACCTTCAACGATCTTATGGAGATGCTCTGCGGCGCGCGGCTCACGCACAACTACGTCAGGATCGGCGGCGTGTCCCACGACCTCCCCCCGGGGTTCCGGGAGAAGTGTCTCGGGTTCGTGGACCATCTGGAGCACGAATTCCTGGAGGAGTTCAACGACCTGATCTCCTTCAACACGATCCTGATCAACCGGCTGGCGAACGTGGGCGTGATCGATCCGGAGACGGCGAACAAGTATACCCTCACCGGTCCGAACCTCCGGGGCTCGGGCGTTCCGTTCGACCTCCGCAGGGACGAGCCCTATTCCGTCTACGACCGGTTCCGGTTCGACATCCCCGTGGGCACGGGCAAGTTCGGCGTCCCGGGAGACTGTTACGACCGGTACTGGGTCAGGATCCTGGAAGTGACCGAGTCCTGCCGGATCATCCGCCAGGCCCTGGAGCAGATGCCGGGGGACGGCGGGATCAGGACCAGCCTGCCCAGACCCTTTACGGTCCCGGCGGGCGAGATCTATGTCAGGACCGAGAGCCCCCGGGGAGAGCTGGGCTACTATCTTATCAGCGACGGCGGGAAAAACCCCTTCCGGGTGAAGGTCCGGACAGGCTCGTTCTCCGCCATGACCATCGTTGAAACGATCAGCCAGGGCGTCATGGTGGCGGACCTCGTGGCCATCATCGGGAGCCTGGACGTGGTGGCGCCGGAGATCGACCGGTAGTCGAGAACGAAGAAATGCCAAACAAGACCATGCATAGTAACTTGACAGGCTTAGTTAGTTGCAAATCAAATTCTACGCAAAACGGCAAGAAATTTTCTCGCAACCAACAGTAGGCGCTTCTAAGCGAGGCGCTAAGCTCGCAAAGAAAAACAAAGCACTCGGATTAAAAGCCAGGACTTAAAGATTCCCTTTGCGGCCTTTGCGGCTTTGCGAGAGACGCCTTTTTTGTTCTAATTGTGGTTCCGGCTTGTCAGGGTTAAGTAATTGGTCATTGTGATTTGAATTTACTTGTCATTTGGAGCTTATCTCAAATCATGTACAGCGCGGCGAACACAGTCTACGGCATCCTGCATGCTTCTCTTGCCGCCGTCGGCATTCCCGAGGCCGTGATCACCCTTGTCGCGTACGCCATCCCCTGCGGCGTGGTGATCGCGATCATCGGTCCGATCGCGGGCATGCTCACGTACGCGGAGAGGAAGATCTCGGCGGACATCCAGAACCGCGTGGGACCGAACCGCGTGGGGCCCTTCGGACTGCTCCAGTTCCCGGCCGACGGGATCAAGCTCCTCCTGAAGGAGGACATCATCCCCGACGCCGCGGACAAAAAGCTCTTCAAGCTTGCACCCTATCTGGTGTTCACCTCCACGGTGCTGGCGTCCCTGGTGATCCCCTTCGGCGGGTCCTTCATCGTGGCGGACCTGAACATCGGGCTCATTTTCATCATCGTGGTGAGCTCTCTGCTGGTCGTGGGGTTTCTCATGTCCGGGTGGGCGTCGAACAACAAGTGGGCGCTCCTGGGCGGCATCCGGTCGGCGGCCCAGATCATCAGCTACGAGATCCCCACGGCCCTGTCGCTCCTGACGGTGGTCCTGATCGCCGGCACGTTCTCGATGCAGGAGATCGTCATGGCCCAGGGCCCCTGGCCGTGGCAATGGTTCCTGTTTCACAACCCCTTCACGTTCGTGGCCTTCTTTATATTCTTTGTCTCGAGCCTGGCCGAGATGAACCGGACGCCCTTCGACTTCCCCGAGGCGGAGTCCGAACTGGTCTCGGGCTATAACGTGGAGTACTCGGGCATGCGCTTCGCCCTGTTCTTTGCCGCGGAGTTCGCGAACATCTTCATCACCGCTTCGCTCGCGACAGCCGTCTTCCTCGGCGGCGGCAACATCGGCATGGACCCCTACGCCAGCGGGCTGGGGTACCAGCTTCTGATGGTCCTCATCTTCTTTACCAAGGCGATTCTCCTCTGCCTGGTCACCATCTGGGTGCGCTGGACCCTTCCCCGCCTGCGGATCGACCAGATGCTGTCCCTCTGCTGGAAGTATTTCATCCCCATCGCCTTCGTCTGCCTCGTGATGACGGCGGTCTGGATGCTCGCCTTCGGCGGCAACGGGTTCTTCTGGAGGATGCCGACGATATGAACGCCGTGACGCGGTATTTCACGAATATCCGGGACGCCGTCGCAACCACGCTCACGGGCATGAAGATCACCCTCCGGTACTGGGTGAAGGAGCCCGCCATCACCGTGGAATATCCCGACCGGCTGGGCGCGGGGAAGACCGCCGACGATATCGTTTCGGACCGGTACCGGGGCTTCCTGAAGATGGAGGCCGGAAAATGCATCGGGTGCATGCAGTGCATGCGGGCCTGTCCCATCAACTGCATCAGGGTCACCGTCGAAAAAGCGCGCGAGGCGCGGATGCTGACGCGCTTCGGCGTGAACCAGGCAAAGTGCATGCACTGCGGCCTCTGCGTGGAAGCGTGCCCGTCGGAGGCCCTGGTGTTCACCAGGCGGTTCGAAGGCGCGAGCCGCGACCTCCGGGACCTCTGCTTCGAACACATTGCCGCGCCCGTGCCCGTTGCCCGGCTCCGGGCAGGAAAGGGACCATGACCATCGGCCTGAAAGAGATCGTCTTTGTGAGCGTGGCGCTGCTGACAACGCTGCCCTGCCTGATCGTGGTGTTCTCGCGGAACGTTCTGTACTCGGCCTTTGCCCTGTTCTTCACGTTCCTGGGCACGTCGGGGCTCTATTTCTTCCTGGACGCCGAGTTCCTTGCCATCGCCCAGGTGGTGGTGTACATCGGCGGCGTGTCGGTGCTGCTGCTCTTCGCGATCCTGCTCACGAAGAACATCGACGAGATCCGGAAGACCAACATGATGTCCGGCCGGAGGATGGCGCTCGCGGGGGCCGCCGTTCTCGCGCTGGCCGGTTCCTTCGGATATGCCCTCCGGGGGACCGTCTGGGCGCAAGGAGGGAACAGCGTGTATCCCGCCACGACCCTCAAGGGACTGGGCGATCTCCTGCTGAGCAAGTACCTGCTGCCCTTCGAGGCGGTGTCCATCCTCCTCCTGGCGGTGCTGGTGGGGAGCCTGGTCATTGCCCGGCGGTCGGTGAAGTAGGACAGGCAGCGGAAAAAAGGTCGTGAAAGGCGGCGCCATGGAAATAACCGGGATCACCAGCTATCTGTTAATCAGCTTCTTCCTGTTCCTGGCGGGGCTGCTCACCGTGGTCTCGAAGCGGAACATCATCGGCATTTTCATGGGCATCGAGCTGGTCCTGAACTCGGCGGCCCTGAACTTCGCGGCGTTCAGCAGGCTGACCGCGCGGAACCTCGAAGGCCAGATGGTCTCGCTCTTCGTGATCGTGCTCGCCGCCGCCGAGGCGGCCATCGCGTTGGCGCTGCTCCTTGCCATCTATAAACGGTACCGGGACATCAATGCGGACAATCTGACGACGTTGAAATGGTAGGCCTGGATATATCACCCGGCGATGCAAAGGCTCGGGGGCAAGACAGCAAGGAGACCGGGAATTGAGGCCTGTTGATGTCAGCTCGTGTTCTTGTATTTTGTACCGTGTTCATCCGTGGTTCGACTTTGATGCATTTGTAAAAAGTTAAAAACGCCGTCTTTGCGAGCGTAGCGAAGCAATCTCGCAATTCATCCCTGTCCGAAAAAACGATATCGCCGCGTCGCTCCGCTCCTCGCAATGACGACACAGAGGATTTGTTGCGGGATTATCAGCTTTTTAATCATTATGAACCGTCCATGAACTGTGTTCACAAAGGGGAATGAAAATTGAAGTTTATTCGGTTGCCTGACCATCACCCTCCCCAACCCCTCCCATCGAGGGAGGGGCTACGACGTACTCCCTCTCCCCTCCGAGGGAGAGGGTTGGGGTGAGGGGGATTTTCAGGTGAAACATTTTTTCGAAACATACGGCTTCCTGATCGTCCTGTTCCCGCTCCTGGGGGCGGCGGTGAACGGCCTCCTCGGGCGGCGCATCCAGGCGAGGTACGGAGAAAAGGCCGTCGGCCGGCTTGCCTGCGGGTCCGTGCTGCTCTCGTTCCTGCTCTCCCTGGCCGCCTTCCTGACGGTCGCGAACAACAGCGGCCGGGCCGTGGTGAACCGGGTCTATACCTGGCTGGAAGCGGGCAGCCTCAAGGCCGACGCGGCCTTCCTCTTCGACCCCTTGAGCACGGTGATGCTCCTGATCATCACCGGCATCGGCTTTCTGATCCACGTCTATTCCACGGCCTACATGAAAGGCGATCCCGGCTTTTCCCGGTACTTCGCGTACCTGAACCTCTTCATCTTCTCCATGCTCGTGCTGGTGCTGGCCGAGAACGCGCTCCTCATGTTCATCGGCTGGGAGGGGGTGGGCCTCTGCTCCTACCTGCTGATCGGGTTCTGGTTCCAGGAACGGGAGAACGCCTCCGCGGCGAACAAGGCCTTCATCGTCAATCGCGTGGGCGACTTCGGGTTCATCGTCGGCCTCTTCCTCCTCTACTGGTCCCTGTCCGGGGCGGCCGGTCCCCTCGCGGAGGGAGCGTCGGTCCTGAGCTTTCCCTTCCTCGCCGAACACGTTCATCTGATCAGGGACGCGCCGCTCTTCGGCGCGGGCGCGGCGACCGTCATCTGCCTCTGCCTGTTCGTCGGGGCCGCGGGCAAGTCCGCCCAGATCCCGCTCTATGTCTGGCTTCCGGACGCCATGGCCGGCCCCACGCCGGTGAGCGCCCTGATCCACGCGGCCACCATGGTGACCGCCGGCGTGTATATGATCGGCAGGCTCCATTTCCTGTTCTCCCTGAGCAGCACGGCCATGGCGGTGATCGCCGTGACGGGCGCGGCCACGGCCTTCTTCGCCGCGACCATGGGCTGCGTCCAGACCGACATCAAAAAGGTCCTGGCCTACTCCACGGTGAGCCAGCTCGGGTACATGTTCCTGGCCATGGGTGTCGGCGCGTTCTCGGCAGGCATCTTCCACGTTGTGACCCACGCATTTTTCAAAGCATGCCTGTTCCTGGGCGCGGGCAGCGTGATCCTCGGCATGCACCACGAGCAGGACATCAGGAAGATGGGCGGCCTCCGCAACTCCATGCCCAGGACCTTCGCGACCTTTGCCCTCGCCACGATCGCGATCATGGGCATCCCGCCCTTTTCGGGATTCTTCAGCAAGGACGAGATCTTGTGGCAGGCCTGGAAGAGCGGGCACGGCCACCCGGCCCTCTGGCTCACGGGGTTCCTGACCGCGGGCATCACGGCCTTCTACATGACGCGGCTCCTCCTCCTGACGTTTTTCGGCGAGAACCGGAGGCGGCAGGCCGTGCATGAGGGACATCATGCTGTTGAACACGAAACGCACGGACATCATGATGCCCACGCGATCAGGGAATCGCCAGGGACCATCACCGTGCCGCTCGTGATCCTGGCCTTCTTTTCTGTTATCGCCGGATTTGTGGGCATACCCGAGTCCCTTGGCGGTTCGGACCGCTTTGCCGGATACCTCGGCGCTGTTTTCGGAAATCATGTCCGCCAGGCTTCGCATGATCCCGTGGAGTACGTGCTCATGCTGGCGTCCATCGGCATGGTGACGGCGGGAAGCGGCCTGGCCTACCTTTTCTATGTGAAGAATCCCGGGCTCCCCGGATTTTTTGCGGAGAAACTGAGGCGGCCCTACAGGCTCGTGTACAACAAGTATTACGTTGACGAGATCTACGACGTTGTGTTTGTCTCAGGGACCAAGGCGATCTCGAAGGCGCTTGCCCTCTTCGACAAATACGCCATCGACCTCGTCGTGAACCTGAGCGGCTTTGCGTTACGGACCCAGTCGCGCATTGCAGGCTGGTTTGATAACACCTTCGTGGACGGGGCCGTGAACTTCGTGGCCGACTCAACGCTTGCCATCGGGGACAATCTCAGGAAGGTCCAGACCGGCAGGGTGCAGGTGTATATCCTCGTTCTGGTCTTGATGGTGGCGCTGGGGATCGTGGTGAAGATAGTGCTGTGACAGAAAAAGGTTTTTTCCACGGATGACCGGATGAACACGGATGATATGGTAGGGGCGGCCCTGCGTGGCCGCCCGAAACAGGGCAACCACACAGGGTTGCCCCTACATTAATTCCGCAATCCGCAATCCGCATTCCGCAATGATTTACTGGAGGACGTCTCATGACGGAACTCATCAGCAGCCATCTCTTATCGCTCATCACATTCATACCGCTCCTGGGGGGAGTGATCATCCTCGCGATGCCGCGGGACAGGCAGGACGCGATCCGCTGGACCGCGCTCGTCTTCACCGCGCTGCCGCTCATTCTTGCGGGAATGCTGTATTCAGGCTTTAACAACGCCGCGGCCGGGTTCAGCGCATCGACCGGCCTCCAGTTCGTCGAGCGATACCCGTGGATCCCGGACTTCAACATCAACTACTTCCTCGGCGTGGACGGCCTCAGCATGCCCATGGTGCTTTTGTGCGCGCTCATCTGCCCGCTCTGCATCCTCGCGTCGTGGGGGATCGACAAGGGCGTCAAGGGCTATCATTTTCTCTTTCTGCTGCTCGAGACCGGCATGATGGGCGTGTTCGTATCCCTGGATTTTTTCCTGTTCTTCGTCTTCTGGGAGGTCATGCTCCTGCCCATGTACTTCCTCATCGGCATCTGGGGCGGGCCGCGGAAGGAGTACGCGGCCATCAAGTTCTTCATCTATACTTTGGTCGGCTCCGTGCTGATGCTGCTCGTGATCATCTATGGTTACCTGGCCTCGACGCCGCACACCTTCGACCTCACGGAGCTGGCAGCGAACAACAGTATCCTCGGCCATCGTGCCGTCCTGTGGTGGCTGCTCTTTATCGCTTTCGCCATCAAGGTCCCGCTCTTCCCGTTCCATACCTGGCTGCCTGACGCCCATGTGGAAGCGCCCACGGCCGTCAGCGTGGTGCTTGCCGCCATCCTTCTCAAGATGGGGACCTACGGCATCCTCCGGATCAACTACAGCCTGCTGCCGGAGGTGACCTTGTCCATGTCCCTGGTCATGGCCGTCATCGGCGCGGTGAACATCATCTACGGGGCGCTCTGCGCCATGGCGCAGAAGGACCTGAAAAAGCTCGTGGCCTACTCCAGCATAAGCCACATGGGCTATGTCATGCTCGGCATGGCGAGCATGACGAACGAGGGCTTGAACGGCGCGGTGCTCCAGATGTTCAACCACGGGGTGGTCACGGCAATGCTGTTCCTGCTCGTCGGCGTGATCTACGACCGCGCGCACCACCGGGAGATCGAGGGCTTCGGCGGCATCGCGGCGGTGGTCCCGAACTACGCCTTCGTCGCGTTCCTGGCCTTCTTCGCGGCCCTGGGCCTGCCGGGCCTGAACAGCTTCATCAGCGAGGCCCTGGTGCTCCTGGGCGCCTTCAAGAAGTTCCCGGTCATCACCGCCGTCGCGGCGTCGGGCGTGATCATCACCGCGGCCTACTGCCTCTGGACCCTGCAGCGTATCTTCCTGGGCAAACTGAACGAGAAGTACTCGTTGCTGCCCGACCTCGACCGCCGGGAGGCCCTGAGCCTCATTCCGCTCGGCGTCCTGGTCGTGGTCCTGGGCGTCTATCCGCATCCCGTGCTGAACCTCATGAAGGCCACGCTCGGTTCCATCAATGCCCTGGTGCTGGCGGCGCTGTAGTAGAAAGATTTAACAGGCTGTTGGAAAACTAATTTCACCCCGCAAAGCGGGACGGCTACCAAATCGCAATGTATCGTTTTCTCTCAAGGTAGCCGCACCCTTCAGGGTGCGTTTTCAGCCTTTCCTGACTTAACGACTTCGTGTTGGTGCGGTACATTCAGGTTTTGCAGGCCAGGTACAGGGAGTGGTAATGAATAATTTCGAAAGCCTCGCCTATTTCGCTCCTGAAGGATTCCTGTCGGTCTACATCATCGCACTCCTGCTGGGCAGCTTCTTCGTGCGCCGGGACAGGAACAGGCCGACGCTCTTCTATCCCCTGGGGATCGCCGGTCTCGCCGTCACGCTGGTCCTGGAAGCGTTCAACCTGTCCGCGACCCCGGGAAGCAGGGAGCTGTTCTTCGGCCTGCTCAGGACCGACGACCTGGCCCATCTCTTCAAGCTGCTCTGCCTCGTCTCGGCCGTCCTGTTCCTGGTCTTTTCCCTCACCGCGCGGGAGACCGCCAGGCGGTTCCCCGACGCGATGGAGTACGTGGTCCTGGCCCTCTCCCTGACCCTGGGCATGATGCTCCTCGCGGCTTCGAACAACATCCTGATGCTGTACCTGGCCATGGAGCTTCTAAGCTTCACGTCGTACCTCCTCACGGGGTTCGTGGAGCGCGATGAGAAGACCACCGAGGCGGCGATCAAGTACCTCCTCTACGGCGCCGTGGCCTCGGGCATCATGATCTACGGGTTCTCGCTCCTCTATGGCCTGACCGGGTCCCTGGATTTTACGGTCATCCGGGAGCGCCTGGCCGGGGAAGGGGTTTCCGGGCCCATGCTCGTTATCGCGATCGCCTTCATCATGACGGGGCTGGGGTTCAAGATCGCGGCGTTCCCGTTCCACCTCTGGAGCCCGGACGTGTACGAGGGCGCGCCCACGGCCTTCAGCGCGTTCCTGTCCGTCGGCCCCAAAGCGGCGGGGTTTGCCGTTCTGGTGCGCGTCCTGTATAACGTCTTCGGCCTGGGAACGGCTTCCGTGGCGCCGCCTCCGGCGAATTTCGACTGGACCTTCACCATCGCGGTGGTCTCGGCCCTCACCATGACTATTGGGAATTTGGCGGCCCTGCCGCAGCGGAACATCAAGCGCCTGCTTGCATACTCCAGCATCGCCCACGCGGGCTACGCGCTCATGGCCGTGGCGACCCAGAGCAGGTTCGGACTCAGGGCGCTGTTCTTCTACCTGGCTGTGTATCTCCTCATGAACCTGGGCGCCTTCCTCGTGGCCATCATGGTGGCGAACGAGCACTATACGGAGCGGCTCGACGGCTACGAAGGGCTGGGCTGGAAAGGGGCCCAGGGCGCGTTCCTGGCGTCCGTGATGACCGTGGCCCTCTTCTCCCTGGCCGGCATCCCGCCCTTTGCGGGCTTCGTGGGCAAGGTCTATCTCCTGCTCGCGGTGCTCAAGAAGGGAAGCGGGCTGTACTGGCTCGCCGTGGTGGCCGTGATCAACACGGTGATCTCGCTGTACTACTACACGCGGGTCGTGAAGCTGATGTTCCTGTCCCGGAAGGTCCGGGGGACGCCGTTCTCACCCATGACCGCGTTCCGGTACGTGCCGTACGCGGTCCTGGCGGCACTGGCATTCCTCACGGTCCTCTTCGGCGTGTACTGGACGCCGCTGGACGCGCTCAGCAGGCTGGCGGAGAACTTTTTGCAGTAAATTTGGTTCATTCGAAAAAAGTTGAAAAGCTACTGCGAACGGCTGTCTCGCGCAAAGCCGCCAAGCACGCAAAGAAAGACAACGACAGCAGCTTGAGAACAATCGATAGATTTTGCTGCGAAGACATAAATCGAATTCTTGTTTCTTGAGCTGTTTTTACGGCTTACTGCATTTATGAGGGTTATCCTTTCTTTGCGCCTTTGCGTCTTTGCGCGAAAATGGTTTCTCATTATTGAGGAATTGCTGTTCTTTGTCCATGCATGGCAATAAAGTCATTTCAACTACAAGACGAAAGAGCCATATATTCCAACGCACACGGATCATCGTCAGGAGGGATATGCTATGAGCATTCGGGACATATTAAAGGAGAAGGGCAGTGAGGTGCTGACCGTGGACATGGACACGAGCATCCCGGATACGGCCCGCGTCATGATGGAAAAGAACATCGGCGCCCTGCTCGTCGAGGACGACGGCAAGCTCTGCGGCATCGTGACCGAGCGGGACGTGGTCCGGATCCTGGGCAAGACCGGCTGCGACCTCGAGGGCCTGCGCGTGGCGGACATCATGGTCAAGAGCGAGAACCTGTTCGTGGCCGAGGCGGACGATCAGAACGACACCGTCATGGCGATCATGGTCCAGAAGAACTTCCGCCACATGCCCATCGTGGACGAAGGCGAGATCGTGGGCCTCATCTCCATTCGCGACGTGGTCCGGGCGCACGTGAAGAAGCTCCAGGCCCAGGTCCATTTTCTTTCGGAGTACGACCGGTAGGCGATGCGGACGAACACGGAACAGCTATCATCTTAAAAACGGCTGTTGGACGCTGATTTGCGCGGATAGCCAAAAGCAGGCGCCTCCAGGCGGCGCGGATAAAATCAGAACTTCTTATCGAAAGACGACCATCATGGTGAAGATTTTACCGATAGAAATTTGGATTTTTTACCGGCCTTTATCCGATGTTATCAGATATTATCCGCGGCCGAATGCTTTTTTCATGGTTATCGCAGAACATAGTTGCGTGACCAGCGATTGTCGTTATAAAAAGCTGCATTATCCGGTACAGGTTATCAGGCCGTTCTTTATCTTACGCCTTGACGATCAAAACCGGGCAATGGGAGAGACCGACCACCCTCTCGGAAACGCTGCCCATCAAAAGCTTATCAATCCTGGTCCTGCCATAGGTCCCCATGATGATGATATCCGCATTCTTCTCCTCTGCCGTCTTTAAGATCATCTCGTAGCGTCTCCCTACCGTCGCAATCGGTTCTATTTCAACGCCGTGCTCTTTGGCCTTTTCCTTCACCCGCTCCACGTTTGCCTGTGCACGCGGCAGATCACTGTCGGCAGGGGCAACGGAAAGGGCAAAGGTTCTTTTGACCTTGGGGTGGCATCTCTTGCTCATATGTATGGCCTCTCGCTCCGCCGCTTCACAGGAGGTTGAGCCGTCCGTGGCGACCATAATGGTGTCCACCTTTATTTCCGCATCCTTTGGCACCACGAGGACCTTGGCGGAAGCGTACCCTATCACCTTTGCGGTCACGCTTCCCATGAGGATCTTTTTGAGACCCGTTCTCCCGCGCCTGCCCATGACAATGACATCGGCAGTTCTCTTCCCCGCCTCTTCAATGATCGCCTTATACGGCTGGTCCGTCCTGCTTACGATGACCTCGCATTCGACATTGTCCTGAGCGGCCGTCTTCCTTATCCGGTCCAGATGCTCCCGCGCGGTATTTTCCATTTTTTCCACGATCTTTGGACCTTCTGTCTCAAGCTCGGCATTGACCTCCAATACATATATCACCGAGAGCTTTGCAACGCATGATTTTGCCAGGTAGATTGCCTCTTGTATCGCACCTTCGCTGTATTCCGACCCATCGGTGGCAAGCAGGATGTTTTTCAGCGGCCCCAGGTAATCCGTTCTGCTGCTCATTGTCATGACCTCCCGTTTTCAGTATGTCCGCAATAGTTCCTGTCGTTCGCTCAGCGGATCATCCATTGCCTCGGTCAGGATGGGTTGTCTCTCCTGTCTGTGCATACGGCCGGCAACGGCGACACATGGTCCTGCCTTGGGGATTTCCCCGCGGACGGCGATCTATTCCAATAACTTCTTCATACTGACCCGCATCCGGTCCAGGGACTTGGCGAGGGTCTCCAGTTCATCGTTCGACTTGATCTCTATCTTGTCGGCCAGCTTGCCCATGGACACGGCATCGGCCGCGTTCGTCAACGCGATCACGGGACTGATAACGGTTTTCCTCAGGCTGATGTTGATCACCACGGAGACCAGCGCCAGGATCGACGCATATACCGCAAGGTTGATCGCAAGCGTTCTCCTGATCTTGGCCACGACCGCCGTCCGGTCCATAAGAATACCGAGAAACCCGACTTCCTTGCCGGAGAAGTCGGTGAGCGGCGAAACGGCGATATAATACTCTCTGCCGCCGGCTGCCGCATGTTCGATATACGCTGCGCGTCCCGCGGCCTTCGCTGCCGCCAGCGTTCCATGCCGTATGATCCCTTGTGTCAATGCGGGGTTGGTGGAATAGAAAGGGGCGTAATTCCCGACGGGCTTCAGGCTCTTCTGCCACTCCTGCCATACCTGCGTCGCGGCTTCCTGCGAGATCAGCACCGTCACATCCGTGTTGAACACCTTCTTTGCGTCCTCAAGGGCCGGTCCCAGTTCACCGCCGAACTCCACCGACCCCACATGGTTTCCCTTCGAGAAGACCGGCTCCACCCCCCGGAGCCCGATACCGGCGCGTCCGATCTCGATCCCCCGCACCCCTGCCCGCTTCTCGTTCACGGAGAGGACCGTGAACCGGAATGACGACAGGTCGTCTCCATACTTTTCCGGCTGGTGCACCCGGAGAAACGACATGGCGGGCGGCGTGTGGAATTGGAACTGGGCAAGCCCGAATTTTTTCTTCAGGATTTCGAATCCAGGAGAAAACTCGGTAAGGAGCTTTTTCCGCTCGCCTTTGCCGAAGCTGTCGGCCGCGGAAGGCATCCCGGCAACGAGGGTCGCCATCTGCTGATAGAGGTCCATGCGGGCGTTCAGGATGCCGTGGGCGGTGTTAAGAACGCCTTTGAGCGTTTCCTCCGCCTCATCAGTGAGAAGCGAGACCTGCGAGACGTAATTGAACGCCGCCAGTCCGCTCATGACAAGCACCAGAATGACCATCACCGGAAGAATTGTTTTGGACTTCAGACCTTGCTTCATACTTCCCTCCTTCGTTAGATCGTTCTATCGCGTTCTCGTGCTATGGGTACATTCGACAGGGGGACGCCGATCGCCTTCATCGCTCTTTCCGCCTTGTACACTTAGAAGCGATCGAATTCGTCGTCCCGTCTGTCACCGTTTTTGCCGCTGGAACCGGCACGATTGCCCAGGTCCAGCTTCACCCCCGCCGGCCTGCTGGCCGCGTGTGCGTGGGCCAGTTCAGGCCGCGGCTGCCAGGGGCGGGCCGCCTGCGCGTGTTCCGGCAACCTCGTCCGCCGCGGTGCGGCCGGAAGCGCCGCACGTGTCTCACCGCCATTCCCGTTGATCTTGAAGAAGGACACTGTCTCCTGCAGCTGTTCCGCCTGGGATGAAAGCTCCTCGGCCGTCGACGCCATCTCCTCTGTCGCGCCCGCGTTCTGCTGGATAACGTGGTTCAGCTGCTGAATCGCACTGTTGATCTGGTCCGCGCCCGAGGTCTGCTCCTTGGAGGCCGCGCTGATCTCCTGCACCAGTTCCGCCGTCTTCTGGATGTCCGGCACAAGCTTCGCCAGCATTGTTCCCGCCTTCTCCGCCACTGCGACGCTCGAGGATGACAGGTTGCTGATCTCGCTGGCCGCGGTCTGGCTCCGCTCGGCAAGCTTGCGCACTTCCGCAGCCACCACGGCAAAGCCCCTGCCGTGCTCCCCGGCGCGGGCCGCCTCGATGGCTGCGTTCAGGGCCAGCAGGTTCGTCTGCCGCGCGATCTCCTCGATGATCGAGATCTTCCCGGCTATCTCCTTCATCGCCGTCACCGCCTCGCTCACGGCCTTGCCGCTCTCCTGGGCGTCCTTGGCCGACTTGAGGGCGATCTTCTCGGTCTGCAAGGCATTGTCGGCGTTCTGCCTGATCGTGGCGTTCATCTCCTCCACCGACGATGACGCCTCCTCGGCCGACGCCGCCTGTTCCGTGGTGCCCTGGGACATCTGCTCTGATCCCGTGGAAATTTGCCGGCTTCCCGATGCAACGTTATCCGAGGCGGCTTTCACATCGGCCACAATACCGCTCAGTTTCTCCAGCATGTTCTTCATGGCGAAAAGCAGCTGGCCGCTCTCGTCGTTGCTCGTCACCTCGACGTCCACGGTCAAATCGCCCTGCGCAAGACGGTTCGCGACCACAATGCCTTCTTTCAAAGGCAGCGTGATGCTGCGGGCAATGAGCAGGGAAAGAACGGTAAAAACAATCCCGGCCGTGAAAAGCATGATCAGCAGGAAAATCCGGTTCTTTTCCATATTTCCGATTTCCCGCTCTTTATTCTTCGCAAAAGACTTCTCCTGTTCCGCAAGGAGTTCGAGCACGATGCCCTTCAGCTCCCGCCACTTGGCCGTTTCCTTGTCCACCAACAATGCGGACGCTTCCTCTTTTTTCCCCGACAAGGCAAGCTCCTGCACCTCGGCCTTCAGTCTGTGATCTTCATCCCAGAGGGCCTTCAGCTTTTTCAAGCGGTCCTGCATCCCGGCAGGTGCGCGGCGCAATGCATTCTCCATCTGTTCAAGAAAATCCTGGTGCGCATCGAGATAGTTTTTCCGCGCTCTTTGATCGTTGGGGTTGATCAGCACGTTTCGCGTTGCCTGTCCGGTCTGCAAACCCGTGGCGTACAAGCTGTTGAAATTAACCAGCAGTTCAAGGTCAGTATCGACCATGGTCACGATCATTTTTTCCGCGCCGCGGCTTTGGAGAAACGATACCGTCCCGAGGATGGCCAGGCCCGTGATGATGACCCCGGTCAATACGAAGAGTTTTCTGCCGATTTTCATGTTTTTGAACATTCTTGCTCTCCCTGTAAACGATTAAAGCGCTTCTTTTCATGATCTTCAGGACCGTCATGTTGCCCTGCCTGCACCAGCGCAAGCGCTTCGGTTGAGAATACCTTGTCGATGTCCAGGATAATGATGAACCGTTCGTTCTGGCGGCCCATCCCCCTGATGAACCCGGTGTCCAGCTTCGTTCCGATGCGCGGCGCGGGCTTGATGCTCTCCCGGTCCAGGTCGAGCACCTCTTGAACAGAATCTGCCAGGAGTCCCAGGATGATCAGGTCGCCGTCCACCCTCGCCTCAACGATGATGACGCACGTATTCACCGACACATCGATAGCAGGCATCCCGAACTTCAAACGTAGATCTACCACGGGAACCACGCCCCCCCGGAGATTGATCACACCCGGCATGTAGCCGGGCGTGCGCGGCACCCTGGTGATGATCGTATAATCCAATACTTCCCGCACCCGTGCGATCTCCAGGGAATATATCTCCTCCCCCAGAATGAACGTCAGGCACTGCGTGGTCTCACTCACCGCTCCACCGCTCATCGCTGATGCCTCCTTCCCCGACAAAGGAATGTCCGCTATGCCGCGCTGCCGGGACAACGCACCGCCCCGGCGAGCTGCCATTGTTTCGCCGGCTGGGGCCGCCCGAGGAAATATCCCTGCGACAGGGGGACGCCGAGCGCTTTCATCACGTCGAATTCCTTCTCTGTTTCGATCCCCTCGGCGATAAGGCGGGCGCCCATCGTCTTCGCCATGTTCGTCATGCAGTGCACCAGGTCCTGCTTCCTGCTGTCCCGGTCGATGCCCTTGACGAAGATCCGGTCAAGTTTGATGAACTCGGGCTCAAGGTAGAGCAGGTGATACAGATAGGGCGACCGTACGCCGATGTCGTCAAGGGCCACCCGGATCCCCGCGCGCTGAAGAAGGTGCAGGACCGCCGAGATATGCTCCGTCAGCTCACGGTTCGTTGTCTCCGAGACCTCGAACACGATGCGGGACGGATCGATCTCGAGCTCGCCGAGCAGGGATAGAAATTCATTCAGCATGGATGTCATCCGGACCATCGTCGCGCCCATGATGTTGATAAAGATCAGGGTCTTGTCCGGCAGGTTCTTCCCGGTCCTGACCGCCGAATCGATGCAGGCCCGGTCCAGGGTAAGCCGGGTGTCTTCCGGCAGGTACCCGACCTCGTTGAACAGCCTCCCCGGGTCCGCGAGCAGCGTGCCCTCCGGCCCACGCAGGAGGGACTCGTAACCGACGGATACCTTCGTCCCGGTATCCACGATGGGCTGGAATGCCGTGGAGTAGAACCCCCGGCACAGCAGGCTCATGATCGTGCTGACGGCCTCAGACTGCGTGTTCATGGCCCAGGATCCCAAGCTCGTTCAATGCCTCGGAAAGCGTCCGGAAGGAGACCGGCTTCTCAAAATAATAGTCAGCCCGGAGATGATAGGCGTCCTTCATCACATCGGGCCCGCCATAGCCCGTCATGATGATGACCTTGGTATCGTTGTCACGGGCCTTGATGAAATCGAGGATCGCCAGCCCCTCCCGGGACAGCGCCCCTCCGAGACGGACATCGGCGATCACCGCGTCATACCGGACGGTCTTTACCAGCAGCATCGCCTGCTCGTAGGTGTCGGCGGTGTCCACATGGAGCCGCGGTCCGTTCAGCATCTTTTTCATGGGATGCAGAAAAGCGACCTCATCATCGACGATCAGGATGTTCCGGTGCATGGATGCTCCTCTCTTAGCTATGAAATAATGTTAGCTGTCTCTTTGAGGAACTCGTTCCGGTCCGCGGGATTCTCTATTTCGTCTTTCAGGATATCGACGAGGCGGAGGAGGTCTTCCCGTGTGGGCTGCGGCGAAGCATGCCACTTCTGTTCGATCGTCCGCGAGAACACCTTGGCGCCCACCGGGCCGATCTGCCTGATCAGCGCCAATGTTAGATGTTCCAACGCCGCCGCAGGGCCGCCGGGTTGGACGCGGGAAGCCTGGTTGTCGCCCGTGGCCGGGCGGGCAGGCATTTCCACGGCCTTGTCGGCCGCCCTGAAGAGCTGGATGATGTCCGCGAGCGAGGGCAGGTTCCCGTCCCGGGCATTCAACGACACATCGGGCATGAAAAAGTACTGCGAAAATTCATGACCGATCGCTTGAGCCAGGCACTCCTTTCCTTTCATGTTGCCGCACGTGGCGTGATATATCTGTCCCTCTCGGAAGAACAGCTTCAATTGCGTATTAGCGCCTTTCACGGCAATGGAAAGAAGACCGCTTTTTCTGCCCTGATAGATTTCCGCTATAAACTCTGACAATCCGGTTTTCATGGTTTTTCCCCTTGCAGACCGGTATTCAAACGAACGATGGGGTTCTTCGCCCTCAGGCGTTCCTTCACGTTATTTTTGTTTCAGATGCTTTTTGACGGCAACCAGCAGATTAAAGGGTGTGAAGGGTTTCGTGATGTATTCCGTGGCGCCCTGTTTGAGCCCCCATGCCTTATCGCTTTCCTGGTTCTTTGAGCTGATCATGATGATGGGGAGGCCCTTGAGCTTTTCATCCGCCCTCAGCTCCCGGCATACCTGAAACCCGTTTTTTTTCGGCATGACGACATCCAGGATCAGCAGGTTCACCGACTCCTTCCTCGCCTTGCGCTCGGCTTCTTCGCCATCCACGGCGGTGATGACCTCATGGCCGGTCTCTTTCAGGATGTCTTTTATCATGTGAAGTTCGGTAGCGCTGTCTTCTGCCACGAGTATTTTTGCCATTACGGTTACCTCGCAAAATTTGATTTTTTCAACAGCCTGTTATAAACAGGTCGTTGGCCCTCCGTACGATCATCAGCTGTCCGGAACAGAACAGCTTCCGGCCTATCACTGTGCCGTTTGGGCCAGAGCGCTCCGGTTGAGAACCGTCAGGACGGTCTTGTAGCGGAACGTGCTGGTGTCCGCCGCGAACCGTTTTCCGGCAGCGTTCGGCGGGAAGGGCTCGTCGCCGGACGATAGAACGACCAGGGGCAGCCCGGAGTCGTCATCCTGCATCGCATACCACCCGGGCCGCTTGAGCTCCCAGGTGAACCGCAGCGATGAGGTCAGCAACTTACCGGCTGACGGACGCGGCTGCGGTTCCTGCCGAAGGATGAGCCGCTTGCGCGTGAAGAGATCGAGAAGGGGTACCGCTGCTTCCGTGTTCCCGATAGAACTGTGCTGCGGCAGCACAAGCACCTCGACCGCTTCACCCGGCAGGCTGTCGAGATAGTGGCCGGCATCGCGCAGGTTCGCCATGGTCGAATTGTTCAAAAAGGGAAGGTACGCGAAGAGGACCAGTACCAGGGACGCCCCTGCGACGCTGAGCGCGGTGAACCGGCGGACCCGCGCATCGCCGGATAATGCCCGGAGACCATGAGAGGCCATCAGTGCGAACAGCGGAAAGAGCGGCAGCATGTACCGGATCCGCTCCACCCGGAGCAGGAGGACGAACAGGACGAAGCAGGCCGGGACCAGGAAGACGATCTCCTTCTTCCGGACCGCAGTGACCACGCCGTACGCAGCCAGCAGGGTGACGAACGGATGGATCTGGAAGAAGAAGGTCGAGAGCGTGCTCTCCCGCCACCGGCCGAGGCCCGGAAGCTGGTATTCCCGGAGCAGGTCCAGCTGGGCGGCGATGACCTGATACTGCGCGGCCAGGAGCGCTGCGCCGACGACTGCGGACGCCCCAAGAACGAGGAGCGACCGTCGGACCGCGGCCTTGTCGCCGCGCCGTGCGATGACGAAGGCCGCGACGGGAAGCACCGGCAGCATCAGCCAGGTGGAGAATTTGGCGAAGATCGCGAGCACGATCAGCGCGACCGCGAGCAGGGCGCGCAGCCGGCCGCCGATGAGCACCGCGCACAGGAACGCGTCGAGCGAGAAGGTGATAAGCGCCATCGTCGGCACATCCACGAGCATGAGCGGCACCTGCGTCAGGAGATAAGGGAACCCCAAGAGCAGCAGTCCGGCGAGCAGGCCCGTTTCCGCGTTCACGAGCGTCCTGCCGATGCGGTACGTTGAGACCACGGTGAGGCTGAACAGCAGCGTGGTCATGCCCTGAATAACGGTCCGTGACTCACCGAGGTACCGGAAGGCGACACCGAACACGAAGGGGATCGCCGGAAGGTCGGTCCAGACATCGATCTCCCCGCCCCACTCCCGCAGGAAGGACCACGGGCCGTGCAACGCCAGATACTTCGCCTGGGAAAAGTAGCGGGACGCGTCGAGAATGACCTCCGGTTCGTTCCAGAGCGGCATGACCGCGAGAAGGGCGGCGAGGAAAAGGATGGCGGGGTGCAGCCTCGGGTCAGGTGCGACGCCGGACAGGGGGAACATCACGATGGTGACCGCTGCGACGAGCAGGAAGAGCTCGAGCACGCCGCCCTGCCGGAACACCCACTGCCAGCTCGTCAGGGTGTTGTTGTCGAGAACCCGGACCGCGTACAGGAGGGGGAACGCAAGCACCGCCAGAAAGGCGATGAGCAGAAGCTGGTCTGTCCGTTCAAGTCTGTTCAATGACCGACCGTCCTTCCTGTCCAGGAAAAAAAATGTCCGGCGCCGGGGGAGGCGCCGGACCAAGGAAAGGGGAAACTACCACAGTGGAGCAAGCGCCCACTAGCGCTGGATAAGGAACAAATGCTGGGAGCCGTCCAGGACCTCCTCCAGAAAGAGAAATCCCTCTTCGCGACAGAGCGAGGCGATCTGCTTCCGGGCGTCCTTTTGGGTCGTGATCACTTTCAGCACCTGGCCGCGATCCATCAATTCGAGCGTTTCAAGCGCGAGGGTCCTGACCCGAAGGCCGGCGACCCCCTGCACATCCAATGTCTTGTCAGGTGCTCTCATGGGTCTCCTGGCCGCTGCTTCCCGGAAAACCGTCAGTATACAGCTGCTGCCCCTCCAAGCATTAAAGCAAAAGCAGTGCCAAACCATAAGTAGCGGATTATCCGGACAATTACCATTATTAAGCGCCATTCCCTGTCCCGACAGGGACAGGACCCCGTCCTTCTCCGCATCGGCCGTCGTCACTCTTGCATATTTCCGGTGATCCCGCTTATAATAACGCATGAAGCACACACCCTGGCTTGTCCTTTTCGGAGTCCTGCTCCTTGCCGCGGCGGCGGGAGCGGAACGCGCCGCACGCACGGGAGGTCCGCCCGCGCCTCACGCCGACGATCCCGCCGCCCTGGTCTTCATCATCCCGCCCGTTGAGAATGTCGGCGTCATGTACGAGCGGTTCCTTCCGGTCAAGGACCATATCGAACGGGCCACGGGCCGCCCGGTCCTCCTGAAGGTGGCCCGGTCCCACCAGGAAGCGATCGAGAGCATCGACTCCGGCCAGGCCCAGCTCGCATATCTCGATCCCGCCGCCTACTGCGAGGCCAGGCGCCTTTCCGGCGTGGAGCCGCTCGTGAAAACCGTGGTCGGCGGCGCGGCAACCTCGCGGAGCGTCATCGTGACCCGATCCGACTCGCCCATCACGAAGATCGTCGATGGCAGGAAGAAGCGTCTGGCGCTCGGGGCAACGCACTCATCCCTGTCGTCGCTCATCCCCTCCGTCATGTTCAAGGAAGTGGGCATCTCGTTGAAGGACTTTCAGGCGGTCGACTACCTCGAACAGGAGGACCGGATCGCCTTGTCTGTCCTGGCGAAACGGCACGACCTCGGCGGCTTGAGCGAGAAGGTCGCCCGCAAATATCTCGGCGACGGCCTCCGGATCATCAAGACATCGGAAGCGGTCCCCCCGTATGTGGTCTGCGCGTGCACCTGCCTGCCCGGACCGGTCCGCGAAACGCTCAGAAAGGCGTTCCTGTCCTTTCGGGCGCCGCAGCCGAACGGGTCCGCCCCTCCGAAGGGCCTCGACGGGTTCTCGCCTGCCGAGGACCGCGACTTCGACGTGGTGCGGGTCATGATCAGGAACCTCACCGGCAAGAATTACCTTCACTACGGCCCGAACACCGTCAAGGTCGCCATCCTGCCCCTGTACTCGGCCATCACGCTGTACGAACGGTTCGATCCGCTCATGCGGTATCTGTCGCGGGAGACCGGCCGCGAGTTCAAGCTCGTCATCCCGAGGGACTTCGAGGATTTCTTCTCCATCATCGAGCGGGGAGATGCGGACTACTCCTATTCGAATCCCTATATTTACATCCAGCTCGCGAACCGCGGCTACCTGAACGCGATCGCCACGGCCGCGACGGAGGAGTCCGGCGACATCTTCCGGGGGATCATCATCACGCATAAGGACAGCGCCATTCGGACGCTCGCGGACCTGAAGGGCAGGGACGTCATGGTCGTCTCCTTCCGCTCCGCCGGGGGCTTTCTCGTCCAGAAGCATCTGCTCTCCGAGAACGGGATCGACGTGTTCCGGGACCTCCGACTGCGGGAGGGAAAGCGGCAGGAGGAGGTCATCCTGAACGTGTATCGGAAGACGGCGGAAGCGGGATTCGTGCGGGAAGCCGCGCTCGACGTGCTGAAGGAGGAGATCGATCTGAGCACGATCCGGGTCCTCGCCACGACGCCGTACATCCCGAACTGGCCTTTCGCCGCGAGCGCGAAGGCGAAGCCGGACCTCACGGCGCTGGTGCAGCGTCATCTCGTGGACCTGAAGGACGCGAAGGTATTGTCCTCCGCGCAGGTCCGGGGGTTCAAGCCCTCGCGGAACGAGGACTTCGACGACCTCAGAAAATGGATCGGACGATATGAAACCCGTTAGTCTCGGCCTGGGGCTGAAATTCTCGCTGGCGGTCACGGTCCTGATCGTGCTGGCCATGACCGGTGTGGCCGTACTGGTCATCTCGAACCAGAAGGACGCTCTGCGGGAGCACACTGCCCGGAGCAGCCTCACCATGGTGAAGAACCTGGCCCATGACGCCGCGGGGCCCATGCTGGTGTTCGATCCGCTGCGGCTCGACGAGCTGGTCAGGACGGTCCAGGAGGCGACCTCCTGCGCCTATGCCGCGGTCATGGACCGTGAGGAGTTGATCGTGGCGCACACTACCCGGGCCAGGCTCAGCAGCCGGCGGGACCTCGTGGACCCTCCGGCGCTCGCGACGCCGGCCTCCCCGGACGGGGAGACCGTTCGCCGGATCATTCTCGAGGGGGAACCGGTGACGGAATATACCGTGCCCATTCATATCGGCAGCGAGTTCCTCGGCAGCGCGACCATCGCCTACTCCGTCCGCACCATGGACGCCCTCATCGAGCGGGAGCTCGCAGGACTCCGGCGCTCCATCTTCGTGATCACGGGCATCGTTCTCCTGCTGGGGATCGCCGGCGCCTTTGGCGTCTCCACGCTCCTGACCAGGCCCCTCACGCGGCTGAAGCAGAAGATGCAGGATGTGCAGGCCGGCAACCTTCACGCGGAGGTCGAGAACCCCCGGCTCGTCCGATGCTGGGAGCGCCTCGGCTGCGACCGGAAGGACTGCCCCTCCTATGGCAAAACGCGGTGCTGGGCGGTGGCCGGCACGTTCTGTCACGGCGCCGTGCAGGGTCAGTTCGCCCAGAAGATCGGCGATTGCCGGAACTGCGTTGTCTACCAGGAATCGAGCGGCGACGAGATCGGCGAACTGGTGGAGGTCTTCAATCAGATGGTGAAAGACCTCAGATACAACCTGACGGAGCTGGAGAAGGTGAACACCGAGAAGGCCCGGATGGAACGGCTCTCCGCCCTGGGCGAGATGGCGACGACGGTCGCCCATGAGACAAAGAACCCGCTCAACTCCATCCGCCTGGCGGCGTCCTACCTGAAAAAGAACTTCCAGGGCGAGATCCTGAGCGAGTTTCTCTCGATCATTGAAGAAGAGGTCATGCGGCTGAACGAGATCACGTCCGACTTTCTCGGGTTCTCGAAGCCCGCTCCGCTCAAGCTGAAGACGACCGATATCAACGCCATCGTGAAATCCACGGTGGAGCTTGTCCGGCAGGAAGCGACGGACAGGAACATCGAGGTCGTCATCCTGACGGACGAACACGTGCCTCCGGTCCTGTGCGATTTTTCACGGATGAAACAGGCGGTCCTGAACCTCCTGCTGAACGCCATCGACGCCTCGACCGCGGGCAGCGCCATTATCATCACCACCGAGGCCGCGGGCGCCTCGATGACCCTTTCCGTCCAGGATTCGGGGCGGGGGATCCCTCCGGAAGAGATTGAAAATATCTTCAAACCCTTCTATACTACCAAAACACGCGGATCGGGCCTCGGCCTCGCCATCGTCGACCGCATCGTGAAGGAACACAAGGGAGAGATCGCCGTGGAGAGCGCTGTGGGCAAAGGAACCAAATTTACCATAGTACTTCCGGTATACGAGCATGCAGGAATATAACATCCTCGTCGTGGACGACGAAAAGAACATCCGGAAGATCGTTTCCGCCACCTTGAAAAAGGAAGGCTACGCGGTCGAGACCGCCCAGTCCTCGGAAGAGGCGATCGAGAAGTTCGAGCAGGGCGCCTACCATCTCGTCATTACGGACCTGAAGCTGCCGGGCAAAACGGGGATCGAGCTCCTGGGATATATCAAGTCCCGGGACGCCGATGTCCCGGTCGTCGTCGTCACTGCGTTCGGCTCCATTGAAAACGCCGTCAACGCGATGAAGAAGGGCGCTTTCAACTATCTCGCGAAGCCCATCAACTCCGACGAACTGCTCTCGGTCGCCAAGGAGGCTATCGAGAAATACGAACTGAAGCGGGAGAATATCGCGCTCAAGTCGGAGCTGAAAGGAAAGTACACCTTCAGCTCCATCATCGGAAAGAGCGCTCCCATGGAGGAGGTCTTTGCCACCATCAATATGGTCGCGAAGACCCAGTCGAACATCCTCGTCGTCGGCGAGAGCGGGACCGGCAAGGAACTTGTGGCCCGCGCCGTTCACTATGGCTCCGAACGGGCCGGAGGGCCGTTCGTCACCATTGACTGCGCGGCGATCCCCCCGGAGATCATGGAGAGCGAGCTGTTCGGTCACGAAAAGGGGGCCTTCACCGGCGCCCATGAAAAAAAGACCGGCCTCCTGGAGCATGCGAACGGCGGCACGGTCTTTCTCGACGAGATCGGCGAGCTCGACCTCAATCTCCAGAAGAAACTGCTCCGCTTTCTCCAGGAACGGGAGATCCTGAGGGTCGGGGGTTCCAGCAGGATCAAGCTCAACGTGCGGATCGTGGCCGCGACGAACAAGGACCTCGACCAGGAGGTGCGGGAAAAGCGGTTCCGTGAGGACCTCTTCTACCGGCTGAATGTGATGAAGATCAGGATCCCTCCGTTGCGGGAGCGGAAAGACGACATCCCCCTGCTGGCGCAGCACTTCCTGGACAAGATGAACGGGATCGAGGGAAAGCATATCCAGGGGTTCGAGGACGCCGTGATGAACGCGTTCCTTCGCCATGAATGGCCGGGCAACGTGCGGGAACTGGAGAACACTATCGAGCGCGCGTACATACTCTGCCCCACGGTCACGATCGGCCAGAAATACCTGCCGGCGAAGCTCGCGCTCCCGGCGCAGGACGAGCGCGGTGCGTTCGATCAGATGAACCTGATCGAGACGGAAAAACGGCTGATCGTCAAGGCGCTGAACCAGACCTCCTGGAACCAGAGCAAGGCCGCCGAGGTCCTGGGGATCACCCGGAAGCAGCTCAGGACGAAGATGAAGAACCTGGAACTGCTGCCGGAGTGAACCCCGCGAGAACAGCTTCTCCAACAATATAAGATCGTGGCTTGTAACCACGATCTGCGGTTTTCTCTAACGGAGAGAACCCGGCATCCCTTCCCCTGCTGCAACATTCCTCCTTGTTATGATGCATGATCTGTTATACAATGAGCGTCATCGTAGCGAACGATCACTCCCCGCGTCAATTGATGCCGGGGTCTATCACCAATTTCAGAAGCAAAAGGAGTTTCCATGGCATCAGAGATCATCGTGAACGCAGGCAGGGAGGAGACGAGGGTCGCCCTGCTCGAGAACGGTCTCGTAACGGAGATCTACATCGACCGGCGCAAGGACAGGGGCGTCGCGGGGAACATCTACAAGGGACGCGTCATGAAGGTGCTTCCCGGCATGCAGGCCGCGTTCGTCGACGTCGGTCTGGACAAGTCTGCCTTCCTCTACGTGGGGGATGTGTTCGACAGCGCCTCGGAGTACGCGCCCATGATGGAGGACGAGGGGCTTGAGCTTGAGGTGGAGACCAAACGGAAGCGCTCCCATGCCACGCAGATCGAGGACCTCCTGCAGGAAGGCCAGGACATCGTCGTCCAGGTCTCCAAGGAGCCCATCAGCACGAAGGGCGCCCGCTGCACCACCTATATCAGCATCCCGGGCCGGTATCTCGTCGTCATGCCCGGCGTGAACCACATCGGCGTCTCCCGCCGCATCGAACACGGCGATGAGCGTAAACGGCTTCGCGAGATCGTCCAGTCCCTGCGGAAGCCGAACATGGGCTATATCATCCGGACCGCGAGCGAAGGACGGAGCGAGGACGAACTCCGGTCGGACATCGAGTTCCTGGGCAAGTTGTGGGAGAACATCCAGCGGAAGCGCGAACGCGCCGCGGCCCCGGCCCTCCTGCACAACGAGCTGGATCTCGTGTTCCGCGTCTTCCGCGACGCGTTCACCTCGGATGTGGACCGCATGGTGATCGATTCCGCGGACGAGTACCAGCGCACGCGGGAGTACGTGGAATCCTACACAACGTCCCTTGCCCGGCGCGTAAAACATTACGACGGCGACGATCCCATCTTCGAGCACTACGGCGTCGAGATCGAGATCTCCCGCGCGCTCGGCCGGAAGGTATGGCTCAAGTCCGGCGGGTACATCATCATCGACCAGACCGAGGCCCTCACCACCATCGACGTGAACACCGGACGGTACGTGGGCAAGAGGTCCCTCGAGGACACCATCCTGAAGACGAACCTGGAGGCCGTCCGCGAGATCGGCTACCAGCTCCGGCTCCGGAACATCGGCGGCATCGTCATCCTGGACTTCATCGACATGGAGCGTGAGGACAACCGCCGGAAGGTCTACAACGCACTGCAGGAGGCCCTGTCCCACGACCGGGCAAAGACCACCATCTCCCACATCTCTCCCCTGGGCCTCATCGAGATGACGCGGAAGCGCATCCGCGAGAGCCTGGGGCGGACGCTCTGCGACACCTGTCCCTACTGCGACGGCCGCGGCTACATCAAGTCATGCCGCACGGTGTGCTACGAGGTGTTCCGTGAGCTGCAGAAATCCTTCGCCGGCTCCGAGGAGAAAAAGGCCCTGGTCAGCGTGCACCCGGCGGTGGCGGACATGCTCTATGATGAGGAGCGGTCAGGCGTGGAGGAGATCGAAAAGGAATTTGGAAAGAAGATCGTGATCAAGGCGGACCCGAACCTGCATCAGGAGCAATTCGAGGTCGTTATGGTGTAGCGACGGCCGGCAGGGAACGCAGGGGTCGTGAGCAGCCGATCATGTGGGTGTCCTTATGTTTTTTGGCGTCCAGGAGCGCCCGGTCAGCGGCAAGGACCAGGTCGTGGGCGTCCTTCCCGTCCTGGGGATAGGACGCGATCCCGATGGTGACCGTGAGGCAGTACCGGTCGCCGGACAACTGCCGGAACCTCGATTCTATCTCCCGCTTGATCCGGGTGATGAAAAGATCATAGGCCTTTTCCAGCCTCGTTTCCGGAAGGATGATGACGATCTCGTCTCCGCCATACCGGGCAGCAAGGTCCGTGACCCGGATGGCCTTC
The DNA here is from genome assembly GCA_919902495.1 of Nitrospiria bacterium. Lineage (GTDB taxonomy): Bacteria > Nitrospirota > UBA9217 > UBA9217 > UBA9217 > JAAXXJ01. The sequence continues at coordinate 62,538 of CAKKRC010000068.1, forward strand.
CGGATCGACTCCCCGAGCATTGCCAGCGCTTCATCCCCCGCCTGATGACCATACCGGTCGTTGAACTTTTTGAAATCATCGACATCGACAAGCGCCAGCGAGAACTCCCGGCCGTGACGCTCGGCCCGCTGGAACTCCCTGTTCAGCAGGTCCTCGAAACACCGGCGGTTGAACAGGCCGGTGAGACTGTCGGTGATCGCCTGCTGCTTG
>CAKKRC010000069.1 GCA_919902495.1 Nitrospiria bacterium
GGGTCTGGGGAATGGGGCCAGGGGGCCGGGGGCAGGGGTCACGTATTCGCTTGTTAGCCTGCCAGCATGTCAGCTTACTCACTTGTCAGCCTGTCAGCATACTTCGTCACTTCCCGCCAATGGAAAGTTCTTTTACCCGGAGCGATGGGCAGCCTATCCGGCCGAAAAAACGCAGATCGCTGCCTACGGCGTCGATGTTCTTCATCAGATCGAGGATATTGCCCGCGATGGTGATCTCCCTGACCGGGTAGGCCTTCTTCCCCTTCTCGATCCAGAACCCCATGGCGCCGACGGAAAAATCACCCGAGATCGGATTGGCCATATGGGCGCCCATGATCTCCGTTACGAGGAGGCCTTTCTGTGTCGAAAGGATCATATCTTCCTGCGACTGAGCTCCGGGCGCAATATACAGATTGGTGACACCGACACCGGGCATCCCCCTGAAACCGCCGCGCATGCCGTTCCCCGTTGATACGGTCCTGTCCTTGTTCGCCGCGTAGGTGTTGTAAAGGTAGAGGGCAAGCCCGCCCTTGTCGATGACCGTTTTTTTCCTCATGGGAACCAATTCATCATCGGACGGCGCCGTCCCAAGCCCTCCTGCAAGCAAACCGTCATCGTAAACCGTGATGAGCGGAGAAACGACCGCGGTGTCGAGCTTTCCGATGAACAACGACTTCTTCTTTTGCACATTCTCCGCGGAGAACCCGCTCGCCATGATGGAGAGGAACTCCTCCGCCACCGACGGGTCCAGTACGACCGGCGCCTTGACCGAATCGATAGAACATGCTCCGAGGAGATCGAGGGCCTTCCGCGCCGCCCGCCTGCCGACCTGCTCGATGTCCAGCTCTCGATAGAAACGCCGCACATCGTGTTCCCACCCTGCCTGCGATTCGCCCTGGTGCTCGGCGACCACTTCGATACTGGCAGAGACCGCGGTCGATCCGGTAAGGACCTCAGCGCCAAGGCTGTTCATGATCAGGGTCGAGGAATCGGAGAATCCTGCCGACGCTTTGCGTATGCGCTTGACCCTCGGGTCCACGGCAAATGCCTCCCGTTCCATGGCCATGACGCGTTCGATCTTTTCCCCTTCCGACAGCGCGACAATGGCCGGATCAAAAATGGAAACGGACTGATAGGGTGCCGGCGGTACGGCGGGGATGCTGTGGAACAGGTCGGACGCGGTGTTCCGCGCATTGGTCACGGCAGAGCCCGCGAGCGCGCGCAGGGAATCCGGCGTAAGGTCCGTGGTGTAGGCAAATCCCATGCGGTCGCCGACAAGCACCCGCAGACCCGCGCCGATGTCACGGGCACGCTCGAAGGCATCTACCTTCTGGTCCTTCACTTCTATCGTGGTCGAGGAAGAGCTTCGGATATAGATCTCTGCAGCGGTTGCTTTGAAGAAAGCGGCGAGGGAAAGGATCTGTTCTGCGATTCTTCGGTCAATGGAGTTCATCGGATCCCCTTCGGCATGGTCAAGACAGGAATATCAAGACAGGTACTAAGGAGAGCACATTTTTGAAAAGCATTCTGCCACCGAGAACTCAGAGTTCACAGAGAAATGATAGGTTAAGAGGTATTTAGATTTTCTCGGTGTCCTCGGCGACCTCGCCTAGAGGCGCCTACTTCTGGCTGTGGCGTAAAGAATTTATTGCTCTTGTCGGCTTATGCAATGACCTGCTACGGAAGGTTACTCGAAGTAGCTCGCCGAGGCTGTGTCCGACTCCCAGACGGTGACGCTGGCGACCTCGATATTGTTGTCATTGACCTTCTTGACCATGCTGTCATAGATCCACTTGGCGACATTCTCCGAGGAAGGATTGATCTGCGTGAAAGGAAAGATATCGTTCAGGAAGGTGTGCTCGAGCTGGTCCAGCACCTCGCGGAGCGCCTTTTTCAGGTCATGGAAATCGATGGCCAGCCCGATCTCATTGAGCCGTTCCGCGGTGATCGCAACGGTCACGCGCCAGTTGTGGCCATGAAGGTTTTCGCACTTACCCTTGTAGCCGCGCAGCTGATGGGCCGCAGCGAATTTTGATTCTACCATTAGTTCGTACATGGCGGTGATAATAAGTCAGGGACATCAAAAAGTCAACACCCAAAAGGGCGGAACGGTCATTTTTCTCTGGATAAAAAACGGTTTTTTGTATATTCTTAGGTCCATGAAACAGCACAGGAAAGTCGATCTGTTCAAGGGCCTCTCCGACGCGGAGTTCAAGGAACTTGAACCCTATCTCTCCACGTCACTTTACAAGAAGAAGGATACCATCTTTTCCGAGGGCGAGCCGCCGGAATGGTTCTACCTGGTCCTGACGGGCAAAGTGAAGATCACCAAGTTATCCCACGAAGGCAAGGAGATCATTCTCGAGGTGATCTCACCCACCGACATCTTCGGAGGCGTCGCCGTCATCAAGGGGTTCCCCTATCCTGCCAATGCCGTTGCCATGGAGGACAGCGAGGTCCTCAAAATATCGAGAAAGAACCTCATGCGGCTCGTGGACCGTTTCCCGAACCTCATGTACTGCATGGCGCTCCAGATGGGGGACCGCATGAAAAGTTCCCATGACTCCCTCAAGAACATCGCCCTCGAGCGCGTGGAGGCGCGGATCGCGGCGCTTCTGCTCAAGCTTGCCGGCAAGGTCGGGATCGAGACCAAAAGCGGCATCACGATCGACATGCGCCTCACCAAGCAGGACGTCGCGGACATGGTCGGCACCACGGTGGAGACCTCTATCCGCACGTTCACCAAGTTCAAGAAGGCCGGTCTGCTCGCGGACAAGGACGGCAGGATCATCATACTGGACAAGAATGGGCTCGAGGCCTTCTCGTCATAACGGCGGCACTCGTTATTCCCTATCCGCACAGATTTCTTTTGATCTTCTCGACCGTAATCCTCTGCGTCCCGGGAAAACCTACTGAGGCTGCTGGACCGGGGGCATCATGGTCTTCAGCATGTTGTAGAAAAAGAGGAAGATCGACGTCGTTTCCAGCACACCGGCTGCCGTCGTGAACACCACTAACATGCCTGACGGGTTGAACACATTGATCGTGTAGAACAACAGCATGGCGATCAGGCCGATGTTGGCCATCCAGAATTGTATCTCTCCGAGTGCTTTGCTGTGCATCGCTCTGCCCATGAACTTCGGCAGGATATGGTAACCCACGCCGAAGATCATCATGGATACCCATCCAAGCATGTTCAGATGCGAGTGAACGAATTTGAGCGCCATGGCCTTCTCACTTCCCAGCATGGCGATACCTACCAGCGAAGAAATCCCCAGATAAACGATGCTCATGATGATGAACCTCCTGACAAATGTCTCCATTCAGTGCCTCCTTTAAGGTTATTGTAAGTAAGTATACCAAAGGACGTGCCGGCCCGCTATGACCCTGGTCATAGAGGATTACCGACATCTTTTTTCTGACCATTGCCTGCCTCGTCCGTATGATATGCGTCATACCAATCCCGCCGGTTTCTGGTATCATATGATCATACCAAGTTCAAGGAGGTTTCCATGCTTGCAGAGAAAAAGAAAGTGACAAAGGATACCCTTATCGGCGACGCCATCAAGAACGTACCCGGAGCGCGTGCGGTCATCGAGAAGCACTTCGGCAACGGATGCTTCACCTGCCCCGGCATCAACGTGGAATCGATCTCCTTCGGCGCCATGATGCACAATCTCGATCCGGACAAGATCGTCGCCGAGATCAACGCGGCGCAGGAGGGATAACGTGGCGAACAAAGAGATCAAATGCTACTTGTGCGGTTCCGATGATAAGGAAAAGACCTATCTCCCCTGCTACAACGAAGGCAAGGAAAAGATCGTCTGCACCCGCTGTCTGCCCATGCTCATCCATGGCGCGCATTAACTCCTGTACTGCTCGTACAGATACAGATATTGAACGGCTCCCTCCGTCCCCCGGCCACTCCCCCTGTTCTTTCGGCCGGGGGATTTTTTATCCGGACAGGTCCTTATATATCTGGAAATTGACCGGCAATCTTGGTACACTGGGCCATGAAGACGGAACTTGCCGTCGTGCTCGTAAGCGGCGGAATGGACAGTTGTGTCGCGGCCGCACTGGCGAATGAGCACTATCGTCTGGCATGCCTGCACGTGAATTACGGCCAGAGGACCGAAGCGCGGGAACTGCGCGCGTTCCATGAACTGGCGGAGTTCTACCAGGCCGAGAAACGCCTCGTCGTCAGCATCGAGCACCTCAAGGTCATTGGCGGTTCGGCACTGACGGACGCCAGCATTCCCGTTCCCGTATCGGGTTCTATGCAATCCGCAGTTCCCACGACCTACGTTCCCTTCCGGAACGCCCATCTCCTTGCCATCGCCGTGTCCTGGGCCGAGGTCATCGGCGCGACGAGGATCTACATCGGCGCGGTGGAAGAGGACAGCTCCGGTTATCCCGACTGCCGCGAGGTCTTCTACCAGGCCTTCAACAAGGTCATCGAGACGGGAACGAAGCCGGAAACGCGGGCCGAGATCATCACTCCGCTCATCCATATGAATAAATCCGCGATCGTGCGGAAAGGCGCCGAGCTGGGCGCACCGCTCCATCTTACGTGGAGCTGCTATCAAAACAGCGAGAGGGCCTGCGGCAGGTGTGAGAGCTGCGCGTTGCGTTTGAAAGGGTTCCGGGAGGCGGGAGTGAAGGACCCGATACCCTATGAAGAGTAGTGTCAGCTGCCAAGACTAGAAGGTATACACAAAGCTGGTCACCAGCAGCATGACGGTCAGTACGATCATCACCGCCACGGTGAACCAGGCGACCACGTTCATCCGCTTCGAGTTGACGTATTCCCCCATGATCGACGCGTCATTGATCAGCCGCAGCATGATGACCAGCACAACAGGCAAAAGCATCCCGTTGATGGTCTGCGACAGGTACATGATCTTGATGAGCGGCGCGTTCGGAAGCAGGATCACCCCCGCCCCGATCACGATGAAGCCCGTATAGAACCCCAGGAACTGCGGCGCCTCCCGGAACGTCTTGTTGATCCCCGACTCCCATCCGAATGCCTCCGAAAGTCCATAGGCTGTTGCCAGCGGCAGGACGAAAGCCGCGAGGAACGACGCGTTCAGCAGGCCGACGGCGAAGAGATGTGAGGCAAAATCTCCTGCCAGCGGCTGCAACGCCTGCGCGGCGTGCTCCGCGGAATCAACGATCACGCCTGCCGGATGCAGAATGGTCCCGGTGCTGAGCACGATGAAGAAAGCGATGAACACGGTCATGAAGGACCCGGCGTAGACGTCGAACTTGGCATACCGGTACTCCTCGACGCGGATCCCCTTGTCCACGACGGCCGACTGCAGGTAGAACTGCATGTAGGGAGTGATCGTCGTTCCCACCATGGTGATGAAGAGCAGCAGATAGTCCTTATCGAGCCTGATGTGGGGCACCATGATCTGCCGGGCAACCTCTTTCCACGGCGGATTGGACATGATGCCGGAGAACACATAGGTGAGGTATATCAGGCTGATGGCGATCAGGAACCGCTCAACCTGCTTGAAATTCCCCTTCACGACAACCAGCCAGACGACGAACGCGGAGATCGGCACGGAAATATGCTTGTGTACGCCGAAAAGCTCCATACTCGCCGCGATGCCTGCGAACTCGGCGATAAGAACGGTCAGGTTCGCGAAGACGAACAGCGCCATGATGGCAAGGGTCACCCGGATCCCGAACTGTTCCCGGACCAGATCGCCGAAGCCCTTTCCGGTCACAACACCCATCCGCGATGACATCTCCTGGATCACTGCCAACGCGAAGGTAATGAGGATGAGCGCCCACAGGAGCCCATACCCTTCCCGCGCGCCGACAATGGAGTACGTGGCGATGCCGCCGGCGTCGTTGCCGGCGTTCCCCGCGATGAATCCCGGCCCGATCACCGACAGGACCACGAGGAAACGGTTGTTCACGATAGTGTTCTTGACGCGTTCGAACAGTTTCACAGATCAGCCTCTTGCTCCCTCTCGGCGCAACCGCATACGGAAGGATCAATGGATCGGGGACGCCGGGATCGTTGTGAAGATCGGATGGACTACATTTTCCTCCTGCGTTTTCTTGACGCAGGAGGCAGGAGGAAGTCGACCACATCGTCCACGGTCACAATGCCCCGCATGACCATGTTCTCATCGACGACTGGCGCAGCCAGCAGATTGTACTTCGAAATGAACTCGGCCACATCATTCTGTTCGGCCTCGACCGACAGCGTCTTGACCGGCGATCGCATGATGTCCTTGATCATGGTCTCCGGCCTGGCGAGGATAAGGTCCTTGAGCGTCACGACGCCCAGCAACCGTTCCTGGTCATCGAGGATATAGAGATAGTAGACGGTCTCGACGTCGGGGGCCTCGAGCCGAAGTTCCCGGATGGCGTCCTCGACGGTCATGTCCGGCGGGAACGCAAGGAACTCGGTGGTCATGAGACCGCCCGCGGTGTCCTCTTCATGTTCAAGAAGCTCCTGGACCTCATCGGCGTCCTCTTTTTCCATGAGACCTATGAGCTCTTTGGCCTTGTTCTCCGGCAGATCGCCGAGAACGTCAGCCGCCTCGTCGGGCGGCATCTGCTCAAGGATATCGGACGCCTTTTCCTTGGACATGTCATCGATGATGTCCGCCTGCACGCTGGGCTCCAGCTCATGCAGGGCTTCGGCCGCGGTCTCAACATCGAGGGTGCCGAAGATCACCGTCCGCTCCTTCTGCGAGACCTCGCTGATGATCTCGGCGAGGTCAGCTGGATGCATTTTTGAGGCCTTCTGGCGGGAAATGGTCAGGGTGAGCCGGGAAAGCTTTGGTTCGACCGGCTGAAGGTAATGCCAGCCGATCAGGGTGTTCGGCAAGCGGTACCGGAACAGGGAAAGGAAGCTCTCTCCCCTTACTTCGAGGCCGAGCCTCCTCAGGAAGCCTCGAAGGCCGATGTCAACGGCGACCAGGCACATCTTCCCGTTCACGTCACCCAACCGAAGGTCGTTGACGCGCACCAGCTTGGCGCCGTTGATGTCCACGATCTGCTTGTCCAGAAGATCCCGGTAGATCAGGATGTCCGCAGGGGCCGGATCGGAGGATTGCAGGTCCTTCCGCAGTACGTTCGCCGAGATAACGCGTTTGTTGAAAAGATTTACCTGGTCCCAGGAGATCAGGAAGGTCTGTTTCCCGGCGACGGCGACCAGCGTCGTGACCGCGGGAAAAGGATCTCCCAGTCCTACCGTGATATCCTTGAGTTTCCCGATCTCTTCGCCTGTCTGATCGAGGACCGGATGCTTATACACGTCGCTTATGAAGATATCTCCGGCGAAAAAGGGCATGCGGCGCTCCGGGTGGGCAGTAGGTTTATCGCGTCGCGCTGATTATACCAGCGGTCAGGTTCAAGTCAAGGAAAAACCCGGTCGTTTGTGATACACTACGATTAAAGAAGGAGATATCTGATCGAGCGCAGATCACGACGTTCGCAGGGCCGCAAAGCAAATTCTATAAATCCTTAAAATATCGGTATAAGTATATTTTACGTGATAGATAGTGTTGTTTCTGCTATATTTTTTACGAACCTCTGCACGCGCCCCTTCGGGGAAAGGAGCCATACCCATGTCTGACCAGTCCATGAAAGAAATCAGAAAAGAGATCTATCTGCTGATCCATAAGGCAGAACAGATGCTTGAGCTCACCGAGGACGCATTCATGAAGAACAAAGCGGCTTCTCTGGACCAGGCCGAGTCACTCGCAAAGGAGATCAGAGGACAGGAGGACGCCCTCACGGAGAAGCTGGCCAAGATGGCCGCGTCCGGAGGCGAGGCCCGCGCCATTCTGGCCGTGCCGGTGCATATCGAGAAGATCGCTGTCAGCATCGAGCGCATCGCCAGCAACATCAGGGTCAAGATAAAGGACGGCCTTCTCTTCAGCGACAAGGCCATTCAGGAGACCGGGAGGCTGCTCGCGAACGGGAAGGAAATGCTCAAGAAAGCGGGACAATCCGTGGTGACCGGTTCTTCCGAAAGCCTGGAGACCGTCAGGATCGACAGTGACGCCATGATCCGCATGTCGAATGACTTCGCAACCGCCCATGAGGACCGGCTGGTGGCCGGCGAATGCTCTCCCAAGGCATCATCGAACTATCTGTGCATTCTCTATGCCTTCGAGGACATGGCATCCCATACCAAGGACGCCGTAAAGAGACTGTCAATGAAATGACCGTCTTCCTCCTCATCTGAGATGCTTCGGCACCAGGAACAGTATCGTTCTTGATCAGTGTTTGAACACCCGCTGGCCCGTAAAGACCATGGTAATCTTGGGGTTGGCCTCGTTGCAGGCCAGGATGACCTCATGGTCACGGTCAGATCCACCAGGCTGAACGATGGCTGTTATCCCCTCCTTGATCCCCACATCCACGCCGTCCCGGAACGGGAAGAACGCATCCGAGACCATGGTCGAGCCGATCAGGCCGCCCTTGTCCTTCTTCGTCTGTTCGTCGATCTCTTTAAGCGCACCCTTGTCCCGCTTTCCCTGTTCCGCTTCAAGCTCATACGTCTTATAGGGAACGCCGTATTTCCTGTAGCAAAGCGCATCAGCATATTTAGTGTACGCCTTATAGATCGCTATCTCGGCAACGCCTACCCGGTCCTGTTCTCCCGTACCGATGCCCACGGTCACGCCGTCCATCACATAGATGACGGAATTGGACGTGATCCCCTGCTCCACGTTCCAGCCGAAAAGCATGTCATTGTATTCCTTGTCCGTTGGCTTGCGTTCGATCGTATACTCGGTCCCTTTATACGTGGTTTTCGCTTCCTGGAAGTCCGCCTTTGTGCGAATAGCGTTTTTCTGGGACTGCTGCACAATGAGGCCGCCGTCAGTTAAGGCTCTGAATTCCACAAAGCTCATGTCCCGATACTTTGTCAGATCAGCGATCTTTTCAAGTTTGATGATCCGCAGGTTTTTGCGCTTCGCAAGGATCGCGACGGACCCTTCTTCGTAATCCGGCGCAGCCACGACTTCGAGATAGTTCGAGTTCGCGAGCTCCGCTGCCTGTTTGTCCATGGCCCGATTGACCACGAGACAGCCGCCAAAGGCGGCGATGCGGTCAGCCATGTTCGCGCGGTCATAGGCATCAAAGACCGTCTTTCCATACGCTGCGCCGCAGGGATTATTGTGCTTCATGATGGCGGCCGCAGGGCGGTCCATCAGGTATTTCAGGATATTAAGCGCATTGTCGAGGTCGGTGAGGTTCGTTTTTCCGGGGTGCTTGCCCGCCTGGACCATCTGCTCCTCGGTGATGCTGCTTACCAGACCGTTCCCCGGCTCGATGAAGCGCACTCCCGCAAGCTCCAGGTTGCCGTTCACCAGCTGGTACATGGCGGATTGCTGGTCCGGATTCTCTCCGTACCGAAGCCCCTTTTCGATCAGATCACCGGTCGCGTCATCAGCCAGCTTCCACGTCCGTTTCCGGTACTTCAGGGTCTGGCTTCCGAACATTATGGTCATTTCCGGCGGGAAATTGTCAGCCATGATGGTCTTGTACATTTTTTTTATATCGGACATCGATGCCTCCGAACGTTGTGCCGTTGCTGCCGTTTGACGGTTCTCGGGAAGGGCAGAAGATGCTGCGACCGTAAGCCAGGCATCCTGCGTTACACTTTGTCCATTGCCTTCTGTCCGAGGAGACCGGAAGGTCTCAGGATCAGCGTGATAATGAGAATAAGGAACGCGAACGCATCCTTATAAACGCTGGAGATGTAGCTGGCCCCGAAGTTCTCGATCAACCCCAGCATGAAACCACCGAGCATGGCGCCGGGGATGCTGCCGATCCCGCCAAGAACCGCGGCGGTAAAGGCCTTGATCCCCGCCAAATAGCCCATGAAGAAGTGCACCACGCCGTAATAGAGCGTTACCATGACACCGGCAGCGGCCGCAAGAGAAGATCCGATCATGAAGGTGATGGAAATGACCTGGTTGATATTGATCCCCAGGAGCCCCGCCATGACGCGGTCCTGGGATGTCGCGCGCATGGCCTTACCCAACCGGGTCTTGGCTACGAAGAAATGCAGGATAAGCATGAGCACGATGGATGAACTCAGAATGAAGGCCTGCACGGGCGACACGTTTGCCCCCAGGAGGTCAAAGCCCTCCGAGGGAAGGAGCGGCGGAAGGTTCTTGTACTCCGTTCCCTGCGTGAGCATAACGACATTTTGCAGGATAATGGAAACACCCACAGCGCTGATGAGCGGCGCCAGTTTTGCCGCTGCGCGGAGCGGACGATAGGCGAACCGCTCAATGGCCGCTCCGTACAACGCGCAGAACGCCATCGAGATAAGGATCGTGAGGAACAAGGTAAGGGGCAGACTGTAGGCCGGAAGCCCGACGAGTGTGAAGAGGCCCATGACGATGATGCCGAGATATGCGCCCAGCATGTAGACCTCACCATGAGCGAAGTTGATCAGGTGGAGAATACCATAGACCATGGTATATCCCAGCGCGATCAGTGCATACACAGCGCCGAGGGCAAGTCCGTTTATGAGCTGTTGGACAAACATGAGGATGCGGTCGCGGTCATTTGACCTCTGTGAATTTACCGTCCCTGACCTGCCAGACGACGTAGGGCGCCTTGGTCACATCCCCGTTCTTATCGAATGAGATATCACCAAACGCACCCTGAAAGGTGCTCTTCGCAATGTATTCCGCGACCGTGGTCGCGTCGGTAGAGCCGGTCGCTTTGATCGCGTTCAGGATGACATTGGCAGCATCATAGGCATAGATCGAATAGGGTCCCGGTTCCCCGTATACCTTCTTGTACTTTTCATTGAACGACCGCGCGGTCGTCAGGCCTGCGGGGTCCTTCCCGAACGTCACATAGGTCCCCTCTGCGGCCTTCCCTGCAATATTCACGAACGTGGGATCGTATACACCATCTCCCGTGATCATGGGGATGGAAAGACCGACTTCCTTGGCCTGTCGCACCAGCCTTCCCGCCTCTGGATAGATGCCTCCAAAGAAATAGACCTCCGGTTTCTTTTCCTTGATGGCGGTCAGCACCGCCTTATAGTCGGGATCACGCTGAACGATCCCGCCGTAGTAGACCACCTCCGCGCCGTTCCCGAGCGCCTTCTGAAAATAGTCCGCGAGGCCCTGTCCATAGGCCGTCTTGTCGTGGATCACGGCGATCCGCTTCGGGCGCAGGGTCTTCAGGACGAACGCCGCTGCGATGCGTCCCTGCTGGTCGTCGGTGCCGCATACGCGAAATACCTTTTTTAATCCCTGGAGCGTAAATTGCGGATTTGTCGTTGCCGGGCTGATCATGACGATATTCGCATCGCTGTAATACTTCGATGTCGGTATCGAACAGCTCGAGTTCCAGTGTCCTACGACCGCAACGACCTTCTGGTTGATGAACTTATTGGCAACGGAAACCGCCTGTTTCGGATCTGCCTGGTCGTCGCCCGCGAGCATTTCGATCTTTTTGCCAAGGACACCGCCCTGCTGGTTCCATTCAGCCACGGCAAGTTCAACGGAATTCCTGAGATCGATCCCCATCTTGCTCTGGTCACCTGTCATCGGGCCGGCGGCGCCGATCCTGATGACGTTCTGCTGCTGCGATTGGCAGGAGATCAGAAATACCGCAACCGAACCGAGAACGGACAGATACGCAAAGAATCGCTTCATCGTTCTTCCCCTTTCATCTGTTCTTTGTGGAGCCGAGTCGTTCGATACGATCTATCATGGCACGTGCAACTGCAGCCGGGTCGGGAGCGGAGAGGACGGCGCTGATGACCGCAACACCGTCTGCGCCGGCCGCCATCGCTTCAGCAAGGGTATCAAGTGTAATTCCGCCGATCGCGAGCACAGGAAGCGCCACCGCGTTCCGCAGCGAACGGAGCTTCTCAGTGCCTTGGCAAGGTCCTGCATCCTTGGTCATCGTCGGGAAGAGCGGGCCAAATCCTATATAGTCGGCGCCGGCAGCCTCCGCTTCCCTGGCCTGTTCCACACTGTGCGTGGAGATGCCGATGAGCTTGTCCTTTCCCATGACCTTTCGCCCATATGCAAGAGGAAGATCTCCCTGCCCCAGATGGACACCGTCGGCATCGACGGCTTTCGCGATATCGGCATGGTCATTTACGATAAATATGCCCCCCGCCCGTTTTACCATACCGGCAAGTTCGTTCGATACGCTGTAGACCTCGTTCCGGGAACCGCTCTTATTACGATATTGGAACAGGCGAACGCCGGCAGCCAGGGCCACGGCAAGGGTTTTCCCGGCGGACAGGGTCAGAAGGTCGGCATCCAGGATGAGACACAGTCCTCTGATATCACTTCGACGGACTATGGTAGCGCTCCATGAACTTGGTGGAAATGTTTCCCTGTTTGAAGTCTTCATCGGCGAGTATCTTCTTGTGCATGGGGATCGTCGTCTTGACCCCTTCAATAATGAACTCGTCCAGGGCCCGGTTCATTCGCATGATCGCCTCTTCACGCGTATCCGCATGAACGATGAGCTTGGCGATCATGGAGTCGTAGTACGGCGGGATGACATACTGCGTGTAGGCCGCCGTATCGACACGGACGCCGGGGCCGCCGGGGGGGTTAAAGGCGGTAATGGTACCGGGAGAGGGAGTGAACTTTTCCGGACATTCCGCGTTGACCCGGCATTCTATACTATGGCCCCGCACGACTATCTGATCCTGGGTAAAGGAGAGTGTTTTTCCCGCGGCGACCCGGATCTGTTCCTTGACGATGTCCACACCGGTGACCATCTCGGTGACCGGGTGTTCCACCTGGACCCGGGTGTTCATTTCCATGAAGTAGAAACTGCTGTCAACATCCATGAGGAACTCAATGGTCCCGGCATTGCGGTACTTCACGGCCTTCGCAAGGGCGACAGCCATGTCCCCCATCTTTTTTCGGAGCGGCGCATCGACGATTGCCGAAGGAGCCTCCTCGATGAGCTTCTGATGCCTGCGCTGAATTGAGCACTCCCGTTCGCCGAGCGATACGATGTTCCCCTTTTCATCGGCAATGATCTGGATCTCGATGTGACGGGGCTGGGTGATGTACTTTTCCACGTACACGTCGGCGTTCCCGAAAGAGGCAAGGGCCTCTGACTGCGCCATGACGAACGCGGAAGCGAACTCCGTTTCCTCCATGACCACCCGCATGCCTTTTCCGCCTCCGCCGGCAACCGCCTTGATGATGACCGGGAATCCGAGTTCCCGCGCCAGGGCCACGGCGTCGGATTCTTCCGTGATGACGCCTGCGCTTCCGGGCAGGATGGGTACTCCGGCCTTTTCTGCGGTCTCCCGCGCCTTGGCCTTATCACCCATGAGCTTGATGCTCTCGGGACTCGGCCCGATGAACTTGATCCCGGCGGAATTACAGACCTCGGCGAAACTCGCGTTCTCGGCAAGAAAACCATAGCCGGGATGGATCGCCTCGGCATCCGTGATCTCGGCCGCACTGATGATACTGGGAACGTTCAGGTAACTGTACGAGCTCTTGGGCGGTCCGATGCACACGCTCTGGTCGGCAAACCGCACATGGAGCGCGTGAGCGTCTGCGGTCGAATGGACGGCCACAGTCTTGATGCCCATTTCCTTGCATGCCCGGATGATGCGGAGGGCTATCTCACCGCGGTTGGCTATCAGTATTTTCTTGAACACAAAAACACCTCGTGTGCGCTCTTAATGGTTGGGTCCTGCTAACGTCACTGCTTCACACCGGCTCGATCACAAAAAGGGGCTGGCCGTATTCCACGGGCTGGCCGTTCTCCACGAGGACCTGCACGATCTTCCCTGACGCTTCCGATTCGATCTCGTTCATGAGCTTCATGGCCTCGATGATACAGAGGACCTGGCCTTTTTTCACTGTGTCTCCAATATCCACCAGGGATGGCTTGTCAGGCGAACTGGACCGATAGAACGTGCCGACGATAGGCGACGTGACCTTGATCTGGTCCGGAGACGCGGCTGCAGGGGCCTGCTCGACAGCCGGCCTTTCCGTTTCGGAAATTGCCGGAGCGACGATGGCGGCGGGAGGATATTCCATGCGCGGCATCGCCGGATGGAACGTCACGTCGCCGCCCTTCCGGAGACGGACCTTCACGCCTGAACGCTCGATCTCCAGCTCGGAAATATCGGTGTTCTTGAGCATTTCAATGAGTTCCTTCAACTCTTTAAGGTTCATGCTTGCTCCTTTTTAGGCACCCTCGGAATGTACAGAAGAATGCCTGTTTACGTACCGCATCTGTGTGCATGCGCGGCAGATACAGAACGGATTATTGTTTTACACGCTCGATGAAGATCCCGCTGCGGGTGTCCACCTTGACCACATCACCTTCATTGAGATAGAACGGCACCTTGATCACCGCGCCGCTCTCCAAGGTAGCCGGCTTGGAACCGCCTGACGCCGTGTCGCCGCGCACGCCCGGATCGGTCTTGGCGATCGCGAGTTCCACGAACATAGGCAGATCAATGTTGATGGGCTGTCCCTTGTGATAGAGGACCTTGATCTCCATGTTCTCCTTGAGATAATTAATGCTGTCGCCGAGCTGCTTTTCGTTCATGGATACCTGCTCGTAGCTACTGGTGTCCATGAAGACCCGGTCCTTATCCGCGGCATAGAGATATTGCATGGTCTTTTCCTCAAGGTTGGGGACATCGACTTTTTCGCCAGCTCTGAATGTCTTATCTGTAACATTCCCCGATTTGAGGCTTTTAAACTTGGTCCTCACGAATGCCCCGCCCTTGCCGGGTTTTACATGCTGGAACTCGACAATGACATACGGTTCGCCGTCTATCTCGATCTTCAATCCGTTCCTGAACTCCGTTGTTGATACTGGCAATTCTCAAATCCTCCTCTTCCTGTTCGCAAGTAGTATCTGTTCTCGATCTTGTTCTAGAGTTCTCTCGGAAGGCTCGTCATGACCCGGTGGCCGCCGGCGGTCACCAGCACCATATCCTCGATCCGGATACCGCCCCATCCGGCAATATAGATGCCCGGTTCCACGGTAAATACCATTCCCGCATCAACAACGCCCTTTGAAAGCGCCGAGAGCGAAGGTCCTTCATGGACCATGAGTCCGACCCCGTGT
>CAKKRC010000070.1 GCA_919902495.1 Nitrospiria bacterium
TATCTTTCCCTCCTGTCAAAAATCAAGGAAGGCAGAGAGGACATCCTGACAGAGCTGGCCGGTATTTACCGCAAGATGGGCAAGCGCAAGGAGGCGTCCGGCGTGCTGTACGAGCTCGCCATGCTCAAGGCGGCGGGCAAGGACTTCGCGCAGGCGAAGACGCTCCTCGACGATGCCGTGCGGCTCAACCCGGAGAACGAGGCGGCGAAGAAGGAGCGCGACAGGATCAAGCTCGAGCTCACCTATCAGTCGCTTGCGCCAGCGGCCCCTGCCGCGGTCCCGGCGGCGGTGAAGCAGGAGGAAGCGCCTGGCATCCCCGAGCACCTGACCAAGGTCGAAGGGTTTCTTGTCGCGCCTGACCGCGTCCTCAGTGATGCGGAGCTGCAGGGACGGAGCAAGGCGGAGCTACGCGTCATGCGGAACGAAATCTTCGCCCGCCACGGAAGGATCTTCCAGTCCGCGGACCTGAGCGCCTTTTTCAGCGCGAAGCCCTGGTACAAGCAGGACCCGAACTATGCGGATTCAAAGCTCTCCGAGGTGGACAAGCAGAACATGAAGATCCTCCAGGAGCGTGAGGACAAGATGAAATAGCACCGATCAAACCGTGAACGTCGCATGCGTGGCCCGGACCGGGAGAAGGTCCGGGCCAAATTTTCTCTCGTGAAGAGGAGCGGGTAGATTGTCGAAGCTTCGCACTATCATCATCGGAGCTGCCGGAGCAGCGGTTGTTGTCTTGATCATCACAGCCGCTGCGGCAATGTCTCTCTATCGCGCCGTGCAGTTCGATCCCGCTGTGCTGTCGAATCAGGCATCGATGGGCAGAGGGACCGTGTTCCTTGACCGGAACGGCCGGGAGCTGCGGTTCCTTCCTGACGACCGGGGCGAGCGGGCGCGGTGGGTGACGCTCGCCGATATCCCCGATACCGTCAGGAACGCCTTTATCGCGGCCGAGGACGAGCGGTTCTACCGGCATCACGGATTCGACGGCATCGCCATCCTGCGGGCGCTCTGGTCAAACGTGACGAAACGGCGGGTCGTCTCCGGAGCCTCGACCATATCGCAACAGGTGGTGCGGCTGATATACAACGATTGCGGATTGCGGATTGCGGATTGCGGAAATGAAAACAGAGACGACGATAACGTCGAGATTCGAAGACGAAAAAGGACCTACCGGGACAAACTTGTCGAACTTGTCCGAAGCGTAAAGATGGAGAGGGTTCTCTCGAAGGACCAGATCCTCGAGCAGTACCTCAATCGCGTGCCCATGGGGAACAACCTGGTCGGCGTGGAGACGGCCGCACAGGCCTATTTTGGGACATCGGTCAGGAACCTCACGATTGCCGAGGCGGCGCTGCTCGCATCCCTGCCCAAGGCGCCCGGACTGCTGAATCCCTATGGGAGCCAGCGGGAGAGGCTGCGGGAGCGCAGGAACTGGGTCCTCTCGCGGATGACGACCGTGGGTGCTTGCTCCTCCGAGGCTGCCGCTGCGGCAACACAGGAAGAGACCCGCCTGCGAAAGCTTGCCTTCTTCTCAACAGCGCCCCATGTCATCGACATGCTCCTGAAACAGGGCGTTGCCGACGGTATCGTGCGGACCACCATTGACCTTGATCTCCAGAAGCGCGTCCAGGAGATCCTTGCGTCCCATGCGGAACGCCTTCGCTATCGCGGTGCGAGCCAGGCCGCCGCGATCGTGATCCACAATCCCACGATGCAGGTGCTCGCCGCGGCAGGTTCGCTGGAATACGCGGACCGGGGAGGCGGGTTCAACAACGGCGTGCTGGCGCTGCGCTCAGCGGGATCAACGCTCAAGCCGTTCCTCTATGCCCTGGCGATGGAGGAAGGGGAGACCGTCACCACGCTGCTCGAGGACACGGAGCGCACCTACCGGTCGCGTGAAGGTCAGTACTCGCCGCTCAACTTCGACCGGAGAGAGTACGGGCCGGTCACCATGCGCGCGGCGCTCGGCAGTTCGCTGAACCTTTCCGCTGTGCGGATGCTGGACCGCCTGGGCGAGGAGCGCTTCTACGACCTGCTTTTGCGCATGGGCATGATCAATCATCCGGAGAGGGGTCCGGAACACTACGGTCTGGGCATGGCGATCGGCAATCCCGAGGTCAACGCGGAGCAGCTTGCCGAGGCCTTCGCCATGCTGGCGAACGGCGGGGTGTACCGACGGGCGACGTACCTGACGACCGAAGCGCGCGGAACGGGGCGCCGTGGAGGTGCGGAGCGGCCGGCGAAGGGAGGATCGTTCATCCTGCTGCCGCAGACCGCCGCCATCATCACGGACATCCTGTCCGATCCGACGGCGCGCATGTTCACGTTCGGCAGGAACCGGAACATGATGGATGTTCCGTTCCCGATCGCGATCAAGACCGGTACGAGCACGTTCTTTCGCGACCTCTGGGCCGCGGGGTATACGCAGGACCACACCGTGGTGGTCTGGGCCGGCAACTTCGACGGTTCGCCGACCAGGAACCTGAGCGGTTCCACGGCTGCCATGCCGGTTTTCTCGGACATCATCGCCTGGCTGTACGGTCAGTCGCCGCCGCCGCACTTCCGTCAGCCCCGCGGCCTTAGACGCATGACCGTCTGCGGCTATTCCGGCATGCGGCCCACCGAGCACTGTCTGCAGACCGTGCGGGAACTTTTCATCTCCGGGACGGAGCCGAAGGGCACCTGCACGTTCCATACGGCGACCGCCCGACGGCACGAGCTTGCCGCTCCTTACGCGGGATGGCTCTACGACAAGAACCGTTCGGGCTCGGCGGGCAGGTACCGGCTTGCGGGCTTCGGCGATGACTTGGGCAGGGTATTTCAGGACCCCTGGCGAGGCGTTCCGGACGTCAACCAGGAGCCGGCCGTTCGTGCCAGGAACGTTTCGATCTCGAAGCCTGTGGAGGACCCGCCGGCCGTCCTGATGCAGAGCGGGGCCGGCCACTATACCATCGGCGCAAGCGGAGAAAGACCCGCCGCTGCGAACCTCACTCCAGTCGACAAGGAGATCAGGATACTCTATCCGCTGGACAGGGACCGTTTCGTCCTGGACCGTTCCGAGAGGGTACAGGCGATCAAGCTGCAGGCCGCGGTCACGCGTCCGGTGGCGTACGTCGAGTGGTTCGTGAACGGCAGGCTGTATCAGCGGACAGGACCGCCCTACCAGACCTTCTGGCCGCTGGAGCGTGGAACGTTCCGGCTGACCGCGGTGACCCCTGAGAACGTCGGCGACGCGGTGCAGGTCACGGTGGAGTAGGACCGTTTCCCCTGCCATGACTTATTCTGTCTCCGCTCATCTCTTTCCTCCTTTCCCCAATCCCCGCAACAATGTATAATGCCCGCAGTTCGTCATGACGGATCGACCATGAAATCCAAGACCGAAGCAATCATCATCGGCAGTATGAACCTGGGAGAGGCGGATAAGCTGGTCACCTTCTTCTCCCTGGAACGCGGCAAGCTCCGGGGCGTTGCCAAGAACGGCCGGAAGTCCTTCCGCCGGTTCGGCGCCGGGCTCGAGCTGTTCACGCACGCGCGGCTGCATCTCTACGAAAAAGAGCACCAGGAACTGGTCCGGATCGAGTCCGCCGACATCATCAGCCAGCACTTCGATATCGCCGGCGGCCTTGACCGCATGGCCGTTGGCTCCGTCATGGTGGAGCTGGTGAGAGAGATCGCTCCGGAGGGGGAACGGAATCCCCATGCCTTTCTGCTGCTCGCCCATATCCTGCATCTCCTGAACGAGGGGGCGGACCCGCTGTTCCTGCTCCGGGTCTTCGAGATCCGGTTCCTGTCCCTGCTGGGATTCCAGCCGAAGCTCGACAAATGCCTGTCCTGCGGCTGCGGAGCCGGGCGGCCGATGGTCTTTTACGGTCTGAAGGGCGGCGTGCTCTGCCCCGACTGTCTCGTTTCGTCCGGCGAGGACCAGATACACCTCTCGCCCGGCGCCATCGGCTTCTACTACCACGCGCTTCGCATGGACCTTGATAAGGTGACCCGTCTCAAACCCTCGTCGGAGATCATGCGCGAGCTTGACCGGGCGTTCTCCTCCCATACCCTCCACATCGTCGGGAAACAGCTTAAGTCCGTGTCGTTCCTCAGGTCCGTCTGCACGTTCTGATCGCTTCCGTACCCGGTGAATAGTACCTTGACGATTTAGGGACCCTCTGCTATCTTCAAAAAAATCTGCTTTACAATTTATACCAAGAGGAGGAGTGACCCATGAAGACGCGGCTCCTGATCATTGCGCTAGTATGCCTTGCCGCCGGAACAGCATTTGCCGATGTATCGAATGAGGTGATTGTGGGACTGGAAGGGGATTCATCGAAGGAGATCAAGCAATCGGTCAATGGCGTGGAAACCGACCTTACCGGTTCCATGAAGAACTCGCACTCGCAGTTCAGCCTGTCCTACACAAAGTTCTTTGATCCCTTGAAGGACGACAATACGGCCATCGAGCTCAGGAGGTTCCTGCAGCACCCGACGACGCTTTCGGCGGGCCTGATCGCGTTCGGAGCGACCGAGAAGGACTCAACGATACCTGAGGATATGAAGGTGAATGCCAGTCTTCTTGTCCTGGGAGGCGAGTACTATTTCCCTTCCGGTACCGGTCTCTTCCTGAAAATCGGCGGTGGTTCCGGCACGCTCGAAGACACGGTAAGCGGGATAAAGCAGCCGGATACGGATATCAGCCTCGGGATGTACGACCTGGGTATCCGCCACTACGTTGTCCCGAACCTGGCGCTGCACCTTGCTTTCACCGGGGACTCGTCCAAGACAAAGCAGAGCGGTGTGGAGACAACCTCGAAAACGAAGGTCACGCTGCTGGGTGTGGAGGGCGTGATCGAGAACCTCGTCGGACTGCGGTTCGAGATCGGCGGAGGATCACGGACGGACGAACACGGGACAGTGACCGACAAGTTCGATGTGGGGCAGTTGAACTTTGGGATCGGGTTCTATGCAGGGAAGCAGCTGTCGTTCCGGCTCGATCTTGAGGTTGAGGCTGCCAAGCAAACCGGGATGCCATCGGGGTTCGAGTACACGGAAAGCAAAGGCAGGACCACGCTGTCCGCGACGTACTGGTTCAGTGAGCAGTTTGGTATGCAGCTTCCGATCTATTCGGAAGGGACCGAGGAGAAGACGATCAGCCCGTTGGGCGAGAACAAGCTTACGACAAAGAACAGCGGGATCGGGCTGTACGCGGCCTTCAGGTTCTGAAGAACGGTATTAATAACCAGATATTCATCATTCACCGCCGGGGAGTCAGCTCCCGGCGGTTTTTTTATGAACGGGAGCACTGTAGTTATTTAGAACGCGGTAGGGGGATGACGGCCAGGATCGCTCCGAGGGCGCACATCCACGCGAAGACATCGCCGTAGCGGGTATAGAAGGTCGTTATGCTGCCGGGAACCAGGGTGCGGGTGAGATGAGCTTCGGTGAAGATGCCGGAAGTGTCGAGAATGCGGCCGTTTGCGTCGATGAACCCGGAGATACCTGTGTTCGCCGCGCGGGCTATCGGTACGCGGTTCTCCACGGCACGCAGCACAGCCATGGAAAAATGCTGATACGGCGCGCCGGTCCTGCCGAACCAGGCGTCGTTCGTGACGTTCGTAATGACCGTCGCTCCTTCGTTCACGAACCGGCGTACCAGATCGGGGAAGATGATCTCGTAGCAGATGACCGTGCCCATCGCGACATCCTTCCCCGACGGAAGACGGACCTTCATGACCGTGTACTCGGTGCCCGGTTGAAAGTCACCGACAGACTGCACCATCTTTTCCACGAAGAACAGGAGGCTTTTCTTGAGGGGGACGTATTCGCCGAAGGGGACGAGGTGGATCTTGTGATAGACGGTCTTCGTCGTGCCGTCCCGCTCCAGCAGGAAGGCGGAGTTCCTCAAAAGATGGCGGCGCTCCTTTTTCTCATAGGTCGGACTGCCGGTGAGCAGAGGGGTCCCGGTTGAGCGAACGAACCTTCTCAGGTCGTCGGTCAGCGCCGGGTAGGGATCATCGGTCCCTTCGAAGTAGAAAGGGGTCGCTGTCTCGGGCCAGATCACGAGGTCGGGCTTCTGCTCGATCGCCCTGCGTGTCAGCCGCTTGTACGTGGCGATGACCTCGCTCTGGTAGGCCGGGTCCCACTTCTTGTCCTGCTCGATGTTCCCCTGCATCACCGTGACCCTGATGCCGCCGCTTCCTGTTTCGGCGTTCAGCCGGTGATAGCCATAGCCGAGGACGGCGAGAAGGACCACCGACGCCGTCAGCAAAGGTGCGATCCGTTTCCCGCCGGAGATCAGCTCCGTGATGGCGGTGTTCACGAGCACGATCACGAAGGATATGCCGTACACCCCCGTGAGGTCCGCAACCTGGATGACCGGCAGCGCCTGGTACTGGGAGTATCCCGCGAGGGCCCAGGGAAATCCGGAGAACAGGTGTGTTCGCGCGAGTTCCAGCGTGACCCACACTGCCGGCGCTGCCAGAACAACAATGCCCGGGCGCGTCGCCCTGATGTGGACGATCACAGCGCCGAAGGGGGCGATGAAGAGGGCGAGGATGGCGCTGAAGAGCAGGGTGATGAGCGCGGCGGGCAGGAGCGGCACATGGCCGTAGACATGGATCGAATTGGTCACCCAGTAGATGGTGCTGGAGAAGAAGACAAGCCCGACGAGGAAGCTGAGCAGGAGCCCTGCGCGAACGGTCAGGCCCCTGAGCGCGAGCAGGAGGGGGACAAGGGCGAACCAGGCGAGGAACGAATAACCGGGGTTGGGGAACGATGCCGTGAGCAGGAGACCGGAGAGGAACGCGAGCGCCAGGGAGCGGCGGGTCACCCTATTTTCCCGCCTTCTGCTCCTGCATCCATCGCAGGAGGCCTTCCTTCATGCTGTTGCTGAGGCCGGGATCGGAGGCTGCCGCTGCTGCCGCGGCCTTGGGCGCGGGACGTGACGGCCTTGCTTTTGCGGCAGCCTGCTTCGGATAGTTCGCGGCTTTCGGCGCAGGCCTCGATGCAGGCTTCGCCGGTACGCCCTTTTGTTCACGGGGCTGGTGGACCTGATCTGCGTGCAACGCCGGGAGGAGGCTCGATACTGCATGGCGGTAGACGATCTCGTTCTTCTGGTTTTCCATTATGATGACATAACTGTCGAACATCTTGATCCTGCCGGAAATACGGTTATTATTCTGGAGGACGATGGTCACCGGGGTCTTTTGGGACAGATAGGAGCCCAGCATTTTGTCGAGAAGGTTTGTTTCCATAGGATACCTCAACAACAATTGATGATATGAATGCGCCGTCCGCATTCATTAGTCTATCGGTTGATCGTCGTGATCGCGTGTTTGTAGAACAGGTGCTGCTTCCCGCCCTCCTGGACAAGCACGGTGAAGTTGTCATAGGCATCGATGGTGGCACGGATGCGCTGCCCGGTGATCAGAAAAATGGTGAGGACCTGGTTCTCGCGGATCGCCTTGTCCAGGAATTCCTGCTGGATGTTCGGTTTGGCGGACACTGCTTCCGCTGAACCCGATGTCGGGGGGGAGGTCTTTTCGACGGATGCAGGAGGAGGCGATAGTATCAACGGGGCAGGTGTGGAAATATAGGAGATGTCCTTTTTCAGGAGGGTAATGATATGGTTCTTTTCTTCGATGTTGATCTCATACCGGCCGATCTCTCGAATGATGCCTTCATGTTCCGACTTGCTCATCTGGCCGATACGGAGTTTTGTTCCCTGGGCGAGGGCCTGGGACAGGAATTGCGGTTCAATAGCGTGCGTTGCTGCTTCCATCGTGTCCAATGATAAATGAAACACGGATAGTTTGCAAGGGATTTCTCCATATGAGCAAAAAGGTGAGGAGATTATTATCAGCAGGTTGTGCTATAATTCGCTCTATTGAAATGAACGACGACGAATTGAGAGCCATGCTCATCGAGTACATGGGCAAGGGATTCCTCGAGAACATCATCGCCCTGATGAAACAGGACCCCGCGACGGTCCGTTTTATCCCTGATCTCATTGGTAATGATAATATCGTGGTCCGCTTGGGCGCTACTGCCCTGGTCGAGGAACTGGTAAAAGCACACCGACAGATCATGCGAAGGGCGGTACCGGGACTACTGAAACTTCTTGATCACGAGAACGCGACCCTCCGGGGTGATGCTGCGAACGTCCTGGGGATCATCAGGGACCGATCGGCCCTTGAGGCCCTCAGAACACACCTCAACGACGACCATCCGGCCGTACGGGAGATCGTACAGGACATCCTGCAGGAGATCGAACGGGGGACGGTCTAAGGCGAGGCAGGGAGCGTTCTCCGATCGTCCGTGTGGACGGCGGTTCGTGGTGACCGGGAGATGCCAACACACCTAGGGAGGTTGCACATGTTCCCCGATGACAGCGTATTCACTCTCAATGATACCCTGAGGACGATCAAGGCCAGACGCAGCGTCAGGACCTTTACCAGCGAGGAGGTTACCGACGACCAGGTACAGGTCCTGCTCCATGCCGCCAATCAGGCGCCGTCGGCACACAACCAGCAGGCCTGGCGGTTCATCGTCCTTCGCGGGAGCAAGAAAAGCGAACTAGCGCAGCTGGTGACGACGCAGTCGGCGGCCCTCCCCCGGCCTGCTGCGGCACTGCTCAGGATGGGGGCCAAAAGCATCCTCTCCGCGCCCGTCGTCATTGCAGTGGCGAACACCGGCGACCTTATCCGCCATGGGACCGACCTGTTCAAGGTCGAGAAGGAAATGGCCCACGATTTTTTCCGGACCATGGAGATCCAGAGCTCGGCTGCTGCGGTGCAGAACATCCTGCTTGCCGCTGCCTCGCTCGGTCTCGGGACGGTCTGGCTCGGGATCCTCTACCTCATCAAGGATGAGGTGCTCAGGTTCCTCGGCGAACCCGAAGGGGAGTTCATGGCAGTGGTCCCGGTGGGTCATCCCTCGAGGGTCGGCAGCGGGCCGCAGAAACATCCGCTGGAGATGAAGGTGAAGCTGCTCGGCTGAACGGGCAGGTGGATGAAGAAGGGATCGCAAAGAACAAGGCGCGCTCACGTGAGCGCGCCTTTCTTTTTCTGGATAGATACGGCTGCTGTCAGCCGAACATGCGGATCACACGATGGAGGATATCCTTGTCCGGTGAAAGGATTCTATTATAAGGACGACAGAGTCGATGTCGAAGGTACAGATTAGTGACTGCGAGGTGTTTATTATTGAAAAACGTTCAACTTCCTGAGGAAATGGGCGATAAGGACCCCGCTGAGCCATACCATGCCGGTTATCCCTACTGTTGAGATGAAGAAATACCCTGCTTTCCGGAGAGGGCTCTCGTTTCGCTTCCTGATGGAAAGGACGTAGACGAGGATGCTGAATCCGAGGCCGAACAGAAAGGATGCTGTTTCGATCATGGCCTCATGATAGCGCAAACAATCATGCCGTGTCAATGCAGTACGGATCGGCCCTACTCCGGAGAAAAGGGGCGATATGACACCTTGATGATCGTGAATACCGCATCACCCTTCGGACGCCTGACAACGACGTCGTCGCCTTCGGACCTTTTCATGAGCGCCTTTGCCACGGGAGAATCCATGCTGATGTAGCCCTTATCCGTGTCGAACTCGTCAGGACCCACAATGCGGTATTCAGCGCGGTTACCGTCCCCATCCTCGAGCCGGATCCAGGCGCCAAAGAACACCCGTGTTTGATCGTCCGGAACGGTGTCCACGACGACAACGTCCTCAAGGCGGTCCTTCAGGAAATGGATACGGCTGTCGATCTCCCGCAACTGCTTCTTGCGATAGATGTATTCGGCGTTCTCCGAGCGGTCGCCCTCTGCTGCCGCGGCAGCGAGTGCCGCGGTCACCTCCGGACGCTTCACCGTCCAGAGGAACGTGAACTCGTCGGTCAGCCGTTTCTTTCCGTCCGGCGTGATGTATTTGGAGCCCGGTATCACCGGTGGTCGATATCTGCTCATAGGTTTTTCAGAAAGCGGTTACCGGTCCGACGACAGCATTGCGCTCAACGAGACTGATGGCCGGTGGAGCATGAAATGCAACGGGACCCCTGTTCAGAAGGGGCCCCGGATAGGAATTGAAGCTCCCTGCAGCTTGCTGCAGGGAATCATCGATCCTCAAGGTAGTTCTACTTGTTCTAATCGCTCGCGAACCCCGCAGCAAGCTACGGGTTAGCGCTCGCTCCTGGATTTACTGTGAACGTTGTGGCGGACTTATTTACGACGAAGTGACGAGAACCTTCCCGGCAAGTTCATCCATGAGCGACTTTACCGACACGATGTTGTTGACGCGGGATGCATTGGTTCCCACGGTGAAGAGCGGTTCCTCGACATCCCTGTTGAAGTTTGCCGAACTCAGAAGACCGTTGCAAATGCAGAAGTGATGTTCGTTGCTTTCCTTGGCGGGGCACCTCGTATAGTTCCCCTCGGCGTCCTTCATGAGCACGGTCCCCTTGTCGCACTTGGGCTTCCGGAGCCGCTTGAGCGCCGATACGTACATGGGAGATTGTTTGATCACCCGGAAGGGGAGGCCGCAGGGAGAACCAGGGTCGGTGGCAACGATGATGTCCTCGTCCTTGGACCGCACTACCGCCTGTTTGTATTCGTCCGAAGCGCTGCTTTCTTCGGTGGCAAGGAACCGGGTCCCCATCTGCACGCCCTTCGCGCCCATGTTGAGGTATTTGCGGATGTCCGCGTTGGTGTAGATCCCGCCGGCGACGATGATCGGGAAATCGCCGTATTTTTTCGCCATGTCCAGAACGGGCGGAAGAAGGTTTTCCAGCTTGTTGGACTCAAGGTCGACCTGTTCGATCTTGAATCCCAGATGCCCGCCGGCCAGCGGTCCTTCAAGCACGACGGCGTCAGGGCGGTAGCCCAGTTTCTCCCATTTTTTACAGATCAGTTCAAGCGCCCTGCTCGAGGAAACGATGGGTATCAGGGCAGTATCTTTCGGCGCCTGGATCCCGGGAAGGCCCATGGGCAATCCCGCGCCCGAGATGATGGCGTCCGCGTTGGCGTCCAGCGCGCCGCGTACCGAGGCCTCATAGTCCCTGGCCAAGGCGCACATGATATTGATGCCGGCAAATCCTCCGCGCGCCTTTGCGAGAGACACTTCCTCATAAGCGGCCTCGTAGGAGTCCATCTTCTTGTTGTTCCGCTTGGATAGGAGGCGGTCAAGGAGGGCACTTGATATTATGCCAGCGCCGCCTTCCTGGGCAACGGCACTTGCAAGGGAATGAAGCGAAACCCCGACGCCCATTCCTCCCTGGATGATGGGAACCCTGATGATTTTCCCTTTTATGGTAAGTTGCGGCAACGGTTGCGCAAATTTGTTCAAAATGACCCCTCAATTAGCAGAACGAAACGCTTGGCAGGTGAGATATGCGCAAGAGATAGGCAAACGTTACTTTCTGAAGTTACACTGATTTTAATAGCATATAATACACGTTATGACCCTAATTAATCAAGCAAAATATACCCTGTCATACAGTAATATACTCAAATATACTCACGATGCGGCTTACGGCGCCTTAACTGTTGGAAAAAGGTTGACTTTTCACCCTATGGCGGCTATTATCGAAAAGAAATAAACGTGAGTTTTTCGTTGAGGCAAGGAGGCTGCAAAAACTATTAATTTTTGCGGTCTTTTTTTTCTTCAGCAAACTCAACTACTATGGAGGAGCACATGGCCAAGAAGCTTTATGTAGGGAACCTGTCGTATAACATGACCGAAGATGATATGAGAGAGACCTTCGGCAAGATCGGCGAGGTGTTGTCGGCCAAGATCATTACGGATAGTGAGACAGGACGGTCAAAGGGCTTTGGTTTTGTTGAGATGGCAAATGATGAGGATGGCGACAAGGCGATCACCTCTTTGAACGGATCATCTCTTTTGGACAGGACCATTACGGTCAGCGAGGCTCGTCCCCAGAAGGAGCGGAGCAGGTCTGGCTTTGGCGGCGGTGGCGGCGGAGGGCGGGGCAGGTCCGGCGGTGGTGGTGGCGGCGGTTTTGGTGGCGGAAGGAAAAATAATAATTGGAGATAAAGGTCGACGGAAAGGATATCGAAAAAGCCATCCGTGTCCTGAAACGGAAGATCCAGCGCGACGGGATCTTCCGGGAACTAAAGAACCGTCGGTTCTATGAGAAGCCATCCATCAAAAAGAAACGGAAACGTATAGAGGCCCAGAAACGCAGACAGAAGACCCTGCGCATGAGCAGGCAGAGCGGCGGATCTCAATACGGTTCCCGAACATAGATTCTTGGCCTGTGCTCGTGAATAAAGAATGCATAAGCGAAAAGGGACGTCATCCATGGACGTCCCTTTTTTTATCCTGGTCGCCGCACCCGATGATCGATCCAGACTCAGACCTTCGTGCCCGAGCCCATCCTGCACCGCGTCAGAAATCCTCTCAGTCATTTATTGTCACCACTGCGATACATAGAGATGTTGGGCAAGGCCGCTGATAAAGGGGTGATCTTCTCGGTCCGGTGTCCGGTCGTTCCGTGTTGTTTTTGTTGGAAGGATATGCTACTATTTTCCATCTTTTTCCGAGCCGTTGATGCAGGTCGGGAGGTCGGTGACGACAGATGAAGAGAATCCGAGAGAGATCTCTATGCATGGTCCTTGCTCTTGCCGCCCTGTTGCTCCTTGCGGCCGCTGAACCCCTGTGCAGCCTTTCGGCTTCGGAAGAACGTATCGCAAATCAGATCGGATTTGCGAAGGATATTCTCCTGCTTGTAAAAGGGGAGGCGCGAGGTCCGGTCCACCGCTTGAGCGGGTATGATGAGGACGGTTACCAGATCATGGTGAACGGTTTGACGGTTTCGGTCCCCCGGAGCCGGTCGGAGCAGGTCCTGTGGTCGCTTCGTGACAAGTTGAAGCCCTGGAAATATATGGCCTTCATCATTGAGATCAATGATACGCTGAAGATAGATAGGATCGGGATCATCAAGGGTACCGACCAGTATGATATCCTGAAGATCATGCACACGAATGGGGACGACGATGACGTGAGCCATGAGGAAGTGATCGAAAAGCTGAAAGGGTGGGGAAGGCATTGCACGTTTGATATTATCGGCGCCGAGAATGCCTGGGTCGAGATCGAGTTCAGGATCATGCCGCGCGATCTCAGTGATTTTGCAGACGATGTCTATGCATTCAGTCCGAACACCGTTGATGAGGGTACGGGGACGCTCTCCGCGCTGATCAAAGAGGTCAATGCGACGAAGAAGCTGATGTTATGGTGGGATTAAGGGTGCGCCAATAAAAAAGCAGGCGATCAATGATGACCGCCTGCCCAATCACTTCTACGAATTCATTTTCCCGCACTGGATAATAAATCTGCGGTATAAAACTACTTCGCTGCCGGGGCTGCCGCCGGAGCTGCTGCCTTCTCTTCAGCCTTCTTTGCTGCCTTCTTTGCCTTCTTCTCTTTCTTTGCCTTCTTTTCCTTCTTAGGAGCTGCCTTCTCCTCGGCCTTCTTCTCAGCCGGGGCTGCCGCCTTCTCCTGCGCGAATGCAACGCCGAGGGTCATGGCGAACACAACTGCCGTGAACAGAGCAATGATCTTCTTCATAGTGGTTTCACCTCCCTTCCTGGTTAAAATTAATGGTGCAATTTAACAAATTCACCCATGCTTGTCAAGATTATAAATTTTTCATTGGATGCTAAATCCATGAAAGTGCCTTCTAAAGCTGCAGTTTTAACACGGTCGTGATCCGTTCGTTTGTGCACAACCTTGTTCGAAGATCCTTGATCACCGGCGTTTCTTATTACATTTTCCCGTTATCATTGATCATTTTCCTGCAGACGGTCGCTCTATGAAGTTCCCCGGTTGTGCTGCTCAGATCCCTTTTTGTCTTTTATTGCATAGCGTATTGTGTATAATAGACACGGTCTGAGGGTATTAGTTTAATCTAAAATATAAAGGCGATGTATTTACAGCGCAATGAGCTTTGAGCAAAAAAAGAACAGTATCAGAATAGTGAGTCTCGCTGGAATGCTGGGTGTCATCACCCTCGTTCATACCCTTATGGGCATGGGCAGGCATTCTGCCGGCCGCCATGACGGTGGTGGGCTGATCATCAACATTCTCCATATTACCTTTGCCCATTTTTACATAGTCCCGATCATACTCGGTGCATACTGGTTCGGGATCCGCGGGGGCGTCCTGGTCTCGATCCTCTCGACGGCGTTGTTTACGCCGCACATATTCGCGTGGATGGACCCGGTCTGGTCGATATATAATTATGTGGAGATCTTTCTCTTTCTTCTCATAGGCGGGATGACGGGTGTGCTGATCGAAATGGAGCGGAGCCAGCGGCAACGCTATCAAAATGCTCTTGTCAGGCTGGACGAGTCCCACCAGAAACTGAAGACTCAGACCGAGGTCCTTTTCCAGACAGAGGAACAGCTCAGACGGGCGGATCGGCTCTCGGCATTAGGGGAGCTGTCTGCGGGCATGGCGCATGAGATCCGGAATCCGCTCGGTTCCATCAAGGGGGCGGCGGAGATCCTGAAGGACGATTACGGACCCGATGCCCCCCATCATGAGTTCATTGATATCCTCTTGAAGGAAACGGACCGGTTGAACAAGATCGTGCAGGAGTTCCTCGGTTTCGCCCGGCCCAAGCCTCCTGAACTTCGCGAGGAGGACATCAATGAGCTCCTTGAATCCGTGCTCGCCCTTACGGCACAACCCGCCAGGAAGGCGGGTATCTCGGTGGAGAAACGGCTCGATCATACTATCGGGAAATGGAATCTTGACGCCGATCTTCTGAAGCAGGCCTTCCTGAACCTCGTCCTGAACTCGATCCAGGCAATGCCGGATGGCGGCAGCCTGACCGTCGAGAGCGCGCGGCGCGACGACCGGATCGAGGTGAAGATCGTTGATACCGGCATGGGGATATCAACGGATAACCGGAAAAGGCTTTTCAGCCCCTTCTTTACCACCAAAAAGGACGGTACCGGACTGGGTCTCGCGATCACCTACCGGATCATTCAGAACCATCGCGGGACCATTGATGTCGCGAGCGAGCCGGGGAAGGGCGCGACGTTCACGATAACGATACCGGTATAATACAGACGCAGGAGCCGCACGCGCGCGAGGTTCACCAGGAGCGCTGTAGTACGTTTCCTTCCGATATGTTTTTGTATGCTTTGCTACGGGTAACAGTATGGCCAGAAAACCTCATATACTTCTCATTGATGATGACCAGAGCCTCAGGCGGGTGATCGAGTACAGTCTGATCGAGAATGGTTTTGCCGTGCGTCCGGCCGCGAGCGGCGAAGAGGGGCTTGCATTTTTCCAGAAGGAGCCCTTTGACGTTGTGATCACGGATATCACGATGCCCGGCATGAGCGGCATGGAGGTATTGGAGAAGGTCCGCAAGGCGGACCAGGGACTCCCGGTCATCATCATCACCGCGTATGGGACCATCGAGAGCGCCGTGTCTGCTATGAAGCAGGGCGCCTTCGACTATATCACCAAGCCGTTCAACCGCGACGAACTTCGCATCACGCTGGACCGGGCACTCAAGATGCGGCGTCTGGAAATGGAAAATGTACGTCTCCGCGCCGAGGTCATTGATCGATACCGGTTCGACGCCATCGTCGGCGGCAGCGAGAAACTGCGGGAGGTCATTGCCCTCGCTGGACGCGTAGCCCCGAGCGATGCCACGGTCCTGGTGACTGGCGAGAGCGGCACCGGCAAAGAGCTCCTCGCCCGGGGGATCCATTACAGCAGCGGCCGCTCGGACGGGCCGTTCGTCGCCGTGAACTGTGCTGCCATTCCCGAGAACCTCCTGGAGAGCGAGCTGTTCGGCCACATGAAGGGTTCGTTCACCGGAGCGGTGCGCGACAAGGAAGGAAAGTTCGAACTGGCAGAAGGCGGGACGCTGTTCCTGGATGAGATCGGCGACCTGCGCATCGACCTCCAGGCCAAGATACTGCGCGCGCTTCAGGAACGGACCGTTGACCGCGTGGGAGGGGAGAAGCCGCTCGAGCTGGATGTCCGCGTGATCGCCGCGACGAACAGGGACCTGGAACGGGGTGTCCGGGAGGGGAGCTTCCGGGAGGACCTGTATTACCGCCTGAGCGTTGTTGTCCTGCATATGCCGCCGCTCCGGGAGCGAAAGGACGATATCCCTCTGCTGGTCGGGCATTTTCTGAAGAAGTTCAGCCCCCAAGGTCCGGACGTAC
>CAKKRC010000071.1 GCA_919902495.1 Nitrospiria bacterium
AGGGGAACGGCGAGCGCATCCGTGCCTGCGAGATCATCCAGCAGAATTTCAAGAAGGCCGGCATCGACGCCAAGATCAGGGTGATGGAGTGGCAGGCGTTCCTGGAGCAGATCGACAAGCGCTCCTTTGATGCCATCATCCTGGGGTGGAGCATGAGCCGGGACCCCGACCTCTATGATATCTGGCATTCAAGCAAGACCAAGAAAGGCGAGTATAATTTCATCGGCTACAACAATCCCGAGGTGGACCGCCTGCTCGTTCAGGGCAGACGTGTTTTCAGCGTCGAGGAACGAAAGAAGATCTACTACCGCATCCACGAGATCCTTGCCGACGAGCAGCCCTACGCGTTCCTGTACGTTCCTGATGCGACACCGATCGTACACAAGCGGTTCAAGGGCATCGAGGTGGCGCCGCTCGGCATCATGTACAACTTCAATAAGTGGTACGTGCCGAAGAACCGGATAGAGTGGTAATTACTAAGGAGCAATGCAAATTTCAAAGTGCATATTGTAAATTGTAGATCCGTCTTTCGCCTTCTCGTTCAATTTGCAACTTGCATTTTACAATTTGATATTTGCAATGCCTGTGAGCATGTCCATCATCACCGTAAATAATCTCTCCAAACAGTTCAAATCCCTCACCGCCGTGGACGACATCTCCTTCTCGGTTAACGAGGGCGAGGTCTTCGGGTTCCTCGGCCCCAACGGCGCGGGCAAGACCACGACCATCAACATCCTCTGCACGCTTCTTTCCCCAACGAGCGGCACAGCTGCTATCGCCGGCCATGACTGTGTGGCCCGGCCGGACCAGGTTCGCGCCTCGATCGGCCTCATCTTTCAGGACACGACGCTCGATACCGGCCTCACGGCCTACGAGAACCTGAAGTTCCACGCCTATCTCTACAACCTCGACCATAAGCTCACCGGCAGGCGGATCGACGAGATGCTCGAGGTGGTGGAACTGACAGGGAGAAAGAACGATCTCATCAAGAACTTCTCGGGCGGCATGAAACGGCGGCTCGAGATCGCCCGCGGGCTGCTGCACTACCCCCGCGTCCTGTTCCTCGACGAACCAACGCTCGGCCTCGACCCCCAGACCCGGAACACGATCTGGGAGTTCATCAACACCCTCAGGAAGCGCGAAAAGATCACCGTGTTCATGACCACCCACTACATGGAAGAAGCGGAGAACTGCGACCGCATCGCCATCATCGACCATGGGAAGATCATCGCGGAGAATACGCCGGCAAAGCTGAAGGAGATGGTCCACGGAGATATTGTCCGGCTCGTGACCGAGGACAACGCGCGGGCCATCGCCGAGATCCGGCAGGCCTTCGGGATCACGGCCAAAGAGGAAAACGGCGGCATCTTCCTCGAGGTCGAACGGGGAGAAGAGTTCATCCCCAAGCTCATCCATGGGCTGCCGGTCAGGACCCGGTCGGTGAACCTTCAAAAACCGACGCTGAACGATGTGTTCCTGAAGCTCACCGGCAGGACCATCCGCGACGACGTCCTGACGGACGACAAGGAAACGACCCGGGAGTTCGTCCGCAGCCACCGGAGGGCGCAGCGATGATCCAGTGGCGGCCCGTGTACGTCATCTGCATGCGGGAGTTCATAAAGTTCTTCCGCGAGAAGAGCCGCCTCCTGGGCACGCTCGCGCGGCCCGTGCTCTGGCTGTTCGTGGTCGGCAACGGCATGAGCTCGCTCATCAAACCCCAGGCCGGTTTTTCCTATCTCCAGTTCATCTTTCCCGGCATGATCGGGATGACCATCCTCTTCTCGTCAATATTTTCGTCGATCTCGATCGTCTGGGACCGCGAGTTCGGTTTCATGAAAGAGATGCTGGTCGCACCCATATCACGCACGTCCATTGTGATCGGCAAAGCGATCTCGGGCACATTCATCTCCGTCGCCCAGGCGGTCATCATCCTGGTCCTCATCCCCTTCCTCGGCATCCAGATCACATTCCTGCAGTTCATCGAGGTCGTTGGCGTGTCCGTCCTGGTCTCGTTCTGCATCACGTCCATGGGCATCCTGATCGCCGCGCGGCTCACCTCCTTCGACGGGTTCAACATCATCATGAACTTCCTGGTCATGCCCATGCTCTTCCTCTCCGGCGCCATGTACCCGGTCACGTCCATGCCGCCCGCGCTCCGGCATTTGACCCAGATCAACCCCCTCACCTACGGCATCGATGCTTTCAAGCACGTCCTGCTCCGGAACGGCACGCCGCCCCTGGGCCCGGAGTTCCCGATTATGCTCGACCTCGCCGTCGTCACCGCGATCTCCCTGGCCATGATTACCCTCGCGGCATTGTCCTTCCGGAAAAAAGAGTAACTCCAGCCAAAAAACAGCAAAATTCCCTTGAGTTTTCCGAGACAAAATACTATTATGGGGTTTCTTATCGGCGAAACTTTTTTTACTTCATGTAATCAGGGAGATAGAGGATGTCAAGAGCGGACAGATTTGTTAAGGCATGCAGGCGCGAGCCCGTGGACTGTACCCCCGTGTGGATGATGCGCCAGGCAGGGAGGTATCTGCCGGAGTACCGCGAGATACGGGCGAAGCACACCTTCCTTGAGATGTGCAAGACGCCGGAGGTCGCCGCCGAGGTGACAATCCAGCCGGTGCGCCGCTACGAGATCGACGCGGCCATCATTTTCGCCGACATCCTGCTCCCCCTCGAACCCATGGGCATCGGCCTTGAGTTCGCCAAGGGAGAAGGTCCGGTCATCCACAATCCCGTCCGCACGATGGCCGATGTGCAGAAGCTCAAGCCCATCGACGCGGCAACGCAGATCGAGTATCTCATGAAGGCGATCAAGCTCGTCCTGAAGGAGCTCAACGGCAAGGTGCCGCTCATCGGCTTCTCCGGCGCGCCGTTCACCCTGGCCAGCTACATCATCGAGGGCGGCGGATCGAAGAACTATGAGCACGCCAAGACCATGATGTTCGCCGAGCCCAAGGCCTGGCACAAGCTCATGGAGCACCTCACCGGTGTCATCATCAACTATATGAACGCCCAGATCGACACGGGCGTGCAGGTGGTCCAGCTCTTCGATTCCTGGGTGGGCGCGCTTGGACCGGCGGACTACCGCGAGTTCGTTCTGCCGCACCAAAAGAACGTGATCGCGGGCATCAAGAGGACCGTCCCGCTCATCCACTTCGCCCACGGCGCCACCCATCTCCTCGAGATGGTTGCCGAGGCGGGTGGCGATGTCATCGGACTCGACTGGCGCTGCAATATCGACGAGGCCTGGAAACGCGTGGGATACGACAAGGCCGTCCAGGGCAACATCGATCCCATCTCCCTCTTCGGTTCAAAGGAGTTCATCCGGAAGCGGACGAAGGAGATCCTGGACCGGGCGGGAGGAAGGAACGGCCACATCATGAACCTGGGCCACGGCATCCTGCAGCAGACACCCCTCGAGAACGCCGCGGAGTTCATCAATGCGACGCATGAAATGAGCAAACGATAACGATTGGGGCATAAAGCAAGGGCAATGGGTCATGGAAAGCGCATCTGAATTTCCTGACCCCTGACCCTTGACCCGTGACCCGTATTTTCGATATGTCCCATACAGCAGTCATACTCATCGCATTAGGCGGTCCCCGGAACCTCGACGAGGTAGGCCCCTTCATGGAGGCCTTCATGGGCAGGCCCGCGCCTCCGCCTGTCGTTGCGGCGGTGCAGGAGCGATACAAGCTCATCGGCGGCAAGTCGCCGCTGCCGGAGCTCGTGAAGGCCCAGGCAGAGTCCCTGGAACAAGAGCTCGGTGATGGCTACCGGACCTATGAGGGTTTCCGGTATTCAGGACCCACCGTGGCGGAATCCTTCGACCGGGCCATCAAGGACGGCGCGCGGCGCGTGATCGCGCTCTCCATGTCTCCTTTTTCGACCGAGGTCACGACCGGCGCGTATAAAAGCGCCTGTGATGGGCTGGGCAACAGTGAGACCTGCCCGCTCTTCATCCCAAGCTGGCATGACAATCCCTTGTTCATCGAAGCGTGGCAGGAGCGGATATTCCATGGCTTGAAGCGCTACCGCGAGACCCTGCGGCGCCATGCCGCCGTCATCTTCACCAGCCACAGCATCCCGCTGCGCTACATACAGGCCGGTGACCCCTACCGGAAGCAGATCGAGGAGACGGCCCAGACCATCGCGAAGCGCATGGCGCTGTCGCGCTGGTACATCGCCTGGCAGAGCAAGGGCGCCCGGGCCACGG
>CAKKRC010000072.1 GCA_919902495.1 Nitrospiria bacterium
AAGTGTCACCCTATTTTCCTTAATTTTGGTATCAGAAACTCCTGGCGTGCACAAAGTATCTCCAACAAACACAGTAATAATATTTTGTCATTGTTGGCGATTAACGACGTTAGGAGAATTCGCTACAAGATGGAAATCGCTAGGGGAGATTGGGCTGTGATAGAAAACTGCATGTGGGAATTATTGCCTTATGGAAGAGAATATGATTATTCTGTTCGTTCCGAAATTATGTCAGCTGCCGTAGATGCATCAGATGGCGCAAGATATGGAATTAATGTAGACGCTGTACATGCTATTGTCACAGTTTTAATGGAATCAATACCAATTTATCATATCTTATATCCATCAAGACGTAAGATCACTAAAAAAGATACGGAATTAATAGAAAGAGCTTTAAATGTAGGCCACGATCTTTTATGGGATGCTTGTCGATATGTTAGAAAGCCTGATGTGACAGAATGCATTATGCGGTTTATACATTTTATTTTGAAATTTTCACACATCAACAATTTAATTAAAATTAAAAAAGAGACCCTCGTCACCTTAGATGATTGTGAAAAAATATGCGACGAGGAAAAAAATACGCCAATGTTCCCCAAAATATTTTCTGAAGGTAAGCAGATTATTCGTAAATATCGAGAATTGGCATTAGAACCAATCGAATAGGAAATCGAGAACCTCATAGAGTCGGAACCAATAGGGTCGCGTCTTGAACGTTGCATTTGGGCGTGGGGACGAACAGTTGGAAGTGCAAGTTGAGCAAACAGTGGCGGGAATCGAAAGGCAGGTGCCATGTTTCGACCGACATACACGATCACCCCGGCGATCCTCGATAATCTCGTAAGGACCGCAGAGGCAAAGGCTCTCATTGACAATGCGCACTTGATCCCGAAGTGGGAGGTGGCGCTTCGCAGGGAGGCCCTGATCAGTAACGCCCATGCCTCCACAGCGATTGAAGGGAACCCGCTTTCCCTTCAACAGGTTTCCGAGCTTGCGAAGGGGCGGTAAATTATGGCCACGAGAAAGGCGCAAGCGGAGGTCTTGAATTATCTGAAGGTGCTTGAGAATCTGCCGAAGCTTTCGGAAACGGGCAAGATATCCGAAAAAGTTATTTTGAAGATACATGGGCTTCTTACAAAAGACGTGCTCGACAATCCCGAGGAGAGCGGGGTCTATAGAAGCAGGCAGGTCGTGATCGGCAACAGGGTTTCGGGGCCGATCATGTTCAGGCCGCCTATTGCAAAAGCGGTCCCCGGACTGATGAAGAGCTTCGTCGCGTGGTTGAACGGCAAGGAAGCTTCCAGCGCCAACCCGGTCCTTGTCGCCGGCATAGGTCATTATGAATTTGTGCGGATTCATCCGTTCGTTGACGGCAACGGGAGAACGGCCCGGTCCCTGGCGAGCCTGGCCCTCTATTTACAGGGCTTCGACACGAAGCGATTTTTTGCGCTTGACGACTATTATGACAGCGACAGGCAATCGTATTACCGGGCGCTTCAGAGCGTTGACCAGAAAACGCTTGATCTGACGCAATGGCTTGAATATTTCACCTACGGGGTCGCATTGCAGATCGCCAAGGTAAAGGATCGGGTTGTGTCCTTGAGCCGTGACGCAAAGAGAAAACAGGAACAGGGGCAGATCGCGCTTACGGAACGGCAGATGATAATCGTGGAAAAGATACACGCCGAGGGTCGTATCACAAACAGGATTGTTCGGGAGATGTTCAACCTTTCCGATGAAGGCGCTCTTAAAGAAATACGCAAGCTCGAAAAGCTCGGCGTCATAAAACCAGAAGGAAGAGGGCGAAGCGTTATGTACGTTCTCGCGTGAGGTTGGCGATTAAGTTGGCGATTAGGTTGGCGATTAGCCAGACGAATATTCCCTTCAAGTGCGAAATGACCCTTGATCTCACACGAATGCTTGAAAGCAAAGAAGCGCTGCGCCGCAAACTCGCCGGCCGCCCCGTGGCGGAGAAACTCGCCATGCTCGACGCGCTGCGCGAACGCGCGCTTGCGCTCCGCGAGGCAGGCGATCACCTGCGTCATTCCGCCGTGCGCGAGACCCCCGATCAATATCGGACCGGCCAGGACAAGGGTAAACGGTGAAGCTTCCCGCAGCAAGCTGCAGGGAATCTTCAATACTAAATAGGCGAAAGATGAGTACTTGCAGGAAAAAAATAACCGCGGACCATGTCATAAAGGATTATCGCGAGCTCGAACGAAAACTGGGGAGACAACCCACATGTGTGGAATACGCAAAAAAATACCACAGCATTTCTTCGCTCGTGCCTGTTTTTGGAAGACCGGGATGGAGAAAACTCCTTGAAACCGTCGGCGCGAAACCCCGCCCGCGCAGGTTTTCACGAGAGTCGGTCAAAGACTGCTACAGACGCCTGACAGCCGAACTGGGAAGGGTCCCCGACAGAAAAGAATATATAGAGAAGTGCTGCAGCTGTACGACACTGAGCATTTTGTTCGAGGGCAGCGGCTGGAGCAACCTGCTTAGATCCGTCGGAGATTCCAGCTGGCCGCGAACATACAAGCTGAAAGGCCCGTCAAAGACCTCGATGCTGAGCGCATTTCGTTCTGCAAGCACACAGCTGGGAAAAGCGCCGAATTTAGCGCAGTATCAAAAGCTCTCCGGCTACACCCTCAAGGACATCAGATACCGTTTCGGCGAGAATGCATGGCAAGAGTTCTTAAAGCGCTCAAAGATTCCAGCGAGGACAAACCCGTCGTCTTTGACCGCGAAGCACCTGATCCAGGACTTTCTCAAGCTCCAGCAAGCATTCGGCCGGCGTCCGAGCATCAACGAATATTCAACCCGCTGCCACACGCCGAAAGTCCTGGACAGGGTATTCGGCAAACCGGGATGGAAAAACATGATTTCCGCCGTCGGCGCCAAGGCGCTTCCGAAGAACATTATCTCGGCCTCCCATCTGGTGGACGATTATATCGAACTCCACAGACGTCTTGGGAAAAAGCCGGTATTTGAGGAATTCAGGCGAATGCAGAGGCATTCCCTTAACGTGCTTGATCGCGCATTCGGCAAGCCCGGTTGGAGCAACTTAACGATCGCGGCGCAAAGGAAAATGCGGAATCTTTAATCCTTATCTGTCTCAGTCAGGGAGGCACGGGAGCATGATCATGAGCATACAGGTCCGCATCTTTTCCGATTACATCTGACCGTACTGCTACATCGGCATGGGCCTTGTCGACAAGCTGAAGCAGGAATTCGACCTCCACGTGGAATGGATGGGATTCGAGATCCATCCCGAGACGCCGCCGGAGGGCATCCCTCTCGTGAAGATGTTTCCCCGAGCTGACGTTGCCGCCATGACCGGTAGCCTGAACAGCATGGGCGCGCCCTTCGGCCTCACTTTCCGGAAGATCGTGAACATTGCCAACTCGCGCATGTCCCTTGAGGCCGGCGAATTCGCGAAGGCGCAGGGCAGGTTCGAGCAGTTCCATCACGCGGTCTTTCAGGCCTACTTCTCGCATGGCAAGGACATCGGGCACATCGAAGTGTTGAAGCAGATCGGCAAGGAAGCCGGCCTGGATGCAGATGCCCTGGGAACGGCCCTGCGGACAGGAACATACCGGCGTGTCCTGGAAGAGGCAAAAGAAGACGCTGCGCGTATCGGCATCACCGCAGCTCCGACCTTCATTTTAAACGGGAAGGACCGCATCGTGGGCGCCCAATCCCTGGAAGTGTTCCGGGAACGCTTGAGGTCGTTGTAAGGAGGCCCCCCGGGTGCCCTTTCCATGGCCATCTCGTCCTGCGTCTCCGCTTTCCGGTAACCGCGTACTCCAGACCGGCCAGTTTCACGACCTGGGTCACGCGCTCCGTCATCAGGCGGCGTGTTATATCATGCTGTGTCAGGAGGAAGGCATATGGACCATAGCACAATGAGCGATTATATGGCGCATGGATTTTGCTTCTTATGGCACCCGCGCCTGGTCATGCTGCACGTCGTGTCCGACATCCTCACCGGCATCGCCTATATATCGATCCCGCTCGCCATGGGGTATTTCTTGTTCAAGCGGCG
Source organism: Nitrospiria bacterium (assembly GCA_919902495.1). Lineage (GTDB taxonomy): Bacteria > Nitrospirota > UBA9217 > UBA9217 > UBA9217 > JAAXXJ01. The sequence continues at coordinate 4,049 of CAKKRC010000072.1, forward strand.
CGACCTGCCATTTCCGTACATCTTCTGGATCTTTGCTTTGTTCATTTTTTCCTGCGGCCTGACGCATCTGTCCGCCGCGTATACGGTCTATGTGCCGAGCTACTGGGAGGAAGGATTCCTGAAGGCGTTCACCGCCCTGATATCGATCGTTGCCGCCGTCATGCTCATTCCCATGATACCGAAGGCGCTGAGCTTGCCGAGCCTGACGAACGCCCTGGAAGACATCAAGCGGCTCAACAGCGAACTGGAAGAGCAACTGGAGGAAGTGCGGAAAAAGGACTCCGCGCTCCGCCAGTCGCAGAAGATGGAATCGATCGGCACGCTCGCCGGCGGCATCGCCCATGACTTCAACAACATCCTTTCCACCGTCATCGGATACGGAAACCTCGTCCTCATGCAGCCGGAAACGACGACCCCTGTGCGGCAGAACGTGACCGCCATGCTTGAGGCAGCGGACCGGGCGGCGAATCTAACGGCGGACCTTCTCCTCTTCAGCAGGAAGCAGCTCAGCGTCCGAAAGCCTGTTGACCTGAACACGATCATCGGCAAGGTGGAAAAGTTCCTGAAGCGGGTCATCGGCGAGGATATCGAGTGCAAGACCGTCCTTCATGACCGGCCGCTTATGGTCCTCGCGGATGCCCATCAGATCGAGCAGGTGTTGATGAATTTCGCGACGAACGCGCGGGACGCCATGCCGACCGGGGGCGCCTTTACCGTTGCCGCCGAACAGGTCACGCTCGATGACGCGTTCATAACCGCGCACGGATTCGGGAAACCCGGGCCCTACGCGCTGATAACGGTGTCCGATACCGGCATGGGAATGGATGACGGGGCACGGCAGAGGATCTTCGATCCCTTCTTCACGACGAAAGAAGTGGGAAAAGGCACCGGACTGGGAATGGCGGTCGTGTACGGCATCGTCAAACAGCATGAAGGCGATATCAACGTGTACAGTGAGGCCGGCAAGGGAACAACGTTCAAGATCTACCTGCCGCTGACCTCGGAGACCGTCAGTGAAGCGCAAACAACGCCGGTCGAGACTCGTCCCGTGAAGGGCACGGAAACCATACTGCTGGCGGAAGACGACCAGGCTCTCAGAAAACTGATGCAGCTCGTGCTGGAGGATTTCGGTTATACGGTGATCACGGCGGTTGACGGTGAGGATGCGGTGAACAAGTTCCGGGCGAACAGCGACAAGATCCAGCTTCTGGTATTCGATATGATCATGCCAAAGAAGAACGGGAAAGAGGCATACGATGAGATCCGGAAGATCACGCCTGACATCCGGGTCATATTCTCGAGCGGCTATGCCCCGGACGTCGTCCGGCAGCGGGCCCTGGTCGACGAGCAGGTAACGGTGGTCTACAAGCCCGTTCCCCCGTCAGACCTCCTGCGGATCGTGAGAACCGTGCTGGATGGCGGCAAGAAGGGATAATTATGTACTTCCGGCCGGCGTAAATAATATGCCAAACCACTGGTCATACACGGATTATCTCCCTATCTCCCCCGCCCGCAGGGATGATATACATCATATCGTCTGCCCGCCAAACTGGGGTACCATGAACACAGAGGTCACCCCATGCTTACCTGCCCGATATGCGAGAACGAGCTGAAGGACCGTACTGCCGACTGTTGGAAATGCCGATGCGGGGAAAATATCCCCTTTGGCTTTGAGCGGGATGACGACGAGAACTGTGAGGCCTGCCCGATACGCGACTGTCCGCGGCGAAAGTGACCACCAGGCCCACAAAGGCCGCAGGACAAAACATAATCCTACGGCCAGGAACATGTACTGGTTATTGATCAGCTGATCTATCCGCCGAGATATCCGCTGGAAATATCACGCCCCGCAGCCGTTTCCGGCAGACTAACAGAAACGACGCTCTGCACATCGTCTCCGAGCCCTTTCCAATCAAATGGGCATGCTGTCGTCAGGATCTGGAGTTTCCAGTCCATGAAATCGGCAAGCTCTACAAGGTGGCGGTCATGGACCCTGAACAGCTCGGTATCCTTTCCGTAGGTCTTTCCCAGCATCTCCCGCAGCTCATGGACACCCTGTATCATGTAGGCAAGCTCTCCCAACACTTCATCGCAATAGGCGTTCTTCTGTATGTCTTTTACGGTCCCCATCATACCCTCCTTGAACCGAACCCCTGTCCAGGATACAGCTTTCCCGGCCCCGATGACAGGCTTATACAGGATTATTATCATCCCGTATGTTTATACTATACCACGTATTTCGATGAACGGTGAATATATTTTTAAGGAGCAGGGATATGCACGGCAAACCTCGACGTTCAATCAGTGATAGCCCTTGAACTGACACACCGATTATGCAATACTCAAACAGGTAGGGGGAGCGATATCCGGTCCTTACGGAACCCAATAATGCCCGAACACCAGCTCATACTCCTGTTCGTCAAGGCCCCGATCAGGGGTCAGGTAAAATCCCGCCTGGCCGCTGTTCTGGGGCAGGATGCCGCGCTCGAGCTGTACCGGAACTTTGTTCTCGATATCCTTTCATCGATCGAAACAAGCGGAATTCCGTTCAGGATCTGCTATCATCCACCCGACAGCGGGGAAACCGTGAGAAACTGGCTCGGCGGTCATCTTCAGTACATGCTGCAGGAAGGCGATAACATCGGCGAAAGGATGGAACGGGCTTTCCTGCGCGCCTTTTCGGAAGGTGCGACCCGGGCGGTCCTGATCGGCAGCGACATCCCGGACCTGCCCCCTGCCCTGCTCCAAGACGCGGTTGGACGGCTCGATCGGACCGGTGCGGTCATCGGCCCGGCAGAGGACGGAGGGTATTACCTCATCGGCTTCCGAAGCGACGCTTTCCTGCCTGAAATTTTCCAGGGGCCGGAATGGAGCTCCGACACCGTGTTCAGGACGACCTTGCAGATCTTTGCGCGGGCGCATCAACAGGTCTCGTTGCTCACCCCGTGGAGGGACGTGGACACGGTCGAAGATCTGCATGACCTCATGAACCGGAACAGGAGCGGCCGTTTCATCTCAAGCAGGACCATGAACTATCTCTCCTCCCTCAAGGGAAGCATGAAATCAACGGAGGTTTCTGATGCCGCGGTATGATTATGATCTCATAGCCATCGGCGCCGGCGCCGGCGGATTCGTCTCGGCAAAGCTCGCCGCAGGGCTCGGCAAAAAGGTCGCCCTTATCGAGAAGAGCCTGCTCGGCGGCGAGTGCACGAACCGCGGCTGCGTCCCGAGCAAGGCGCTGATCAAGGCCGCCGCCGTGGCGCACCAGGTGAAGCATCTGCGCGATTACGGGCTGGACGCGGGAGACGTGAACCTTTCGGCGAAGAACGTCATGCAGTACGTCCGGGGCGCGGTCAAGAAGGTCTACGACAGCCACCCCGCAGCTGCCTTCGAGAAGCTCGGCATCACGGTCCTGTTCGGAGAACCGAAGTTCATCGACAGCCACCGCGTCAGCCTGGGCGACACTATCCTGTCGGCAGACAAGTTCATGATCGCCACCGGAAGTTCCGCCTTTATCCCGCTTATCGAGGGCCTTGCATCGGCCCCCTATCTCTCCAACGAGAACCTCTTCGACCTCGAGTCCCTGCCGCCTTCCCTGATCATCCTGGGTGCGGGCCCCATCGGGATGGAGATGGCCTCGGCACTCAACCATCTCGGGGTCGCGATCACGGTTGTCGAAATGTCCGATCGGATCATGGTGAGGGAGGATGAAGAGCTTGCCAGGCTCCTCGCGGAGAAATTGACCGCCGACGGGATCACTTTCCTGATGGGGACCAAGGCCGTGCGCGTCTCCCGGAAGGACGGCGGTATCATCCTGACCGTTGAGGACGCGCAGAAGATGCGGCGCGACATCGGGGCGGCAAGCATCCTCGTCGCCGTCGGCCGCAAGCCGAATGTCGAAGGCCTGGACCTCGATAAGGCGGGCGTGGCCTGGACACCGAAGGGCATCACGACCGACGGGTTCCTGCGAACGACCGCGCCGAACATCATTGCCTGCGGGGATGTCGTCGGGCCCTACCAGTTCAGCCATATGACCGAATACCAGGCCGTAACGGCGGTCCGGAACGCGTTCCTGCCCTTCCGAAAAAAGGTGAACTACGACACCGTTGTCTGGTGCACGTTCACCGACCCCGAGTTCGCCCATGCGGGCCTCACGGAACACGAAGCACGGGAGCGGCACGGCGACGCCATCAGCGTCTATCGCTACGAATACAAGAACACTGACCGCGGACGCACGGACCTTGCAGAGTTCGGCAGGGCCAAGTTCATCTGCGACCGCCGCGGCAGGCTGCTGGGAGCCCATATCCTGGGAGAACGGGCCGGCGAGCTGATCCACGAAGCGCAGCTCCTCAGGCATCTCAACCTCTCCTTCACGAAGATCGCCCCGATGATCCATGTCTACCCGACCTTTACGGACGTGGTGCGCCAGCCGGCGAAGCTTCTGTACGTGGACCGGCTCAGGAACAACCCGGTCCTCAAACTGCTGGCAAAGGTCCTGGGAAAGAAAAAATGAAGAAACACACCCGGAACATCGTGCTGCTCCTGCTCTTCCTCGCCGTCATCATCGGTCTGCGCCTGAGCGGGGCAGGCGAGCTCCTGACCTTCGAGAATCTCCAGAAGAACAAGGATGCCCTGCTTGCATACGTCCGCGACAACGCCGTCACGTCCATCTTTATCTATATCCTTGTCTATATCGCTGCGATCGCCCTGAACCTTCCGGGCGGCGCCGTCCTCACGATCGCCGGGGGTTTCCTGTTCGGGACCCTCCCCGCGGTGCTGTATGTGAATATCGGCGCGACGTGCGGCGCGGTGCTGGCATTCCTTTCGGCGCGGTACCTGCTCGGCTCGCGGCTCCAGGAGACCTACGGCGCCCAGCTCGCGAAGTTCAACGGGGAAATGGAGCGGAACGGCGTCCGCTATCTCCTCACCCTTCGCCTCATTCCCGTCTTCCCGTTCTTTCTCGTCAACTTTCTCTCCGGTCTGACCCGGGTGCCCCTTTCCTCGTTCACCTGGACCACGGCCGCGGGCATCATCCCTGGCACAGCAGTGTTCGCCTATGCCGGTCATCAATTGGAGGCGGTGCATTCAGTCGGCGACATATTCACCGGCAAGGTCCTTTCCGCGTTCCTGATCCTCGGGCTTTTCACGCTTGCGCCGGCGGTCATCGAGCGTTTGAAGAAAAAGCCCTCATCCCCTCCCTCATCATGACCCAGTGCGATCCTGCATGGCATTTCGTTCGGACCGGCAGAGCGCCATGCGCCTTTCCGTCGTCTCCGGAAGGCAATTCGGAAAAAAATCCTTGACTAACGACTTTGCTCCTGTATAATTCCTGCCCTAAGCGCCCGGATCGCCGTCGCCGAGGACAACAGCATGTCGCAGGACAGAGAACACGTACGATCCTGGATCGGACTGAGCAGCATCCCCGGTATCGGCAGGGTGACCTTTCGCAGGCTCATTGCGCACTTCGGTTCTGCCCGTCGCGTCCTGGCCGCCTCGCAGGGCGAACTCCGGGAAAGCGCGGCGCTGTCCGAGAAGGTCTGCAGCGAGCTACGCTCGTTCCCCTGGCAGGAACGGGCGGACGAGGAACTGGCGAAAGCCGATGCCGCCGGTGTTGCGATCATCACCGCGGACGACCCGGGCTATCCGGGACCGCTGCTGAACACGCCGGACCCTCCCCTCTTCCTTTATATACGGGGTTCTCTTCTGCCGGAGGATGGGAGCGCGGTCGCCATGGTCGGCACGCGAACACCCACGCACTATGGGCTTACCGTGACGCACCGCATGGCATACGAGCTCGCGTCGCAGAGGATCACGGTCGTCAGCGGCATGGCGCGGGGCATCGACACCCAGGCGCATAAGGGCGCGCTCGCCGCAAAGGGCAGGACCATCGCCGTGCTCGGCTGCGGGATCGATACGGCCTACCCACGCGAGAACAAGGGGCTGATGGAAGATATCGTCCGGTCCGGCGCCGTCGTGACCGAGAACCCTTTCGGCACAAAACCGGAGAGCGGCTACTTCCCGGCGCGCAACCGGATCATCAGCGGCCTGGCCGCGGGGACCGTGATCATCGAGGCCGCGGAGGACAGCGGCTCGCTGATCACCGCCGATTATGCGCTCAAGCAGGGCCGGAAGCTCTTTGCCGTACCCGGGAACATCAGCTCGCATGTCAGCCGCGGCACGAACAGCCTCATCAGGCAGGGCGCCGTGCTCGTCGGGACGGCCGGGGATGTTCTGCAGGGCCTGGACCTATATAAAGGAAGCGAACCACCGGCCGCGACCGATATGCAGCTGCCTCCCCTGACGCCCGAGGAGGCATCGGTATTCAAGACCGTAACGAACGAGCCGAAGCATATTGACGCCATCATGGCGGAAAGCAGCAGCACCCCGGGCAGGCTAAGCGGCCTCCTGATCACCCTCGAACTGAAGGGTCTGGTGAAGCAGCTGCCGGGAAAATATTTTGTTCGGGATCTGCAGTGAACCGTAATTGAGCGATCAGTTGTTCAGGGATCAGGATATCTTGGCCTCCGCTTACTGACTCAATTACTGTTCACCATTCAACGCGTCTCAACGGAGGTTTTTTTGGACGAACGGATCATCAACCTGGTCTCGCTCATCGCCGAACAGGTCCAGACGAAACAGGAGCTCTTCAGCAATGAAGGGAAGATCATGGACTCGCTCATGAACAGCGGATACCGGCTCCATGAGGCGGACGCGGCGCTGACGCTCATGCAGTCCCTGGCGCAGAACGATGAGGAGATATTCCCCGCCGAAGGAGATCCCCTTGTTCCGTCCGGGCTGCGGGTGATGAACACGGAGGAACGGGCACGGTTCGCCATGGATGCCTTCAGCTTCGTCACCAAGCTTGCCCATCTGGGCATCATCACGACAGACCTGCGGGAAGAGATCCTTGAAAAGGCGCTGAACCTCCATGCCCGGAAGATCGAGCTGTCCCATGTAAAGACGCTGATCACGCTGAACCTCTTCACCGACATGCAGGAGGACGAGGACCTGCTCGTATCCTCCCTGAACGTCAAAGGCACGGCGTGGAACTGAACGCTGAGCGGGAACAGGGAGACTGTGAATAACCCTGAAGAAAGCATGTAACCACGGATTAACACGGATAAAAACGAGAATTCAAAATCGCCCGATCAAATCGGTTATCACCCATGTGGTGATTGTATGTTTTTCATAAGTTCTTGTTACTCGGTTCTAACCGTGTTCATCTGTGGTTACAACTGTAGTTTATGGTAAATGTAACTCCCTGCGGTAAAAAGGTTTGCCCATTATGAAATCACTCGTCATCGTCGAATCACCCGCCAAGGCCAAGACCATCGGCAAGTACCTGGGCAAGGACTTCACGGTCAAGGCGTCCGTCGGACACATCATGGACCTGCCCAAGAGCAAACTGGGCGTGGACATCGAAAAGAACTTCGAACCCTCGTACATCCAGATCAAGGGCAAGGCGAAGGTCGTCAATGAGCTCAAGTCGGCTGCCAAGAAGGCGGACCGCATCCTGATCGCGACCGACCCGGACCGCGAAGGAGAGGCCATCGCCGCTCACGTGGCCGTGGTCGTTTCCAAGTCCGCCAAGACCGAAGAGGTCTACCGGGTCCTGTTCAACGAGATCACCAAGAAGGCCATCCTCAAGGCAATCGAACAACCCGGCAAGATCGATACGAACAAGGTTGACGCCCAGCAGGCTCGCCGCATCCTCGACCGTCTCGTGGGCTACCAGATCAGCCCCATCCTCTGGAAAAAGGTGCGCCGCGGCCTGTCCGCCGGCCGCGTGCAGTCCGTTGCCCTGCGCATCATCTGCGAGCGCGAGGAAGAGATCAAGGCGTTCGTTCCCGAGGAGTTCTGGTCGCTCACCGCGCTCCTCGCGGGAAAGATCCCGCCGCAGTTCGAGGCCAAGCTGCTCAAGAAGGATGAAGAGAAGCTCCGGGTGAAGAACAACGGCGAAGTGCAGGCGATCCTCGCCGGTCTCAAGGACGCAACCTACACCGTCTCCAAAGTTGAAAAAAAAGAGCGCCGCCGCAATCCCGTTCCTCCCTTTACGACGAGCAAGCTCCAGCAGGAGGGCGGACGGAAGCTCGGCTTCACCTCCCGGCGCACCATGGCCGTGGCCCAGGGCCTCTATGAAGGCGTTGATCTCGGCAAGGAAGGCGCCGTCGGCCTCATCACCTACATGCGTACCGATTCGACCCGCGTCGGCGCCGAGGCCCAGCAGGAGGCCCGGGAACTGATCGCGGCCAAGTTCGGCAAGGAGTACCTGCCCGCGGAACCTCCGGTGTACAAGAGCGCGAAGAGCGCCCAGGAAGCGCACGAGGCGATCCGCCCCACGTCAGCAATGCGGGAGCCGGACGCCATCAAGCAGTATCTCGAGCCCGACCAGTACAAGCTCTACAAGCTCATCTGGAACCGCTTCGTCGCCAGCCAGATGAACCCCGCCGTCATCGACCAGACCTCGGTGGACATCAGGGCCAACGCCTATACCTTCCGCGCCTCCGGCTCGGTCGTGAAGTTCCCGGGTTTCATGGCGATCTATATGGAGGAGAAGTCCGAAGACCAGGCGCCGTCCGAGGAGGACAACGGCGAAGCGGTCCTTCCCCCGCTCAACGAAGGCGACCTGCTCTCGCTCCTCAAGCTCGACCCCAAACAGCACTTCACCCAGCCTCCGCCGCGCTTCTCCGAAGCCCTGCTCGTGAAGACGCTGGAGGAAAAAGGGATCGGCAGGCCGAGCACGTACGCCGCGATCATCTCTACCATCCAGGACCGCGACTATGTGAACAAGCTGGAGAACAAGTTCCACCCCACGGAGCTCGGTGTGCTCGTGAACGGCCTGCTGGTCACCCACTTCCCGGATATTTTGAACGTCACGTTCACCGCGCGGATGGAGGAGGAACTGGACAAGATCGAGGAAGGCACCATGAAATGGGCCGATGCCGTGAAGGACTTCTACGACCCCTTCTCCAAGGACCTCGCGGCCGCCATGGCCACGATGAAGGACTTCAACGCCGATCAGCCCCCCACCGACATCGCCTGCGACAAGTGCGGCAAACCCATGATCGTCAAGTGGGGCAGGAACGGCCAGTTCCTCGCCTGCTCGGGCTACCCCGACTGCAAGAACGCCAAGCCCTTCGTGCGCACCGAGAACGGCGGCGTGGAGGCCGCGCCAGAGGAGACGACCAACGAGCTCTGTCCCAAATGCGGCTCCGGCATGGTGATCAAGCGGGGCAAGTTCGGCAAGTTCCTCGCCTGCTCGCGCTATCCGGAATGCAAGCATACCCAGGGGATGTCCACCGGCGTGCTCTGTCCCGACGATGGCGGGATGCTCGTGGAGCGCCGCTCCCGCTTCGGCAAGATGTTCTACTCCTGCGCCAACTACCCCGACTGCAAGTTCGCCGTCTGGGACAAGCCCGTTACCCGCCCCTGCCCCCAGTGCGGCGCCCCCTTCCTGACGGAGAAGTTCTCCAAGAAGACCGGCGCCTACATCGCCTGCTACAAGAAGGAATGCGGCTACAAGGAAGCCGCGGCAGCGGATGCGGACACGCCGGAGCCGCCAAAAGAGCCTGCCGCGTAGGCACACACTCGGGCGGAGATCCCGGTCGCCCGCGTTCGACCCAGCCCGGCACAATTCCCGCTTGTCATTCTCATGGCTTAATGCTATCTTTAATGCGTTTGATCGATGCAGCTCATACCAGGGGGCACTATGGGTCAGCGCATTGCATTCCCCAGACCGGAGAGAACAACGACCGGTCATCGCTGCGCCTTCGTCCTCGTTCCTCTCCTTCTCCTCTCGCTCCTGCTCTTCTCCCCGAATGGATCTGACGCGGCGGAAACGCTCACCGCAAGCGGTTGTTCCGTCAGCAATGTGGGGTATCTCACCGACCTTGCAAAAGAGTATGAACGGCGCACCGGGATCAAAGTGCTCGTGCGGGGCGGCGGCAGCGCCGTCGGCATCGAGGACCTCCGGAGCGCCAAGGTGGATTTTGCGGCTGCATGCCGGTCAAGGTCGGCGGGAGACCCCGAAGATGTCGCCTTTATCCAGGTCGCCTGGGACGCCCTCGTCTTCATTGTCCATCCTTCCAATCCCCTCTCGTCCCTGTCGCTCGACAATGTCCGTTCGATCTATGCGGGCGGGACCACAAACTGGCAGCAGTTAAAGGGACCAAGCTCAACGATCAAGGTTTTTATTTCCCGTGCCCGGCAGGGACTGTCCGGCGTTGAGGCGTCGACCAACGCCCTGGTCCTGAAGGGCAGGGAACCCGTGGAGACCCCGCACACCCTCTTCCTGGCATCAACGGCGATCGTCGAGCAGATGGTGGAATCGACGCCCGAGGGTTTCGCCACGACCGGGTACACGAGCGCGCGAAAACGCCGGGTCAAGATGCTGAAGATCGACGGGGTCGCGCCGAGCGTCGGGAACATAATACAACAACGTTATCCGCTGAAACGACCGCTCTTCATTCTCCTGCCAAAACATCCAAAGCCCGCGGCCAGACAATTCGTCGACTTCGTGCTGAGCAAGGACGGCCAGCAGTACCTCCGGTCACTGAATGTTGTGTCGCTCCTTGACGTCCATTGAAGCTCTCCCTGCGCACAAAGGTGTCCCTGGTCATCACGGCGATCATCATCGTGATCAGCGGGATCAGCACCTACCTCTTCACCACGGCCCATAGCAGCAGCAAGGAAAAGGGCCGGATCCAGCGGGGCGCTGCCCTCTCCTATGCCCTCTCCGCGGCGGCCTCCGAGGGGCTGCTCAAGGAAGACCTCAGCCTCATCAAAAAAGCATCGTCGCTCATCAACGCCGACGATGTCACGCTGGTCCAGGTCTATTCGAACATCTGGAGCATCGTCGATGCCTATCCCTTCGACCAGCTCAAGAGCCCTCCGCATCCTGATGCCATGGAGCACTTCCAGAGTTCCTCCACACCGTTCCACGTCGAGCACAAGGACGGTTATGACTTCTATACCCCCATCGAGTTCAAGGCATCCGAGAAAGCACCGGGCATCACCATCGGCTTCGTAAGGCTGATCTTATCGACGCATTCAATAAAGCAGGAGATCCGGGAAGCCGTCGCCGTGTATGTCCTGATCTCCGCGGTCATCACCCTGATCGCGATCGTCTCGATCAATATCCTCATCGGTCGGCTCGTCGTCAGGCCGGTGATGAACCTGCACCGTTCCGTCGCCGATTTCAAGAACGGGGTACTGGACCGGGAGACCGTCCCTTCCCCTCACGCCGCGGTCGAGCTCAAGGACCTCACACGGGAATTCAACCTCCTGTTCAGAACGCTCAAGGACCGGGAGGAACAGCTCGTTGCATCAGACCGGCGGATCCGCTCACTCTTTGAGCGGGTGGAGCACGGCATCTTCCGGCTCGACCGGAGCGGCGCCATCATCGAGGCGAACGACCGCTTCCGGTCCCTCTTCGGCGATGCGCAGGAGCTGTGCGAGATACTCCTGGGAGACAATACCTCCCCTGACTGCCTGAGGAGGGCCATCGAGGACAGCGCCCTGCACCAGGACAACAAAGCCGTTGCCCGGAATGGGGTAGAGCTCATGGTGTCGCTCTCGCTCTATCCGGAAAAGGACGCCATGGGTACGGTCGTGGGATTCGACGGATACGTCATCGATATCACGGAAAAAAAACGGCTGGAAGAACGGCTCGTCCGGGCCCAGAAGATGGAGGCGATCGGCACTCTCGCGGGCGGTCTGGCCCACGATTACAACAACCTCCTGACGGCCATTCTCGGATATTCGTCGATGCTCCTCAAGAAGCTTCAGGCGCATGAGCCGTTCTACAAACCCGTGTCCATCATCCATGAGGCGGCGAAGCGCGGCGCCGAGCTGGGAAGAAAGATCCTGACGGTCACGCGAAAAGAACAGCGGGAGGTAAAACCGCTCGATCTGAACGAGATCGTGCGCACATCCCTCGAATTGCTCCACCGGAGCCTGCCCAAAGATATCGAGATCGTCACGCGCCTTGCCGACGGGCTCCCCTTGACCCAGGCCGATCCGTCCCAGTTGCAGCAGGTGATCATCAACCTCGCGGTCAATGCCCGCGACGCCATGCCGGGCGGGGGGAAACTGGTCATCGAGACATCGCTGTCCGGGGCGGACGTGAACGGCGGGCCGTCAACCGACGCCCGGACGGGCGGAATGCTCAAGCTGTCCGTCGCGGACAACGGGTCGGGGATCGACACGGAAACACAGGCGAGGATCTTCGATCCGTTCTTTACGACCAAGGACATTGGCAAAGGCACCGGCCTCGGGCTCTATATCGTCCATTCCATCGTCCACAACCATGGCGGACACATCAACGTCTACAGCGAGCCGTCCCACGGCACCCAGTTCACCATATACCTGCCGGTCATCGCGCCCGATGCCGGTACGACGACCGTTCCTGAGACCACCGAGGTCACGGGTTCCGGGACCATCCTGGTCATCGATGACGAGCCGCACGTTCGGGAAATGTGCCGGGACATGCTGGGCGCGCTCGGCTATACGGTCCTGCTGGCCGAGGACGGACCATCCGGTCTCCAGATCTACCGGGCAGATCACCGGAAGATCGACCTGGTCATCCTGGACATGATCATGCCGAAAATGGGCGGCCCCGAAGTGTTCACGGCGCTCAAGACCATTGACCCGGCGGCAAAGGTCCTGCTCTATTCCGGGTACAGCAACAGCAGCCTTGACGGCATCGATGAACTGCTGAAGCGCGGTGTCGCCGGATTTATCCAGAAACCGTTCTCGACCGAGGACATCAGCCTTGCTATCAAAAAGGCACTGTCCTGAAAAGACCTTTCCCTTGCAAAAAATCACCCCCTGCGCTACAGTACCTGCATGCGAAAGCACATCGCCGGCTTTCTGCTCCATCTCCGGAACGAGAAGAACGTCTCCCCCCACACCGAACGCGGCTATCGCTCCGATCTGGAGCAGCTTGCCGAATTCCTCGGTGACCGCGACCTCGCCGGCATCGACCACCAGGACCTGCGTCAGTTCCTCGGCCACCTCATCTCCCGAAAAGTAAAAAAATCCTCCCTCGCCCGCAAGCTTTCGGCGGTCCGCGCGTTCTTCAAGTACCTGGACCGCAAGGGGATCGTACAGGGCAATCCGGCGCGGCTTATTGCGACGCCCAAACAGGACAAGCGACTGCCTTCGGTCCTCACCGTCGATGACGCCCAGCGGCTGATGGATGCTCCGAAGGGTGATGCTGTCGATGACCTGCGGGACCGAGCCGTACTCGAGACGCTCTACTCCACCGGCATCCGCGCCAGCGAGCTGATAGGGATCAATTTCGAGGACATCAACCGGAACGACCATCTCATCCGCATCCGGGGCAAAGGACGCAAGGAGCGGATCGTGCCGGTTGGTAGCAAGGCCCTCGATGCCATCGATGCCTATGCGGCCCGGAAGAATGACAACGACAAAGGAACGGCGGTCTTCACCGGCCCTTCAGGAAATCGCTTGACAGCCCGAACGGTTCAGCGTATTTTAGGTAACTATCGGAAAAAGCTGGGTCTTTCCCAGAAAGCCAGTCCGCACACGCTCCGCCACAGTTTTGCGACGCACCTGTTGGAATCGGGCGCTGACCTCCGGGCTATCCAGGAACTCCTTGGACATGCCAGCCTGTCCACGACCCAGCGGTACACCCATGTGAACCTTGATTCCCTCATGGAGACCTACGACAAGGCGCACCCGAGGGCGAAGAAGAAATAGACGTTAGAATACAGAGTATAGACGTCAGACAACAGACAACAGACCATTGCATTTGATCCAGTCTATACTCTGACAGTCTGTCATCTGTCGTCTGAATTTCCATGGAGCTGCCATGAGCGATCATACTACCATGCACGCGACCACGATCCTCTCGGTCAGACGGAACGGGAAGACCGCCATCGCCGGCGACGGGCAGGTCACCGTCGGGAACACCGTCATGAAGAGCAACGCCAAAAAAGTGCGCAAGATGTACAACGACAAGGTCCTCGCGGGATTCGCCGGCGCCACTGCCGACGCGTTCACCCTCTTCGAGAAGTTCGAAGCGAAGCTGGAGCAGTACCACGGGAACCTTACGCGCGCGGCCGTGGAACTCGCCAAGGACTGGCGGACCGACAAGGTCCTCCGCCGGCTCGAGGCGCTGATGATCGTCGCCGATGCCGAGCGTTCCTTCGTCCTTTCGGGGAACGGCGACGTCATCGAGCCCGAGGACGGCATCGCCGCCATCGGCTCCGGCGGCCCGTACGCGCTCGCTGCCGCGCGGGCCCTTGTGGAGCATACGGAGCTCGGCTCGCGAAAGATCGTGGAATCGGCCATGCAGATTGCCGGAGCCATCTGCATCTATACGAACAAGGAGATCACGGTAGAGGAATTGTGAATCAGACCACAGACAGCAGACATGCAGATGACAGACTGAAACAACCTCAATACTGTTTTTTCCCTCGCTTGTCTGACCGTCTGATCGTCTGTTGTCTGTAATCTGGTATTCATTATGAAAGACACCCTTACGCCCCGCGAGATCGTCGCGGAACTGGATCACTTCATCATCGGCCAGAACAAGGCGAAGCGAGCCGTGGCCATCGCGCTCCGGAACCGCTGGCGGCGCCAGCGCCTGTCCGAGGACCTGCGCGACGAGGTGATGCCGAAGAACATCATCATGATCGGCCCCACGGGCGTGGGCAAGACCGAGATCGCCCGGCGGCTCGCCCGGCTCGTCAACGCCCCGTTCCTCAAGATCGAGGCGTCGAAGTTCACGGAAGTTGGCTACGTGGGGCGCGACGTGGATTCCATCGTCCGCGACCTCACCGAGATCGGCGTCAACATGGTGAAGAGCGAGGTGTCGGAGCAGGTGCAGGACAAGGCAGCTGCCCTGGCCGAGGAGCGGCTCCTCGACCTGCTCCTGCCCCCGCTCCGGTCCTCCTCCGCCGAAGCCACTCCGGAGGAGCAGCAGAAACAGCAGGAACAGCACACCACGACCCGCGAGAAGCTCCGCCAGCAGCTTCGGGCCGGCAAGCTCGACGATCGGATGCTGGAGCTGGACGCCAGGGAAAAAGTGATGCCTTTCGGTATCATCTCGAACATAGGCATGGAAGAGATCGAGATGAACCTGAAGGAAATGCTCGGCGGCCTCCTTCCCGAGAAAACCAAGAAGCGGAAGCTCAAGGTGCCCGAGGCGCTCCGTTTCCTCGTGCAGGAAGAAGCGGCCAAGCTCATCGATATGGACAAGGTCATACGCGAGGCGCTCCAGCGCGTCGAGCAGTCGGGCATCGTATTCCTCGACGAGATCGACAAGATCGCCGGCCGCGAGACCCACGGTCCCGATGTCTCCCGTCAGGGCGTGCAGCGCGACCTCCTGCCCATCGTGGAGGGGTCCACGGTCACGACCAAGTACGGCCCGGTGAAGACCGACCATGTGCTGTTCATCGCCGCGGGGGCGTTCCACATGTCCAAGCCCTCGGACCTCATTCCCGAGCTCCAGGGACGCTTTCCCATCCGGGTCGAGCTCGACGCCCTGGGCAAGGACGAGTTCGTGCGCATCCTGACCGAGCCGCAGAACGCCCTGATCAAACAGCAGGTGGCGCTCTTGGCGACGGAGGAGGTCACGCTTCACTTCGCCAAGGACTCCATCGAGGAGATCGCCGCCACGGCGGCGAACGTGAACGAGCGCACCGAGAACATCGGCGCGCGGCGTCTCCACACCATCATCGAAAAACTGCTCGACGAGATATCGTTCGACGCGCCTGACAAGAAAGGGACCGCGGTCTCGATCGACGCGAAGTATGTCCGGGACCGGCTGGCGGACATCGCTAAGAGCGAGGACCTGAGCAGGTATATTCTATAATCCAAACGGCTTTTGCCACAGAGCACACAGAGGACACAGAGAAATTCCTGAATGCGGGTTCATGATCTTGTCCGGCGTCGTGTTCTCTCTCGGTGACCTCTGTGGCCAAGTCTTATGCTTGAGGTTGAAATGGAAAAACTGATCGAAAAAGCGAAGACCCTGATCGAGGCCCTGCCCTACATGCAGACCTTTCGGGGCAAGACCTTCGTCATCAAGTACGGCGGGAACGCCATGATCGACGAACAACTGAAGCACAGCTTCGCCCAAGACGTGGTGCTGATGCGGTTCATCGGCATCAATCCCGTCATCGTCCATGGCGGCGGTCCCCAGATAGGCAAGACCATGGAGCGGATGGGCAAGAAGCCCTCCTTCGTGTCCGGCCAGCGGGTGACCGACCAGGAGACCATGGATATCGTGGAGATGGTGCTCGGCGGCAAGGTGAACAAGGAGATCGTGAGCCTGATCAATCAGGCGGGCGGCAAGGCCGTCGGCCTCACCGGGAAGGATGGCGGTCTCCTCCAGGCGAAGAAGCTGAAGATGACCAAGAGATCGGACGAGACCGGGGAGACCGAGATCATCGACATCGGCCTCGTGGGCGAAGTGACCGAGGTGCGGCCGGGGGCATTGGACGCGCTCGATAAGGGAGGATTCATCCCCGTCATCGCGCCGGTGGGTGTTGGTGCTCACGGCGAGACCTACAATATCAACGCGGACCTTGTTGCCGGCGCGGTGGCCGGAGCGCTCAAGGCGGAGAAGTTGATCCTGCTGACCGACCAGGCGGGCATCCTGGACAAGGACAAGAACCTCATCCCGTCACTGAACAAGAAGAAGGTGGAGAGCATGGTGAAGGCCGGGAACGTGAGCGGCGGCATGCTGCCCAAAACGAAATCCTGCTTCGATGCCCTCGAAGCAGGCTGCGCCAAGGTACACATCATTGACGGCCGGGTCCCCCACGCGCTGCTACTCGAGATCTTCACCGCCTCCGGCATCGGCACCGAGATCACGTTGTAGCCCCTCTTCCCCTTCCTGATTACTCCATTTTAAACACAAAAAGCCCCGGAGATAGCTCTCCGGGGCTAAATTCGCTACCAGTTCGATATCAGGTTTTACGGGCGCTCGGCTGAGGTACCGGTCGGCGTCTCATTCACCAAAATATAAGCCATGGCATCCGTCTTATAGGGATGCTCGACCGCATCCAGTCCGTTCAGCGTCGTACCTGCCGAATAGTTGATCACATTATCATCGAGCCAGTCAATGGCATCATAGATCAGCCGCTTCGCGTAGGCCGAATTGTGCACAAAGGCGCCGGGATCATGCTCAAGCAGGTTATAGTTGAATGCCGCGCCCATGTTGTTTTTACCTGTCACGCTGCCGTCATTCTGTGTGTCGCCGCTGGTCAGCCAGTTCTTCTGAGCCGCTGACGAACCGCTTCTGGCAATGACATAGGTGGCATTTGTCACCGTGGGTCCGGTATAGACCTTCGCCAAGGTCAGAGTGATATCATCCACGACAGCGGCTACGTTGTAGTAAGTGCCGTCCAGGTTCACCTTAAAGGTGTCGGTGTTCGTCGGCCCGGTCCGGATGCTGGCCGTGGTCCAGGTCGTCCCGCTCCCTGTCACCGTATCGCTGCCGTTCGACAGTGATACGGTTCCTGTCGCGTACCGCGGCAGGTAGAAATAGGGATGGGCATTTTTGAAATATATCCCTCTGCTGTCCAATTGCCGAAGCAGCGCCTCCAGCGCCTCGGCAAACACCGTCTTCCTCGCTTCGAGGAATGCCGGGGTCATGGACGTCCCATGGCACTGCGCACAAGCCGTCGACGTGACCGCAGTGATCGCACCGGTGGTCTCATTCTTCGCAACCGGCAGGAACAGGTGCGATTCCGTCGTCCGCATGTGGCAGCCAGCGCAGGGGCCGATAGTGCTTGTCTGGCCGGTGACCGGCGCCGCAGCTGTTCCGATATGGTCATGCATATACGCTGCGGGATTCGAGTAGTCCCGCCCGGTGAACTCATACCCCGTCGCGGTGAAGATCGTACCGCCCGCGGTCAGGTAGTGCGAGTTGATGAACGACAAGTTGCCGAAGTTCGCCGTCGTCGCGACAGGCTGGGTGTTCAGCAAGGCGATGGACTCTCCGTTCTCCCGTCCGGTATGACATCCCATGCAGACGTTCGAGCTGCCTACGTCAGGGTACGTATAAGTCACCTGCGCTGCTAGCAGACTGCTGATGAACACATTGTAATTCGCCGCGATCGGTCCGGGATCGCGCATCCCGCCGACGTTGTCCGTATGGCAACCCCAGCAGTAGAGCAGTTCGGCCTGCCCGCCGGAAAGATGCGAGAAATTGTTCAGCGTATCCGGATAAGTGTCGCCGTTGGCATCGTATGTGGCCTGAGCGTTGGCGAAGTTCCGGAAGCCCGTTGACGTATGGCACCGCTGACATGCGCGGCGGCCCAGGTTGCCGGTGCTCCCGAAATTCTCTTTCCAATTATAGTGGATCCATCCGGGAGCATCGGCATCGAGAACGGCCGCAGTGTATGCATTTGCCGCATTTTCTTTCTTATTCAGGATGAATCCTCCGTGTGCCGATTTCGCCCATTGACGATTGATCGTGTTATCCGCCTTGTGGGGATTGTGGCAGTCCCGGCAAATGCCGGTATTCGCGTTGCCGGCGCCGCCGTCGTGGCTGGCCGAAGGTACGATCACATAGCCCTCGATGCCGCCGGTTCCCTCAACGAACTCAGTGATCCCGGGACTGCTGACCGTCGGTGTGGTTGAAAGGTCAAAATGCGTGTCCGGGATGATCTCCTCCACGCTTCCGTAGGAATTGATCGTCGTACCAGCCGTACTGTAAGGCGTATGGTATGCCTCATCATTGATCGCGCCGGTCGCCTTAAGGAGCTGGTGGCAGGAGGTGCAGGTCTTGAACTCCTCGGACCATGAGGCCGGCGCAACGGCGTCCTTCTCACCCAGCAGGATGAACGGATTGTGCCCATCATGGCAGGTTCTGCACTGGACAGCGCTTGCACCGGAGATATTCGGGAGCGAATCCAGCGCAGCAAAGTCACCGTACGTCGCAGTACCGCTCGTCAACGGCACATAGAGCTTAGCGCCTTCATCCGTGTGACACCGGGTACACTTCGCACGGATCACGCCGGAATCTCCCGCCGTTACATACGTATGTTCGTTTATGGATACGGCATGTTTAGATGCTTTGTAGTCATTGACTATGCTGTCGCCTTCCGGATGATACGCCAGATGACTATCGGGAAACGCGCTGCTGTGACACTGGCCGCATCGGTCAGCGTCCGGTTTCGCGTAGGGCAAGGGTCCGACGCCAAAGTGGTTCCCGCCGCCGCCATGACAGGCCTCGCAGCCGATGACCGGCCGATCGACTATGCCCAGAAGGGTGATACTGGTCTTTGTAAAGAACAGGGACAAGGTCTTGCCCTCGTTCAGCGGGTCATGGCATCCGGCGCAGGTAGCGTCCGTGAACTCAGCATAATCCGGAAAACCCGTGTTCATGGCCGAGACATACTGTTTGGTGAACGATATCCACGATTCATTGTTCCCATGCGGGCCGTTGATCCATCCCGCTGCCGTATGCGTGACCGTGGTATCCACGATTCCCGAATCGCCGAAAACGATATCGAACGATGCGGGATTCTTCTTGTCGCCATGGCAGTTGTAGCATTCCGTTACGCCTATGGCCGCTGTGCCGCCTGTCGACACACCGGCGCTTTCCTTGCTCGCACTGCCGCATCCCCCGATCACCGCGGAGACGAGCAGCAGCGCAACAAAAGCCAACATCAAATCGCTATGCGTTCTCCTTTTCATGGTCTATCCCTCCTTCATTGATTGGTTAGTAGTTGTCATGGCACTTGGCGCAGCTCCGGCCGTTGCTCTTCTTCTTATAGCTTTCCTTGACCTTGTCCCAGTTGCGCGGATGCGGATTGATCCGAAGGCCCGTCCGGGCGCTGTGACAGGTCTGGCAGATCTGGCCGTCGCTGTGGCAGGACTGGCAGGCCTGCAGGTTCCTTCGCGCTTCACGGCCGTGGTCTGATGACCAGGTATGCGTGGGGAGAAGGCCGCCGGGATGGCAGGTCTGGCACTGCGCGGTCGTGAACGTCGAGTGGGCCGGCCCCGGATTTGCCGTTTGCAGATTCGACCAGCCCTTACGGTGCGACAGGACCTTCAGGTCCTCGCCGCGGAACTTGGCGTGGCAGTCCGAGCAGTACTTCGCCGCGTGGCAGCGGTAGCAGGACTGGGGATTATCCAGCGCTTTGAGGGGATGGATCTCACGGAAATCGGTCCGGTGCGATCCCGGAGACGTGCCCGCCCCTACGATGTTCGTTTTCAGGTTCACATCGATCCCGCCGCCTTTGTGGCAGTCCAGGCAGAAGCTCTGCTGGTGGCAGGAAACGCAGTTCTTGTCCGGCCTGACGGAGAGCAGCCGGTGGCCGCGCACCCAGTCAGCGTCATGGTTCAGGGCGATGCCCTCCCCCTTGTGGCAGCTTCCGCATTCCTTGAGCGACATATCGGCGAAAGCATTGTGGTCCTGCTTCGGGGCGGAACGCGGCGCTGCTGTCTTCGGCGCATCCGGAGCGGCGGGTTTCGCGACCGGCACCGGCTTCGGTTCTGCCGCCGCCGGGGCGGTCTCTGCCGGTTTGGCCACCGGTGCCGCGGGAGCGGCTTCACCGGACCTGGCCTCGGGAACCGCAGCCGGCGCGGCAGGAGGTGCTTCAGCTGCCGCCTGCGCGAGCAGAGTGACCAGGGAGCCAGCCTGGGCAGTCGTGATCGCCGCGGCAAGAATGATCGCTGCTAAGACGAAGAGTCTCTTCATATATGACCCCCTTCCTTTAGAATTCGTAATCAAAGGTCGCCCTGCCCTTCATGTCCTTAGAGTAATTGGCGTTCACATTGTCCTCGACGCGCAGGGTTGCGGACATTTGCTTCGTGAAATTGTAGCGGGTCGCGGCCCAGTATTTCCTGGCGATCTCATCGCCCGTCATGGTGTCGCGCTGATATACATCGTAATCGATGCCTGCAGCGAGCTTGAGCCTCCTGAGATCACTGTACTCGGCGTAGGTCTTGATGCCGTTCAGGTCGCCGCCGTAGCCGCTCCGGGCGTCATAGAACACCCCGACGGTAAAGCTGTGGGACGGCCGCACGCGAAGGCCGATCTCGTACACCGTTGCGTCCCCGTCTTTGCCGTACTGCTCTTTGATCAGCCCTGCGCTCACGTCCAGCCAGGCCAGGGCCGCGTAGTCGGCCTTCAGGACGCCCTCTTTGTACTTGTCGACGGCGAACACAGAGAAGATCGAGGTCGTATCAAAGGTCGGATAGCTCTCGAAATACTCTGCGGTCAGCATCAGTTCCATCATCGGGAAATACTTGACCCCGCCAAGCACCTCGCTGAAGACCTGCGCAGTGAGATCGTAGCGGGTATTGGCGTACAGTTTCACGGAGTCAAGAAGGAATTGCCTGAAGTTCATGCCGACCATATCGCGTGCAACGTCGCTGTAGTCATACGCCCGATAGTAGCTCAGATCGAGATCGGTCTTTTTCAGCCCGACAAGGTACAGGGCCATGCCGGCGGCATAGGAATGGCTCGACAGCGTGCCTTTTTCGCCGAACTGGATATCCCTGCCGCCCATGAGCGTCACGCCGACCAGGCCCAGGTTATTGAAATCAGCCTGGACGCCGTCGACCAGGGAGCTGCCGGCTGACAGATTCACGAACTGGCGGCCGATCCTCATATCGACCGTGTCCGCGAAGCCCTTATAGTCCGCGTACAGGTAATAGAGCCTGTCATCGAATTTGCTGCTCCCGTCCGCGGGCTCCTTGAGGGC
The DNA here is from genome assembly GCA_919902495.1 of Nitrospiria bacterium. Lineage (GTDB taxonomy): Bacteria > Nitrospirota > UBA9217 > UBA9217 > UBA9217 > JAAXXJ01. The sequence continues at coordinate 25,741 of CAKKRC010000072.1, forward strand.
ATAGGCGGCCCTGCCATATCCCTGCACGGACAGCTTATTGGCGCTATCGATGCCGTTCAGGGTGAACGAAAGGTACTCCGCCAGCTGCGCCTGTTTGCTTCCGTCCACGATGTCATTGTACCAGGAATATTGCGTTGAGCTCCGGCCCTTGACCTCGAGGGCGGTTGCCGTCTGAGCGACCCACAGGCCTGCAAGCAGCAGGCACAGTGCGATCAATACTCGTCTGGGTTGGCTCATGCTCTCTGCCTCCTTTCACGTAGAATCTGATCATTGCTCCGTGCTGTTTGCATAATTCCTCGAGACACATCGGCCACTAAACACTTTTGCTCACGTTGATCGCCGTTGCGGAACACCTGCTCTGTTACTCTGGTAAAGATACGTTTATCATATGCATCTTTTGTTACTGCATATGGTGCAATGGTCATGCCATGAGCCTATCGGCATAAGTCGTTGTAAAACCATAAGGTTAATTATGGCATTAAGAGACATCGCGGTCGACTGGGCAAATAGCCACTTTCGACCTGGTTTTTTAACCAGATTATAGTACGCAATGTCAATCCGCATAATTATGCACTGGACTGACCCCGCGTGCGCAATAAGTGCTCCTACCTGCGTTGTAGCATCCGTGGCGCATCCAGCATCGAATGGACGTATCGGAATATTTCACGCGGATTTGGCGAGAAAAGGCAGATACGCGGCTCTGAAACCGGTATTTTTTCCGGTGAGATCACCAATGGCTTAGGCGATTTGACCAGATCCAGGTGAGCACAATATCCGCTGCCTCTTCAGGCTGCCGCCATGTAGCCGGATTTATCGGGGGATTACTTGCAGGTACGAAAATTGCTTTACAAAGAAAGGAAGTGTGTCCGAGGACGCTGAGACTATGTCGAAGATATTACTGGTCGATGACGAAGCGCTTATTCTCTATTCCCTGTCCAAGACGCTCAGGCACTGCGGGGCGGACGTGACAACTGTCACCAACGGCACCGACGCACTCGGCGAGATACAGAAGAGTTCCTACGATATCTGTTTACTCGATGTACAGCTCCCCGATGCGAACGGCCTCGACCTCATGAAGACCATCCGGAAACTTTCACCGGCAACCGGGATCATCATCATGACGGCGAGCAGATTGACCGAAGAACAACAACGAACGATAAGCAGCCACGGCGGTCATTTTATTCCGAAGCCTTTCGACCTTGACCAGGTGCAGGCGATCGTAGCGAAACTTTCCAGCCACCCAGTCGCAGGCAGCGGTTTGTCTCGCACCTGACACCGTTCCGCTCCTACTCTTCCAGTCCGTATTTTTTCACCTGGTATCTCAGCGTGTCGTAGGTAATGTTCAGCAGTTTTGCCGCCTGCGCCTTGTTATGCTTCGTCCGTTCGAGCGCCTGGCGAATGAGGTCACGCTCCAGGTCCTCAAGGGATATGCCGGCCTCGGGCAGGACAAAGCGGCCGTCCGTGGAGCGGTCAACCGCGGGCTGCGCGCCGGTCATCGCTCTCGGCAGATTTTCAGCAAGGATATCCCCCGCGTTCCCGAGCACGACGAGCCGTTCCACGCAGTTTTTCAGTTCCCTGATGTTCCCGGGCCACGGATAGGCAGTCATGATCTTTTCAGCTGCCGGTGAAATCGACGTAATGCCTTTCTTGTTGTACCTCCTGCTGAACAAGGAGGTGAAATGCCGTGCCAGCAGCGGAATGTCCTCCTTTCGCTCCCGGAGCGAGGGCATGGTGACATGAAAACTGTTCAGCCGGTAGAACAGGTCGCTCCTGAATGCGCCATTCTTGACCTCCTCGGAAAGGTCCTTGTTCGTTGTCGCGATCACCGCGACGTTTACCGGGATGTTTTCCGCCCCCCCGATGTGCCTGACCTTTCGTTCCTCGAGGAAGCGCAGCAACTTGCTCTGGAGAGCGGGCTGCATTTCACCGACCTCGTCAAGCAGGATCACGCCCCCGTTCGCCAGCTCGAAAACACCCTTTTTGTCCGTTTTGGCATCGGTGAACGATCCTTTTTCATATCCGAAAAGCTCGCTTTCCAGCAGGTGTTCCGGCAGCGCCGCGCAATTGACGGCGATATACGGCCGTCTCCTGGCCTCCGCGGAATCCTGCAGCATGTTGTGAAAGTACCTGGCCATGAGCTCCTTGCCTGTCCCGCTTTCTCCCGTAATGAGAAGGCTCGACACGCGGGCGGCGGCCATTTTTTCCACCGTCGATCGCAGGTCCTTCATCGCGGCCGACACGCCGATCATCTCGCGATCGAACGATACCGCATGGACCTTTCTGAGATAGTCGACCTCCCGGGTCAGGTTCACCCGCTCGAGGATGTTGTGGAAAAGGATCTTCACTTCCTCGATATTGAACGGCTTGGTGAGGTAATCAACCGCGCCCAGCTTCATCGCCTTAACGGCCGTTTCGGCCGTATCGTCGGCGGTCAGCATGACGACCTGCGCAGGGAGCCTCTGCTCCACGATCTCCCGCAGGATGTCGATCCCGCTCCGACCCGGCAGACTGATATCGAGGAGCACGATATCGGGAAACCATGCCTTGATCTTATCCACAATGCCTTCGGCGCCGGTCTCCACGCGGACCTCGAATCCGCTGCTTTTCAGCGACCGGGAGAGCATCCGCCCGATGAGCTCATCGTCGTCGATCACGAGAATTCTGCCGTTAACCTTGATCACCTGGTGTTTCCTTTCCGCGGTTACAGGGGAGGGTCATGGTGAAGGTCGTTCCCCTCCCCCGTCTGCTTTCAATGGCGATCCCCCCTCCCTGCTCCTCGATCAACCGCTTGGATATGGCCAATCCCAGTCCGGTCCCCCCGGCCTTGGTCGTGAAAAAAGGCTGGAAGATCCTGTCCAGGACCGCGGCGTCGATTCCTTTCCCGGAATCGGAAATGGAAACGTTGACCGCGCACACGGCCTCATTGAAGGATGTCCTCAAGACCAGGGAGCCGTGTCCGGGCATGGCATCGACGGCATTCATGAGGAGGTTCATGAACACCTGCCTGAGCTGCATCGGATCGGCGATGATCTCGGGAAGGTCGGGGTCGAATTCCCGTACGAGATCGATCGTGCCGGAAGCGCCCTCACTGCGGGTGCCGTTCTGCATCACCAATTGAGCGGCAGCATCGAGAACGGAATTCACGTCGGTTTCCATGAAGTGAGGCCGGGGGGGCCGCGCGAAATTCAGCAGGCCCTTGATCAACCCGTCGATGCGCTTGATCTCACCGATGACCTTGAAGAGAACGCTCCGGTCCTCCTGCATGAGATAGGATTCAGCGGCAAGGGTCTCCATCGTTATCTTGATGCCCGCAAGAGGATTTTTTATCTCGTGCGCCAGCCCGGCGGCCAGTTCTCCGGTGGTCTTGAAATGCTCCGCCCGTTTAAGCATATCTTCAGCGCGTTTTCGCTCCGTCATGTCCCGGTCGATCGCCATGACATATTTGTGATCGTCGAACTCGAACATGCCGGCGCTGATCTCTACGGGGAACACCGTTCCGTCCTTTTTCACATGATTGATCTCGGCCGTCAGCCATTCTCCGTTCAACAACCGTTCGATCCGTTCGTGCGCCTGCACCGCCGCCTCGGGAGAGTCGATGTCCCGGATATTCATCGACGTGAGCTCCTTCACCGTAAAGCCGTGCATCTCCGCCGCGAACCGGTTGGCGGAAACGATCTTTCCCGCACTATCCCCTTCGGCATCGAGAATGAATATTGCGTCTCCCGCGCTTTCGAACAGCAGGCGGTAGCGGTGTTCGCTCTCCGTTATTTCCCTCAAACGATCGCGCAGCGCGCCTGCCATGTCATTGAAAGCCACAGCCAGATCCGCAAATTCACCCTTGAGCCCGGCAACGCGGAAATCCAGATCACCGGACTGCAAACGCTTGGTTGCAGAGAGAAGGATCTGTATCGGATTTGCAAAGCTGTAGAGTGTTGCGAAGCCGAATGCCGCGACCATCAGGGGGCCGCAAATGACGAGCGCGAATACAATGAGCTCCGACCGCCGCATGTCCTCCTGGGAGTGCTCGGTCCGTTCAGCGAGCATCTGGTTGGTCAGTATGATCATGGTGTTTATCTTGCTGATGATCGAATCTCCAATGACCGTCGCCTTTCCCCGCTCCAGCATAAACCGTCGATCATTCCTGTTGATCGCCAGAGTCTGTGTCAGCTGGTCATCGAACTGGCCTATCTGCTGCTGGAGATCGGATAATTGTTCAGCAACGCTCTCCGTATGATGACAATGAGAGCAGGCGGCGATCGCCGTCCCCATGCTGTTCACCCGTTCGATCATGACCTCGACGCTTTCCGGATGTTTCGTGCTTTGCGAATACAGATCTTCCTGGACCTGGTGAACATTCAGCAGAAGATGCTCCCGCTGGATCTCTACCTGGTGCAGCAAGATCACGTCATTCAGATTCTGAGAGATATCTTTGATGGAATAAATGAGGGCGCCGCCGCCTGCGGCTGCGATCAGGGTAAAAATACTGACTATGGCGAGGATCTTCTTTTTCATCGTGGATTGCGGCCGTACCGGGAGACCATGTGCTCGTGGATCATACGATATCTGTCAACTCGTGACTGTTCACGATCAGGATGAATCAGATGCTCGATTATACAGAAGATTGCATTAGGTGCCAACTTTTTCTTGCTTCAAGACATCAGACGTCCAATGAGCGCGGGCAAGGCGGTCTCCACATTCAGGACCCGCTCTCCCAGACTGACCGGGGTGAAGCCGATCGAGACCAGCTTCTCGACCTCGTAAGGAACGTATCCCCCTTCCGGTCCCACGGCAAGCGTTGCGGGAGTGCGGACGTCACGCGGACACGCAGCAGCGGCGCCGGGATGCGCCACGAGAGCCAGAGAATCCTTCATCATTCCCGGGAGCTCATCCTCTACAAAAGGCTTGAACCGTTCTCGAAGCAGCACTTCCGGCAATGACGTATCGCGGGACTGTTCGAGACCGAGCACCAGCTGCCGTCCGATCGCCTCGGTTTTCAGGAACGGCGTTTGCCAGTAGCTCTTTTCCACCCGCGCCGCATTGACGAGGACAATGCGCTTTACCCCCATGACCGCAAGGGCATGCAGGACGCGCCGGAGCACCTTGGGCCGCGGCAGGGCAAGAACGACCGTGAACGGAAGCTTGGCAGGCGGATCGCGGTCGAAGAGAACGTCCATCTCCAGGAGAGAGCTGTCCACCTGCGTCACCCTGCCCGTTCCGATACGTCCCCCCAGCATGCCGACGACCAGTTCGTCGCCGACTCCCGCGCGATGCACCTCGAGGACATGCCGGAGCCTGCGGCCCGTGATCCGCGTGCGTTCATCGGATATCATGTCATCGGGGAAGAGAAGAATGAGGTTCATGGCAATGGCGACCGTTGCGTCCGGTCGCGGGGAAATGGGTCGAGCGGCTTCACTAGGGATTCCTTCGTTATCCTGAATCGCCGTTCCTCGACGACCAGGCCCTCAACACGGACAACGTCCCCCCGTTGAAGGCGTTCGAATGCTCCATTCGCGGGGGAAGCGTCCTTATCCAGCCTCGTCGCAAGCCGTCTCCCCTCCTGCCCGCATAAGTAGAACTCCAGCTTGCCCTTTGACGCAAGCGGCTCGCTCACCACCCGGTAGCACCCGGGGCCGCAGACGTCCGCAAGCGACCGGGAATCTTTGCGCAGTATGAGATAGGAGAATTTCAACGAGTCCTTCCGCAGGCCCGTTGCTTCGTCAAGTTCCCGGACCGCGCCGGGCGGGTCCCAGTGGCGGTCCTCGTGGCACCAGTCCCTGGGATTCACCAGCGCGGGGCAGCGCCCCTGGACAAGGCAAGGCGCATACACCTGCGATCCCCCGTCCACGATCGCGTCCCTCACCATGAGCAGGTCACGAGACGTTTCCTGCAGGGCCGGCTCGATGATGATGCAGCTGCCATTCGTAGCAAGAAGTCGGGCCATGATATTTCTGACCAGCTCCGTGCGCTTCCTGATACGGTCCGTTTCCCGAAGGAATATCTCGTTCAGGACATTGGAGAGCACGATGATATCGAACGGTCCGCCTGAACGGTCCGCGATCGCCTTGATGCCGGACCTGACCGTTGTGAGCGTCGCGCGGTCGTCCGCTCCACCGCCCGCTTCCCGGAACAGGGCCTCGGCTTCCTTCAGGTTCTCGCCCACCTGGTCCACGGCGGTGAACTCGAGATGCTGCCCGCTCCCTCGCAGCCGGAAGAACTCCCGGATACCGAGGACGGACGTCCCGGGACCGGAGCCCAGGTCAAGGACCTTCAGCCGGTCCTTCTTGAGAAGGTCGGCGGGATGAAGGCAGAGCTCCCGGAGCGGCACGTGTATCTTGGCGAGGTTCGGCGGCAGGAAATAGGCAAGATATGCCCGACGGAGGCCCTGGTCGCGGAGGTAGGCGGGGGGAAGGTCATCGCGCTCCCGGGTGAGAAGGCGGGAAAGACGCGCCACGTCGTCCGCCAGGGAGGCAGGTGCACTGGGGGATGCTATTTTCCTCGGCCGGCCCATGATGGGCACATCATACCGTAGATGGCATCAAAAAGAAAGCACCACTCGGCGGCGCATCATGAGGTTCATCGAAACGGTCGGTAAGCGTCACGCCTCAGGGAACGGCCTATGCGCACGTGACTGCAGGTAGAGGGAAACGCTCCCGCAAACGAGGAACAGCACCACCCAGTCCCACGTAAAGGTAAGATAGACCGGTATGGACACGATGAGCAGCGCCAGCGCCGTTATGGAGGTGAATCCCTGGAACCGGAACAGGGCACCGGCGAGCGTCGCGATGAGCAGGAACGTCTGTATCTTCGTGATGTCGATGCTCCAGTCGGACACGCCCGGGATCGTGTGCCACTGGACCGAATAGTCAGGTATGACCGCGCGGTACCAGGAACCTTCTTCGGGAGACAGGGCCTTTACGAGACCCGGTGACCGCATCCAGGCAAAGGGAAGCCGGACACCGCCTCCCAGCACGATCATGAAGAACAGCGCCACGGACAGGAAGTTCACGGCGATCTGCGGCCACCTCCAGGGGACCTTCGTCAGGAGCAGGAAACCCCGGTGATATGCCAGGAGCACAAGGAGGCCGGCAAAAAGATACTGGTAGGGATGCTGCGGCAGGCCCATGCCCAGGTATCCGAACGCCAGGGCCGCGGATCCCAGTGCGAGAGGCCAGGCAGGATGGGGAGCGGATCCGGCCCTGCCACTCCCTCCTTCGAGCCTGTCGAGACGGTCTTCAAGACGCAGTATGCGTACGGCAAGCGTGTCCCGTTCGCTCGCTTCTGCCTTGTGCTCCTGCTGTTCGCTGTCCATTGCTCCCCTCCGTCAACGTGTTCCCCGCGTACCTTTTTATACGTACCTATTTATCATAGCATACTGGAGACCGGGAGCAAGCGCTATGCGCATCATCAAGCCGCTCCTCCGGTCATCGTGCGGAAAAAAATTAATAATTTGACAAAACCAATTACTATTGTAGAATAAGGGCAGATGCAGAAGTGTCCTGCTGTATGGCCCCTGCACGGAACACCCCGGCGGAACAGCGCGTCAACGCGGCACCGGATGCACGGTATTATCTATGCGTTCACATTCTTCCCGGAAATCCATCGTCGTCCTCGCCCTGGTCCTCTTCGTCTGCGCAGCCATAACCCCCGCTGCATTGTCCGCAGCAGCCAATGCCGACGCGCTGGCAGGAAGCTCTCCTTCGAACATCCTGCTTGCAGCCGCGGGATACGGCCTGGTGGTGCTCGTGCTGGTCGTCGCCATCATGACCATCCGAAGGGAAACCCGGCGGTCCCGGGAGCTCACGGACGCGCTGCAGGAGCATAAGGACCTCATCCAGATATTCACCGACGGCGTCGAGAATTCCGCGGTCTTCATGCTCGATCCCGGGGGGAGGGTCAGGAACTGGAACCCCGGCGCGGAGCGGCTCCACGGGTACAAGGCCCGGGATATCATCGGCAAGCCCTACGCGTTCCTCTACCCGAAGGATGACATCCAGACGGAAAAGGCGGAGACCGGGATCAAAATGGCGGGAGCGGAAGGACGCCATGAATCCGTCGGATGGCTCCTCCGCAAGAACGGATCGACATTCCACGCTCGCTCGATCATCAGGTCCCTGAAGGGCCCGCAGGGCGACCACCGCGGGTATTCCGTGGTCACGCGCGACATGACCGACATGAAGCAGGCGGAGGAACTGCTCAAGAAGCTCTCGCTGTCCGTGGAGCAGTCCGCCGACCTGGTGTTGATCACCGACCGGAACGGTAAAGTGGAGTACGTGAACAAGGCCGTCGAGGACGTGACGGGCTATACCCGCCAGGACTTCATGTCGCGCGGCATGGAGCTCCTGCAGTCCGAGCACCACAGCCCGAAGGCCTACCGGGAGATGTGGAACACCGTGCTCTCGGGCTTCTCGTTCCAGGCGGAGCTGACCATCAAGAAAAAGGGCGGCGAACAGGTGATCCTCGACGAGATCGTGACCCCCATTACCGATGCCCGGGGGGAGGTGACCCACGCGCTCTTCACCGCCAGCGACGTCACTCCCTTCAAGATCATGAAGGAAAAGCTCTTGTACCTCACCTCGTACGACGAGCTCACGGGACTGCCCAACCGGAGCCTCTTCGCCGAGCGGATGAACCGGGACCGGACCCGGGCCTCGAAAGGCAACGGGACCATGGCCATCCTCGCCATGGACATCGACCGGTTCAAGTACATCAACGAGATCTACGGGATCGAGGCGGGGAACAAGGTGCTCAAGCAGGTGGCGGAAAGCCTTTCCGTTTCCGTGAGCAAGAGCGACACCGTGTGCAGGTTGGGGAGCGACGAGTTCGGCATCATCCTGCACGACATCCAGAAGCCTTCCGACATCATCCTCTTCGTCAAGATGATCATGAAGAACGTCCCCCAGATCATCATGTCCGGCGGCGAGGAGATCTCCGTCACCATGGCCGTGGGCATCTCCATGTATCCAGACGACGGCAAGGATGCCCACACCCTCATGAAGAACGCCGACATCGCCCTCTCCAAGGCAAAGGGGCTGGGCAGGAACAATTACCAGTTCTACACCCAGGACATGAACGTGGGCGTTACCGAGCTCGTGTTCATGGAGCGGCGGCTCGTGGACGCCCTGAAGAACAAGGAGTACACCCTTACCTATCAGCCGTACTGCTACCTTTCATCGGGGCGCGTGGCGGGCACCGAAGCGCTGTTAAAGTGGAAGAACGAGGAATTCGGGCTCGTCTCACCGGTCAAGTTCATCCCGATGCTGGAAGAGACCGGAATGATCATCGACGTGGGCAAATGGGTGCTGCGGACGGCCTGCGAGCAGATCAGGCTCTGGGACAGCAGCAAGTATTCCCTCCCCATGTCCGTGAACCTGTCGGGTTCGCAGTTCCGGCACGAGTTCCTTGCTGAAATGGTGGAAACCACCATCAAGGAGTTCGGCATTGATCCCCGCAGCCTTACGCTGGAGATCACCGAAAGCATCTTCATGAAGGACCAGGAATTCGCGATCAGGGTCCTGAAGCGGCTCAAGAGCATCGGCGTTTCCATCGCCATCGACGACTTCGGGACCGGCTACTCGTCCCTCAGCTATCTGAAAAAATTCCCCGTGGACTTCGTCAAGATCGACCAGTCCTTCGTCAAGGACGTCGCCACGGACCCCGACGCGACGTCCCTGGTAACGGCCATCATCAATATGGCCCACAGCCTGAACCTCAAGACCATCGCCGAGGGCGTGGAGACCGAGGACCAGTGGAAGATCCTTCGCCTCTTGAAGTGCGACATGGCCCAGGGATATTATTTCAGCCCCGCCCTGCCCCCCCAGGACGTCGAGAAGTTCCTGCACGAATGACGGTCAGGGCTTTGGTCCCTTCCTCCTCCGGCGTCCAGCGGCCCTCCCCCCGGCTGGATATCCGATCACTTTTCTATCATGCAGCATGCTCGCCGCATACCCGAAAAATACCCCGGGAGGGTGATTGCTATTGGGACGCATTTCAACGATACTTTTGGTCAGAAACAAATTACCCGTGGTGCTTGTGCAAACGCACGGCAGCAGCAGGAGGCTGGTATGAGAGAGCTTATGGACAATAAAGAATCCCGGGCCTGGAGCCATATGAACATCGCCCAGGAGTATCGCTATTACTGCAAGCTCTTTGGCGACATGATCACCCGGACCCCCTGCCTGCTGAGGCGGAAAGAGCTCAATGGAAAGGAAGATTATGCCTGCGGGGGATGCAGCAAGGACACGATGATGAACAGCCGGCACAACCGTTTGAGCGCGCTGCGGGAGCGGAGTTGAACCAATCCGTCCCCTGATCGATGGTCAGGGAGCGAACAAGTGGAAAAGAAAGAGCGCCCCGGGCAACATCCCCGGGGCGCTTTATTTATTATTGGCAGAAGGCAGATCGGCGGCCGAACAACCGGAAGAAGAACTACCCGTCACGATGCACGGTCTCAGGCGAGAACGCAGGAAGACAGACCGCGACATATTCCGCACCCTCGGGCCACGGCGAGCTGTACCGGACCCACTCACCCTTGTTCGTGACCACAGCCTGTCCGGCATTGACCTCAATGACCTCACCCCTGGTCTCGACCCGCACCATGCCTTTGAGGACGACCGTATATTCGTCGAACTCCGGCGTCTGGCCCGGTTCGACCCAGCCGGAAGGGCTCTTCATGCAGGCGATGCTCACGTCCGCGGTGTTCGAGTTCACCCGGCCGATATACTCCTCGATGACCTTCGGTTTGTTACCCGCCGCCTGGATGATGGTCGCTGTCCTGATCGATCTCGTCATGGTCCGTTCCCTCCCCCGGTGTTCGCCGTGACTGTTGCCGCCGGTATTTTCTGCTCACGTACCCGGCCGCGAACGCCAGGGCCGGCAGCGCGATGACCGCCATGACCGATACCACCGACTGCCCCGCTCCGAGCCATTCTTCGGAAAAGAGCATCAGCAGGTCCTTCCGGTAAACGTATTGGTATCCCCATGATATCAGGAAGGGCAGGACCGCAAGGAAGACGACCAGCGCCGGCCGGAAGCGGCGACTGCCGTAGAAGCCTGCCAGGAACGGCAGTTGGACGAGGACCAGGACAATGCTCAACAGGAAGGACAGGACGATGATGACCCGGGGCGCGAGGCTCCCGTACTGCCAGACGATGATGCCGGCGAGGACGAGCGTGGCGGCAAGCTCGATGGTCCTTTTCCTGTCCTTCTTCCAACCCGTGCCCATGGTAATTCCGCCCCGTTACGCTTCCCGCACCAGACACTTCACGATCTCGCCGATGTACATGCGGTGGTAGTCCTTCTGGGGATACATATCGTTTATCTTCGGGTCCAGGAACCGCCCGGGGTCGATGTCCTGGGAGTAGATCTTTCTGCAGGCCAGCACCAGCCGGGCCTCGCTGAAGTAGATGATGCCATCCTCCTTCACCGGCGTGAGGCCCGCCTCCCTGACCTTGTCCGTATCCCTGCCGGAGTGAGTGCCGCAGTAGGTGAGCGCTGTGCGGTACCGCTCTTCAAAGAAGGTTAGTGTGAAATAGGCCGATCGTTCGGCAAAGTCGAAGGTATACCGCGTTGGCCGTATGAAACAGGTCGCCACCTTCCGCTCCCACAGGACGCCCAGCCCGCCCCAGCTCGCGGTCATGGTATTAAATCCAGGAATGAGCGAATTCTCCGCGGCTTTTTGCGGAGTGAGCGAGCGATTAGAATAACCTTCTTCCTTGAGGATCGAAGGTCCACTGCCGTTCGCACCTGGGACCTTCAACGACTCGTGCGACCCCGCGGTGATGAGCATCCAGTCCGAACCGATAAGTTTGAACGGATTATCGGTCAATTGCTCAGGTTTTGTTTCCTTGAATGCCATGGCTATCCCCTCCTGCGCCTAACGGTATACGGAATGGTACTACCCTCGATCCTTTCGCCCAACATGCCTGTTCTTGCGGAACGCTTGTTCTTTCGTTTTTCCTGTCATCTATGATACAATAAATCGTAGCATTTCGGACCTGCCCAACGCTATTTTTTTCGGAGCATGAAATCGTGAGCTCGTCACAAAAAAAGGTCTATAGGAACATGGTCGGCATCGGTATCCTCATGCTGATCGTTGCGGGCGCCGGCTCGTATGAGGCATTGTCCTCCCTCCTGGCAGCTATCGGACCACCGGGGTCTGCTGACAACGTCCTGTCCGGACCGGCATATCATGTGATCATCGCGGTTGCCCTGTGTTTCGTCGCAGCCCTCATCATCGCCCTTACCTCGTTGGTGTTCATCAGGAGGGAGTTCGAGCGACGACGCCGTACCGAGGAGAGGATGGGCCGGGTCCTCCAGACGGCTGAGCAGGCGGGGGATCTCATCACGATCCTGGAAAAACGCGGCCGCATAGAATATATCAACAAGGCCGTTGAGCTGATGACCGGTTATACGCAGAAGGAACTGCTGGGGAAACGCAGCAAGCCCTTGTTCCCCTGGTATGCCGATGAAAAGGTCGCCCAGAAGATGCGTGATGAGGTGCTTGCCGGCGATCCCTTCCGGGCAGTGCTCGCCTGCAGGACGAAGAGCGGAGAACAGTTCTTCATCCAGGAGCACGTCACGCCGCTCAAGGACAGCAGGGGGAACATCACGAGAATGCTCTCGACAGCGCGGGAGATCACGGTCCAGAAGAACCTGGAAGAGCGGCTCGACCACCTGGAGCGGCACGACGCGCTGACCGGGACCGCGAACAGGCGGGAGTTCGTCGAGCGGCTGCAGCAGGAGCTCACGGCTGCCCGGAAAAGCGGCCGCTCCGTATCCGTGCTGATCATGGACATCGACCGGTTCAAGTACATCAACGACATATTCGGCTACGAGATGGGAGACAAGGTCCTGTCCCGGGCCGCAGAACTGCTCCGCGCGGTGATCGGCGATCAGGCCCCGATGGCGCGCCTGGGAAGCGACGAGTTCGCCATCGCCCATGCAAGCGACGCCCAGAACGTTGACGCGGCCGGTCTCGCGAAAAAGGTCCGGGACACCATCGCGCGCGACATGCAGATCGGGGACCAGGAGATCATCGTGACCGTCACGATCGGAGTGGCCGTATCGCCGCACAACGGCGACGACGCGGAGACCCTGTTGAAGAACGCGGACATGGCGCTTTCCCGCGCGAAATCCCAGGGAAGGAACGCGGTCCAGTTCTTCAGCGCCGACATCAGCGAACGCATGTCCGACTTCTACTTCATGGAAAAACGTCTTTTCAGCGCGCTCAAGAACGACGAGTATCTCGTGAACTACCAGCCCTACTGCGACCTGTCCACGAAAAAGATCGCCGGCGCCGAGGCGCTCATCAGATGGAAGACCGCCGACCTCGGCGTGGTCTCCCCTTCAAAGTTCATCCCGACACTGGAGGACACTGGGTTGATCATCGACGTGGGCGAATGGGCCCTGCGGACGGCCTGCAAGCAGATCAAGGAGTGGAGCGGCAACGGGCGGACGTTCCCGGTCTCGGTGAACCTCTCGCTCATCCAGTTCCGGCACAAGTACCTCGTCGGCATGGTCGCCGACGCGATCAAAGAGCACAAACTCGACCCCCGCCATCTGACGCTCGAGGTCACCGAGAGCATATGCATCCACGACATGGACCTTACGATCGCGATCCTCAAAAAACTGAAGGACACGGGCGTCTCGATCTCCGTGGACGACTTCGGGACCGGCTATTCCTCGCTGAACTATATCAAGAAACTGCCCGTGGACAACCTCAAGATCGACATGTCCTTTATCCGGGACGTGGCGAAGGACCCCGATGCAGCCTCGATCGTCACGGCGATCACGGGCTTGGCGCGCAGTCTGAACCTCAAGACCATCGCGGAAGGCGTAGAGACCGAGGCGCAGAGGAACATCCTGCATCTGCTCCGGTGCGATATGGGACAGGGATTTTACTTCAGTCCGGCCGTATCGGCCGCGGAGTTCAAAAAACTGCTGGAGTAGGTCCAGCCTGACAAGGCTGGCAGGAAAACCGGATGAACGAATGGGCCGTTCCCTGCAGATCGGGAGAAGACCTTATCGCTTCGTACCGCTCATCGTCATGCCGGAGATGATCCGGTCCAGGAAGATCGTATACAGCACCGCGACCGGAATGCTCGCCAGCAACGCCCCGCCCATCAGCGCCCCCCAGTAAAAGACGTCGCCCCGCACCAGCTCCGTGGTCATGCCGATGCCGATCGTCTTTTTCGCCGAATCCTGGATGAACGCGAGCGCGTAAATGTACTCATGCGCCACGAGGGTAAAGGCGAAGACGACGACCGTGATGATGCCGGGCACGGACAGCGGCAGGAGGATCTTCACCATGGCGCCCGTCCTGCTGCACCCGTCCACGAGCGCCTGTTCCTCGATGTCCTTCGGGATCGACTTGAAGAAGCTCATCATCAGCCAGGTGCAGAATGGCACGGTGAAGGTCGGATAGACAATGACCAGGGACCAAAGGGAGTTCTGGAGGCCCAGAAGTGACACGACCCGGGAGAGCGGGATGAACAGGAGCGTCGGCGGCACGAGGTAGGTCAGAAAGATCCCGATCCCAACGCTCTCTCCCCATCTGCCCGCCAACCGTGACAGGCTCAGGGCGGCCGGCACCGCCAGCAGGACCGTGATCACCACCACCGCGGTCCCGACAAGGAACGTGTTCCCCAGGAATTTCATATACAGGGTCTGGTTGAACAGCAGGTCGAGATGCTCCAGCGTGATCGGTTCGTTCAGGAAGAAAGGATTGTTCGTCGGGCTGAAGAGGTCATGGCTCCGTTTGAACATGGTGACGAGCATCACGTAGAACGGCGCCGCTGAAAATATGATGAACGGGGTCAGCGCGCCGTAGATCCAGCTTTGGGCTATTACTTTTTTTAAGGTATTTCCCATACGCTCTATATTAGCTCAGGAGTGAACGACCCTGCCTCCTGCCTCCTGCCTCCTGCTTTACCCTTTACCCTTTACCCTTTACCCTTGCCCCTCTGCTTGATCACGTCACCACCGCCTTCTTCGCGATCCGCAGAACGACCGCTGCGACGCCCGCGAGCACCGGGAAAAAGAACAGGGAGATGGCAGCCCCCTGGGCAAGGTCTCCGCCCTGGATCCCCTTCAGAAAGGCAAAGCTCGCCAGGACCTGGGTGCTGTGGTCCGGCGGTCCTCCTTTGGTCAGGACCCATACGACGGTCATGTCGGTGAAGGTGAACAGAGTGGAGAAGAGAACGGTCACGCTGATGACCGGCAGCAACAGCGGCAGGACAATGTGGAAGAGCCTGCGATAGTACCCGGCGCCGTCCACCTGGGCGGCCTCGATGATCTCCCGCGGAATGGAGTTCATGCCCGCGATGCGGATCATCGTCGCCAGGGGCAGAAGCCGCCAGACGTGCACCAGGATGACCGAAGCCATGGCCAGGCCGGGTTGGCCGAGCCAGTACATGTTGCTCATGGGACCCAGCAGCGCGTGGGGCTTCCCGAGCAGCCCCCAGGTCCGCAGGAGCCAGTCGAGGGGGCTGAACACGGAATCGAGGAACCAGAGATAGCCGATGGTCCCCAGCGCGATCGGCGCGGTCCAGGGCATCATGATCAGGAACCGGATGAGCCACTTGGCGCGGAACTGCCGCGTCAGAAGTTCAGACAACATGTTCGAGAGTATCAGTACCAGGCCGATCGAGATGAAGGTGAAGATAAAGGTATTCAGGAGCGACTTACGAAACACCGGGTCGCCGAGCACGGCCGTGAAATTTCCGAATCCGGTCATGTGGAAATCCGGATTGCCCACCGTCACGTTGCTGAAGCTGTACACGAACGCCATGGCGAACGGAAAACCGACCATCAGGACCATGTACACCGCCACCGGGGACAGCAGCAGCGGAGCGAGGAATGTCTCCCGTTCGAACAACCGGCGCGTGCTCATGGGCGGACCCTTTCGCCGGTCCTCAGGTCGAACCTCCTGAGATCGCGGTTGCTCACGGCAAAGTCGCGTTCCTCCCCCTCGGCAATGGGGGTGCGGAAGAACAGGTTCGCGATCACCTTGGTGCCTCCAATGGTGCCGTAGACGAGCCGGTGCGAGCCCAGGTCCTCCACCCGCTCGACGATGAACCGCAAGCGCATGCTTTCCTCCGCCGGGACCGCCTCGGCAGGAAGCAGCGCCTCGGGCCGGAAGCCGATGACCACTCCTTCCCGCTCGAGAAAGTTCATCGGCGGTATGCCGACGAATCCCGCGACAAAGGTGTTGGCCGGATCGTGATAGATCGCCTCCGGCGTACCGATCTGGCGGATCGTCCCATCGTGCATCACCGCGATCCGGTCGCCCAGGCCCATGGCCTCGGCCTGGTCGTGCGTGACGTAGATCGTGGTCACGTTGATCTCGCGCTGGAAGAGCTTCAGCTCCTCGCGCGCCGTGTGGCGCACCTTGGCATCGAGGTTGGACAGAGGCTCGTCCATGAGCAGCACCTTCGGCTTCCGGACCAGCGCCCGGGCGATGGCCACGCGCTGGCGCTCACCGCCCGAGATCTGCGAAGGCATGCGGTCGAGCAGGTGGCCGATGCCGAGGAGACCGGCGGCCCACTCCGCCTTCTTTTGCATCTCGGCCTTCGGCATCTTCTCGACCGAAAGCGGGAACGAGATGTTTCCGAACACGGTCTTGTGCGGATAGAGGGCGTAGCTCTGGAACACCATGGCGATGCCCCGCTCGCGCGGGGCAAGATCGTTCACGTCTGCGCCGTCAATGACAATGCGGCCGCCCGTAGGCTCCTCGAGGCCCGCCACGAGCCGCATCAGCGTGGTCTTGCCGCTCCCCGAGGGTCCGAGGAGCGCCAGGAACTCGCCGTCCTTGATCTCCAGGTCGATCCCGTCGACGGCCTTGACACCGCCGAAGTGCTTCTTGATGCCGATGAGCTGTACGTTCGCCATAGTTTGGTTGATGATGTCCCGATAAAGCGATTATCACCACAGAGGCACAGAGGGCACAGAGAACGGCCCTAGACACAGATAACGACGGATTACATTCCTGAAAAAACATGATCAGGCAATCGTCTGATCATGCCTCTTCATAGCCTTTCTCAGTGTACATCGGTGTCAAAGAATTTCCCGTCTTTCTCTGTGTCTCTGTGCCTCTGTGGTGAATGTGGTTTCACTCTCCGACCTTTATCCCTTCCGCAGCAGCCCCTGCGCCCGCCACTTGTCGAAGACCTTCTTGCATTCGGCGGCCGCCTGCTTCACGGACTCCTCGGCGCTCTGCTTGCCCTGCGCCACGCGCGCGAACATGCCCGGCAGCACGTAGGTGCCGAAGATCTCTCCCTCGGCCGGATTCGCTGTTCCCGGGTAGCCTACGTTGGTGCTCCACTTCTCCGCGTCCTTGAGCGGCATGAGCTTGTCCGTCCGCTCGCCCGGGAGCGCGTAGGGGTCGTTGCTGAACCAGGCGTTGTGCAGGTCCCGGAGGGTCTTTGCGTTCGCGACGGCCGGATAGCCGCGGTCGCCGCCCGGCAGCGCGGTGCCGAAGAAGGCCGGCGAGTTGTAGAGCTTGCTCTCCCACATGGCGCGGTCGTAGTTCGCGGTCCGGTCGAGCAGGAACTGCTTCGCCAGATCGGCGTTCTTTTCGGCGGACTTCGGAACGACGGCGATGTAGATCACATGCTCGCAGGCCATGGCCGTTCCACGCGGCCCCTTGAGCGCCGGCGTGAAAAAGACGTCCTTGGCCACCTCGGGGACGTCCTTCTGGGCGGAACGGTAGGCCGAGATGGAGTTCAGGATATACGACGCCTTGCCCGCGAGGAGCAGCTGGTTGTTCGACGCCGCTGTCCAGCCGAAGACTTCGGGCGTGAGGGTCTGCTTGTACAGCTCGGCCATGAACTTCACCGCCTCGACGGTATTCTTGTTGTCCAGGATCACGTTCTCATTCTCGTCCTGGATCGAGGAGTCGAAGGACCACAGCAGCGTGCGCTCCGCCATGTTCGTGTCCAGCTCCTGGGAGAAGCCGATGCCCACCTGGACGCCCTGCTCGTTCTTGATCTTGGCGCCGTAGGTCAGCAGGTCCGCCCAGGTTTCCGGCCCGTTGGGTTTGCCCGCCTTTTCCCAGAGGGACTTGCGGTAATCGCCGGGATCGATGGTCCACCCGTGGCAGAAACCATAGTATTTCTTCGTGTAGGGATTGTACGTGCTTCGCGTGGCGAACGGCGCCTGCTTGCCGAACCGTTTGACCGCCTCCTGGTTCAGGTCGGTCAGGTCCATGACGCTGGGTTCGAAATCCGACGGCGGATCGATGAACTCGACGATATCGTGGCCCTTCCCCGCCGCGACCTCCGCCGCAAAGGTGCTCTTGAGATCGGCAAGGCCGATGTGGTCCACGGTCACGTCGACATTGTTCTTCTCGCCCCACTGCTTGGCGTACTGGTCGTACCATTTATCGTGGCTCGGGACGAAATGGCTCCACTGGAGGATCCTGAGGGTCCGCTTGCCGGACGTCTGTGCGAAGACCGTGTCGAGGAGTGCCGGGCCGGCTGCCAAGCTCGCCGCCCCAATGCCTGCATGTTTGAGAAAATCCCGTCGTGTATAACGCTTTTTCATGACTGCCTCCCTTGATGCGTGGATTTGACGAAGGATAAAGCCGGATTATGTGATCGCAGGCCAATCGCGCAGAGACGACGGGCCGCGCTCGCTGCTTGGCGTCGGAAGGAAAGGAACAATGGGAACATGGGAACTGCAGATGTTCTGCTGCAACGGCTGGACATGGTGTCCTCCCCAGCTATTGTACGATAACACAATAACCGGCGGTACGCAAGGCAAGGCAGATAGGAAACTCGGTTAACGACGAGTTGAGCCCCGCGCAGTAGAGCGCGGGACTCGAACGACTGGTTATCGCAATATCATGTGATCCAATGGTCGTCAGGCTAGTAATGCTATTTTAGCCTTTCCCGATCATACCAATCACATGGCCTAATATTGCTTGTTATTACACCGGCAACGACTTTCACTGTTATTGGTTTGTGTGATTTACATTTCGCACTTTGCCCGCATTTAATGAATTCAGAATAGTATGCTTTGTAACCCTCTAGGCTCGTCGCATGGCTAGTCATTGCATAAACATGATAATCACCCACGGGAACTCGAAACCAGAATTTGTTTGGGAAGTCTTTATCTGTAAGGGGAGTCATGTAAATCTTAGAAGTTGACTTGTTCAAAGCGTAGATCTTTATACCGCCCGGAATATCTTCAGACGGATAGCAAACGCTTCCTTCGATGGAACCGGTGACTTCGTTTGGGAGTACTTCTGAAATAGCCTCTTTTGCTGTTGGTGGAGAACCACTGACATTAAGGCTATACATCGATATGATGGCAATTACTATGGCAACTACTAAAACTGCCCTTTCATTAGTCAGTAAGATCATATGGCGTTCTCAAAAGTCGACGGAAGTGACGCGGTTGATAACCAGTGATTATCTAGTTAGGGGCTAAGTCGGAAACAACGTAATTTCGGTATTAGCGACTTTAGCAAGAATGATGCCCTAACTCTGTATTTGTGAAAACTAGTATATGTTATGGCATGCGGGGTGTCAATGTAACCAGTAGAGCTTCCAGAGACATACCGGCGCGCCTGCCGTAGATGACGGAGCTGCAGTAGATATCCTTACACCAGGCTCTTCGAAACTACTTCATACACGTCCTTCGACAGCTTGGGGGCCGCCAGGATGCGCTCGAGCTCCTTCTTCATCATCACCTGCCGTTTCGCGTCGTACCGCTTCCATATGGTGAACGACGAGACCAGCCGGGCGGCGATCTGGGGGTTCATCGGATCGATGGCGAGGACGTGGTCGGCGATGAACGCGTACCCGGCGCCGGATGGTTCGTGGAACCGCACGGAGTTGGACGAGAACGCGCCGATGAGCGCCCGCACCTTGTTCGGGTTCTTGAGGGTAAATACCGGGTGCTTCGTAAGCGCCTTGACCTTGTCCAGCGTCCCCGGCAGGCGCGAGGTCGCCTGGATCGCCAGCCATTTGTCCATCACCAGGGTATCGTTCTTCCAAGTTTCAAAGAACGAAGCAAGCGCCTCTTCCCGCTCCGGGCACTCGTTGTTCGCGATGTTCGCCAGCGCGGAGACAACGTCAGTCATGTTCCCGCCGTTCCGGTACTGGTCCATGCACAATTGTCGGACGTCCTCATCTTCCAGTTCAGCGAGATAGCCGAGGCAGGTATTCTTGAGGCTTCGTTTGCCCATCGATGCCTGGTCGACCCGGTACGGTCCGGTGTCCTTGTTGGCGCGATAGACGGACAGGAATGAGCTTTTCAGTATTTCGGCAAGGACCTGCTGGACGAATGTCCTGGCCTCGTGGATGGCATCGGGATCGACAACGCCCATGAAGTCGGCAAGGTACGTTTCCGAGGGAAGCGACAGGGCAAATGCCTGGAAGGCCTTGTCGTCCATATCACTTTCGAGCGTCTTCCGGAAGGCGTCGATGAACAGGTTGTCCAGGGCAAGCGGCCTCCCCGCCTGGTGGTCCTTTGCAAGGTCGAGAAGAAGCTTCACCGCAAGCTGCTGGCCCGCGTCCCAGCGGTTGAAGGGATCGCTGTCGTTCGCCATGAGGAACAGCCGCTCGTCGTCGGTCAGGTCCAGTTTCACCTTCACCGGAGCGGAGAATCCGCGGAGGATGGACGGAACGGGTTCTTCAGAGATATCGGTGAAGACGAAGGTCTCCTCGGCCTTTCTCAATTGCAGTACTATTGTCCCCTCACGGCTCTGCGTCACCCCCCCTAAGCCCCCCCTTGGCAAGGGGGGGGATGGGGGGGTAGGTTGGCTCAGCATGATCTCTTTCCCATCCTTGCCCAGGATTCCCAAGGCAACAGGGATATGGAACGGCTTCTTCACGGGCTGTCCGGGCGTGGGAGGGCAACTCTGTTGTATCGTGACCGTGTACGTCCTTGCCTGCTTGTCATACGTCCGGGCGATATGCACCTCGGGCGTTCCCGCCTGGGTGTACCACAGCCTGAACTGCGTGAGGTCGGCCCCGTTCGCGTCCTCCATCGCCTTCACGAAGTCATCGGTCGTGACCGCCTGTCCGTCGTGTCGCGAGAAGTAGAGGTCGGTCCCTTTCCGGAAGCCCGCTGGCCCCAGCAGGGTCCGCATCATGCGGATCACCTCGGCGCCCTTGTTGTACACCGTCATGGTGTAGAAGTTGTTGATCTCCACGTAGGAATCGGGCCGCACCGGATGCGCCATCGGCCCGGCGTCCTCGCGGAACTGATGGGTGCGCAGGAGGTTCGCGTCGCCGATGCGCTCCACGCCCCGCGACATCATGTCCTCCATGAACTGCTGGTCCCGGAAGACCGTGAACCCTTCCTTGAGCGACAGCTGGAACCAGTCCCGGCAGGTGACCCGGTCTCCGGACCAGTTGTGGAAATATTCGTGGGCAACGACGCCCATGATGCCCTGGAAGTCGCTGTCCGTGGCCGTCTTCCCGTCGGCCAGGACGTACTTGGAGTTGAAGATGTTCAGGCCCTTGTTCTCCATGGCGCCCATGTTGAAGTCGTCGGTCGCCACGATCATGAACAGGTCCAGGTCGTACTCCCTGCCGTACGCCTCCTCGTCCCACTTCATGGCCTTCTTGAGCGAATCCATGGCGTGGCCGCACTTTTCCCTGTTATGGTGCTGAACATAGATATGGAGGGACACCTGCCTCCCCGACATCGTGGTAAATCGGTCCTCGATGACCGACAGGTCCCCTGCCACAAGGGCGAAAAGGTAGGCCGGCTTGGGGAATGGGTCGTGCCAGGCGACAAAATGCCTGCCGTCCTGCGCGTCCCCGCGCCTGATCGGGTTCCCGTTGGACAGGAGGACGGGATATTTCTTCTTATCCGCGACGATGGTGGTCATGAACCGCGCCAGCACGTCGGGCCGGTCGGGATAGTAGGTGATCTTGCGGAACCCCTCCG
Source organism: Nitrospiria bacterium (assembly GCA_919902495.1). Classification (GTDB taxonomy): domain Bacteria; phylum Nitrospirota; class UBA9217; order UBA9217; family UBA9217; genus JAAXXJ01. Next base: position 47,641 of record CAKKRC010000072.1, read on the forward strand.
CCTCGCACTGGGTGCAGAACATGCCGCCTGCATGATAGAGACCTGAAAGCTCGGTGTTGGCGGCGGGACCACACTCCGTTTCGATCTCGAGCACGAACCGGTCGGGAACCGGCAGGATCGTGAGTGTCTCGCCCTCGATCTTATAGTGTTGTTCGTCCAGCAACTGGCCGTCCAGCTTCATGCCGAGCAGCTTCAGGTCCCTGCCGAAGAGCACGAGCGGGTGGATGCCTTCACACCGGTCGTGGCTGCAGACCACGGTGAGAAGCGACTTGACCGTTGTTCTCGATTCGTCGAGGTCGAATTGCAGATTGACGGTCTCGATGCGATAGTCCGGCGGACGGTAGTCCTTGAGGTGGGTTGTTTTGGGTGCGCCGGCCGGTTCAAGATGTGACATATGTATCGCCTCGCTGAAGTGAAGTGCCTAACTTCCGGCATAGGGCTTTGTTCTAACTCTGCGCCCACCGCGTGCACTGCGGGAGACGCTCGTTTGGTTCCAAATTGTCAGGGGTAAGATTAAAAAAAGATCATGTAAATGGTTTTTACCAGGAATTTCTCCGTGCCTCAGTGTCTCCGTGGTGGCGTTTGGTCTTCGCCTTTGACTCGTGGCTATTATAACAGGACGTCGAGCAGGGTAAAGAGGAAGATCGTGACGCTGATATACCCGTTCATGTTGAAGAAGGCGATGTTGAGCTTCGAAAGGTCGTCCTCCTTCACCAGCGAATGCTCGTACACGATCAATCCCAATGCGATAAGCACACCCAGGAGAAAGGTCATACCGACCGGCAGGAGCGTGTATATCCAGAACAAGCAGATCATGGTCACGAGATGCGCCAGCCGGGAGATCAGGAGCGCGGTCTTTACGCCGAAGCGCTGGGGGACCGAATGGAGGCTGGCTGTCCGGTCGAACTCCCTGTCCTGCAGCGCGTAGAGGATATCGAAGCCCACGAGCCAGGACAGCACGGCAAGGCCCAACACCAGCGCCGGGAATTCGAACCTGCCGGTCACGGCGATCCAGGCGCCCAGGGGCGCACCGGCAATGGCAAGGCCAAGAAAGGCGTGCGATAGAAAGGTGAAGCGCTTGGTGTAGGAATAGAAGAACACGATGGCGAGGGCCAGGGGAGCAAGCGTGAACGACAACGGGTTCAGCATGTACGCTGCCAATACCAGAAGCGCTGACGAAACGATGATGAAGACGAGCACCTGCGCCGGCGTCACGAGACCCAGGGGCAGAGCGCGGGTCTTCGTCCGCGGGTTCTCCGCGTCGATGTCCCGGTCAGCCCACCGGTTGAAGCCCATGGCGGCCGACCGCGCGCCGACCATGGCCACGGCGATCCAGAATGTCTGCCGCAGCGAGGGCAGCTCGCCCAGCGCCAGGAGCGCGCCCGTGAAGGCGAAGGGCAGGGCGAAGATGGTGTGCTCGAACTTGATCATCTCGAGGATGATCTTGATCCTGTCCAGCATGGCATTATCCCTTCAATCCGTTAACCACAGAGGCACAGAGACACAGAGAAGATCAAAACCATAATTTTATAATGCGGTCTATCGATAACAACAACGGCGAAGAGCGGCTCAAAGAGCAAGCCTTTTAATACCATCCTTCAATGTCGCTGCATGAAAATTGATAAGGAGCCCGATCTTCAATCCAGACAGCCTGAGATAGGTCAGAAGCTGTGCTTCATGTATGGGCAGTATTCTTTCGACACACTTTAGCTCCACCACGACTTTACTATCAGCAACCACATCCATACGATAGCCGCAGTCCAGCTTGATCTCTTTATATATAAGAGGAAGTGCTTTCTGGCGCTCAATAGGAACACCGTTCTTATCCAACTCGTAACAATAGCATTCGTCATAGGCAGACTCCAGCAAGCCGGGTCCTAGATGCCGGTGCACCTCAATACCGCAGGCAATGAGCTTTTCCGTCAATTCTTTATGGAAATATACGGTTCCCTCTGTGTCTCTGTGCCTCTGTGGTGGATTATTCATAATGGTGCCTCACTTCACCTGCGCCGCCCGCTTCCTCCCCCACTCCTCGATCTTCGCCTTGATCTCCGGCATGACCTTCTGCGTCGCCTCGATGCCGGCTATCATGCATCGCTTCTTCTGGGTAAAGTCCAGCATGCCAACGTCGCCGACCTTCGGCGAGATCAGCACATCGGCCTCCTTCTTTCTGGTCTTCGCGTTCTCGGCGCCCATGATCGTGATGGATTGCAGCATCACGTCAAGCACATTGGTGATATTGAAGTTGAACACATTCTCGCTGATATCAACCGCTATCACCATGTCCGCGCCTTTTTCCCGGGCCACGGACACCGGGATATTATCGATCACCCCTCCGTCGACGAGCATTTTCCCCTGGTGGTCCACCGGGGGGAAAACACCCGGGATGGCGCTGCTCGCCCGAACGGCCCTTGCGACGGACCCCTTGTCCAGGATGACCCGCGTTCCGCGGTTCAGGTCCGTGGCAACAGCGGCGAAGGGGATCTTGAGGTTCTCGATGTTGGCAACAGGCACCTTGCTCTTGACGAACTCCTCGAGTTTGTCGCCCTTGGCCGCGCCCATGCCGGTGAACGCGGTGAACATCCCGTAGTCGAAGAGATTATCCTTCTCCAGCAGGAAGGCCGTCCACTCAAGCTCCATGCTGTTCATATCGTTGGCATAAATGGCGCCGATGAGACTGCCCACGCTGGTACCCACGATCAGGTCGATCGGGATCTTCTCCTGTTCCAGCGCGCGGATCACCCCGACATGCGCGAAGCCCCGCGCCGCTCCCCCGCCGAGAACCAGAGCGATCTTCGGTTTCGGCAGCTCGCCTGTCGGCGGGACGACCGGGCCCTCAACGGTCTGGCAGGAAAAGAGCAACAAAGTTAACAGGAAATAAATTGAGTGTCCTCGTTTCATACCATTGCCTCCGCTCGACAAGATGACAAAAAGAATTCAACGCTGAAAGCACTAAGATAAGGAACTATGATCAGCGCTGTTGAATCTACATATCTTTTCATATTTCTTCAGCGTAAATCTGCGTTGAATGGTATTCTGTCAGTTGTCTGTTGTCTCCTATCTACTTTTCCAGCATCCCCGCCACTTCCCCGTACAGCTTCTTCGTGAGTTCCTCATACGACATATTCCCCGGATACAGCGGCTTGCCGAAAGCGACTCTCACCTTCCCGGGCCGCGGGAAGAGCTGCCCCGGCCGCATCATCTCGAAGGTCCCGGTGATGGCGACCGGCACGAGCGGCACGTTCAGCTCCTTCGCGATGATGGCCACGCCCTTCTTGAACTCCTTGATCTTGCCGTCGCGCGACCGGCTTCCCTCGGGGAACACGCACAGGACCTTGCCCTGCCTCAGGACGTAGGCCGAGAGCTGCAGCGCGTTGAACAGCTTCGCCTCCATGTCCACGGGGATCACCTGGGTCAATTTCGCCAGGCGCGACGAGACCGGGCCGCCGAAGAACTTGGTGTCGCCGAGACCGAAGAGCTGCTTGCCGACGCCTAACGGCATTGCGGCGACCAGGGAGAATGCGTCGGCCATGCTCGAATGGTTCGGCGTGATCATGTACGGCCCCTTCGGCGGCAGGTTCTCCGTCCCCCGGAAGGTCAGTCTTCCATAGATCCTGAAAAAAAGCTTCAGGAACAGCATCAGCATGCCCCAGCCGAGCACGCAGAGAGGGCTCCGTTCGGTCCGCACCAGGGCCTTTGCGTCCTCCGACGGCTCCTGCCGCAGGATATCCGACCAGGACATGCGCACGTGCATTCCGGTGGCTTTCCCGGTCCCCGATTCCAGAAGGTCCTGCATCTTGAGCACGACCTCCCTCACGGTGAACACCTCCGACCCGAACGTATCGGGGAGGCCGATGCCGAAGGTCTGCTCGAGACTGACTACCAGCTCGACGCGGGAGAGGGAATCCAGCCCCAGATCGATCTCGAGACTGTCATCGGGAACAATATGCTTTTTGACCGAGAACGGCGCAAGGCAGGCGAGCACCTTTTTTCCCGGATCGCTCGCGAGCAGTTCCGCGTCCTCATCGTGCACCGTCTTTTCGGCGCGTTCTCCGCCCGCGAGATAGAGGTCCTTGACCATGGTACGCTTCAGTTTCCCCAACCGCGTGACCGGCAGCGGGTCTTTGAAGATCTTGAGTCCCGATATGCGTTTGTAGGGAGCGAGGTCCCGGGCGAGGTCCTCGATCTCGAATGCGATGGTCTCCCGCGCGTTCGCGATGTTCATCTTCCGGAGATAGTCGAAGTCCGGCACCACCGCGGCCTCAAGCCCCCGGTCCGTCTGGACCATGCAGATCTCCTTGATGGAGGGCAGCTGTTTGTAGAACTTCTCAAGCTCGTCAGGGAAGATCTTCTTGCCTGTGGACAGGACGATCATCTCCTTGGACCTGCCGGTGATGAAGAAGTAGCCGTCCTTGTCCTTGTATCCCAGGTCGCCGGTATAGAACCAGCCGCCCCGGATGACCTCCGCCGTCGCGCCGGGCTTCTTGTAATAGCCAAGCATGACGTTCGGCCCCTTGATGGCGATCTCTCCCATGCCCGTGGCATCGGGGTCCGAGATCCTGACCTCGACGTCCGGTATCGGCACGCCGATGGACCCTGCCTTCTGCCTGCCGACGGGATTGAACGTCGCGGCCGGCGACGTCTCGGTGAGCCCGTATGCTTCGATCACCATGAACCCGAGGTTCGTCATGTCCGTATAGACGTCCGGGTCGAGGCGTGCGCCCCCGCTGGCAAAGAGCCGGAACCGCGGTCCGAACTTCGCGTGGACCGTGCCGAAGAGCGCCTTGCCGATGTTGACCCCGAAGGCCTTGCGGACAATGCTGCTCAGCCCGAGGAAGAACTTCACCAGCAGCCGCAGCGGCAGCGGGCTCTTTTCGATCTTCTCGAAGATGGCTCGCCGCAGGGCGTTCATGAGCTGCGGCACCGCCACCATGACGCTCACCCCGGACTCCTGCATGCAGGCGATGATATCGGGGCCCTTGAGGCTGTTCAGGATCGTCATCGTGGCGCCAAGCGAGAACGTCAGCAGCATGCAGGCCATGGCCGGGTAGGTATGATGGAGCGGAAGCAGGCAGAGAAGGTTGTCCGTCTGATACACGATGTCGAGCTTGATGGCGCTGGAACAGTTCGCCGTCAGATTGCCGTGCGAGAGCATCACACCCTTGGGGTCGCCCGTGGTGCCGGACGTATAGAGGATCGCGGCGAGGTCATTGTCGCGCGGCGGAGGCGGCAGAGAAGCTCCCGGATGGGCCCTCATCATGTCGCTGAATAGCACGCCATCCCCGGCGTCGAAAGAGATGATCGTGATGGCCCCGCCTGTCTGGACCTTCTGCCTCGTCGCAGCGGAAACGCACAGGGCCTTTGACTCGGAGTTCACGAGCAGGACGGCAACCTCCTTGTCCGTGAGCTGGGCGTCCATGGGCACGGCGACCGCCCCCAGCGAGGTGATGGCGAGATACGCGAAGACCCACTCGGGGCGGTTCTCGGAAAGGATCGCCACCCGGTCGCCCTTGGCGATGCCCCGCTGGGACAGGGCGCGTGCAACGGAGGCGACGGTCTGGATGAGTTCAGTGTAGGTGTATCTCCGGTACTGGTCCCCCTCCTTGAACTGGATGGCGACATGGTCGGGATAGTTCTTTGCCGATGCCTGTACCTTCGTGAGGATCATAGGCTTTCTCGCTTTTTCAGAGGATGGGATTTAGCTCCCAAAGAATCAAATACAAATACGATGAAGAGTAAAATGTTTTTTTGCCACAAAGGCACCAAGACACAAAGTAAGGCATTAACAATAAGGTTGCCAGATCTTCCGGTGCATTATTTTTCTTCGTGTCTTTGAGTCTTAGTGGCAGATTTGATTCCAGCTTGTCCAGATTAAGAACGTGGGAACAGGATACAATGGAGGGGATGCCGTGTCAATTGCGGATTTCGGATTGCGGATTGAAAGGCAACCAAACATTGTCAATTGCGGAATATGATAAAGGAACCACAGAGACACAGAAGCACAGAGAAAACCTTCTTTACCGTAGAGGACGCCGAGGAAATCACGATAGGACAGGTAGCGGGTTGATCGCAAAGCAGGTTTTATTCCGCAATCCGCAATCCGCAATCAAACCCTTCCCCACTCCTCCACCGCCGCCACTAGGCCTTCCACGACCATGGCCATGCGGTTGTAGTCGAGCGTATCGGGCAGGTCCGACGGAGAATGATAATTCGGATTCCGGTAGAACGCCGTGTCCGTGACCATGAAGGCGGGGTAGCCGAACTTCCCGAAGGACCAGTGGTCGGAAAAATCAATGCCCACGACGATCGCCGGCGCGTTCAACGTGATAAGCGGCAGGTCCGTGGCCTTCCGGAAGCCCCCGGCGATCTGCATGGTGAACTTCTTCGACTTCCGGTTGCCCACCATGGCGATGTAGTTGCCGATCTTCGGGAACCTGAGCTTCATGAACGGGATCGGGTAGTGCTGGGAGCCGGGGCGGTCGCTGAAATAACCTATCATCTCAAGACAGACCATTCCTTCGACCTGCTCACGGTCCTTCTTCAGGCTTGCGGCGTAGTGATAGCTCCCCATGTTCCTCGTGCGGTACGCGGGCGGCTCCTCAAGAGCGAAGGCGACGAAGCGGACGGTCTTGTCCTGCGGCCTGCCCGCGAGGAGCTTCGCAAGCCTCAGCAGGCCCGCCACGCCGCTGGCATTGTCATCGGCGCCCGGCGTGGTCCGCACCGTGTCGTAGTGCGCGCCGACCACGAGCACCTTCTCGGGAGACGTACGGCCCTTCAGTTCGGCAATGACGTTCTGGTAGGTATTCCCCGAAAACTTGAAGGACTGATGGCTCACCTGATAGCCGAAGGAGGCAAACTCCTGGGAGATGTATTTTACCGTCTTCTCCAGCCGGTCATGGTCCTGGTAGGTCCTGATGCCGATCTCGCGGGAGAGCTTGGTGACGGCAAGACGAAGGTACGAAGGCGTGTCCATACGGAAATCGTAGCACAAGGACGGAGCGTATGTCAATTGCCATGGATGGAGAGACCTCGCTTGACTCCCATGAACCATTGGAATACACTGTCTAATAAATCTAGAATCGATTACAAATTGCAGAGTCTGGATTTCACCACAGAGACACGGAGTTCGCAGGGGGAATCCCTCGTGAGTTTGAAAAGCTTTTCTCCGTGCCTCCGTGCCTCCGTGGTAGAAGTAATTTCCCGGTCTCACTCACATGAAAAAGCATCTCGTCTTCATCGGCGACTCCCTGACAGAATGGTACGACTGGCAGGACCGCTTCCCGGCGTACCGCGTGATGAACCTCGGCATCTCCGGCGAAACGGTGGAGGAACTGCTCGACCGTCGGGATACGCTGCGGGAAAAGATCGATGCCCCTGATGCAATCTTCCTCATGACCGGCATCAACAACATCCTTTCAGAGCGGTATGATATCACCGCCCCCTACCGCGAGATCGTGCGAAATCTGACAACGTGGTATAAGGGGACGAAGATCGTAGTCCAAAGCCTCGTGCCGGTGGACATGCCCTGGATCAACAACGATACCGTAAGGACCATCAACCGCCATCTCTCCGACCTGGCCCGGGAGCATAATGCGGAGTATCTCGATGTCTACAGCCATTTTGTCGATGAGAGCGGGAAACCAAGACCGGGGCTCCTGTCCGATGATGGCGTGCACCTCGCGGCAAAGGGATACGAGGTGTGGGCAACGGTGGTGGAAGAATATCTGAAGGCCTGTTAGTATTTGGAATGATGTCTTTGCGAGCGAAGCGAAGCAATCTCGCATTTACGATCAAGCAATATAGATTGCTTCGTCGCTCCTCTCCTCGCAATGACAAGATCTTACAGAACATGATAATCCCATGGAGGTAGTCATGAAAAGCATCATCGCGTTAATTGCCGCAGCAGCATGTTTCTCCATCGCCCTGCCGGTCCAGGCCGGAGGCATCTCGAACGAGTTGCTCCTGTCGAGCGCCTGGTGTACCTTCACCTACAACAAGACGACCGGATACTCGAACACGACGAGGGTGCGCTTCAACAAGAACGGCACCTACGGCACCGGCGGCCGCGCAGAGGGTTCCACGAGCGGCAAGTACGGCAGCTACTCCAGCCAGAACGATACCAGCGGCGGAGGCCGCTGGAAAGTTAATAAGGGCGAGTTGTATATTTCGCAGGGCCGCAGCGAACTGGCTCACGTCAACACCGTCGTCAAGCGCAACAGCAGCGGCTATCCGATCATCCTCGCCGACGGGGTGGAATACTCGCAGTGCAAGTAGTTGGGCGGCATGATATCTAAATGCGGAGATGGCCGAAAAGCCCCCAAGTATGTAAATTTGCCTGTTAGTGGACAAACTGTTCATTGATAAATAAGGATTTCCGATTCCAGGCTTGTATATACGTTGATATTATCTGGTATCGTAGCGGAAAAGACGGAAAACTACTCAATTACTTTTCTATTCGGTACAAGGAGGCTATGTGCAAAAGCAACACATCGCGGGTAGAAAAAGAAGGCGTGAGTTGTTAGAGAACATCAAAAATAGGATTAATGCGATAGAATCAAGGCAAGACATATTTAATGACTTGAGCACGAAATACATTGAACAAGATTGGCTTGCGTCCTTTATTGCTAATGTTCCCAACCCCGAAGACATCCAGAAAATGAAAAAGGGAAGCTCATTCATCTTTATTACATTCTGCATATACTCTGCAATTCATATTATTTCAATTTTCATCACTATGACGCCGATGATCATGTCAAATAAGAAACTTATATTCGTGTTGCCCATGACATTTTTTTGGCCAGCTATTGCTATTTGGTGTGCTTTGCGTATAAAGGCATATCACGGTGCGTCATATAGAGTTGCTGGCTGGGTCGCCATTGTTCTTAGCCTTAACAACCTCAGCGGTCTATTCAAAATGCCAGCAGCCGATGTATTGTCATGGACTATATCTATTATCGTCATCTCACTGTTGAGTGTAAGTTCATTCCTCGCCTTTAAAATTCGAAAAACTTATTTTCCTCATCTTGCTTTTCAGGGAGCTAGAAAAGAAAATGGAAGATATCTTCTCAGCAGAAGCTAAACTTGAAGACATGACATAAATAACCAGCGGGTCCACAGAGACGCGCCAAAGGCGGCGCGTGACCCGCGCGCTAATAGCGTTCCAGATCAATATGCCCCCTCTCCTCGAAACACGCCTCATCAGCATATCCATAGCCCGCGACCCTCGCGAGGTCTATGACTTCGTCTCGAACCCGGCCAATCTCCCCCGCTGGGCGTCAGGCCTCGGCACGTCCATCAAGAACGTCGATGGCAAATGGATCGCCGATACCCCGAACGGCACAATCGAGATCCGTTTTGCCCCACAGAATGACCTCGGCGTCCTCGACCACTATGTCACCATTGCGCCGGGCGTTGAAGTGTATGTGCCTATGCGGGTGGTCCCGAACGGCAGCGGCAGCGAACTTACCTTCACCCTCTTCCGGCAGCCGGAAATGACGGACCAAAAGTTCAAGGAAGACGCCGAGTGGGTTCTGCGGGACCTGACAAGGCTGAAGACCTGCTCGAGAACAGCTAATCTATTTCGGCAATACATATTGCCATACTTTTATATTGCCTTCTCTACCCTGCCTGTGGTAAGGTACCTCAATGAAGAAAACCCGTTTTGAATGGGACGAGGAAAAGGACCGGGACAATCAGACCAAGCATGGAGTGTCCTTTTTGCTCGCTCAACGGGCCTTTCTTGATCCCCGGCGTGTTATCGCAGAGGACGTCGATCATAGTAATGACGAGGACCGGTTCTACTGCATCGGCCGTGTCGACGACGGCATCATGACCGTCCGATTCACCTATCGAGACAAGGTGATCCGTATCTACGGCGCGGGATATTGGAGAAAAGGGAGGAAACTCTATGAAGAACAAAATAACGTACACTGACGGACCTGCGGGGAAATTGCAGGTCGTGAACGATTTTCTGCCTCCGCCGGAGCAATTGGTCCTTAAGGAGGACAATATCAAGGTAACACTAGCCTTGAAGAAATCGAGCGTTGAATTCTTCAAGAAGGAGGCCAAGAAACATCATACATCGTATCAGAAAATGATCCGGCAACTTGTTGACTGGTACACTTCTCATCATCAGAAGAGTGCTTAACGAGTCGTTCGAGAGGGTCGGGCAAAGAACGCCCGCCCCTTAGCTCGTTGTTATCCCACCATCTCCGGCGTCACCATCCACTCCACCGCCCAATGGCCGTCGTCGAACCGCTTGAGGCATACGATCCTGGCCTTCTTGAAGTCCAAAATGTTCTTTGAACCATCTCCGCAAAGTAATAAGGAAGCCAGTTTCGCCAGATAGGGAAGATGGCTCACCAGCATGAGGTCCTCATGCATGTGCGATAAACGCTCTACCCATATCTTCGGGTCATCCATCGGCGCGAGCCAGTCGGCTTCCGACACGCCCTCCTTCGGATGGACCTGATCGGCAAGGGCCTGGGCCGTCTGCTGCGCCCTTGTTATCCCGCTGTGATAAATCCTGTCTACCGCCACTCCCTGATCGTGGGCGAACAAGGCGGTCAGCGCTATGTCGCGGAAGCCCTTATCCGTCAGGCCCCTTTCCGGGTCTTCCCCTTCCTTCTTTGCTTCTGCGTGCTGGACAAGATAGAGAAGCACTGCGTTCATTACCTCCAGCGGAGTAGTCAGGTTCCTGACCCCTGACCCCTGACCCCTGACCCCTGATCTCTACCCTATCAACTTCTTCCCCGCCTCGTACACGTCCTTCATCGCGGTGGGATGCTTCAGGATCTCACCTTTGGCGTCAACACCCAGAAAGCTCACGGTCGTATGCTCGGGCACGCTGATGGTCCGGAAGAATGCCTTTGCCGTGGTCTCGGCGCAGTGAATGCCATCCTCCTTTTTCATGCCTCCCACCACGATCAAAAGCCCTTTTCTGCCGTGAGGTCCGGCGGGAATGGTCTTTTTCAGAAGATACTTGTCGCACCAGAACGCCTGGCACCGGTCGATCATCGCTTTGGCCTGGGCGCTCAAGCCGAAGAAGAAGATGGGCGATGCGAGGATAAAGCGGTCCGCGGTACGGATGGCGTCGTAGACCTCCTTCATCCCGTCGTTGACGATGCAGACACCGGTCTTCTCACAGCCTCCGCAGTTCTGGCAGGGCTTGATGTCCATGAGGTTCAGTTTGAACAGCGTGACCTCGTGCCCGGCTTCCCGTACGGGCCGGAGCGCCTCCTCGAGCAGGAGGTCGGTGTTCCCCTTGATGCGGGGGCTGCCGAAGAATGCCACGACGTTCATAGTGCTGTCCTCATTTTCTGAAAGAGATAAAAAAACTATCAACGCAGATTGACGCTGATGTATCTATGATCTCTTATAGATCAAAGTATTGCAATCAACAACATAAATTCTTTTTGCCACAGAGAAAAACGAGGACACCGAGGAAGCTAAACTCAACTTAGCGTGAAACTTCTCTGTGAGCTCTGTGATCTCGCTTAGAAGCGCCTACTGTTGGCGGTGGCAAAATGATCTTAACTTAAAAGCTTCATTCCTCATGGGTTCATAAAAAACGGCCGGCACTCTCGTACCGACCGTCGTCATTATACCACGGGTCACGACGATCTTATTCCACTTTCATGAAGGCCTGTTTCTTCGACTTGCAGACCGGACATTCGTCGGGGGCGTGGCCTTCGGCGGTATAGCCGCAGACGGAGCACACATAATAATCAGTGGCCGCGTCCTTGCTGAGGCTGTCCAGGGCCTTCTGGTAGAGCGCCGCGTGGACCTTTTCCACCTCGTTGGCGTAATTGAAGCTCTTGAGCGCCCCGTCCTTGCCTTCCGCTTTCGCGTCCGCGATCATCTGCGGATACATCTTCTGGAACTCGTACGACTCGCCGTTGATGGCGTCCTGAAGGTTCTCCTTCGTTGACTTGACGACCCCGAGTTCCCGCAAATGGTTGTGGGCGTGGACGGTCTCCGCCGCCGCAGCGGCGCGAAACAGTTTTGCCGCCTGCTTGTAGCCTTCCTGCTCAGCCTTCTTTGAGTAGGCGAGGTACTTCCGGTTCGCCTGGGACTCGCCGGCGAATGAATCTTTCAGGTTCTGTTCGGTCTTCGACATGATGCCTCCTTAGTATAATTAAATTCAGTTTAAAGAAAAAATACTTTTATCGCGCAAACCAGACGCAAAGTCGCAAAGAAAAGAACTGCACAAACAAGTTGAAGTTGAATTGCAGTCAACGATTCTCTTGGCGCCATTGCGGCTTTGCGCGAGATTCCTTTTCGCTCCGGCCTATTCCTCTGGCAGTTTACCGCACCTTTTCGAACTCCGACTTCGGCGCGTTGCAGACCGGACAGGTCCAGTCGTCGGGCAGCTTCTCGAAGGGCGTCCCTTCCTTTGCCTCATCATATTCGTAACCGCACACGGTACACCGCCACATGTTTCTCCCTTCATGATCGTTATCTCTATTTGGTATTGTAGCAGAATTTTAAGAACGGGGGTCTCATGCAACCTGTTCGAAAGATTCCTTGCCGGCCTTGCAGACTGGGCACTTCCAGTCGTCGGGGAGGCTCTCGAATGAGGCCTTCTGGTCCTTTTCCTTGTAGAGCCAGCGGCAGGCGGCGCAGCGCCAGAGGCCGAAATCCCCACGGTCGCCGGCCTTCTTGACCAGGTCCCAGCCCTTCGCCAGAAAGTCCTCAAGCTTCGGGGGATAGTAACCGGAGAAGATGCTCTTGTCCCGCGCGTCCTCGAAAAAGACCTCGACCTCGAACTGCCCCTTCTTCACCGCATAGCCCCAGGTGAACGTGTCCTTTGATTCGGGTCCTGACGCCTTGGCCGCGAAAGAAACCTTGTCTCCGCTCCTCTTCACCTTGGACCAGCTGTAGCAGCAAGGGAGCACAGCGGTGCAGCCGCACTTGCCGTTCTTGAATTCGAGGCCGTCGACGCTCACGCCTCCAGGGATCTTCTCTATCCGTATATCCACGCGTTCTCCCGTCACTCAGTGATTGACCCGCTGTTTACTGAAGATCCTGTGGTCGCATGCGAAGCAACGCGTTTCTTCATCTCCGGTCCAAAGGTCCACACCGGTTCCGCAGGATGGACAGGTAATGACCGTCAACAGGACAGGCACGGACACGAAGCAGCCCTCGGCCGGTTTATGCAGCGTTTTGTGCTTTTCTCCAGCCTTCATTTTTCAGCTTCTCCGTTCTCTCGACGGCCCAGGATTTGAGCCTCTTGAAATATTCGACGGGATCCGTCTTCGCCAGGGTAATGATCTTCTCACGCTCCCGTACGCTGTCGATGTTGTCACCGGGGTACACCCCGTTCCAGGAGCAGTACCCCTGATCCAACAGCAGTTCCGGCGTGATCTTGCCCTTGATATGTTTTTCCCCCATGAACTTCGCCGCATCCATGTCATAGCGGATGACCCAGCCGTTGTCCGAGACCATGGTCGATGGGTCCAGGGCGATCCCGTTCGAGCAGGTTGGACAGTACAGCCCCTTGATCACCTGCTCAGGCATGATGTTGTCCTTGAAATGGAACGATACGGACCGGTTGCCGCAGGTGCACTTCATTTCATGTGCCATACACATAGAAAGCCTCCTTAGACTCTATCAGTTTCCTAACAGGCTGTTGAAAAAGTATTTCAGCCGTCTTTGCGAGCGGAGCGAAGCAATCTCGTAGTTAAAGAAATCAATAAGTTCGAGATTGCCGCGTCGCAAAAAACGCTCCTCGCAATGACATAGAAGGTGTTTTTCAACAACCTGCTAAGAATCAAACTCTACATACTGACAAAATACAACAGCTAATCCTGTCAAACTATCTTTTGTCCAGATCTGTTCGGATCAGGTGTAATTCCTCTTCGTACAAGCGGGGCAAGTACCAAGAAACTCGATATGGTTGCTCGTGATATCGAACCCTGCCCGGTCGCGGTCAGCAACGGGCAGCCGGTACTCCACATGGACATCGACTATCTTCCTGCAGCCGGTACAGATCAAATGGTGATGCGGCAGGGGGTTCGGATCGAACCGTTTCTTTTCCGGATCGCCCGTCAGTTCCGCAACCATTCCACGGCGTTTCAGGGTTTCCAAGGTGTTGTAGACGGTAGCAAAGGACATGGTCGGGAACTTCCTGAGTACCGCCCGGTACACATCTTCGGCGGACGGGTGACTGAGGTTTCCCTCCAGATAGTCAAGTATCGCGATCCGCTGCGGGGTAAGCTTGAGTCCCAAGTCCCGATATTTTTCTCCACGTTTGTCCATGATGTCCGTTCTGTGTGGAAATGCTATCACTTTAGAATTATTCTTGTCAAGTAAATTATCTTATTGGCACCGTTATTCCCTCTTCCGCAGACCAACCTTGACTAATGCTATACTTTCTCCTACACTTAACATATGATCCAGATCAATGAAGGGATCGCTGTTATCTTCAGGAGGGGACCATGCCGAAATATCCAGGACAATACACCAGCATCATGAAACGGTATAAAAGCGTCATGACATCGCTCGAAAAGCTCGGAAAGGCCACTAAGGCGGCAGGTCCGCTGAACAAGAAGACCCTTGAACTCGTCCAGCTGGCAGCGGCTGCCGCAATTCGCGCTGAAGGTTCCGTGCATTCCCACGCGCGCAGGGCGCTTGAGGCGGGGGCGAAACCGGCCGAGATCCAGCACGCGATCATCGTGCTCACCAGCACCATCGGCTTCCCCACGGTGTCTGCGGCACTGTCCTGGGTGGATGATGTCCTGAAAAAACAAGGAACTAAGTAGGTCCGCGCACACCATCGGGTATTTTCAGGGTATTGCATTCTGCCCGCGCTTCGGGTACTCTGCTCTGCGTTCCCATGAAGATCGACTGCTACCTCTCCGAGCACTGCGGCTCCTATCACCAACTGCGGGAGAACATCGACCGCGCACTGGCGGAGTCTGACCTGAGGGCCGACGTTGCGTACCATACGATCCGGTATGATGAAGCGGTCGAACGGGGGGTCATAGGTTCTCCGTCCATCTGGGTGAACGGGAAGGACCTCTTCGAGGTCGAAGGCTCCGCAGGCCTTGCCTGAAGGGCCTACCCCGATGAGTCCGGGCGGCTCACGAACGTCCCTTCAGTGCAACTACTGAAAGAACAGCTTCAAAAAGCATGAGCAACTAAAGAAACAAATCCTACTCAAAATGACAAGAATATTTTGCCACAAAGGCACTAAGACACGAAGAACGGCAATAATCTAAACAGTATCTTGAACGGTTTTTGTAATGCTTCGTGACTTCGAGTCTTCGTGGCAAATTTTGGTTCCGTCTTGTTCGGATCAGGGTAATTATCCAATATGTCCGAAACACCGCTTATCATACGCTGCACCAATTGCCTGGGACTGAACCGCGTTCCCCAGGAAAAGCTCGAGAGCAGCCCCCACTGCGGCAGCTGCAAGTCCGTCCTCGAGGTCCCGAGGCATCCTCTCCACGCAACGGCCGCGAGCTTCGACCGCGACGTCGCCTACTGGCCGGAGACCCTCCTCGTTTTTTTCTGGTCCTCGTGGTGCCTCTACTGCAAGATCTACGAACCTTTGATCGCCGATCTCATCGCCCGGAAGCATGGCAAGTTCAAGGTCCTGAAGGTCGATATGGAAGCGGAGGCCTATCTGGCCCAGCGTTTCACCGTCACCAAGACACCGACCTTTCTCGTCTACAAGAACGGCGTGTTCGCCGTCCGTATGGACGGCGCACCAAAGGACAAGAGCGAGTTCCTGACCTGGATCGAGAACCTCCTCAACTATACGAGCTATTGATCCCTGAGCGGTATTCACTCCGGCCGGAGAACCGGTATACTCCTGATTATGGCGAACGACTCCGCACTGCTCCGCTGCAAAACCTGTAATGCCCTGAACCGGGTCCCGGCGAAGCGCCTCAGCCAGAACCCCATATGCGGCAAATGCAAGGCACTCCTCGACTTCCCCTTCCAGGTGATGAACGCCACAGCCGCGTCCTTTGACCAGGAGCTTGCCTCATGGTTCGAGACAGCGCTCGTCGTGTTCTGGGACAAGGAGAGCGCTTTGTTCAAGACGATCGATCCTACCGTGGCCGACCTCGCCTTTGCACGGGCAGGGAAGCTGAAGGTGCTGAAGGTGGATGTCGACGCCGAGCCCGGTCTTGCCCTGCTCTTCTCGGTCCAGGCCTCACCCACCTTCATCGTGTTCCAAAACTCCAGGCAGCTCGGCCGCATGGACGGCACTCCCCGGGAATCGGCCGAACTGACCCAGTGGGTGGAAAGGTTCTTTTCTTAAAGAACCTCAAACTGAGGATCCTTGTCTTTTTTTCTGCACCCCGGTTCACAGCGCCGCGCAAACATGCCATATTGTCATCTATTTTCCCTGCACAACACTGTCATCCCTGTGCGCTTACGCTTCGCACGCGCAGGCATGATCTGTGATCTTACCGGCTCTATTCCGGGCATGTAGCGCGCGGTCGCTGTTCACGGGATGCAGGCCGCTCTGGAAAAGCAAGGCTTAGGTCTTTTACCCGATCCCCGCACGTCCCCGGAGTGGGCCTACACCAGCAGGGTACAGGTGAAATTATTGTCATAGATGTTGGGTAAAGCCAATCGGGTAGGAGGCGGGGTCGCCCCCGCCGTCCTCCCACACCACCGTACGTGC
>CAKKRC010000073.1 GCA_919902495.1 Nitrospiria bacterium
CAAGCGGAAAGACTCTTCCAGGGCGCGGTCCAGATCGATGCTTTCGTAAATGCCGGAGAGATCGTGTTCGACCGGATCCTGATCGAGGTCCTGCGGGACATGGGAAAACAGGTGACCGCAGTCGTCAAGGGTTCGCCGGTTATCAACGATGCGACGCTTGACGACGCCCGCGCGGCGGGGCTCCACGATTGCGCCACGGTCATCGACAACGGGAATGACGGCATCGGCACGCTGCTCGAGGCATGTTCTCCCCGGTTCCTGGAGCACTACCGGTCGGCCGATATGATCATCAGCAAAGGCCAGGCGAACTACGAGACGCTCGTGCAGGAGCGGGACGAACGCATCTTTTTCCTGTTCAAGGTCAAGTGCCCGGTCGTAGCGGCATTCATGGAACGTTCGAACGGGGACATCGTGCTGTCGCGGGGGAGCGCGGAGAAGGCGTGAAGCGGTGGTGAATATCGCGGAGCTCATCAAACTGGAAAAAGGCCGCCCCGAGGCTGCCTTCGCACGTTGCGCGGATGTGATCAAGGCAGGCGGCGTGATCGCCTATCCGACGGACACGTACTATGGATTGGGAGCAGACCCCAGGGACCCCTGCGCGGTCAGCAAAGTGTTCGAGATAAAAGGCCGGATGGCGGACCAGCCCATCCTCCTGCTGTTGTGCGACCGCTCCGAGGTGGCTGCATGGACATCCGCCATATTGCCCTCAGCTGAACGGCTGATGGCCCGGTTCTGGCCCGGGCCCCTCACGCTGGTGTTCACCGCGCGTCCTGACATTCTCCCGGAGCTGACCGGGGGAACAGGGACCATCGGTCTGCGCGTTCCGGGTAACGAAGTGACGCGGGCGCTGCTTCGCCAGGCGGGAAACGCCCTGACCGGAACGAGCGCGAACCGTTCCGGATCCTCCAGTCTACGGACCGCGGAGGAGGTCATGCGTCACCTTGGTGACCGGCTCGACCTGGTCCTCGACGGCGGTGATCTGGATGCGGACCGGCCATCGACCGTCGTCGACGTCACCGCGGAGCCGCCCCGGGTCATACGGACAGGCGCAGTAGATGTTTCCGCTGAAACGACCTGATAAGGACAAACGCGATCATTGATCGATGAACCCAGGAGCGAGCGCATTCCCCGTAGCTTGCTGCAGGGAACTTCAACAATCCAGGAAAAGGAAGGTCTATGAAAAAGATATTCGTACTGGACACCAACGTGCTGCTTCACGATCCGAAGGCGATCTTCGCCTTCGAGGACAACGACGTGGTGGTCCCCATCGTGGTGATCGAGGAGCTCGACAAGTTCAAGAAGGACGTCAACGAGATCGGCCGGAACGCCCGTCAGGTGTCGAGGATACTCGACGAGTACCGTCAGAAGGGCAAGCTTTCGCAGGGCGTGAAGCTTGAGGGCGGGGGGTGCCTGCGGGTGGAACTGAACCATCAGTCGCCCGAGCGCCTGCCGAGCGAGCTCATCGCGACGAAGGCCGACAATCGCATCCTCGCGACAGCGCTGAACCTGAAGCACGATAATCTGCCGGTCATCCTGGTGACCAAGGACACGAACCTCCGCATCAAGGCCGACGCCCTCGGCATGAAGGCCGAGGACTTTGAATCCGACACGATCACACTCGACGAGCTCTATTCCGGCGAGGTGGAGATCACCGTGGACCCGGGGGCCATCGAGCAGTTCTATTCCCAGGGCGAGCTGCCGGCCGCGGACCCCAAACCCCACCCGAACGAGTTCGCCCTCATCAAGAACAGCGCCAATCCGTCCCAGACCGCGCTTGCGCGGTTCAATCATCATAAGAACGCCTTCGTGCCGATCGCCAACACGAAGCACGGCATCTGGGGGATCTCTGCCCGGAACAAGCAGCAGCAGTACGCGCTCGACCTGCTCCTGAACGACGATATCCGCCTCGTGACGCTCGTGGGGCGTGCCGGAACGGGCAAGACGCTCATCGCCCTGGCGGCGGGCCTGGAGAAGACCATCGAGAACCGGGCGTTCCAGCGCCTCGTCGTCTCACGCCCCGTGTTCCCCCTGGGCAAGGACATCGGGTTCCTGCCGGGCGACATCGAAGAGAAGCTCAGGCCATGGATGCAGCCCATCCGCGACAATCTCGATTTCCTCATGGGCGCCTCCGCATCGGCGGTGGCCGGAAGAGCGAAGGGCAAGAAGGACCTGCAGAGCCTTTTCGACCTGGGCATGATCGAAGTGGAGCCGCTCACGTATATCCGCGGCAGGAGCATGCCGAACCAGTACCTCATTGTCGACGAGGCGCAGAACCTCACACCCCACGAGATCAAGACCATCATCACGCGGGCCGGCGAGGGGACCAAGGTCGTGCTGACCGGCGATCCGTACCAGATCGACAATCCGTATATCGACTCGTCCAGCAACGGTCTCACCTATGTTGTTGAGCGGTTCAAGGACGAGCCCATCGCGGGGCACATCACCCTGGTGAAGGGCGAGCGCTCGGACCTCGCCGAACTGGCAGCCACGCTGCTCTAATGCACGTTACGGCCGGGATACGGCCTGACCATCCGGGAAAAGGAGAACTACCATGAACGAAAGTTGGAAAGGTTTGATCGCCGCCGCAGCGGTCGCAGTGTTCAGCATCGTCCCGATAGCAGCGTTCGCCGAGGTGAACATGCAGGAGGGGAACTGGGAGACGACCATGGAGATGAAGATGGAGGGCATGCCGGTTCCCATGCCGCCGGTCGTCTCCAAGGTCCAGCAGTGCATCACGAAGAAGGACCTTGTGCCGAAGACGGCCAACAAGGAACAGAAGTGCGATATCAAGTCGCAGAAGGTCCTCGGGAACAAGGTGTCCTGGAACATGGTCTGCGTGGACAAGAACGGCACCATGGAAAGCCAGGGCGAGATCACCTATGCCGGAAACAGTTACCAGGGCGTGGTCAAGACCAGGACGACGGCCAAGGACAGGCCGGGCAAGCCCATGACCTCCTCGATGAAGATGATGGGGAAACGGCTTGGCCCATGCTCTAAGTAGCAAGCGTCTAAAAGGCATCTGTAGAACGAACGGATCCGCAGAGTTTCGCGGGTCCCTTTTTTTCCGCACACGACTCCCGGCTCAGCAAATTTCCCTATAAATATTTCTTATAGTGTGGTACTATTCCGCGCCATGGCAAGGATATTGGAAAAACGGCTGCTCCGTCAGCCCGATGTATATTATTTCAAGGTCGCTGCGCCGCTCATATCGAAGAAAGCGAAAGCGGGACAGTTCGTCATCGTGCGCCTGCATGAGAAAGGGGAGCGCATCCCCCTGTCCCTCGCCGATATCGATCCGGAAGCGGGAACGATCAGCCTCATCGTCATGGCCGTGGGAAAGACAACGAACGAGATGGTCCTGCTCAAACAGGGCGACGACATCCTCGACCTATGCGGCCCCCTGGGCCAGCCGACGCACATCGAGAGCGTCGGGCGGGTGGTCCTGGTGGGCGGCGGGTTCGGCGTGGCGCCGCTCTATCCCATAGCACAGGCCTTCAAGGCCGCCGGCAGCGAGGTCACGGTCATCATGGGCGCCCGCAGCAAGGACCTTCTCATCTACGAGCAGGAGATGCAGGGTGTCGCTGATACCGTCATCGTCACGACTGACGACGGCAGCACGGGCGTCAAAGGGCTGGTGACCGATGCGCTGACAAAGGACCTGGAGTGCCGACTGCCGGGCCTCGTTATCTGCGTGGGACCGGCGATCATGATGAAGTTCGTCGCTGAGGCGACTAAGCCCTACGGCGTCAGGACCGTGGTCAGTCTGAATCCCATCATGGTGGACGGAACGGGCATGTGCGGCGGATGCCGGGTAAGCGTGGGCGGAAGATCGATGTTCGCCTGTGTTGACGGCCCGGAGTTCGACGGCCACCTTGTCGACTGGTCCGTGCTCATGAACCGGCAGAAGAGCTACACCGCCGAGGAAAAAGAATCCTTCGAGACCTGGAAGAAGCGCCACGAGCAGATGCTCGGAAGCGCCGCCCCGGTCTGCGAACTGAAGAGCTGACCATCATGACCGAGACCGCGTCCGATCAGAAGCGACCCGCGAAGAAGATCGTCCCACGTAAAATACCCATCCCCGAACAGGACCCGAAGCAGCGAAGGAGGAATTTCGACGAGGTCTCACTCGGTTATTCACCGGAACTGGCGATGCAGGAAGCGTGGCGCTGCCTCGAATGCCCCAAGCCCGCGTGTGTCTCGGGCTGCCCGGTCTCGGTCCCCATCCCCCGGTTCATCAAGTTGGTGAAGGACGGAAAGTTCAAGGAAGCCCTCGAAACGATCAAAGAGGCCAACCTTCTTCCCGCCGTTTGCGGGAGGGTCTGCCCGCAGGAAAAGCAGTGCGAGCAGCGCTGCATCGTCGGGAAGAAGTTCGACCCGGTGGGCATCGGAAGACTGGAGCGGTTCGCGGCTGACTGGGTGATGCAGCACGACCTGGTGGACGCCCCCCGTGTGGCGCCGTCCACGGGAAAGAGGGTCGCCATCGTCGGCAGCGGGCCCGCGGGACTTGCCTGCGCCTACGAGCTGGCAAAGCTCGGCCATGGCGTAACGATCCTCGAGGCATTCCACGAGCCGGGCGGCGTCCTGCTCTACGGCATCCCCGAGTTCCGGCTGCCGAAGAAGATCGTCAGCAAGGAGATCGACCTGCTGAAGCAGATGGGCGTTGAGATCACGCTGAACGTGGTCGTCGGAAAACTGATCACCATCGACGAGATCCTCGAACAGTACGACCTCTGTTTCGTCGCCACCGGCGCCGGCACGCCCAAGTTCATGGACATCGAGGGTGAGGAGCTGAACGGCGTCTATTCAGCCAACGAGTTCCTGACGCGGATGAACATCATGCGGGCCTATTCCCCGGAGTTCGACACGCCCATCCGGAAAGGGGAGCGGGTCGCGGTGATCGGCGGCGGCAACGTAGCCATGGATTCGGTGCGGACCGCGCTCCGGCTCGGCGCGTCGGAGGCCATCATCATTTACCGCCGTACCGAAGAGGACATGCCGGCCCGGCGCGAAGAGGTGCATCACGCAAAGGAAGAGGGTGTGCGCTTCGAGGTCCTTGCCGAGCCGGTGCGTATCCTCGGTGAGAACGGTGCGGTAACCGGGGTGGAATGCATTCGCATGGAACTCGGCGATCCGGACAAGAGCGGGAGAAGGAGCCCCCGGCCCATCCAGGGCTCCGAGTTCAGGACCCCCGTCGATACCATCATCATGGCCATCGGCACCAACGCCAACCCCCTGGTCCCCCGGAGCACGAAGGACCTGGCGCTCCATAAGTGGGGATACATCATTGCCGATGAAAGGACCGGCCAGACCAGCCGCGCCCGGCTTTTCGCCGGCGGCGACATCGTGACCGGGTCCGCCACGGTCATTTCGGCAATGGGCGCGGGCAGACGGGCCGCCCAGGCAATGCACGAGTATCTCGTTGGTGCTCCTACCAAGTAACCGCGCTCCGGGGGCGTGACCTGTTCCTTTCCCTGGTCCTTCGTTGTTCTGTATTCGTTGTTCTGTAGATCCTCCCTTTCACTGACCTCTCCCGCAGATCCTTGATCCGTCCGGGTCCGGGATAAAAATCTGTCTAAACAGTAAAATACTGTATCCTGCACATTTCGGGCAATGATCCCGTCATGCCTGTCCGGTATCCTCCTTGGCAGTAATTCATTCTCCCAGGAGGTGTCCCATGCGTAACCTTGGCAGGAAGGGTTTCACCATGCTAGAGATGTTGACCGTAATGATCATTATGGGGGTCGTGATCTCTATCGCTCTATCGTCGTTCTTTGGATATCTCGTTCGGATCAAGCTCAGGAACACGGTCGAACTGGTCGCCGCAGACATCAGGCAGGCGCGGTGGCTGGCCCGTACCCGCTCGGTCCCCTGCACGATCGTCTTTGACACGGCCTCGCAGGCCTATGTGATAAGCGGCGAAAAATCATCAGTGCTGCCCGAAGGCCTGCGGTTCGGCATCGATCCCTCGGTAAGCGGAAAGCCTTCGGATCCCTATTCGGCCCCGCCCCAGGACGGCGTCTCCTTCGACAGCGGAAATAAAAAGAATTTCGCCCGGTTCTTTCCCTCCGGCACGGTAGCGCCGACCGGGGCCGTCTACATCACCGACGGAAAAGAGACGATGGCGATCACCGTAGCCATTACGGGCAGACCGAAGATCTGGAAGTCCTGCGGCGGACATCGCTGGGTCTCATTCTAAGTCGTTCATTCGGATCAATCATACCAATTAGAGGCAGGTCGTCCCGGTCATTTGAACTACCGGCAGGCGTTCTGCCTTTTGTGTATAATCAAGCAAATAGGGACTGGGTAATGCATTACACAGGTGGGGTATGGAGAGGTCTGACCATCAAGAATTACACCTCGTAAGACATTGATATCACAATAAAATAATATGGCATACCGTTTGCTTTAATCGTATCAGACAGCCAAGAAGAGAAAGGCGGAGAGCATGTCAAAATATCGGCTCATATGCCCTGAATGCAGCGCGGTGGTCATAACAACGTATCCTGAAGCAGCGGTATGGGAGCTGTGTCCTGCCTGCAGACGGCACATGTGGGACATCTATGACGCACGGATGGCCGACAAGATGGATGCGGAGCCATTTACCGGATTTGGAAGGAGCGCACATGCTGAGAATTAAGCACAGGACCGGCATGGGGCCTCAACGGGCGTTCACCATTATTGAACTGATCGTGGTCATCTCCATCATGGCGATCGTGATCGGCATTGCATCGGTCACCATCGCCAACGCATTGCGCCAGGCCCGGCTCCGGGATACCACCCGCGAGCTGCAGGGCGAACTGGGGTTGATCAGGAACAAGGCGCGGACCCTGCAGCGGACGGTTGTGACCGAGGTGACCGCGTCGAGCATCAGGGCGTTCTATGACATGAGCATCCCATCCGACAAAGTGTACACTCCAGCTGTGGACTTCATCGACGAAAATAACAATCTCGTCTATGACGCCGGCGTAGACACGGACGGACTTTTTTTCCAGCATGCCTACGCGAACGGCATCCAGTTCACCGTGACCAGCATCCCCGGTGTCGGCGCCGTGGTTCCCCTGACAACGTTCCGTTACAACACCGCGGGCAATATCGACGATGCCAACCGGGTCATCACCGTCAGACTGAACTCGGAGCCGTTGCGACAATATAGAATATGGGTGTTCACGACCGGCGCGACCCGCGTGGAGCGGAGCGAGGATGCCGGCGTCACCTGGCCCACAAGGCCGTGGTAGGAACCGTCGTGAAGGAGGATATCGTGGTACGTTCAGCCCTACAAAAACAACGTCAGAGCGGCTTCACCCTGCTGGAGACCCTGATCGCGATCTCGATCCTGGCATTCGGCCTGCTGGCCGTGGTGACCATGATAGA
Source organism: Nitrospiria bacterium (assembly GCA_919902495.1). Classification (GTDB taxonomy): domain Bacteria; phylum Nitrospirota; class UBA9217; order UBA9217; family UBA9217; genus JAAXXJ01. Next base: position 7,372 of record CAKKRC010000073.1, read on the forward strand.
TGTATCCTTCAATGCCGGCCAGCTTTCCAAGAACACGACCAAGGCCACGGAACTGGCGGGCTGGATGATGGACCGGATCCGCCAGGACACCTCGCTGGTATCTCAGCCCTATACGGCGAGCATCATCAGCGTTCGAACCTATGACAACGATGCCACCACTGCCGTGGCCCTCGATACCGACAGCGCCCTGGACCCCGTGAACGAACCGGGCAGGGCGGCCATTCAGCAGTGGCGGGCGTTGATCCAGGGAGCAGCTGTCGCGGGCTACATCGGCGCGGACACGCTGCGCGGAGACCGGCTGCCCCGGGGTCGGGGCCGGGTGACCATCGTACCCTATGATGTAAGCAAGGGCGGGAACCACGCGGTGACGGTCCTGGTGACGTGGGGCCTGCCGTCGGGGATCATATCGCAGGGTGTTCGTCTGGAATCGGTCCTTGCGACCGCGGAATAATAAGGGAGGCTGTATGGGTGTTCATTCACAGAACAGGGGATTCACGCTGATCGAACTGCTGATCGCTATCTTCCTCGGCATGCTGGTCATGGCCGGCGGGTACTCGGTGTTCCAGGCCAGCAACCGCGCCACGCGGGAACAGAACCTGGACAACCGCATGCAGGACAATGCGCGGATCGCCATGGACGTGCTCGCGCGAAACTTCCGGCGCGCCGGGTTCCTGGTCAACTTCACCAGCTACCCCGTGGGCCAGACGGTGGACGGCATGTTGACCAAGCTGACCACGGGGAATTCCACCGCGGGACCCGATCAGGTCACCATCCTGGGCGGGACGATCCAGACGATCGGGACGCTCCAGCAGTCCGTCAACATTGGGGCGTCCTCGCTGGTCCTGACCAGCGTCGCGGGAATAGGGGTGAACAGCGTCATCGGCGTGGGGCTCACCTATAGCGGCGTCGTCACCGCGGTGAACGTCGGGTCGAAGACCGTTACCCTGAGCACAGCGAACCCGACCGGGGCCACCAACATGTACTATCCCGGCGTGCTTCTGCAGACCGGCGTGACGTCGAGCCAGACACCCGCTCCGGTGCGCCTGCTGATGTCCGTCCGCTATCAGATCAATTCCGCGGTCGCCGCTCACCCGGTGCTTGAGCAGGTGATCCAGGGGACGCCCGAACCCGTGGCCGAGGACATCGAAGACCTGCAGATAGCCTACGGCGTGGACCGGAACAAGAACCGCATCATCGAGGCGGGCGAATGGACCTATGTACCGACGGCAAACGAACAGGACCTGATACGGCTGGTGCGCGTCACCCTTGTGGCGCGGACCGCCAATCCTGACCCCCTGCTCCTGAACGTGCCGCAGACCGTTCCGTCCATCGAGGACCGTCCGCAGCGGATCGTCAACGACGGGTACCGGCGATACATCCTGACGCGGATCATCAAGACGAACAATCTCGACGCAGTCTTTACGCTTTAGAGAGGTGACCTATGCTGACTATCATGAACAATAAAAAAGGCGTTGCCCTGGTGAGCACTCTGTTCTTTCTGATCATCGTGACGATGCTCGCGACCGGGGCCATCATGCTCTCCACCGTGCAGATGAAGGTGGCCAGCAGCATGTCGCGGTGGGAGCGGGGTCTTTCAGAGGCCGAGGGCGGCATCAATTACGCCATTCCGCTCCTTCAGGAAGCGCATTTCGGCAACTCGATCCCGAGCCAGTACTGCACGGCACTCGCTTCGGTAGCTCCCTGCGTTGTATGGCCGAACATCCACCCCCTGGTGAGTGAGCTTCAGACGGAGGTGGAGAGTAAAGATCTGGAGAACCTGCGAATAGCGGCAGCGCCCGCGCCGAGCTTGTCGCAGAATTTCGACATCAGCATCGACATCGACGTGGTGGGGACCACCATGGGGTCGGGCGGCGGCGCGGAAGCCTCCTGGGCCTATCACGGCAACCAGTACAGCAGTTCGATGCTGAAAGCGTTCCGGGTGAAAAGCGTGGCCACGGTCGCCGGCGGGACCAGCAGGACCGCCGTCTGCCAGATCGTCTGGCTGCGGGCCATCATGTAGGGACCTCACCCCTCAAGAGGAATGTTAACCGGTAAAGGAGTCATGCCATGAACAGACAGGGAAAGATAGGATTCGGTTTGCTGCTGTCCGCAGTCGCGTATCTGCTCGTGGCCGTCATCGGTGCTTCGGCGGCCCCCAATATTAAGGAAAAGGGCATCCTCGAGGCGGTCGGAGAGGGCGGCAGGACGGTGACCATATCGACACAGGGGGACAATGTCGACAAAGTTGTGCGTGAGCATCGCGGTGTCTATCAGCTTTCCTCCCTGGTCATAATCCTTAATGAAAAAGGAAAACGCACGACACTGGACGCGTTCCCGCTGCCGGTCAAGGTAGAGTTCGACGTAGAATACACCCCGGCCGGGGCACTGATCAAGAAGATCAGGGTGATTCCGCAATAGTCGCACAAGGCGCACAAGGAGAAAGGGATGGTGATCGGTATGAGATACTCCATGAAAATTAAAAGAACGATCCTGGTGGTGCTGGTGGTCCTGGCGCTGGCGGCCTGGCAGGGCAGCGCGCTGGCGGGCGACTCCTGGCTCGATGCCAACGGCATCCGCATCGACAACGTGAACCTGAACGGCCAGCACGTTACGAACAACACCTACTGGATCGACCCGCCGTTCCTAAGCGCCAAGGTCAGGCCGAACGTCCTGTTCGTGCTCGACAACTCGGGCAGCATGAACGAGGCGGCTTACCGCAGCTCGTACGATCCCACCCAGTTCGTAGGCGGGGGCTATTTCGGTTATTTCGACCCCAATACGATGTACCAGTTCGCGAGCAACAAGTGGACGCCCACGACCGCGGACACTGCCTCCGCTACGGCCGCGAGCCCCATCGCCAAGGGCGACTTCCTGAACTGGGCCTACATGACCAAACTGGAGGCCGCCAAAAAGCTGATGCTTGGCGGCAAGGCGAATCCCCGGTCCATGTCCACGGGCTGCTGCGTCAAGCTTGACGGTGAATCGTCCGGTAACTTCAGCAAGGACTACGACAACTCCCTCAACTCGCCCACGGATATGAAAATCTATCCCTTTGCAGGCAACTACCGGTACACCCGGGACGGCAGCGGTTTGGATATCACCAATATCACAACCGCGAGCACTGCGTATGTCTACCCGAACGGGAACCTCGTCTCGAACGGGACCTGGGTGCCGACGGGCGCGGCTACCGCGTGGCAGGCGGTGGATGAGAGCACGCCTGACAATGACACGACGAGAATACACAACAACACCTCAAAGGACCTGTTGCTCTTTGACTACGACTATTCCTCGGGAAACATCGGGACCATCACCAATGTGACGATCCAGGTGGTGGCCAAGAAGAGTTCATCGACGCAGATGAACCTGCAGGGTGTGGTGCGCATCCAGGGCGTGGACTTCGCGGCTTCCGCTGTGGCTCTGACCACGTCGTATGCAGCGTACAACCTCGCGAGCTGGAACACCAATCCGAAAACGGGACTGTCCTGGGACTGGGGAGACATCAAATCCGTCGCTGTCGGCGCCATGGACGGCTTCGGCATCATGGCGATAGGAACGGGCAACTCGAGCCCCAACTCGTCCAACTACCCCACGGTCACGCAGGTCCGTCTCGTTATCACGACTGCAACGCCTGATTCATTAAACCTGACCTTCGCGGTCGACACCGGCAAGACTGACGTGCGCGGCATCCTCGACGAACTGAGCTCGGACGCCCGGTTCGGACTTGCTTTTTACAACACCAGCAAGGCGGGCGAGATCGATACCTATATCGATTTTGGAGCACCCACCAGCATGATCACCGCCATCGGCAACCAGACGGGTACCACCTGGACGCCCCTTGCCGAGACCCTCTACGAAATGATCGGCTATTTCCGGCAGGACGCGCCGTATTTTGCGAATAGTCCGGCAGATTACCAGGTAGGCGCAGCGTACGATCCCTACTGGTTCCAGTACACCAAGCTTGCAGGCTCCGGCCTCGCGGACCAGTATGTCCCGTGTGCCAAGTCCTTCATTCTCATGCTGACCGACGGCGAACCGACGCAGGACCGGGAGATTCCGGGCTGGCTGCAGGAATATATCCCGAACGCTGTGGACGGGGACACCCCCCTCTGCAGCGGCTGCAGTGATTTTTCAGGTTTTCTTGACGACGTGGCTTATTATGGCCGTCAGGTTGATTCCCGTCCGACCACGACCATGCCGGGCATACAGAACATCATTACTTATCCCGTGTTCATGTTCGGAAAAGGTTCAAACCTGCTCATGCAGGCCGCCATCTACGGCGGGTACGAGGACCTGGACGGCAACAATAAGCCTGGCTGTAAGTACCCGAATGTCGCCGGGAGCCCGACCCAGGACGAACTGCGGGAGTGCTACCGTGATTCGAACAACAACCTGTCGTTAGATCCCTTCAACGTAACCACCAATCCCAATGGTGACATGCCGCTCACCTACTTCCAGGGCGATGACGGGTATGAGCTGCAGACGAGCATCATTGACGCCATCGCGGCCATCATGAAGCGCGCCGCATCGGGTACCAGCGTGTCCGTGCTCGGCGCGTCATGGAAGGGCGAAGGCTCTCTGTACCAGGCATATTTCTATCCGGAAAAGGTTGAGGGACTGCGCAGGGTAAAATGGACCGGTTACTTCCATTCGCTCTTTGTGGACCGAAACGGCCTGATCCATGAGGACACGAACGGCGACGGCATCATGAGGCCCTCGGAAGATTACGTCGTGGAGTTCGACTCCCAGCCCGGCCAGGAGACGAAGGTCAAGTACTTCAAAGATGAGGTGGACAACACGAATATTTCGGACAACCATCCCGACGGCATCGCGGACTCATCTGTGCCGATCAAGATCTCCGCGATATCGGAATTGCGGCCGTTGTGGGACGGCGGCAAGATGCTGGCCAAGCGCAATGCGGCCGACCGCACCATTTACACGTCGCTCGACGCGGACACCGCGACGCCTCCGTCGACGAACCCGACGCTCATTGATTTCAAGGACAGCAATGCCGCGTCGCTGCGGCCATTCCTCCGGACCAAGACCAATGCGGCGTCAGCGAACCTGATCAACTTTGTCCGCGGCGCCGAGATACCGGGATGGCGAGACCGTCAGCTGACCGTTGACGGGACGGCGATGACCTGGAAGCTCGGCGACATCGTTTACTCCGACCCGGTGGTTATCGCGTCGCCTCGGGAACGCTTCGACATTATCTATAACGACAAGACCTACGCGGAATTCTATAATAGATGGTCCAAGCGGCGCAACGTTGTCTATGTGGGCGCGAACGACGGCCTGCTGCGCGCCTTTAACGCGGGCTTCTCGCTTTCGAGCACGCTGTCGAATCCGACAGCCACTGTCGCGCAGCTCACGATCTGTACGAGTCTGGACGCCTTGGATCCGACAAAGTGCGGGCCCAACGATCCGACCAAGGCATTGGGCAAGGAGCTGTGGGGCTTCATCCCTCCTGACGTTCTGCCGCACCTGGCGTGGATGGCCGATCCCGACTATCAGCATACATACTTCGTCGACAACCTGGTCAGGGTCACCGACGCGCGCATCTTTGCCGACGATGCCGACCACCCGAAAGGATGGGGCACGGTCATCATCGTCAGTCTCCGTTTCGGCGGCGGTGAGATCGATGTGACCGACACCTTTGCCGCCGGTTCAACGACCAAGCAGTTCAAGTCGGCGTATTATGCCCTCGATGTGACCAATCCCGACATTCCGCCGAAGCTGCTATGGCGGTCCTCTGATACGGAATTAGGTTTTTCATTCGGCGTACCGACGATCGTTCGGGAAGAAGCATCAGGAGTTGACTATTGGTATGCCGTGTTTGGAAGTGGACCTACGAACTATCGCGGTGGCAGAGCGGTTGATAACACCATATCAAATACGAAATTCACCAAAGTCAGCATAGTTGCCGGTGTTACTGGAATGACGTACATCAATGCACATATCTATGTCGTAGATCTCAAAACAGGACTGCCGGATCCCACCTGGACAGTTGGCCCAGGCGGCAGAAAAGGAGTGTTTCGTGGAGGGGCATACCAGGTGGTTGTAGGGAATCCAACAGCGGTAGACTATCCATTGGATTTCAAGTACGACATGATATACTTAGCTCTCACCTATGTATCACCTGCCACGGCTGATGGCTATGCTGCCACGTGGCTCGGGGAGATGGACCGCTTGAGAACACTTCGTTATATTGATCCGGGGAAATGGCAATGGTCTAAACTATTTGACACTGGCAAAGCGATAACAGCCAAACCCTCTGTGGGCGTTGATCAACGAGGTAATATATGGGTCTATATCGGAACGGGTAGATTCCTGCATATAGACGATAGATTTAATGTAACAGCGGAGAACTACTATGGAGTAAAGGACCTTTGCTATTTCTCCGGCTGCTCAACGGCAATTGCCAATGGTACCAACCTCTTGAATTCAAATGATTACACGGTCAACATTGACGGCACGATCTCTCCCGATCTCGCGGCAGGTACATTGGGCACAGGCAAGCCGTCCGCGAAGATCAGCAGATTCGACGACCTTGCAAACTTTATGCGTGATGAGGCCGATGGCTGGAAGATCAATCTTACAGCCGGCGAGCGGGCCACGGTGAACGGGTTCGTCGTGGGCGGCATCGCCGGATTCGGCACCTACAAGCCGTCGCAGAACCTCTGCGAGTTCGAAGGTCGGTCGAGGCAGTATTATCCATACTACCTGACCGGCACGGTTCCCTTCTTCCCGGGCGGTACGTTCCTCTCCGCGGTCTCGGTCGATTCCGGTTCCGGTATGCCGTCCGTTCCGGCGGTACAGACCAATCCGCGAGGCGAAACGACGCTGTTGGTGCAGCATTCCGACGGCAAGATCGACCGGTTTAAATTGCAGGGGGCGCAGGTCACGACCGGCGGATTCGGGTCGGGCGGGGAGTGCGATTGATCCAACTGCAAGTGTGATGGAGCATTCGAACGGGCAAGGTATTGTACCTTGCCCGTTTTTTTTTATCTCTTACGCAGGCTGAAGCCTGCGGCTACCAGGTTGCAATGCATTAATTGTAGCCGCACCCTTCAGGGTGCGTTTTGATGATGTTTCTCATTGCCCCTGATCATTGCCGTTTCCATGGAACTTCCGGCATTGTTTAGAATAATGCCCTCGTCCTTTCATTTATTCCGACCTATGTGGAGTTGTATTTTTTCCAAAAATCGCTATAATTACCTCCATACCAATCAAGGAGGCCTGCACGTGAAAAGAATTCTCCTGGTTTTGATCGCGCTTGTCGTCTGCTGCGGGTGCACGAAAGAGCAAGCTACCCAAAGCGGACCCAGCGCGGACGGCAGCCTGCCTATGCCGGTGGTGAACTTCGCTGAGATACTTTCTCCGACCATGGCTTCCGATAATCCCCTGGCCCTCCAATTCGCCACGGTAAGCGGAGAGAACAGGCCTGACCTGTTCTTGATCAAATGGTACGTGGACGGGACCGTCGTGGACGGCGTGAAGGTGAACGTTCTGGAGCCGCAGAACTTCCGAAAAGGTTCTAAAGTGGAGGCAGAGGTCACCCCAACAGACGGAACGCGCCTCGGCGCGCCGTTCCGCGCGAAGGCTGTGGTCGTAAAGAACTCGCCGCCGGTCGTGAACGCGGCGAAGATCAGTCCGGATCCCACCCACATGGGAGATACGCTTACCGTGGCGGCGGAAGGGACCGACCGGGACGGCGACGCGATCACCTTCGAGGTCAAGTGGATGGTCAATAACGCGATTGCGGCGGGTAGCGACACGGGCCAATTGGATACGACCGGCCTCAAGAAGAAGGACATGATCGCTGCCATGGTAACTCCTTTCGATGGTGAGGACCGCGGAACGCCTTATCCCACGGCCTATATCAACATCTCGAACCGCAGTCCTGAGATCACATCGCTGCCTCCCGCGGGACTACAGGATGGGGTCTACGTGTACCCGGTCGTGGCCAAGGACCCGGACGGCGACTCGGTCACGTTCAGCCTGGTCTCCGGCCCCGCGGGAATGACCATCGATCGGAGCACAGGAGTGATCCGCTGGCAGCCGCCTGTCGGGGAGCCGCGGCAGCAACTGTCGGCCAAGATCGCGGTTGAGGACGGCGATGGTGGTGTGATGTACCATGAGATCTCTCTTGTCATTGAAATGCGTTAGTATATCGTAAGATCTTATAGAGGATCTGAAAAGAGCGTCTTCGGACGCTCTTTTTTTGTGGAAGGTCGAGAAGAGAGACGAACGGTATTAACCACGAAGCTCGCAAGTAAGACAAATACATTATTTTTGCCGCGGATGTACACGGATATTACACAGCATAGATAAGAAGGGTGTTGTTTTGTTCTTATTCCCATGACCCCAAAGATAATTCTCGCATCGAACTCTCCCCGACGCAAAGAACTGATGACGCAGATCGGCTTGACCTTCACCGTTGCTCCGGCCGATGCAGATGAAAGCATCCTGCCCGGAGAATCGCCGGAGGCCTACGCGGTCAGGGTTGCCCTCGACAAGGCGCGCATCGCGGCGGAGCGCGCGGGGGAGGGGATCGTCATTGCCGCCGATACCATTGTGGTCGTGGGCGATTCCATCCTCGGGAAACCGGCAGATGCCCGTGACGCGGAAGGGATGCTTGCGCTGCTTTCCGGGAAGGAGCACCGTGTCGTAACCGCGCTTGCCGTCATGGACGCAGCCACCGCGAGAATGGTGACCCGTACCTCGGTAACAAAGGTCTGGTTCAGGGATCTGACCGAACGGGAAATAACGGCCTATGTCGCAACCGGAGAACCATTGGATAAGGCAGGCGCTTACGGCATCCAGGAACGAGGCGCGCTATTGGTGGATAGAATAGAAGGATGTTATTCGAACGTTGTGGGACTTCCGTTGTCGCTCCTGGGTGAGATGCTCAGGGAGTTTGGTGTCTATCTTTGATAGGAGAAGCTGTTGTTCTTTTCGCTGTTGGCCGGTACTGCAGATTACTGCAATCTCGTGCTTCATGGAATCGCAGAAATTGGCATCTTTTGCAGCTTAATTCGTCATCCCCGTGAAAATGGGGGATCCAGTAAGATCCAGAAAAGCCTGGATTAACGCATGCGCTGGAGTGACGGTAATAACGAATGGCAAAATGTTTCATTGAGAATATCGCTCTGATCAGCAACTATCTGCAATTCAGAGAAAATAACCCGTGTCACCCTTGACAGGTCTCATGCTCTTGCTATGATTACCTCAACGGTGTCGTTGTCTGCTGTGCCGGCAATGCAGCATGCGCCTATCCTCCCCCCCCTAAATCGATACGCATGAAGCAATGCATATGAAGGTCCGCCAGCAAGGACCTCCGGCATGCGGGTGATGAAGGTCATTCCGCGAACGTTCCCTGCGAAGACAGCGGCGCCATAAGGCGTCCCGATGCCCGTTGAGAAAGGGCAATGCAGTATGGACATCGGGGCGCCTGGTTTTTTTATCCCTTTTTTTGCTGCCATGGAATGTCTTGTTTTATTTCCGCCTCTATCATAAGTTGAGCCGCTGCTTCAGTGTCGAAATACTCGTTCTATCTTCATATCCCCCTCGCTTGCAATTCCCCCGTTAATCACCTACAATAGTAATAGGTTCGTAATCGCCTGTTTTATATCGGAAAATGCATGGACCATGATCTTCTGAAACGGTTCCTTAACTACCTTGCTGTTGAAAAGGGGCTTTCCCGGAACACCCTTGAGTCCTATGAACGTGACCTGAGGAAATATTTCCTGTTCATGGAAGGGAAGGCGCCTGATGACATCAGGCAGCAGGATGTTCTGGATTTTCTTTCCCGTTTGTCGTCGGACGGGATGGCCGTACCTTCGGCGGCAAGGTGCCTGTCCGCGGTCAGAGGATTCCACAAGTATTTGCTGATCGACGGCCTGTCAAAGAATGAGCCGACGGGGAACATCGAAACCCCGCACGGGTGGAAACGGCTTCCGAAGACCTTGAGCAGCAGTGAGGTGGAAACGCTGCTGGACCAGCCGGAACGGACATCGCCCCTGGGCCTCCGGGACAAGGCGATGCTGGAACTTTTGTACGCCACCGGACTTCGAGCGAGCGAACTGGTGGGATTGCGGCTGCAGGACATCAACCTGGAACGGGGATTCGTGATCGTTATCGGGAAAGGGTCCAAGGAGCGCGCGGTGCCGCTTGGTGAGGTTGCCGGATCCCGGGTACAGGAGTATTGTGACCGGTCGAGGCCGCTGCTGCTCAAAGGAAGGGAGTCTGATTCCCTGTTCATCAGTTCCCGGCACCGGCAGATCACCCGCCAGATGTTCTGGGAGCGGATCAAGCACTATGTGCGGAAGGCCGGCATCATGAAGAGCGTTTCGCCCCACACGCTGCGCCACTCCTTCGCCACGCACCTCCTGGACAACGGCGCGGACCTGCGTGCCGTGCAGGCCATGCTCGGCCATTCCGATATATCGACCACCCAGATCTACACCTACGTGTCCCGTGAGCGGTTGAAGCAGATCCACGAGAAGTACCATCCGAGAGGATAAATCAATTGCGGATTGTGGAATGCGGATTGCGGAATAAGAAACGGATAAAAAGTACAAATGATCCGGGAATTTCCAATCCGAAATCCGCAATCCGAAATCCGAAATAGAACCATGGAGATCATCACCAGTCATACGAACGCTGATTTCGACGCCCTTGCCTCCATGGTGGCGGCGAAGAAGCTTTACCCAGGGGCCAAACTGGTCTTCGCCGGCTCCCAGGAAAAGAGCATGCGGGACTTCTTTGTCGAGTCGACCGCCTACACCATCGAGACCGAACGGCTCCGGAACATCGACGTGGAGAAGGTCACGAGGCTGATCATCGTCGATAACCGGAATCCCCACCGCCTGGGAAAGCTTGAAGGCGCGCTCGGCCGTCCCGGCGTCACGGTCCACCTCTACGACCATCATCCCCGCACAGAAGGAGACATCCGGGGAGAGGTCGAGGTGATCGGGGAGGTCGGCGCAACGACGACGTTGATGGTCGAGCTTCTTCGGAAACGGGAAATAGCGATATCGCCTTTCGAGGCCACGATCTTCGCCCTCGGCATCTATGAGGAGACCGGCTCGCTCACCTACCATTCGACCACCGAGCGGGACGCCCTCGCAGCCGCCTACCTCATCGGTCAGGGGGCGAACCTGAACATCGTTGCCGATTTCATCTCCCGCGACCTTACGCCCGAACAGGTCGCCGTGCTCGCCGAGCTGATGACCGCGGCGAAACGGTATGACATCAACGGAGTGGAGATCGTGATCGCCGCTGTTGCCACACCCCATTTCATCCCTGACCTCGCGGCACTGGCGCACCAGATGCAGGCGAATGGCGGTCTGGACGCGCTGTTCCTGGTGGTGCAGTCGGGAGAGAAGACGCATGTGATCGGCCGCACGAGGATCCCCCAGGTGAACGCCGGCAAGGTCCTGGAACCGCTGGGCGGCGGGGGGCATCTGACCGCCGCGTCCGCCGTGGCGAAGGACCTTACCTACCTCGAGGCGCGGGAGCGCCTCATCGACATCCTCAAGCACCATATCAAACCAGGCAAGATCGCCGCTGACATCATGACCTCGCCCGTCAAAACGATCGCCTCGGGGACGCCCATCGCGGAGGCGAACGAGGACATGACGAGGTTCAGCGTGAATGTGCTGCCGGTCCTCGACGGCCGCAGGTTCCTGGGGATCATCACCCGCGAAGTGGTGCAGAAGGCCCTGTTCCACGGCCTCGGGAAGCGCACCGTGGACGAATTCATGTCGACGGGCGTTTCGATCGTCGGCCCGGACATGCCGATGGGCAGCGTCGAGCAGATCATGATCGGCGAGCGCCAGCGGTTCATGCCGGTCATCGACCGGGACGGCGTTCTTGCCGGCGCCATAACCCGGACCGACCTGCTCCGTTCCCTGCACGAGGAACGCTTCAGCCGGAACGGCCGGCCGCCTTCCGAGGCGGAGCCGCACGAGACCCGGAACATCCGGAACATGATCGAGGAACGGGTGCCGCCGGTCGTGCGCGCCGCCCTGAAGAAGGTGGGCGACGTGGCCGACGAGTCGGGATTCCCCGTCTATCTCGTGGGCGGGATCATTCGGGACCTCTTCCTCAGGACGGCGAACTATGACGTCGATATCGTCGTGGAAGGGGACGGCATCACCTTTGCGGGCATGCTGGTCAAGAAGATGGGCGGACGGATGAAGACGCACCAGAAGTTCGGCACCGCGATCGTCGTCCTTCCCGACGGACTGAAGATCGACATTGCCACGGCGCGGCTCGAATATTACGAATCACCGGCCGCGCTTCCCACGGTCGAGCTTTCCTCCATCAAGAAGGACCTCTACCGGCGGGACTTTACGATCAACACACTCGCGGTCCGGCTGAACGGCGGCCATTTCGGAGAGCTTATCGATTTCTTCGGCGGCCTGCGGGACATCAAGGAACGGACCATCCGCATCCTGCACAACCTCTCCTTCGTCGAGGACCCCACCCGCGTCTTCCGGGCGATCCGTTTCGAACAGCGTTTCGACTTTCCCATCAGCAAACACACCCAGAACCTGATCAAGAGCGCGGTTAGCCTGAAACTGTTCGACCGGCTGTCGGGCGAACGGATCTATGACGAGCTGGTGCTCATGTTCTCCGAACTCGACCCCCTGAAGGTACTCAAACGCATGCGGGAACTGGACCTCCTGAAATTCCTGCATCCCGGCCTGCGGTTCAGCGCCGAACTGGAGCGGCTCTTCATCAGCATCGGCGAGACGCTCACCTGGTATCGGCTGCTCTACCTGAACATGCAGGCGGAACGCTGGTTCGTCTATCTCACGGGCATGTTCGACCGGTTGAAGGACGATGCCGCCCAGGAAGCCCTCGAACGGCTGGCCGTGCCGCCCCGCATCAGGAAGCGGATCATGGTCTCCCGTCAGCACTGCCGGGACGTCCTGTTCGAATTTTACCGGAGCGACCGCATTCCCGCGAGCCGTGTCTATGACCTGCTTAAGCCGCTGGACATCGAGCAGGTCCTTATCATGATGGCAAAGGCCAGGAAAGAGCCCGCAAAGAGGTACATCTCGCTTTATCTGACCCGCCTTCGGGAGGTGCGGGTAACGCTAACCGGCGACTCGCTCAAGGAACTGGGGATCCCGCCGGGGCCACGGTACAAGAAGATCCTTACTGCGCTCCTTGACGCGAAACTGGACGGAAAGATCAGCACCGAAGAGGACGAGATCGAATTCGTTAAAAAGGCGGTAAAAAAACAGTAAAATCACGTTTTTCGTTGACGAAGAAACGCAATTCCGGCATAGTACGAAGAGAAACAGGACGAGCAGAAACCAAAAAGGGCATCTCTCTCAGCCGAAAGTAGGCGCTTCTAAGCGAGCACGCGGAGGACGCAGAGTTTAATAAAATCATAAAAAGGTTTGTTTTCATCCGGGATGGTTATTGAGATTTCCTCTGCGACTCTGCGAGATGATCGTTTGACGTTTTGGGAAGAATCTGATTCCTCAGCTACTATGATATACTTAAACCTATTCGGCGGCGTACTGCTCCTCCTGTACGGCATCAAACTGGTGAACGACGGACTCCAGAAGGCAGCCGGTCCGCGCATTCGCTCGCTGCTCCAATCCCTGACGAGCAATCGGTTCACCGCCGTGGGGGCAGGGGCGTTCATCACCGGCCTCATCCAGTCCAGCAGCGCCACGTCGGTCATGCTGGTGGGATTCGTGAGCGCCGGCCTGATGAGCTTTCGCCAGACCCTGGCCGTCATCCTGGGGGCGGACATCGGGGCGACGCTCACGGTCCAGTTGATCGCGTTCCACGTTTCAGACTACGCCGTGCCGCTCATCGGCGCCGGCCTCTCCCTCTTCCTGTTCGCGAAGCGGAACAATCTGAGGACCATGGGCGCCTGCATGCTCGGATTTGGGTTCGTCTTCCTGTCGATCCGCATCATGTCCGGGGCCATGGAGCCGCTCCAGCAGAGCGTTCTGTTCAAAGATGTCCTGGTGGCGCTGGTCGGCTCTCCCTTCTCCGGCATCCTTCTGTCGGCGGCGTTCACCGCGTTGATCCACAGCAGCGCGGCCACCATCGGCATCGCCCTTGCCCTTGCCATCAACGGCCTGGTACCGCTTGACGGGGCGATCCACATCGTCCTTGGCGCCAACATCGGGACGTGCTCCACGGCGCTCATGGCGAGCCTGCGGGCGCCTGCTGAGGCCCGTCGCGTCGCCTGGGCCCATGTCCTGTTCAAGATGGTCGGCGTCGCGCTCCTGCTCCCGTTCCTGCCGTTCTTCGAGCGGATCGTTATCTACACCGGGACCGAACCTGCGCGGCAGATCGCGAACGCCCACACGCTGTTCAACGTCATCATGGCGTTCTTTTTCCTGCCGTTCCTCGGTCTCTTCACCAGGCTGCTGGTCAAGCTCGTGCCGGATTCCCCGGAGGAAAAGAAGTTCGGCCCCCGGTATCTCGATGACCATGTCCTCGGGACCCCCTCCCTGGCGCTGGGGCAGGCGACACGGGAAACACTCCGTGAATCGGACCTGGTGCGCGAGATGCTGATCGACTCCATCAAGGTACTGCAGGTGGACGACCAGGGAATGATCACCGCCATCAGGGACAAGGACAACCTCGTCGACATCCTGGACCGCCAGATCCGCCTCTACCTCACGCGCCTTTCTTCGTCGTCGCTTACGGAGGTCCAGTCACGTCGCGCGGTTGCGTTGCTCGAGGCGAGCCGCGACCTGGAAAGCATCGGCGACATCGTCGACCGGAATATCATGCCGCTGGCCCTCAAACGCATAAACAAGGGGCTCATGTTCTCGGAAGAGGGCATCAACGAGATCATCGGCTATCACAAGAAGGTCGTCGAGAATTTCGATCTGGCGATCTCCGCGTTCACGACCAGCGACGGCGATCTTGGACGCAGGGTCCTCAGGAACAAGGAGGAACTGGATAGCCTGGAACGGGATCTCACCCAGGCGCACCTGGAGCGCCTGCGCAAGGGCCTCCGTGAGTCCATTGAGACAAGCCACATTCATCTGGACATTATCGGCAACTTTGCGCGCATCCATTCTCTGAGCACCCATATGATCTATCCGATCTTCGAAGACCCCCGGAGCAAAGGCAGGGAAGAGGCATTTGTGGTCGGGGGGTAGGGTAAGGTCAGGGGCAGAAGACAGAAGTAAGAAGTAAGACAACAGATTACAGACAACAGACGACAGCTGAAATAAAACACCTGAGGGAGAAGCTTAAAGGGCAGGAGACATTTATGATCAGACAATTGCGCGTTAAGACAAATGCCAAGACCGAACTGGTGGATATAACCCAGGGAGTCCAGAGATTGGTGACCGAGAGCGGGATCAGGTCGGGTCTGTGCTACGTCTATGTGCCGCACACGACGTCGGGTATAACGATCAATGAGAATACGGACCCGAACGTGGGGCGCGATATCCTGAAGGAACTGAACAAGGTGATCCCGTTTGACGACAATTATGGCCACCATGAGGGGAACTCAGCGGCCCATATCAAATCGACGATCGTCGGCGTATCGAAGGCGGTCATGGTCGATGAGGGAAGGCTCGCTCTCGGTACGTGGCAGTCGATCTTCTACTGCGAGTTCGATGGCCCGAGGGACCGTCGGGTGTACGTTAAGGTGATGAAGGATTAGGTCAAGGGTTCAAGGGTCAAGGGTCAAGGGTCAAGGGTCAAGGGTCAAGGGTCAAGGGTCAAGG
>CAKKRC010000074.1 GCA_919902495.1 Nitrospiria bacterium
AAGGAGTACGGGCTGCCCGAGTACGACGCCGACATGCTGACCCAGAGCAGGGCGCTGGCAGCCTACTACGAGGAGGCCGCGAGGCTTTCGGGCCAGCCCAAAGTGATCTCGAACTGGATGATGGGCGAGCTGATGCGGCTGCTGAACGCTGAGGGAAAAGAGATCGAGGACTGCCCGGTGCGGCCGGACCGGCTTGCCGGCATGGTCAAGATGATCAGCGACGGCACCATCAGCACCAAGATCGCGAAGACCGTGTTCGAGGACATGTACGGCACCGGCAAGGACGCTGAAACGGTCGTCCGGGAGAAAGGGCTGGTCCAGGTCTCGGATACCGGAGAGATCGAAACGATCATCGCCGATGTCATCAAGGCGAATCCCGCCCAGCTTGCGGATTACAAGGGCGGCAAGGACAAGCTCTTCGGCTTCTTCGTCGGCCAGGTGATGAAGGCGAGCAAGGGCAAGGCGAACCCGGAGATGGTGAACGAACTGCTGAAGAAGAAATTGAGCGAATGAAAGTAAGTAAGGAATACAGCATGGCTAAGTTTCCATATATAGCAGATTTAACGGGATACCCCAAAAACGCCCCGAGCCACAAAAAATAACATCAAAGTGTTACGGGGAGATTTTTTGTTTACGGCATGTTCAAGTCAAAACTTGAGCTTGTCCGAAAAATACACTATTGCTATAGTCTGCTCCTTATACAATAACTCCGCATATTGATCCGGGGAGGATCCATTGGGAAGAAGCCCGATCTTTTCGTTTTTCAAATCCACAATACCCGGAGGACACCTCAAACCAAATGCAATATTCTGTTTTTCTCTGATTTTGGGTATCATAATCCTTTTCCCTTTGATGGGCCATGCATTTGAGGATGGCCTCGAAAAAGATGTCCAGAAGGGCCTTGAACAAGGCCTGGCAATCGTTGTAACCATCCAAAACAAGCTCCAGACCGGAGCTTCCGTATCCGAGGAAATATCCCAACTCAAAATATCTGCGGAGAACATCAGGATCTCCAACCTGCTGATGGAAGAACGGTTCAAGCTGAGAGAGGAGAAGGTAAAACCCCTCGGTACCAAAGCTCTTGAACGGCAGCAGGCCATGGCCGAAGGATACCGGGTGGCGCTCACGGAATATCTCGAGATCATCGAGAGCCTTCCTTCAAACGGACAGCCATCAGCGATCAGCGATCAGCAAACAATCATCAACAAACTCAAGAAAATTCTAGACAGAATCGTTTCCAAAAAGAAAAGGCCGATCATCGGCAGCGTGCCGTATAAGCATCTGAACTACCCCGCAGTCGAACCCAGCGCGGCCCCTGCCATTACGCCTGCTTACAAAGGCGAAAACAAGACCGTATCTCCTGACGACACCAAAGACACCCCCGAAGCGCCCATCTCGAAAGAGATCGCCGCCCTTGCTCAGACCTTAGGTTGGAGCCCCGTCTCGATCTACGAATACGTTAAAAATAACATACAGACCGAGTGGTACTGGGGCTGCATGAAAGGCGCTGAGGAAACGCTCCATCAGAAGAGCGGCAACGACTGCGACCAGGCGACGTTGCTTACGGCCCTGCTCCGGGCCTCGGGCTACCCGACACGGTATGTCCGGGGGAGCGTGGAGTTCATCACCAGCGGAAATGAGAAGCCCATCGACAGGATCAGGAACCTCTTCGGCATCGACGATCCCGCTAACATCGCCCGCTTCCTCCAGAAAGCGGGCGTCCCGTTCAAGCCCGTCATCGCCGCCGGCGGCATCGCCAACTTCCGGATAGAGCACCTCTGGGTGGAAAGCCAGATCCCTTATGCCAACTACCGCGGCGCCATCATCGACAATCATGGCAAGACCTGGCTGGGGCTGGACACGAGCATCAAGGTAAAAGGGTATCAGCAGAACCAGCCGAAGGACGTCTACGAGCTTTCAGCGATCAGCGGTCAGCTGTCACAGGTGCGAGATCAATATCTCGGCATCGCGTCATCCGGGACCGGCAGCACACCCTTCGAGCTGAACCAGACCCCCCTCGAATACCTTCAGTCTTCAATAAACTCCGAACTGGGAACACTGAACTCTGAACTTCGCTACGCGGATCTTCTGCGTAGCAGGGTCCTTCTCCCCGAAATCATGAACATCCTGCCCGCCGGTCTCCAGTTCAAGGAGATCACCATCACGAACGAATACACCTCGATACCGGATGATTTGAAGCATAAGGTTCGTTTCACCGCAAAGACTACTCAGAACTCAGAACTCTTGAACTATGAACTCGATGCATTCAGGCTCAGCAATCAGCAGATAACGATAACCTACGAGCCCGAGACCGTGCAGGACCAGGAGACCATCAATGCCTGGGGAGGTCTGGACAACACTCCGGCCTATCTCGTGCGGCTCCGGTCGGTGCTGAAAGTCGGTGATCAGCGGGCTGTTGTCGGCAGGGACGGCCTGCCGATGGGGTCGGATTATGAACTGACCATTGAGCTTGTTTCGCCGAACGGGACGGAGAAGACAACGAACAGCCTCATCGTCGGAAACCTTACCGTCATCGGGATCACGGCGCAGAAGGCCGTTATCGCTCCCTCGCCCCTCGCGGGAGAGGGCGGGGGTGAGGGGAAAAAAGACGCTGAACGCCTGCTGTACGAAGCAGCCAATCACTACATCGACCGTTGGAACAAATCGGAGGAAGAGCTTGCGTCCCTCCTGCACCTCGCTATCGCCCGTCCCATCCCCACGGTCGTGACCCTGGGCGGCGTGATCGACGTGACCTATTTGCTCGACATGCCGCACGGGTTTACCTGGAAGGGCGTGTATCTGGATGCGGACTTAAGAAGAATAGAAACAGTTCAGAGTGCTCAGTATGGAGTTCAGAGTGAACGAGAAAAGTTATTCATGCAGCTTTCGGGACTGCAAGGGTCGATCCTTGAGAACCGCATTTTCGAAGACGATTTCCAGGTCGAGAGCATCTCGACGGCGAAGTTGATCCAACTGTGCACTGCGAACTCAGCACTGTGCACGGGTATGATCACCATCGACAAGAACAACATCGAAACCATTCTTCCGACGCTTTCGGTTGACGATAATATCAAGGAAGATATGGTAAATGCAGTCAACCAGGGTTATGAACTCAGAACTGTGAACTCTGAACTGGCTTATCACGATTGGTCCGGCATCGGATACATCACAGAGAAACCTGAGACCGGCGAGTCCGGCTGGATGCTGTCGGGCATGATCGCGGGCGGGATGACGGTTAAAGAAGAATGGCTCAACCAGCATTATAGAGATACCCTAAGCGCGCCTTACACCGGCCCATTTAATCCCGATGCACTTTCCGCAGCAGGGATACAGAAGGTCACGGCAACGGAAGGTCAGGAAGACGGCACTGTGGGTACAGAACTTGCCGAGCCGATCGCCGTGTTCGTGTTCGACGCGAAAAAGCAGCCGGTGAAAGAAGCGTCTGTTACCTTTACGGTGACAGCGGGTGGCGGTTCGATCCGCTGTGAGAATCCGGCAGGCGGGTTCGGACCGCCGGTCACGCCATCCTGCACGACGAAGACCCGAGGAATGACCGGCATTGCCAGAGCACGGGTCGTGCTGGGAGAGTCGACGGGGAGCAATCCCGATTATAAGCTGTACCCCGGCGATGCAAACTATACCCAGGTCGGTTTGAATATAGTCACAGCGTCGGCACGAGCCTACACATCAGACATCCCCCTCGCGCGGCCGTTCTTTCTCCATGCGAAACCGGGTGGGCTGGCAAAGATAATAAAGGTCTATCCCACGGAACCGGTCATGGGCCTTGCAAACAATCCGGCAGGCACACTGCATTCCCGGGCCACGGATTCCCTCGACAATCCGATCTCAAACATAGTGTTGACGTACAAGGTAGACAAAGTCGAGTCTCTGGATACCCGCTACATGCCGCTCCCGGCAACGTACAACAAAATGGGCCTCTATGAGCAGGAGACCTGTGGTAACCCCTATCCGGTCTACGGCGACTGTCCGCTGTATACAAGCTTAACCGTTACGACGTCCACAAGCGGCGCCAAAGTGAGTACGATCCTCGGGAACACGCTCGGCACACTTTACACTGTCAAGGTATCGGCGCCTGATATGTACTCCGGTGTTTCGCCGGTATATTATGATCTTCTGACCTTGGGCAGAAGGGATGGCCCGGCGAAGATCGTTGCTCCGCTGCTTTTGGTCCAGGCGCTTGAGACCGTGAACGAGCGGGGTGAACCGATAAACGCAGCCAAGGCAGGAACGCAACTTGCAGCACCGCTCCAGGCCAGGTTGATCCTGATCGAGGACGAGATTGACGCCGTTCAGCAGATCTGCACGAAAAATGATCAGGACGGGAATCCGGTCAGCTACACCGGGTATAACCTGGTATCGCGGGGCACGGTGACCGTGCGACCTATTCCGGACGGGACAGTAACATTCACATCAACGTCAGGAGTCGGGCAGACCGGTGAAGTCCAGAATGTGCATAACGGCTATTATCTCGCATCCTACACCACCATCACTGACCCGGCGGTGAACACCGTAGAGGTCAACGGCAGCGCCGAAGTTACCGTTCGCATGATAACGGCAAGGGACAATATCATCAGCTATGTCCCTTATGACCGTTGCCTCGAAGCCTCAGAGGTGGGCAATATACAGATCACGCTCAAGCACGGTCAACACGCTGTCCTCGATCCCTTTACCCATGCGCTTCTTCCCGAGAAGACGTTGCTAAGCAAGCCGACGTACACCATCTACGGAGTAGGCACGACGCTTACGGTCGAACCGCCAGTCGTGCTTGTTGACGAGGACGGATACGCCGCCCATGACACAACGCTCACCTACACCATTCTGCCGCCGGCGTATAATGCCGTCTCCATGACCCTGGACACGTTCAAGGTAGACCAGAACGACAACGAAACCTGGACCGGGATGACGCTCGGTGACAAGACGCAAGGGAGCGGACAGATCATATACGTGCGGGGCGCGAAATTCGATCCCCGCGCCCTGTATCTGGAGCAGGTGGTCCTGAACCGGGGGATGGCCGCGGAGATACGGGGGGAGAAGAAGGAATTAACCGTCATGTCGATCATCGTTCATGATGACGATAATAAACTAGCGAAGGAGATCAAGTTTGGCCGAGGCGATAGATCTGATAAACGGTACCATATAGATATACCGACTTCGCTCGGTAGCGCAAACTGCGCTTCCCATACCGGCATGATATCGGTTGTGGATAAGAACGGCGAAGTTATCATTCCACCTACAGTAGACGGTGAAATCTACGCAGCCAAATATAATTTAGCATTTCAACCGTTCGGGTCTATGTGTGTTGTCAACGTTTCAGACATTCTTAATAATAATGTGTCGAAGCAGAAATTCATCGTATCAAATCTCTCTAGAGCTGTCTTGGACGTGGGATTTCCGCTTTTAAATATCTACAATACTGCCGTTCTCTACGGTGGTATTGGCAACAGAATCCGGATTGAAATCGACGGGTTACGCCAGGAGATTCCTGTCGAGCCAGTAGGCGTCGTTATACTCGGCATAGATGGATTGAGGCAGGATGTGCTTTATCCGGACATGATGGACGGCCTGCCGTTTGAGAATGTACATGAGCCGGTCGCTGATTATTATGTCGATGCAAGTACGCTGTCGGGATTTGGTCAAATACTCGTCGGTGATCCTCACGTATCTGCCAAGCAAAAATACGTCATGCTGCCAGAGGTGACAACCATATTCCCGTCAATCACATTTGCGGCCTGGGCTAGCATCTTTACTGGGAAGACGCCGAACGAAACAGGTATACTTGGGAATGAATTTTTTGCACGGGATATTTATCAGAAGCACTGTGGTCCGGGGATGTTATGTTACAACAAACTACCCGGTTTATGGTCCTTGCCGGCAGGCATGGTCACCTTAGACGCTGATGGCGGCGCATTCAGGCCTTTGGTCGAAAATCCATTTACAGCATCTGAGGAGGCCAAATCGCTTCCCTTTATTTTAAACTATGTAATGCCGGCAGAGTTCAGCATATTCAGTAATATGGGTCACGAATTGCTATCGCAGAAGAATTTCCTTTCTACTGCGAATGCTGCGCTTAGTACGACAGCGAAACCCCTATGGGAAGATATAAATGCAATGGTGTCAAAGCAATATAAAACAAGCCCGATTCAGGGCGCAAAGTGCAGTGCCAGCAAATACGAATGCCGCACTGTCACCATGTTCAATCAGTACGCTCGCAGTGCCGACTGGTGGGGGACACCAGCATCGCTCTCAGACGAGATGAAGATCTTAGTTACGAGCTATTTTCCACAGTTTAGTTTAAATACCTCCAAAGTTATGGATAAATCAGCCAGGCAGGAGGCAGTGGGATTTATCAACAGCTATTTTTCTCAACCCACCACGGATGGCAAAAGAAAGAGATTCCCAGCAGTGTTTTCCATATATCTATCCGGTCTGGACCATGAGGCACATATCAATGGTCTGGCTGGATACAAGAATTATTTCACCGGAACGGTAAACGATCAGGTTCAGGACATAGTGAAAGCACTTAAAGACCAGGGTGAGTTCGATAATAAAATGTTTATCATAGTATCAGATCACGGCGAAACACAGATGCCGATGGAATTGACCTATGAAAAAACGCAGGAGGCCTTCACTTATGACGGGTCCCCACTTCCGTTTCCTGAAGTCGTTGGAGTGCCAATAGACATGTCGTGCAATTTGAAAACAAACATAGATAATGAAGATGTGCAATTATCTGAACTCGCCAACAACAACCTTCATATATGGGAGTTGGCAAATCTATTCGCTCAATTTCCAGACCCGAACATATCAGTGAAAGTTCTAGTGCCTGAACAAATCGCTAAATTACCAAAGCTTGACGCAGTTGCAACATCAAACATCAATCAGGCAAATATTGTTGCAACGCTAAACGGTCCCATGGCGCATGTATACGTAAAAGGAACCACTTGGCAGAGTAATCCCGACGAACCAACAATTGATTCAGTACTGGTCCGCTTGTATTCAATACTGAAAATTGGAAATGCGGCTACCGGAAAACTTGCGGAAAAAATAACTGAACATTTCCTCAGATTGGGTTCCTCAATTGACACTATTTTAGCGAGGTGGACGCTGAACGGATCGTATGAAGTCATCACAGGCGTAAGCGAAGACGCTTCAGGTAATGTGACTATCAGCACAGATGACCTTGATTCTCTGAACAATACAGGATATCAAAGAGCAGTGGACCGAATTACCAATATGAATCACAAAGACAGAAGCGGAGATATTATTCTATTGATGAAGGATTCAACCGCAGGCAATGCAACAGATAGATATTCGACAGCCTATGCTTGCAAATCGTGGCATGGATCGCTTAATGCAAGCGACTCGTACGTACCATTTGTGGTTGCTTATCCAGGAGGCAATAAGTCAGAACTTGATCCATACTTAAGCATAGTCTGCCCAAGCAACACCTGTGAAGGTAATTGGAAGTTAACGGATTTGATCAAAGAAATCACGAAAAAACAATACGCAGGTCAGTGAGGAGGAACAAAAAAATGTACAGGTTATGGACGGCAATCCTATTTGTGTTGACATTGACACCGCAAACCATTTTTTCCCAAACTACATCCGACTACCTAATTTTACAAGATATAGGCCCATATAAACTGGACCGACCGGAAAAAATGCTTCCTGGAATCCCGCCGACGGGCGGTCCCGAAATATATAACAATAGCCCAGGAATCCTCGGATCCGCTGATCACTTTTCTTTAGATCATGCTGATACAACGTACACAGTAATGTACATAGGAGGAAATGGCATACCGTCACCCACTGTCTTTGTCACCCGACACGCCGACTCGCCTGAGTCACTCAAGTGGCTGCGACATGAGATCGATAGCAGCTTCAGAGATTATTTTGGCATACCCAGTGGATCTTATACGCCACGACAAATTAACGGGCAAACAATATTAGTAAACTCGGTGGGCGGAAGGAGTTATAGATGGTTGAGCGGAAGCAAATTGATAGCGATTTCTTATCGTGGATCGTTAAGGACTTTGCCTGAACCTATGGAAGTGGTGCAGGCGTATTTAGTCAAGCACACGTCGACACTGAGCGCAATAAATTTAGCTCAGTTGCGTAGTACAGAGAGCAAAACCAACTGGATCAAAGATGAGATGGATCGGCGTTTGTGGCTGTGCGACAAATGGTTTATGCAGTTGCAACTCAAGAAGGCGGAGGAAAAGCAAGTCTATCAGGAAACAGTCAAGAGCATGGTTGTCTTCCTCGACTACCGCGAGAAATATTACGGAATAAATGCATTGAGTGAAAAGAATCTCATCTCAAGTTATGCAGCGCAGAATAACGGCACAGGGATCAAGGCCAAGCTCACGGAGTATAAGAATTGGTGGACGGTGAATAAAGAGAAGAGTATCAGCTTGTAGTTGTCAGCGGTCAGCGAGAGGGCAGTTCTCAGTTCAGCGTTCACGGTTCATAGTTACGACGACTTAAGGGACATTGTGTCCGAAATGGACATGTGGAATCAGAAACTAAGGGACATCGTTGTATCCGTTGTGTTGCAGAAAATATACGCGATGTGAGGAGAGTCGGGTTCAGACATGAATAGAAACCAAACGATATCGATAACAATGAGTAGTATTGCACTTGCGCTCGTCTGTGCTTCGGTAGTTCTTGCCGATAGTCTTTATGGCATCCAGGTCCTCAATATTTCGCCACAGGACGAACGGGCGGTCATCAAAACTGCCGATAGCAAGACGCAGGTGATAAAGCCGGGGGATGTGATAAGCAGCGATCAGACAAAAGCTAATAGCGGTCAGCAGTCAGCGGTCAGCGGACAGGAAAAAACCACAAGCAGTCAGCGTTCAGCTAGTAGCTCTCAGCAAAAGCAAGAAAAGAACAATGCAACCCTAACCGTCATCGAGATAGCGGAGGGAAGTGTAGTACTGGAGGAACGGCAGGGTAATGACAAGGGGACCGTCATTATCCGGATGAAGGACGGGAAACAGACGGTGGAGCGGATAAGGAAGACGGCACCGGTAAATAGGCAGCAGCTAAAGGCAGCTGTCAGCACTCAGCAGTCAAAGAAAAGCAACAGTAAGTTTCAAGCTGAACGCTAATTGCTGATCGCGTATTTGCAGTTTGGATTACGAGACAATGAGGTCACGAAAATTATAAAAGTAGACAGTAACGAGTGAATGGTCGCCAGGTTAAGGATTACGAAAAAACACAATGATTGATCACTCAATCATTAAATCACTATCGACCAAGGAGATTAGAAATGCTTGAACAAATGCGGAAACATATGAACTGGATCATGTGGATCATTCTCATCCTCGTGATCGTGTCGTTCCTGTTCTTCGGGATCTATCCGACCAGCGATAGCCGGGGAGCGGCAGCGACGGTGAACGACGAGGTGGTCACCGCCGGAGAATTGAACCGGGCGTATCGAAACATGTACGAGACCTACCGTCAGATATTCAAGGACCAGTTCAACGACTCCATGGCCAAAGGACTCCGCCGGCAGGCGCTCCAGGACCTGGTCCAGGCCCGTCTGCTGGTCCAGGAGGCGAAGCGGACCGGCCTTCGGGTGACCGATGAGGAGGTCCAGGCCGCCATCATGAGGACGCCGTCCTTCATGAACCAGGGGAAGTTCGACAAGATCGCCTATGAACGGTATCTTGATTATGTCAATGTGAAACCCAGTGTCTTTGAAGAGACCCAGCGTGAACACATGCTGAAACAGAAGATCGAGCGGATCATCGAGGAAGGGGTGGACGTGCCGGAGGAGGAGCTCAGGGCGGCCTACGCGTCCCGGAATCCCAAGGCAAGGGCGGGGGACCTTGAGAAGAACAGGGAAAGCTTCCGGCAGACCCTCCTCTCCGAGAAGAGGCGGTCAGCCGTCGATGCCTTCGCACAGATGTTGTACGAGAAAGGCAAGGTCACCATGAACCAGGCGGAGATCGATTCTTTCTGATGAATCCAGGAACGAGCGCATTCCCGTAGCTTGCTGCAGGGAATCTCAATACACACGGCACGGCCTGTCATTCAGGTCGTGCCGTTCATTTTTCCCCATCCCCACCGCTCACTACACACCGCTATTTCATGCTCCCCAGCTCCGCGAACAAATGGACCATGCTCCTGCAGGCGCTTTCCCAGTCTGCGATGACCAGGCTTTCATTCTCCGAGTGGGCCGCCGCATAGGGGTCGCCGACGCCGAAGAGCAGCGCGGGGACGCCTCCCAGGGTCTCGGTGATGGTCCGGACAAAGGGGATCGAGCCGCCGGCGCCGATGATCGCGGGCTTTCTGCCATAACCCTTTTCCAGCGCCTTCAGGCCGGCTTCGAAGACCGGGCCATCGGTGTCTGTCCGCCACCAGCGGGAAGGGGACTCGGGCGTTACGGTCACCTGTGTTCCCCAGGGTGCCCGTTCCCTCAGGTGGTCCGTCAAAAGCTCCAGCGTTCTGTGCGGGTCCATGTCCGGGACGATGCGAACGCCGATCCGCGCCCAGGCAACGTCGTTGATGATATTTGCCGCCTGTTTCCTGCTGCTGGCCTCGATGGCGTTCACGGCGACGGAGGGACGGCGCCACATCTTCTCATAGACCGTTCCCGGACCGCCGGTGATGCTGACGCCGTCAAGTAGCTTGGACTGCTTCCGGTAGGCATCTTCATGAAAGGGCAGGCTGTCCAGGTGTTTCCTGTCACGGGGTGAAAGGGCTCTCACGGTGTCCAGCATGCCCGGGACCGCGGGAACGCCTTGATCATCGACCAGCGTCGCGAGGATCCTGGCCAGGGCCAGGACAGGATCGGGCAGGGGACCGCCCCAGGTACCCGAGTGAACGCTCGATGAGAGGGACCTAACCTCGACGGTGACCGTCACGATGCCGCGGAGCGAGGCCGTGAGAGACGGGACGCCGGTGTCGAAGTTCTCGCTGTCGGCGATGACCACCATATCCGCTGCGATGAGCTTGTGGTGGCTGGTGAGGAGTTTCTCCAGATTGGACGATCCGACCTCCTCTTCTCCCTCGATCAGGATCCTTACATTGACCGGCAGCCTGCCTGCGCCGCGCAGCCAGGAACTGAACGCGGCGATATGCATCATTGCGCCGCCCTTGTCGTCTGCGGCGCCCCGGCCGAAGAGCCTTCCCTCCCGCACCGTCGGTTCGAAGGGCCGTGAATGCCAGAGTTCCTCGCGGCCGGCCGGCTGGACATCATAGTGGGCGTAGAGGAGCACGGTCGGTCTTCCCGGCGCCTCCAGCCACTGGCCGAACGCGGAAGGGTAGCCGGAACCTGTCTTGAGCAGCTGCACATCGTTGAATCCCTGTTTCCTGAGCAGTGCGGCAACGCTGTCCGCACAGGTCCTGACCGGCGCGGCATCGAATCCCGGAAAGCTTATGCTCGGAATGCGGACAAGGTCCATAAGGTCCTGCAGATGGTCCTTCGCATGCAGAGTGAAATGTTCAAGGGCTGCGGAACGATCTGATCCGGTCATGCGTGCTCCTTTGTCGGGAGGGAGGTAGAAATTGCGGCAGGTGCAATCGTGGTGCTGACCCAACTGTTGCCGGATATTATAGCCGCATCGTCGGTCATTATCAAGAGAACTGCCATGGAGAAAATAACCGTGTCTGTGATATACTGTTATGCACCGGGAAACTGGATCGTGTATCTGTTGAATTGCAAAGGAGCGTTCTGTTATGCTGCCGGTAAAGGAAGAACCGATGGTCTATGGGAAGATGATCAGAAAACTGGTCGTCATGTCAATTCTCTGCGCCCTGTTCATGGGTTGCGCTGCCATGGAGGCTCAGAAACGCCTGAAAGAATATGAAGGCTACTTTGAACCTCTGGTAGGCAACGCGCAGCAGGCCGACATCACCCGCAAATTCGGCGCCCCGCTCCGCAAGGACAGGATCGGGACCACGGAATTATGGTATTACCACATACCCTACAAAGACCCGAAGGGCGCGCAGGGAAGCAAAGGGTTTGAAGGCGGGTATGCCGTGGGGTCGGAAAGCGAGGTCTTCGACGACCTGACGGTCGAATTTGACGCGAAGGGGTATCTCAAGAGCTGGCGCGGGTATATCCAGCGATAGGCGCTGCTTGACGCGTCGGCGGGATGTGTTACACTTGTACCTATGGAAAGAACGTTGACTGCATGGCCGGAATGGCTGGCAAAGCTTGATCCCGAGATGGGGACGATACTGGCTTCCCTCGATCGGCATCGCGACTGGCTGGCAGGCTTGTGTGCTGAAAGCCACGTTTATAAACGTCTCGTACTGGCGCAGGTCCGGCAATTCGAGGAGCTCGGCCAGAAATCGGGGGCCTACAAGCAGTATGTCGACGGGAAGAGGGCGAATTTTGATATTTTACAGAAGATGAAGGTGCCCCAGGCGCTGCTGCGGGCGATGACGTTCAATGTGAGCCAGCGGCATCATACCCTTGAAGCGTACCGGTACGCGAAGACGGTCACGTGTCAGAAATTAATGGAAGAAATACCCCTGACGATGGGATCGGGAGCGCTCTTTGCCGGATTCGCCGCAATGAAAACACTGTTCGAGAACCTCGGGGATATGACCCGGCTGATCAACGCCTTGTCGGAAGCAACACCGGGCGGTGATGCTCACATGACAGGAGAGCGGTATGATGATATTCTCAACAAGGAACTGGCTTCGGGAATTGACTGGGTAAAGATATCAAAGATCGACCTCCGACAGGTCGATGATCTTCGTTCGGTCAGTTCGGCGCCGGACAGCAAACGTGACGATGAACGGATGGCCTTAAAGGCGGTCGCGTCGTTGGGAAAGCGTCTGAAGAGCGTTCCGGCGGCTTACGCGGTCCTGAACGAGTTCGGCAGTCCCCGTGTGGGAACCTTGTGGTTGGTGTACGAAGACTCGCAGAGCATGCAGGATGGGCACAAGACGCACTGGAACCGGCATAAGCTTGGCCCCGGATTCCCCCGCATCATGGTCGAACAGATGAAGCCGGTCATCGTGCAGCTTTTCGCTGTATTGAATGATGCCGTGGAACTATTGAAGGTCCTTGATAAGGAATTGATGGATCTGGACGCCAAGATCGCCGGCGTTACGCGCGACGAGATCCGGACATGGCTTTGGAAGTTCCCCGACATATTCGACAAACATGAGGACTGCCCCTGCGGAAGCGACAAACGGGTGAAATATTGCTGCGGACAGTGACGCCCGCGCCGATCATGGAGAGGCCTGACCACGTGAGATTGAAGGTAAACACGTGCAGGAATCAACTGCGCTTCCTTTTTGTATTAAACGTCGCACTCCTTTGCAGCGATGCCAATGCCTGACCATCATCTTATAACGAAGATCAAGGTGACGCTACTTATGGTGCTCATGGCCGGGGTCTGGTGCGTTCTCGGAATGGTCTATTTCGACCGTTTTCCGGGTCCAGCCGGCAGGCTTGAGCTGGTGCTCATGCCATGGAAGGAGCCTTTGCCCCGGCAGGCCAATCTGGATCAGCGTCTTATGATCATGCAACAGCAGCTCGACGCGTCAGCCCGGGTCTCTTCTTACGCCTTCGCTGTCTTGGTGGCATCCTTCTCCGCCCTTACCGTCTATCTTTCGATCATTTATCAGCAAAAACAGCGCAGGTCGCAGGAGAACATGCTGCTTACGCTGAAGAACCAGGAGATCGTGCGCCGCAACGAGTTCATTCGTTACATCTCAGCAACGATCGGACATGAGTTCAAGAACAACCTCGGCCGCATCAAGCGCAGGATCGAACTGTTGCAGGAGGTCCCCCCCGAGGCAAAGAAACGGATAGACGACAACCTGGACAAATTATTTGCCGATATCGAGATCTTCAAAAAGATAGCGGACGAGCGAGAAGCAGGCATCGTTGAATTCGTCCATATGAACCTCAAAGAGATGCTGCACGCTCTTGCCCTCCAATACGGCGATCTGGCGGAAATCCATATCCACGAGAGGGCTTCCCTGCCCGCGATCTATGCTTCTCCGTCGCTCGTACGGACCGTATTCGAGAATGTGTTTGACAATGCCGTCAAGTATAAAAAGCCTGAACAGGCCCGCGCGAGCATAGAGGTGTCCTGTGCGAGGGACCAGGACGGAAGCCGTCGTTATGCGACCATCTCCATACGGGACGAAGGCGCCGGCATGGACGAACAGCAGGCAGACCGGTGTTTTTACAAAGGGAGGGGTTCCGGCGAAAACTGGGGGCAGGGGCTGTATTTCGCCAAATATGTTGTCGGACTGCATGCCGGGAAGATCAAGGTCGGGAAAGAACATACAGCACCAGGGAAAGGGGCCGAGATCATCATCAGTCTGCCTTTTGTCGAGGAGTCGCAGGATGTATAAGGTGCTGATCGCCGACGACGACCACGAGGACCGGGAGCTTCTGAAGCTCGAGATCCAGCGGGCCCTGCAGGGAGCTGGCCCCGAGCTCCGCTTTCGTGAGGCGGGAAGCATTCGAGAGGCGGTCAAGCTGCTGGAAACGCATGTCTTCGACCTCATGACGCTCGATATCGAGTTTGACCGGATGACCGAGGGGGTCGATATACTCCCTCAGGTGTTCGAG
Organism: Nitrospiria bacterium; assembly: GCA_919902495.1. Lineage (GTDB taxonomy): Bacteria > Nitrospirota > UBA9217 > UBA9217 > UBA9217 > JAAXXJ01. Next base: position 14,576 of record CAKKRC010000074.1, read on the forward strand.
ACCTGTCCGACATTGAACATTATCGTCGTGAGCGGCAAGCTTGACAAGAGCGAGGTATCGGAACGGCTGTTCCGATTCACGAAGGATAATGTGCTCAAGGGCAAACGCTGGGCAAGGCACTTCGATGTGCTTGACAAGAAAGATGACAAGAGCGAGGCAATTCTCCGGGCATATGAATATGCACGCAGACAGCAGGAGGGAGGGGACAGCGTACGGGAACTCTTTCTCCTCGCCGAATCCTATCTTGAAAAGAACATGATCGACAAATGCCTGGATATCTATCAAAAGATCCAGCGCCTGGCGCCACACGAAACGGAATCAACGGAGAACATACGGATCATCAAAGGAGAAGTATCAGCTCAACAGGCATACGAATATCATCGTTCGGGCGAACAGGTCGTCGCGGCGTTATTGCTGGGATACTATCTTGAAAACCGCCTGAAGCGGTTCCTCGAAACGGTGTTCGGAAGGGCTTTTGCGGTCCTGGCTGAGGGGCTGAAGGAATTGCACATGACCCAGCGCATCAGCCGAACTAAATCAGACCTGTTCAGCGATCTGCTCGGCTTGCGGAACAAGGCGATCCATCAACCCGCGTCCGTGTCCGAGGAAGATTTCAAGTCGGCGATCCGGAAAATGGAGCTGCTGGAGGAGGCGAATCTATGACCATGAAAAGCAGATCATGGCGAAGCCGCGTTCCGCCGGCAGGTCCGGTCATCAGCGTTCTGCTGGTCGGTCTCGTCCTCCTGAGCGCGCTGCTGTATTACCGATCCGTTAAGATCCAGCGCTTCCTGGAACCTGCGTTGGCACTGTCGCAGCCCCGCAATGAGTACGCTAAACGCATCGCGAGGATCTTTGAAGACGTATTCGGATCACGGGACGTAGAAGGGATCCGGATCAAGGCGGGCATGATCATCGTCAACAGGTCCCTGCTGTTGACGAAAAAGGGGACCCTGACCCCCACAGGCCAGAAGTTGTTCAAGAAATTAGCACGCTTCTTCCTGACGCTCCTTCTGGACGAGCGGATGCGATCGGAGATAAACCATATATTGATAATTGCCCGCTTTCCGAACGACGGAATGAAGATCGGGACGCTTACCGAACGGATGGACGTTCAGCTCACCGCCGGTTTTGTCCAAGAAACGCTGCTCCGAACGGAACCTGAGCTCGCCAGATCGTTCGCCCCCTATTTCTCGTCCGGCGCTCAAGCGATGAATCCGCAGGAAGGGAGCGCGGAAAGGATAGATTTCCTCATCGTCCCCTCGGAATATCTGCACATCGAAGTACTTGAGAAATTGGAAAAGTATACCAACTGACCTGCTGTATCGGCTCACTACTGGTTGGTTTGCGATATTGTCCGCAAGGCCGAATGACGATCCGTGCTCATCCATCTGACGGACGACCATGCGAGCTTTTGCACAACTATGCCGGTGAACGGGAGAGTAGGAAGCGTGATGTTGATCGTCCCACGACCGGTATCCGGCTCCTGCTTGTAGCGGATAGTACCCCTCCTGAACAGCTCATCGCGCCATTACCCTGTCACCAAGGTCTCCGTACCGCAGTATTTCCGGCTGGGATCCCTGAGTTAAAACGAACCATGGCGCGTGATCCCGGATACGATTCCTGATCGGTCAGGGCCGGACGCATCGTTCTTGAACCCTTTCGTGCCGGTTGCATTACTGACCGGGCAATTGCTGACCGCTATCGCTTGAACATGGGTTTGCGGCAGATCGTTCTTATGGTGCAAGGCGACCGAAACGACCGCAATCGCCGTTGCGTCGCTGGTCCTTCTTACCGCCGTATGTATTCGCAAGAGCCTCAACGAGTACCCGGTGCAGCATTTCCGGTTGAAGTGCTTGCACGATGGTGAAAGAACGAAATATCTGTTCCTGAAATCGATCAAAGACCGGGATGCCGGTGTATTCCCTATTTCAGGTTAAATAACGGCCGCATGAAACATTCTGCAGGTAATTGAGTGGATGTCAGCAGGTCAAATTTCCTACCATTGGTCTTTTGACCAGTCAGCGAAATAGTAGCTTACAATAGCAATGCGGGTAATCTATCGATAATACAGCAAAATATTCTACTATAGCGAACGGCACAGGGATTGCTTAGCAGGTAGATAGGGATTAGATAGGGGCCTGTTGCAAGGGAGGCGATCATGAATAATCTGCACAATAATGCACCTTCGGGTCGGCTGCCGACACGAACAAGAGATACGCATGTCAGCATTTACTGCCGAATGTTCAGAGATGTTGTTCCGATCTGTGTATGCACGATGAGGAAAAAGGAATTGAGTACCTTTGGGTGGCAATCGTGCAATGGATGCGCAATCGGTCTGCTGCAGCATTCGGTCGATCGTCACTAGGAACATGCTCTGACGACGCGATCTCTGCTGAGAGGCTCGGCAATCTGTTCTTCTTTAAGGCGAGCACAGTTCGCACAGGGCGGGAAGGACAGCGGGCGACCTCGTTTGCGACCGACTGAAGCGCCGTGAATCGATAAGGAAACCCACCTTGCCATGTGCGGCAGGCAATTCTGATCATCAAACCCTAAGTCAGAAATCAGCGCAACTTCTTCTTGTAGGACACGATGCCGAAGATAGTAACCGCATTCCTGCTCGCCCTGCTCGTTGCTGCGCTTTCCGGCTGCAGTCGAACGGACCAGGAGCGGGCTCACGGTCAGAAACCTACAGATCTTTCCCAGCCACGACACTCCCTTCGCATCGGCCTGATCCCCGAGCAGAACATCTTTAACCAGATGGAGCGGTACGAGCCGCTGGCACAGTATCTTTCCAAAAAACTTGGTGTGGATATCCAATTCACTATTCTATTGCGATACGGCAACATCATTGATAACTTTGTCGCTGATGGCCTGGATGGGGCGTTCTTCGGCAGTTTCACCTATGCGCTAGCACATGAAAAGATAAAAGTGCGGGTCGTTGTCCGGCCTGAATATCCCGACGGTCATTCGACCTATTATGGCATGATCATCGTCCGGAAGGACAGCGGGATCCGTACGGTCAAGGATATGCGCGGGAAAAGGTTCGTATTCGTTGACAAGGCCACGACGGCCGGCTATCTCCTTCCCTACGCCTACTTCAAAAGCCATGCTATCGATCATCATACCTATCTTCGAGAGAGCTATTTCGCCGGAACGCATGAAAATGTTGTCATGGACGTGCTGGACCGGAAGGCTGACATCGGGGCGATAAAGAACACAGTATTCGCCTTGCTTGCGGCAAAGAATAAACGCATTGCTCAGGAACTGATGATGCTTGAACGATCGCCAGACGTGCCCGAGAACGCACTCGCTTTTCGCAAAGACCTGGATCCGAAGCTCGTTCAGGACATCAGAACGGCGCTGCTCCGCATGCATGAGGATATCGAGGGCGCAGAGCTGATCAAGGCGTTCGGCGCGAAACGGTTCATCGAGACCACGGATAATGACTATCTGCCAGTTTACCGGTATGCACGCCAGGCCGGCATCAAACTCTCTTCATACGACTATCTGAACGACTGATGAAACGAAAGATCATAATAGGATTGATGATATTTTTTCTCGTGTTCATATCGAGCGGGTTCTATATCATAACGAACATCGAAAAGGTCACCTCTTCGCTCGATGGACTCATCCTGCTGCATCAGGTCGAAATTATCCGGGAGCGCCTGCTGGTCGAGCTCAAGCGGACGCAGCTTGACCTCCAGCTCAGAAACACCCAGCATGCGCGAAGCGGCGACACGATAGTAACTCACGTCAAGGCGCTCAGCGATCTTGTCAATGTATGTTTTGAATGCCACCACACGGCGCAGGTAACGGCCAGGCTTGATTCCCTGCAGACGAGCATCGATGCATACAAGAACGCATTAAGCAGGGTGTTCACCATGCGCGCGAACAAGCAACGGCTTGTCAGCGAGCAGGAAAACGCATTCGAGATCAGCTCGGAAATCGTCGCTGAGGTCATCAATATCAACGACCTGACGACGAAAAAGCTGCGGTCAAGCACGACTGCGGCGCTCGACGATACCAGAAATATGAAGGTCTTCTTATATACCATTCTGATCACCGCTCCTGTCTCTGCGCTCGTTCTGTCCCTCCTGTTCCTGCGCTGGTTCACGAGGCCTGTGTCGGTCCTCGTACACGCGATCCGACAGCTCCGGTCCGGGGATCTTTCTTATCGTATCGACGGACTTCACGATGAGTATATCGAGGTCGCTGACTCGTTCAACACGATGGCAGTCTCCCTGAAGGAGCACTATGACCGGATGCAGTGGGCCGAGCAGGTTGTTATCCTGGGAGAACTTGCCGGCGGCCTTGCACACGAGATCAAGAACCCTCTCGCCGGCGTCAAGGCTTCCATGGAGATTCTTTCCACGGATCCGGCCGTTTCCGAGGAGAACAAGGACGTGCTCACGAAGGCAGCCGAACAGGTCAAACGCATGGAAGCGCTCATAAAGAGCTTCATGAACTTTGCCCGTCCCCCGGCACCGCAGCTCGCTGACACCAATATTCATGCGGTCCTGGAATCCACCCTGGCACTGGCACAGCGGCACCCCCTTTTCGGAAAGAGCCGGGTGGGCAGGATAACGGTTGTCAAGAACTTTGACGACCAGTTGCCGAGCATACTCGCTGATCCCGCACAGATGCAACAGGTGTTCCTGAACCTGCTTCTGAACGCTGCCGATGAAATGCCCGATGGCGGCACGATCACGATCACGACCCAGTTCGAATCTGAGATGGAATGCCTGACGATACGGATCAGGGATACAGGAAAGGGGGTTGACGACGGCCTCCGGGAGAAGATCTTTCAACCGTTCTTTACGACAAAAGCAAAAGGGACCGGCTTGGGCCTGTCCATATCAAAGCGGCTCGTCGAGCAGCAGGGGGGCGGCATTCGGATCGAAAACCACAATGGCAATGGTGTTTCATTCATCATAGCCTTCCCGCTATTTACTCGAACGGAGGTTCCGGTCCCATGAGAGTCCTGCCAAGGATACTGATCGTTGACGACGATGAGCTCATTGTCACGACGATCACGCGATCGCTCCAGAGGGAAGGATATGATGTTCGTTCTGAGAATAGTGCCCTGCGGGTGGTGGAGGCGATCAGAAGCTGGTCTCCCTGCGTTGTACTCCTGGATATCCGACTTCCGGAACGCAGCGGCATCGAGGTCCTCGAAGATATCGTGCGTAACGAGCTGCGCACGCAGGTCATCATGCTTACGGCAGACGATACTGCGGAGACTGCAGTGAAGGCCATGAAGCTAGGTGCGGCGGATTACATGACAAAACCGTTCAACCTCGATGAGATCATCATCGTCGTGCGAAACCACGTCGCCAAGGAAAACCTGAGCCGAGAGGTCGATTACCTTCGCAAGGTCGCCGGGGAGCGGTTCGATCGTCAGATGATCGGCAAATCCGACGCACTTACTGAATTGAGGGCGGAGCTGGATAAGATCGCCAGGGCCCACGTGTCGAGCGTCTTGATCACGGGAGAAAGCGGAACCGGCAAGGAACTGGTCGCCCGCTACCTGCACCAGGTCATGTTCGGTGAAGCGTCATCGCGTACCGTACCGTTCATCGGGGTGAACTGCGCTGCGTTGCCGGAGAACCTGCTCGAAAGCGAGCTGTTCGGCCATGAGCGTGGAGCGTTCACTGATGCAAAGTCCGACAAAAAAGGCGTGTTCGAGCTGGCAAACGGGGGTGTGATCCTGCTGGACGAGATCGGGGAGATGGACCCGAGACTGCAGGCCAAGCTGCTGCGGGTCCTTGAAGAGCGCGTCGTCCACAGGGTCGGCGGTCGCGAGGATATTCCCGTCGATGTGACGGTCATTGCCACAACAAACAAGAACCTGGCAAAAGCGGGTTCTCGCGGTGAATTCCGCACCGACTTGTTTTTCCGTCTTAGTAATTTTTATGTGCATGTTCCTCCGCTGCGTGAGCGGCGGGTTGACATCCCCATACTGGCTGACTACTTTCTCTCGTTATTTGCAACCAGGTACAATAATAAGTTCATGAAGCGATTTTCCCCGGATGCCCTGCACATCCTGTCCGAATACGATTGGCCGGGCAATATCCGCGAACTGAGAAATGTTGTGGAGCGATTTGTCGTACTGGAGAGCGAGGAGGAGATCGTTCCTTCGATGCTTCCGGAATGGATGCTGAGGCAGAAAGTGGCTGCGGGCGGTTCGGGATATAACGGTGAGTTCACGCTTCCTGAGAAAGGGGTGTCGATCGACGATCTTGAACGAAACCTTCTCCAGCAGGCCCTTGAGCGGACCAACCACAACAAGGCGCAGGCTGCAAAGCTCCTTCATCTTAGCTACGACACGCTGCGCTACCAGGTCAAGAAGCATGGGCTGGAATAAAGAGAACAGCGGGCTTGACCGGCCTGATCAATGTTCACTGAACTGCACGCCGATCTGGTAGGACCCCTGCGGCTGTGTTGATGCCATCCATCGCACGACCCCAAGATTGATGACATCCCCGTCGAAAAGCGTTAGAAGACAGCCAGGCGACACTGGCTGTGTCGTGATGAGTCTCATCCCAGAATCGCTGACATCCTTGAGTGCCGCCTCGATATTGACCGCATCCCTATCACCGTCAAAAGCCATTGTCGAGCACATGACGATCTTGCTGGATTCATGGCGTTCATGCCGTCTCCGTTCCTGGGTAGAAGGGCGTCGAACGTACGGATGCTGTGCGATGCGTGATGCCGTATCGTGACGCGTCATGATGAGATTAACGATGTATTTTGCATGATCCAGGTCAAAGGGCTTCTCCAGGAACATGACAGCGTACTTGCGTACCATATCACTCGTCTGCCGATCCATTATGTCACCCGACATGACGATGACCTTCGTATCCGGATTCACGCTGCCGAGGGCCCGCAAAATCTCAACACCTCCCATGTCGGGAAGATGTAGATCGAGAAAACAGACATCGAACCGCTCTTCTTTGATCGCCTGCAAGGCCTCCTCGCCGGTCCCCGCAGTTCTTATCGATATGTTCGCGCCTCTGAACGTCATGGTAAGCGAATAACGGATAAGATTCTCATCATCGACGACCAGGATCTTGAACATAAGCGGCACCTCGCGCGTTCGCGTTAGATGGGAATGCCAGTTGAACCCTCTTGCAATAATAGTCATAGCAAGTATCGTACCATGCATCGTACCACCCCAGAAACGCGGTTTATCCCGAGATTTCAACTACCGTACGCAACGGTATGCAGATTGCCGTGATCTGCAGAGCGGTGAAAATACCATGTTGAACTGGTGATATCAGCAGAGTGATGCCGAACCGCGTGCGCTAATACGCCGATTTATCTGCTTTACGGACAACATGCGAGTGGCATGTTCATTGCATTGACAGGTATGATGCCAGTAAATCCCTGCGAATTGGAATCCCCCGGCTCCCGCCGGGGGAGGAATGCGGAATTCGCGGGAGGTCGCGTTCTTGAAGGGAGCCACCGGCTCCTGCCGGTGGGGGCTCCACTGCGGCAAACGGGATATCCAGCGGAAAAGACGTGAAACAGAATGTTATGTTCACACGCAATGAACGAACTGCGCTCATCTGTGCAGGTCGGATGCAGCGGATCGTCCACCTGTACTGCATCAAGGAGAACCGGCAATGAGTTCCAGCAGAAGAATGGTGAATAGCGACCTGACGCGCGCTGCCGCGATGATCGGGATATTTCTTGCATTCAGCACGGCAGCGTTCCTGATGAATATCGTTCTGCAGGATGCGGTGCAGCTCTGGCGTGCTGTTGTCATCAAAATGCCGGAGACTGCCAGCCCGCACAGCAACCTTGTCGCTCGGTATGCGCAACCGGAGCAGTATGAACAGGCAAATCGGGCATTGCAGCTGAAGAACGGTATTCGGCCGGACCATCCCCAGACACACGATGACCTCAGGATGGGATCCCGCAATTTGGAAACGAAACATCGTGATGTTCAAAAGTACCCGCAGGTCTCGAGAAGTGCTCCCGATCATCCGAAGACATATTACGATCATGCCCGCATGTACGGTGGACTGAGGGAATACTCGGATGTGCAGAACGAACTGCGCACGGCCGTCGGGACTGACGATGATACTGTCCTGGCCCGGTTTTGCCTGGGTGTCATCTATGCGAAAAGAGGAAAGTATGAGCAGGCCATGGCCGAGTTTGATGCAGTGATGCGCATCATGCCCGATGAACCTGCGGTCTTTTATAACAAAGGTATCGTCCATGAACTGCAGGGACGGCAGAACGATGCGGTCAGTGATTATGAGAACGCGATCAAGAGAAACCCGTACTATTTCGAAGCGTATATCAATCTCGGTTCTCTGTACGCCAAGTGGGGCCGTTATGCTGATGCTGCAAAGGTCTATCAGAAAGTACTGGACATCGATCCCAGCCATGCGATTGCCCGGCATAATCTCAGATGGATCGAGGAGAAGCGCGGCAGAACTTCGGAAGGACCACGGCAGGCGATGACGGCCAGGTGACGTGAACCAGGACACGGTCCAGATCGGATCCCGACCAGGGAGTTCAGTTGATGCCATTGACGGGCAAGGTTGACCGACCGGGGAGGGGACGGATGAAAAATGGCACAGTTGTCATACCTGCGCTTCTCATCATCTTGCTTTGTCTCGTTACCTATTCCAACACATATCAGGTCCCGTTCCAGTTCGACGATCCCTCCAACATCAGTGAAAATAGTATTGTCCGGGATCTTCAAGCGTTCGCCTCTGCAAGCACCCTTAGCAAGCCGCGTTCGATCGCGTATCTTTCTTTTGCTTTGAATTATCGTCTGCATGGGACCCGCGTTCCCGGCTATCACGTGGTCAACCTTACGGTCCATATTGGTGCTTCCCTGCTGGTATACGGGATCGTAATGCTGCTGTTCAGGACGCCGGTCATGCGTCAGAGCACGCTGCAGCACCGGGCGAAATGGATAGCGTTGTTCTCGGCCCTCTTGTTTGCAGCGCATCCCGTGCAGACCCAGGCGGTGACCTACATAGTCCAGCGCATGGCATCGCTGGCCGCTCTTCTGTACCTGGCTAGTTTTGCGTCTTATCTTAAGTCCCGTATGCCTCTGGGCGGCTCTGAAAGGGCGGTCATTCATCCTTTCTGGTACGGCCTGTCGATCCTGACAGCCGTCCTGGCGATGAAGACCAAGGAGATCGCCTTCACGCTCCCGGTCATTATCGTTTTCGCAGAGCTTCTGTTCTTCAAGGACCGTCCTTTGAAGCGTGTGATGGTGCTGGTCCCTGTTCTCGTAACCCTGTTCATCATTCCTTTCGGCATGATCACCGCGGCTGGATCAACTGGTGATATGGTCAGTGACGTGAGCGGCGCCATGCGCCTGCAGACGGACATGAGCCGAAAGGAATACCTGTTCACAGAGATCGCCGTCGTTGCCACCTATCTGCGGTTGCTGTTCTACCCGGCAGGCCAGAACCTCGATCATGACTATCCGACCTATCATTCATTCTTTGTTCCAGAGGTTATCCTGTCGTTTCTGCTTCTCGCGCTTCTAGCAGGGGCCGCCGTTGTTATGCTGTACCGGGACTACCGGACCTCCCGTCCCGGTACGCTGACTGCGTTCGGGACACTCTTTTTTTTCATCACGCTGTTGGTCGAGTCGAGCATCATGCCTATCGCTGACGTGATCTTCGAACACCGTCTGTATCTGCCGTCCATGGGCATTTTCATCGCGGTCACCAGTGCGCTCTGGGCCGCTGCAGACCGGATCCACTCCAGGTGGGCGTTGGCTGAGAGGCTGGTGCTGACAGTTCTTACGATCGCAGTTCTGTCGTCCGCCAGCCTGGCATACGCGAGAAATACGGTATGGCAGAGCGAGGTGAAGCTCTGGATGGATGTGGTCCAAAAGAGTCCGATGAAGGCGCGAGCGTACAACGGCCTTGGATTGGCGTTCTATCATCTGCAGGAATATGAACGGGCAATGGCAGAATTATCAAAGGCGATCACACTGCATCCGACCTATGCAGTGGCATTCAATAATCTCGGCAACACCCTGCACGCGTATGGACGCATTGAACGGGCTATCGATATGCAAACCAGGGCGATAGAACTGGACGGAAGCAATTTGGTCTTTTACGACAACCGGGGGCTTTCCTATGCCGCCCTGGGGGACCATGACAGGGCGATCGATGACCATCTCAAGGCGATCGATCTCGATCCCACGTATGCGAAAGCGCGGCATAACCTGGGTTTTGCCCTGTATGCCGCAGGCCGGTACGCACGGGCCCAGGAAGAGTATTCCCGCGCGGTTGAACTTGATCCCGGCAACGCGATATTTTACTACAACCGCGCGCTTTGCTATGCGGCAACCGGTGACCACGCGAAATCGTTGGAAGACTACAACAAAGGGATCGCGATAGCGCCCGATACGGTAGAACTGTACAACGGAAGGGGAGCGGTGTATGGAACACTGGGACGCTATGATGAGGCGATCGCTGACTTCACGACCGCGTTGGACCGAAGGCCCAACTATGCTCTCTCGTATCTGAACCGTGGCATTTTGTTCGCCCGTGCAGGCCGCCGGGGCCCTGCATTGTCTGATTTCCAACAGGCCTGCGAGCGCGGGATCAAGGAAGGGTGCCGCAATCTCGAGAACAGTTCCGCCCCGGGGCGATAGCTCATCAAAGAGACCGAATATGAACATGCACAGGAGCGCGGGAAAGCAAATGCAGTGTTCGGGATATCATCTCGCGGGCGTTCTTGCGCTGGTAACGCTGGTCGTCTACATACCCGCGCTTCGGAATGGCTTTGTCTGGGATGACGAGATCTACATCGTCAACAATCCGTTCCAGGGAACGTTCGATGCGAGCTTCCTGGGCTGGGCATTCACCGGGTATCATGGAGGGAACTGGCATCCGCTCACCATGCTATCTCATGCGCTTGATCAGGTTGTTTGGGAGCTTGACCCGTTCGGACACCATCTGTCCAGCATCCTTCTGCATGCCGTCAATACCGCACTCGTCGTGCTCGTCATACTGGGCCTCATCGAGGCCGCGAATGCGCGGCGTGGAATGACCGGACCACACCTGTTTTTCCACCGGCGATCCATGCTCATCGCGGCGGGGACGACCGGCCTGTTGTTCGGACTGCACCCCCTCCATGTCGAATCCGCCGCATGGGTATCGGAGCGCAAAGATCTTCTCTGCGCGTTGTTCGTTCTGCTCAGTATCGGTTGCTATACGCGTTATGTGCGGGAGATCACGACGCCGGCAAACCCATCAATCGATACGGCGGAAAGAGTGAACAAGCAATTTCTCCTTGCCGCAGGATGTTTCCTTCTGGCGCTCATGAGCAAACCGATGGCCGTTACCTTGCCGGTGATCATGCTGCTGCTCGACTGGTATCCGTTCATGAGAATAGTATCCGCCAGGTCATTTTGGGCCGTCCTGAACGAGAAACTGCCTTTGCTGTTCTTCAGCATCGCTGCTTCGGTGATCGCGGTGTTTGCCCAGGATGCAGCCGGGGCTCTGGCCTCGCCGGAATTTGCGCCACTGTCGACACGGCTTCTTGCTGCGGCAAGGTCGCTGATCGCCTATCTCGGAAAGATGGTCATGCCGACAGGACTGAGCCCCTATTATCCCTATCCGAAGGACGTCACTCTGTTGTCACCGGAATTCGGCGCAGCGCTGGTGATGGTGATGGTCATAACGGCTCTCTGCATGATCCTCCGTACCCGGCACAAGGTATGGCTGACCGCCTGGGCCTTCTATGTCATATCGCTGATGCCGGTGCTCGGCATCGTACAGGTAGGAGAGCAGTCCATGGCAGACCGCTATACCTATCTTCCCGGTCTGGCCCCATTCTTTCTGGCAGGCGTGGCTATCGCATGGGCGCAAAACAAGGCTGAGCGGTATTGGACGGGGCCACGGATGATACAGACCTCTGCTGCCGCATTCATGATCGCTCTGTTCACCGTGCTCGCGCTATTGACGAACAGTCAGATACGCGTCTGGAGCAACGAGATCACCTTGTGGACGCGGGTGATCGAACGCTATTCCGACACAGCCTGGCTGGCTTACTATAACCGGGGCATCGAGTACGGCAGGGCAGGTCTGATCGACCAGGCGATCGTGGACTTCGACAGCACGGTGAACATCCGGCCAAACCATGCGGAAGCCTTCGGTAATCGCGGGACGGCTCATGCGATCAGAGGACAATATGACCGTGCATTGGCGGATTATCAGTCATCGCTGGAGCTGAACGGCAGCAACGCAGCGGTCTATGCCAATCGTGGAAAGCTGTACCAGCGAATGGGCAAGACTGCGTTGGCACATGCGGATCTCCAGAAGGCCTGTGGCATGGGTGATGCTGCTGCCTGCAAGGCGCTGTAGCACCTGCTGCCCAAGGGGCAGATTATTGTCGCGCGAGCGATGCATGCTGCAAAAGTGGGATTCAGCGCGGCTCCTGAACAGTTGAGAGACACAAAGGACCCTCTACTTACCGTTCTTCGCGCAGCAACTCCCGTTCAACAATTCAACGCAGACCCATACGTACGAAAAGACCTGGGTGACGGCCTATCAGCACGCGCACGGGTCGGTCCCTGTTACATATGGCACCATCCATGGCCATTCCCCATTCTCATGCAACTTGTTGTCGTGTTCGTTGGGCGGCAACCATCGTCCTAATCAGTAAAATCACCGCCATCAATGGTCAATTCACCAGTCAGGAAAACGCGCTCCGGATACCGCATCAGGAACGCCCGCGATATCAAGGAGTTATTTTATAACTATTCTTGGCATTACGTATGCATAGTATCGGGCATGATGTTGCAATATCTTCCGTGGAAGTAACTGTCCTGGGAGAATAACCCATGCCGCACCTACCGCATCATGACAAGCTTTCCGGCATCTGCATCGCCATGGTCGTCCTCCTGACGATGATGACGATCACTGCTGAGGCCGGAACGGTGAGCGCATCCTATCTCTATTCACTGTCCGATCATGCCGGTGACATCCTCTACGAAGGCGGAAAGATATTCGTCGACCCTGAGATGAATGAAGCATACGTGATCAGCAACAACACGGTCACGGTGTTCAACCGCACGGGCCTGGAGGTCTACCGCTTCGGCGAGAACAACAATCTCGGGATCATCGCGGACCTTGCGCTCATGCAGAACGGGAACATCCTGCTGCTCTCCTACAGCAGGGATTACCGGAACTATCAGGTCCTGCTCTGCAACTACCGGGGAGAGCCTACCAGGGCCATCGAGATATCCGGTGTACCGGCCGGCCTCGGCGACTTCCGGCCGGGTCATATCGCATATTACCAGGGCAGGATATATCTCGTCGACCAGGTACGGCTGCTTGCGGTCATTGCCGACGAGCACGGTCAGATAGAACGGCACTATGATATATTCCGGATCCTGAACGTGAAGAAAAAGGACCGGGTGAACGCGCAAATGGACGGTTTCAGCCTGGACAGGGATGGCAGCATGCTCTTCACCCTTCCGGTCATGTTCACCGCCTGCCGTTTGTCCCTTGACGAGAAAATGGACTGCTTTGGCCAACCCGGCGGTGCCAAGGGTAGATTTAATGTAATATCGGACATCATTACGGACAACCGCGGCAATTACCTGGTCGCAGACAAATTGAAAAGCGTCGTCAATATTTACGACAAGGAGTTTACGTTCCTGGAGGCCTTCGGATATCGCGGAGCCGGCCCCGGGAACCTGACGGTCCCTCTCAGGCTCGGCATCGACAGCCGTGACAGGGTCTATGTGGTCCAATCCGGCAGGAGAGGGATCAGCGTTTTCAGTCTGCACTATAACTGAAAGCGTACACTGGGAAAGCGAGGTGATGCCCTATTAAAAACCGTAGCGATCGGCAGTGAGACATGAGCAGCACAGTAGTGCAGTTGGTAAGCAAGAGTGCCGGCCTGGCCGGCACAATCGATCCTCCGAACGGGTAAACCCACCGTAAGGTGGGGACACAAAGTCACGGATCCTGACAACAGGACCGCCGGACTGCCGGAGCATTCTCAATGGAGGAACTATGAGATTCGCAAAAACGAGCATCATTATCATGGCTGCCATCGCCGTCGTGTTCGGCCTGGGCAGCGTAAGCTATGCATTCCATGAAGGCGGCGTCGGCAGATGCGAAGGCTGCCACGATATGCACAACTCGAAGTCGACCGGCATGCTGCTCAAGGGGACCGACACCAGTTCGACCTGTTTGAGCTGCCATGCGGCCGCGGACACCGCTCCGAACGGCTATCACGTCATGACCTATCCGGTTCCCGGCGCCGGTATTCCGCCCGCGAATATGGGCCCCGGCGGCGACTTCGCCTGGCTCGGCAAGACCTACACCTGGATCGGCCGCTCGGGCAAGACCTCGACCGAGAAGGGCGATTCACATGGGCATAACATCATCGCGGCGGACTATGGAATGGTGACCGATGCGACGAACTCGGGCACGGCACCGGGCGGCACGTTCCCGTCAAGCCAGTTCGCCTGCATCAGCTGCCATGACCAGCATGGCACGGCCCGCAGACTGAACGACGGCACCTATTCCCGCGACGGCGGACCGATCATCGCGTCCGGGTCCTATGCCTCGTCGCCCATCCCGCCGGTCGGAGAGGCCGTCGGCACCTACCGCCTGCTGCGCGGCTCCATGAACGACAGGAATCCCGGGAACACCAACTATGCAACGCCGGCACTGGCATTCGCGCCGGATTCCTACAATCGTTCTGAATCCTATACCCAGACCCGCGTCGCCTTTGGCGACAGGATGTCCGATTTCTGCGGCGCCTGCCACACGAACCATCATACGACGAACGTGAAGTACCACCCGCAAGGCGTGTCGATCCGTTCGACCGTTGCAGGCAACTATAATGCGTACATCGCATCAGGCAACATGGGCGGCAGCTCCGCTTCCTCCTACCTGTCGCTTGTTCCGTTCGAGGAAGGCGCAACGACCGACATCGCGACCCTTCAGACGCATGCAGTGAGCGACAACAGCGTGCTGGCCGGTCCAGACGCCGCTTCGCAAGTGATGTGCCTCTCCTGTCATCGCGGCCATGCGAGCGCTTTCCCGGCGATGGCGCGGTGGAACAATGAGAGCGAACTGATCACGTTCGAGCATTCCTATGCCGGCACCGACGCACCGAATGCCGAAGCCTCGAACGCGAACTTTGCACGCGGCAGACTGGTAGCGGAAATGGCCGCCGGCTATTACAACAAACCGGCGACGGATTTCGCCACGTTCCAGCGGTCCCTGTGCAACAAGTGTCATGCGAAGGACTAAGCAGTAGTGACGTTGCAGTTGCGGGAGGGCCGGACCTGCCGGTCCTCCCGTTCTCTCCCTTCCGGTCCGTCGTCGTACCGCGGCCGGCAGGTGGATACCGGGAGCATCGATCTCCACTGATCGCTGAGCATTCATCATATATCATGGTCCCATCGAGAACAATACTCCTGATGGTCATGACACTTATGGCGATCCTGATCAACACGGAGAAGACGGTATCCGCATTTCACTCCGGCGGTGTCGGCCCCTGCGACGCATGCCACGTGATGCACGGGACGAGCGGATCCGGCAGCGCACTGCTGCGGGGCTCCGACCCGAGCTCAACCTGTCTTCATTGCCATGAACGGCCCGGCAGTATCGGTCCGTCAGGCCATCATATAAGCACCCCTGCATCCGATATGCAGCAAGGCATGCCGCCCCGGCAGCTGACACCGGGCGGTGATTTCGGCTGGCTGCGCAAGATATATATCTGGGTCCCCGATGTGTCACAGGCGCCGGCAACCAGTTACGGCGACCAGCATGGGCACAATATCGTGGCAGCCGATTATTCCTATTTGCCCGATGCGCTGCATGCCGCTGCACCGCGTGGCACCTACCCGTCGGCAAGCCTTACGTGCATCAGCTGCCATGATCCGCACGGCAGATACCGGCGGAACATCGATGGAACGACGATGACGAATGGAAATCCGATAGGCAGTTCGGGGTCCTACGTGTCCAGCGCTGACCCGCAGTCAATCACGTCCGTAGGCGTCTATCGCCTGCTGGGTGGGAAGAACTATCAGCCCCGCTCCGTAGCAGGCAATCTCGCCTTCCTGAACGATCCGCCGGTCGCGGTGGCGCCGGATGAGTACAACCGGTCAGAGGCTGCGAGCCAGACCCGCGTGGCATACGGTACTGGAATGTCGGAGTGGTGCCAGAATTGCCATCCCGGCATGCATCCGGTCGCCGGCTCGGGTGCGCCCCGGACACACCCTGTCGGCATCACGGGCAGGATCGGCTCGGCCGTTGCGAATGCCTACAATAGTTATGTGCGAACCGGCGATCTCACCGGTTCCGCAGCCACGTCCTTCCTGTCCCTGGTCCCCTTTGAGGAAGGCGTGAGCGACATTGCCAGCCTGAAGGCACATGCCGGCACGGACGGGTCCTTTGCCGCCGGGCCCGATCCGGTCAGTTCCCAGGTCATGTGCCTCACCTGCCACCGGGCACATGCATCGGGTTGGAATGAAGCATTGCGCTGGAACACGAGGACCGAGTACATCGTCTACAACGGCCTGTATTCACAGGAAGCACAGGCGTACCAGCCTTACGGGCAGGGGCGTACCGAACTGGAGGCGCAGAAGGCCTATTACGACATCCCGTCAGGGACCTTTGCCGTCAACCAGGATTCGCTTTGTCATAAATGCCATACCGGAGCACTCCCATGACGCGATCTGCCATCATCATGACCGGTGTGTTGCTCGCGCTGTTCTTTGCCGGGGGCTGTCAGTCGATGCCCGTGCAGCAGAGACCTTTTGCCGAAGATGGAGCGGAGGTCCTCGTCTACATGGAGCCCTTTACGCAGGAGGCCGGACGGATCAGTTTCCGCCTCGCGGGGATAGCGGCGGTCCGGGAGGACGGCGCCGAGTTCCCCCTGGTGCTGAAGTTTGCCGATCTTGCACGGCGCGATGTGATGCGGCAGCGCTTGCTGGCGCACGGCAGGGTGCCCGCCGGACGATACACCGGGTTTTTGTTCCGGATCGCGAGCGCATCGCTCACCACGGAGGACGGGAATGCAGCTCTTCTGGCGCCCGATGCGCCGGTGAAGCGGGACCATCTGTTCCGGATCGGACGAAAACGGCCGGCCATCGTGTCCCTGACGCTGCGGCCGGAAGGGTCTGTCCTGAACGGATATCAGTTCAGTCCCGCTCTGCTCATCACAACGCCGTCACGGCCGCTGCTCGATCTCATCGGGTACGTGTCCGTGGAGTCCGAAAATGCCATTCTCGTGCTCGACAAACTGAGGAAAAGCATCACGGGTATCATCGAGACCGGGAATGCACCACGGGGCATGGCGATCGACCGGGTCCGCAACCGGGTCTATGCGGCGCTGTCGGGCGACGACGCCGTCGAGGTGATCGACAGTATAGAAAACCGCAGCCTGGCGCGGGTCAGGCTGTTGCCCGGCGACCGGCCGCAGCAAGTGGAGCTTGCCTCGGAAGGGCAGGTCCTGCTGGCAGTGAACACCGGTTCGGACACGGTCAGCTTCATTGAAGCCAACGCACTGACCGAGATCAAGCGCGTCACCGTCGGAAAGCGGCCGCGGTCAATGGTGATCGACCGGTCCGGCAGGAGGGCGTATGTGTTCAACACGCTTTCCAACAGCATATCGGTCGTAGATATTGCCAACCGGGCGGTCATCGGCACCATCGCCACCGGACCCGAGCCGGTCTGGGGCCAGTTCAATCGGCAGGGCGACCAGCTGTACGTGGTGCATGCTGACCATCCGTATCTTCACGTGGTCGACCCGGCATCGTTCACGCTGCTGCGGCGGGAGTTCGTCGGACCGGGCATGCGATCGCTCAAGGTTGACACGCGCAATGATCTGTTATACCTGGGGCGGAAGAACGATACGGCGCTGGAGGTACGAGATCCGATGACCTTCAACGTTGTGGAATACATCCCGGCGAAGGGAGAAACGGTCTATCAGGCCATCGACGATGAGCATAACGACCTCTGGCTGGTCATTGCGGAAAAGGACCTGCTGATGACGGTGAACCTGATCAATACGGCGGAGACCGCACTCATCG
The DNA here is from genome assembly GCA_919902495.1 of Nitrospiria bacterium. Lineage (GTDB taxonomy): Bacteria > Nitrospirota > UBA9217 > UBA9217 > UBA9217 > JAAXXJ01. Next base: position 32,625 of record CAKKRC010000074.1, read on the forward strand.
ATATTCCCGGACGTCCTGCCTGGGTCACGCTGTCAGGGGAGCGCTAGGATGGGGAAGGACCTGCGCTCATCATGGTCCATGGGCCTGGGGATGCGGCCGCATGCGCTGCTTCTGGGGCTTTTTTTTTTCCTGGCGCCGAAAGTCGCCTGCGCGGACGGAATAGGAGGATCCATGATCCAGTCGTACGCACATATCACATCCTCGTCCAAAAACAGCTCCGGCAACGAGTCCACCATTGAGTCCCGGTCGTTGATGCAGCTCTACTCGCTGGGGTTCGAGAAGGAACTATTTCCGCATCTCCGACTTTCTGCGGGCGGAACGTTCCAGAAGGACACGTCGGACGCCTTTGTGCAGAATGTGAGGACGAGCAGCGACAGTTCTGTGAGCAGGCCCCGCGCCGATCTTACGCTCACCATGACGAACCTGACGATGGGGGCGGGCGCCTACCGCCTGATCAACCACATTGAAAGTTCGGCCGCGCCGGAGCAGACTGCGCTGACGGACATCTCCACCGGCTATCTCAGCTGGAAACCGTATGATCTGCCTACGCTCGATCTCGGCTTTACAAAGACCCATTCCTATGACAAGGAACACGCAAGCCAGGACTCGGTCGTCGAGCAGATCTCCTGGGCATCGCGCTATGAGCCGCATCGGACCGTTCAACTCCAGTATCAGGGCGGAACGCAGGACGCAGAGGACCGGATCCAGGACGCCGGCACCAAAACCACGACGAACAGCGGCAGGGTGAGCTACGGAGACCGCTACTTCAACGACCGTGTCCTGTTCTCGTCGTATTACAATGTGAACGAGAGCTCGACGGAGGTTATTGCCGGGGGCGCCGGGGTGATCGACTTCCCGGTCCTTGCGTTCGACGGACTCTATGCGAGCAGCAGCACTCCCAATATTGTCCAGCTGCAGTCGACAGCGCACCTGATCAATAACGCCGTCAACGATGCGAACGACAGCGCCATCAACATCGGATCAGGACCGTTCACGTCCCCGCCGCCGCAGGACACGCAGCCGCGTAACATCGGCCTCAGGTTCAGCATCGCTACGGAGCTGAATCGCCTGCTGGTATGGGTCTACTCCGGGAACAGGACGCTCACACCGTCGGTGGCAGGGTCTTTCGCCTGGGGCGTTTATATCAGCGCGGATAACCAGAACTGGACGCTGCATCAGACGGTCGCGGCGGCGCCCTATGCAGCCTATCCTGCGGTTCCCGGCGCAGGCCGGTTCGAGATCACCTTTCCAGCCGTCAAGTCCCTGTATATCAAGGTAGTCGTCAATCCGCTGAATCCGGCAGGCGAAGGGCTTCTGTTCCCCGTTATCGCGGTGACCGAGCTGCAGGCGTTCAGCCAGCGGCCGGCCTCGCAGGCAGCAGGAACGACACGGCTCACAAGCCAGATGTTCTCGGCCTTTACCAAGGTGAGACTGCTGAACGATCCCTTCCTCTTCTACGATGCATCGGTCACGACGACATCGTCGGATGCAGGCGATATGTCCGCGCGGACCGTCCTGATCACGAACGGGTTGTCGGCATCGCACCGCTTCGACCGGGTATACAGCGGTACGGCGCGGATCGCACTGACCGGGGACTCGCGGCCCGACTGGCGGTCAACGGAGTATCATGCAACGGTATCTCTCCAGGCCGTTCCCCTGCCATCGCTCAAACATAGCGTGGCCTACAGCGGCGGCATCAGTGATACGCGCACCGGCAGATCGAAGAACCAGTCCCTCTATCTTGCCAATACGGCGGGGCTCTACGAGCGGGTGTCGATCTATGCGAATGGAGGGGGGGCCCGAAGCGTTTCCGAACTGGACCAGGTCACCACGAGCACAACGCTCAGCCTCGGCGCCGGCATCAGCCCCGCGAAGACCCTGTCCCTCAACGCCAGTTCGTTCCACCAGCGAAGCGAGCAGTCCGGGGGGGCACAGGGACGTTCGACACAAAAGCTCATGCGCAACGATGCGGGGCTTTCGTATGCGCCGTTCAGCTCGCTGCACCTCAACGCCTTCATCAGCAGGATATCCCAGAACCAGGTACATGACACGCTCCAGAACTATGGAGGCACCTGGTCCCCCCTCAGCGGAGGATCGCTGCAGCTCGGCATCCTCTATTCGGAGAGCCTGCGTGCCATGGACAATTCGGTAACAAAGATGCTGCGGCCAAGCATTCGCTGGGATATCTTTCGTTTTGCCGCACTCGATGGCTCCTTCACCCGGATCACCGCCGTCTCCAATGCCGGGCAGACGGAAACCCGGGAGATATCCTTGACCATGACGGTCATTCTGTAGGTCCGAGGTGGGTATGGAACTGCTCAGACACATCATCCTGCTGGCGATGGTCCTCTTGCTCGGAGCCTGCTCCGGGAGATCGTCGAACGCGTTCCGGGACCAGAACATGGATTTCGGCGTCATTCAGAATGTGGCGGTCATGCCCATGGCGAACCATACACGCGAACAGAGCGCCGGGGACCGGGTCCGGGACGTGCTGTTCAATAAACTGCTTTATACCGGCGGGCTGTATGCGGTCCCCCTTGGCGAGGTGAAGCGAGGCACGATGCGGGCCGCGACCGCCGATGCGACCGCGCCGTCGCCGGAAGAGGTCGTCAAACTTGCAGGCATCCTGAAGGTGGATGCGATCATCACCGGCGCGGTCAAGGAATACGGGGAGGTGCGATCGGGCAATGCCGTAGCGAACGTCATATCCGTCAGCGTCCAGATGCTCGAGACCCAGACGGGAAGGATCATCTGGTCCGCATCATCGACCAAGGGAGGCGTGGGGTTCAGCGACCGCCTGCTTGGCGGCGGCGGTGATCCCATGAACGTCATCACAGAAAAGGCCATAGATGAGATCCTCGACAAACTATTCATATAAAGCGGGTCGCATCCAGCGTGCCTGGCTGCTTGGTATCGTCCTGTGCGCGGGCATCGCCGATACGTCCGCCGCCGCGGAGACCGCAACGTTGCGCGTTGCCGTGCTGCCGGTGGGGAACCAGAGCGGGAAGACCGTGCCGGTCAATGATCTCCGCGAAATGCTGATCAGGGGGCTGGAAGAACAGGGTGCTGCGGTCCTCGCTGATGCTGAGAACGAGCAGTTCCTGGCGAGGCACCGCGTCCGGTTTACCGGCGGACTGGATCGGGCGACCGCTGAGGCATACCGGACGGAGACCGGCGTCGATGCCGTGCTCATCTCGTCGGTGGACCTCTACGGCGAGCATGATCCACCGCGCATAGCGCTGTTCGTGCGGCTCGTTTCAACAGCGAGTGAACCGAAGATCCTCTGGTTCGACAGCGTCGGGCTGACGGGAAAGGATGCTCCGGGCCTGCTCGGTCTGAACAGGATCAATGATCCGAAGAAACTGCTGGAAAAGATCCAACTCCTGTTGTTCGGATCATACGCGGAATATCATCATGGCAGGAAATCGGTCCCTGCGGTGCGTACCACGTTCGAGCCGAGAGCGGCCTTCCGCTCATCCGTGATCGGATCGGACCTGCGGGAAAACTATGTGGAATTCGTGGAGAGCAGATCGAGCGGCGAGGAGACCGTAAAATATGCACGCATCGCCGTGTCCCTGAGCCGTCCCAGCGGAAGAACGGCGAGTGTGGAATATCTGATGAGCGGCGGGTCCGCCGTGGAAGGCAGGGACTTTATCTGCAAGGACACAAGGCTCACCTTCAAGGCCGGTGAAACGCTCAAATACATTGACATACGGATCATGCGCGATAAAGCGAACACGGAACAGAAGACCATCACGCTGGTCCTGAAAGCTCCGAAGAACGCGCTCCTGGGGGAGACCAGGGTGCACACCTATTCGATCATCGACGTGGACCCCGAGCCCGCGGTGTCGTTCACCACGAAGCACCAGAAGGTGAAGGAGACCGCGGGGCGTGCGGTGATCACGGCAGAGCTGTCCGCACTGTCAGGCAAGGACGTGACCGTGCCGTTCCTGGTGAGCGGGACGGCGAAGATGCCGGGGAACTACTTCATTACGCCGAGCCCGGTGGTGATCAAGGCCGGGACAAAGAGCGCGGAGATCGTGCTCCAGGTCGCGGACAACGGGGTGGACGAGGACGACCGGACCGTGGTGGTCACCCTGGGTCTTCCGGTGAACGCGGTGCAGGGGCGGACCGCGACGAGCACGGTGACGATCAGGGATGTGGACCCGGAGCCGTCAGTATCGTTCGTACAGGAGGGGTCCCGCATCGACGGGCAGCGGGGCACCGCCCGTCTGGAGGTTGCGCTCGGCGCAGCGAGCGGGAAGCCGGTGACCGTGGAGTACGAGGTCACGGGCGGCACGGCGGAACCGGGGAAGGACTATGCCTTGCGGGGAGGCAGCCTGGTCTTCGCGCCGGGCGAGACAACGAAGGCCATCGAGATCGACATCCGGGGCGCAGCGGTGCACGACGACGACAGGAACGTTGAGGTCTCCCTGTCCCGCTCCGAGAACGCCGGGCTGGGCGGCGTGAGAAAGCATTCCTGCACCCTGGTGAACCCCATACCCGCTCCGGCAATCTCGTTCCTCACGCGGCGGACCCGCGGGGACGAGCGGACCGGCACAGCACGGTTGGAGGTCGGGCTCTCCGCTGCGAGCGGAAAGCCCGTTACCGTGGGCTATGCAATTGCCGGCGGAAGCGCGGTACAGGGGAAGGACTATACGGTGCACGGGGATGCGTTGACCTTTGCGCCGGGAGAGACAGGGAAGGTCGTTGAACTGACGATACGCACGTTCGGGGTCTATGACGACGATAAAACGGTCGATATTGAGCTTAAAGGCCCCCGCTCAGCGACACTCGGGGAGGTGCCGCTTCATACCTACACGATCGTGATCAGCGGATCATCTTTGCAGGCAGAGGATGAGAATGCAGGAGACGGGGCAGGAATGACGGCGATGAACGCCCAACAGCCCGGTCCTGCCGCTGCGCAGGAATATACTACGCCGCGAAAGGGGGCCGGGATCCCGATCATCCCCATGCCCGCCGTGGCGTTCACGAGCAGGGAGACCCGCGGCGATGAGCGAACCGGCACTGCCCGTCTCGCGGTCGGCCTTTCAGCGGCGAGCGCCAAACCGGTGACGGTGGCGTACGCAGTGTCCGGGGGGACGGCAGTAGCCGGAACGCACTATGATCTGCAGGACGATACCCTGGTGTTCGCTCCCGGCGAAACGCACAAGCACATCGAGGTCCGTATCAAAGGTGACGGGAAGAACACGGAACAGAAGACCATCACGCTGGTCCTGAAAGCTCCGAAGAACGCGCTCCTGGGGGAGACCAGGGTGCACACCTATTCGATCATCGACGTGGACCCCGAGCCCGCGGTGTCGTTCACCACGAAGCACCAGAAGGTGAAGGAGACCGCGGGGCGTGCGGTGATCACGGCAGAGCTGTCCGCACTGTCAGGCAAGGACGTGACCGTGCCGTTCCTGGTGAGCGGGACGGCGAAGATGCCGGGGAACTACTTCATTACGCCGAGCCCGGTGGTGATCAAGGCCGGGACAAAGAGCGCGGAGATCGTGCTCCAGGTCGCGGACAACGGGGTGGACGAGGACGACCGGACCGTGGTGGTCACCCTGGGTCTTCCGGTGAACGCGGTGCAGGGGCGGACCGCGACGAGCACGGTGACGATCAGGGATGTGGACCCGGAGCCGTCAGTATCGTTCGTACAGGAGGGGTCCCGCATCGACGGGCAGCGGGGCACCGCCCGTCTGGAGGTTGCGCTCGGCGCAGCGAGCGGGAAGCCGGTGACCGTGGAGTACGAGGTCACGGGCGGCACGGCGGAACCGGGGAAGGACTATGCCTTGCGGGGAGGCAGCCTGGTCTTCGCGCCGGGCGAGACAACGAAGGCCATCGAGATCGACATCCGGGGCGCAGCGGTGCACGACGACGACAGGAACGTTGAGGTCTCCCTGTCCCGCTCCGAGAACGCCGGGCTGGGCGGCGTGAGAAAGCATTCCTGCACCCTGGTGAACCCCATACCCGCTCCGGCAATCTCGTTCCTGGCGCAGTCACTGCATTTTCGCAAAAATGCCGGAGTTGCGAAGATAGCTGTGGAGCTGTCGGCGACGTCGCGAAAGGCAGTGACCGTACCGTACGCGGTGGGCAGAGCCGGACAGCATGCACAGGGGGCGCCCGTCATGCACGGATCGCTCGTGATCAAACCGGGCCGGCTGAGCGCCATGATCGACGTTGAACTGTCGGAAATATCCCCGGAGGCCGGAGAGGAAGTCCTGGAGATCGTTCTGAGCGGTCCGGAGAATGCCTCGCTCGGCCGCATCCCGGTGCACCGGATGACCGTCATCAGCAGGGAACACAGACCGAGGATCGCCGTCATTCCGTTCATGAACGTGAGCGGAAGAAAGGATGCCGGAGACCTCCTGATGCTTCAGTTCGTGAAGGAATTGTCGTCGCTGGACGATATCACCGTCATGGAGCCGGGCGTCGTGCGGGACCATCTGCTCGGCATGCGCGTCATCATGTACGAAGGCGTATCGCTCTCCGACATCGACCTGCTCATGAAAACACTGGATGTGGACCTGATCCTTACCGGAAGGGTCTTCGATTATCAGGACTATGAAGCGCCGGGGACGACGCCGAAAGTGGAATTCTCGGTGCTGCTGTTCGAACGGACGAGGAACCGCGTGATCTGGGCGTCAAAGAGCTATAACAAGGGGAATGACGGCGTCGTGCTGTTCGACTGGGGGAACATCTCCACGGCCAATACAATGGTGACCGAAATGGCACGGGCAGTGAAGAGCAAACTGGTCACATGGGAGTGATGTCGGGAGAAAGAACAATGGAACATTTAATGCCATACGGCGAGGGGGCGGCCATGCAAAGAAGATCGTGGAAGTGCGGTGGTATGCTGTTCAGTCTGATGTTTTCAGGGATGGTGTTCTCGATCAACGGAGCCGGTACCGCGGATGCGACGATGCAGGGAACCGGCAGCGCGGCTGTGTCTCCGAATGTGGTTGTCGTACGGGTGCTCGATCCGGCCGGCCGGGAGCCGGTCACGGTGCCGCTGATATCGTCGGGCGACGGGGACCG